>JBBQLL010000041.1:0-27945 GCA_038327865.1 Chitinophagales bacterium | reverse complement strand
AATATATCATCATCATTTTATAAAAGTGCCGATACCCAAGTGGATAAGGCTTTAAAATAATAATTTATGCTATGGAGAGGTAGGGATGAAAGTTCTAATGTAGATGACCGTTGCGGTATATCTGGTGGTGGCTTAGCCGTTTGTGGAGGCATTGGTGATATCATCATTGCGGTAATTTATGTGTTATTGGGCAGCACTCCTTCTAATCTGCCGCAACAGTCATCTACTAGTGTTAGTAACCAACAAGAAATGTCTACCGAGCAAAAGCATTTGATGATACATTAGCATCGTTAAACAAAGTAACCTTAAGGGAAACAGAGATTATCTGGAACAAATTATTACCCAATTATACCGAACCCAATTTGGTGTTGTTTAGAGATGGTGTAAAGTCGGAGTTGTAGGCTGATTTTATGCAGGTATATGGGCACATTATGCACAAGCAACCGAGAACATTATACAGCAAGGAGATATTGACGAGGCTTTAAATGCCGTTAACGCCGTTGGTGACGACCGTTTGCATAAAGAGAACCAAGGCCGCGTAGTACCAGATGCATTTACACATGGCACATCGCAACAGCGGATGTAATGGTTTAAAAAAGGCTACGAAACTGGTGACATTAAACAAGGCAATATCTTTTCTGCGGCAGATTTGAATTAGTTATGTCGAAAATACCTTAATACCCTTTTTTACGCATCGTCTGACTAATTAAAGTTAAATCTTGAGGCAGAAAACGCTGCGATGCCATCCTAGGATTATTAATTTTTTTACAATATCTCTTGCAAACTTTCTTCAGTTGCTTTAATAGTTGCATCTAAATCTGCATAGCTTAACGCATTGTTCAAAAACCAACTTTCAAAAGCACTAGGTGGCAAATACACGCCTCTACGTAACATGGCATGAAAAAAATGCTTAAACAACTCGTTATTGGCGGTAGCGGCACTGGCAAAATCAGTCACAGGTTTATCGCTAAAATGGATACTTAACATAGACCCAAAATGATTAATCACATAAGGTGTTCCAGATGCTTTTAAAACCTTATCTAAACCCTCTTTCAGGTATTTGGTTTTAGCATCTAATTCCTCTAATAATTCTGGTTGATTATTTAAAATAGATAACAAAGTGAAGCCAGCAATCATTGCAATAGGATTACCACTTAAAGTACCCGCTTGGTACACATTGCCCAACGGTGCTACCACTTCCATAATATGTCGCTTACCACCAAATGCACCTACGGGCAAACCAGCACCAATTACTTTACCATAAGTTACTAAATCTGCATCTACTTTTAGCTTTTCTTGAACACCACCACGGGCCAATCTAAAGCCTGTCATAACCTCATCAAAAATCAATAATATATTGTTCTCATCGCATATTTTCCGTAAGCCTTCTAAGAAACCTTGGGCAGGTAAAATACAACCCATATTGCCAGCAACTGGTTCTACAATGATGGCCGCTATTTCATTAACGTTCGCTGCTACCAAGACTTTCACAGCGTCTAAATCATTATAGGCACAAGTCAAAGTATCATTTGCCACGCCAGCGGTAATGCCTGGCACGGTTTGAATATTTAGCGTAGCCATACCGCTTCCAGCTTTTACCAAAAAGCTATCTGCATGACCATGATAACAACCTTCAAACTTGATAAATTTATTTTTACCAGTGTAGCCACGAGCAACACGTAAGGCACTCATACAAGCTTCTGTACCACTGCTAACCATGCGTATCAAATCTACATTTGGCACCATACTTTTTATTAACTCAGCCATCTTAATTTCCAACTCAGTAGGTGCGCCATAGGAGGTTGAATAGACCGCTTGTTCCTGTATGGCTTTTACCACAGGCTCGTAAGCGTGACCTAAAATCATTGGCCCCCAACTAGCTATAAAATCTATGTATTTATTATCGTCTACATCGAACAGGTAAGCACCCTTAGCATGTTTTATAAACAAAGGCGTACCACCTACGCTTTTAAAAGCCCTTACTGGCGAGTTTACACCACCAGGAATACTTAGTTGTGCCCTCTCGAATAATGTTTTACTGGATGCGTACATAGATGAAAATGAAAGGTGAAAAATGAAAAATGAAAATCACAAGTTTGCTTTTGATGTTTTGACTGTCGCAACTAAAAGTGCTATTAATTCTTTACAATCATTGGACAACTGTAAATAAACTAAATCTGAAATATAATTTGTATCTTTTAACAAAGACAACCAGTACCCAGTTTCATTGGCCTCTTTTAAAGAAATGGACATTTTATTAATAAAATCAGCCTTGCTTTGACCAAATTCTGCTTCTCTTATTAGTGCTCCAATCGCTGTACCACTCCTTAATAATTGTTTGCTTAAGATATACTCTTTCCGTTCTTGTATTAATAATTGAGACGCTTTCACAATCTGAATTGCAAAGGCATAACTTTTATCTTTTAGGATGTTATTTTTCATTTTTTGTTTTAACCTATTAATTTAATTACGTCTTTTGCAAAGTAAGTTGCAATCATATCGGCACCTGCTCTTTTAATAGAAGTTAAGGTTTCTAAAATCGCTTTGTTTTCATCTATCCAACCCATTTTAGCGGCCGCTTTAATCATGGCATATTCACCACTAATATTGTAAGCACTTACTGGTAATTCCACTGCATTCTTTACTTCCCGAATAATATCTAAATAACTCAACGCTGGTTTTACCATAATAATATCAGCACCTTCTTCTACGTCCATAATGGCTTCTTTCACGGCTTCAGTTCTGTTGCAATAATCCATTTGATACGTTTTCTTATCACCAAATCCTGGTGCAGAATCTAATGCATCTCTAAAAGGTCCATAAAAACAAGACGCATATTTTGCACTATAAGCCATAATACCTGTTTTGGTAAAGCTATTCTGTTCCAATGCTTCACGAATGGCGGCAATACGACCATCCATCATATCGCTTGGTGCAACAAAATCTGCACCAGCAGTTGCATGACTCACACTCATTTTAGCCAAAACTTCCACCGTAATATCATTAACTATTTCACCATTTTTTACAACCCCATCATGCCCATCAGAACTAAAAGGATCCAAAGCCACGTCGGTCATTACTACCATTTCAGGCACTGCATTTTTAATGGCTTTAATGCAACGCTGCATTAATCCATTTGGGTTTAATGCCTCAGTGCCATATTGATTTTTAAGCTCGTCTTTACATTTTACAAACAGCAACACACACTTTAAACCCATTACCCATAAGGTTTTCACTTCTTTTACCGTATTATCTAATGAGTATCTAAAATAGCCTGGCATTGACGCAATTTCTTCAGTTACATTTTCGCCTTCTACAATAAACAAAGGCACAATAAAATCGCTTGGGGTTAAAATGGTTTCGGCAACAAGGCTGCGTATTGCTGGTGATTGTCTTAATATTCTGTTCCTTCTATGTAAAATCATAATCGGTTGATTTTAATTATTTGTAAATTCTGCTAACTCTTTTCGTTGGATAAAGTCATTTCCTCTTTTCTTACTTTAACCTAAGGCTTAAACTTGGGTTAAATAACTCGTATTTATTAGCTTTAGCCAAAGTTTATTTGTTGAAAAAAGAGCTAACCGTTTCAGTGTGCGACGCAACGAAGACAAATAGAATTACTATTGTTCGTTACCAAAATGTTCTAACAACTATTCGCTTTTTTTGCCCAAGCATCTGCATCAATATCAAACTCGCCAACCCAATCTCTCGGCTGCAAACAAGCTTGCAATAATTTATCTTCTTCGCTACCAACAATAGGCTGATAATTATACTCGAAACGCACTGTTGGTGGCAAGCTCATCAAAATACTTTCAATACGACCATTCGTTTTTAAACCAAACAAAGTACCACGATCATGTACCAAATTAAACTCCACATATCGGCCTCTGCGTATCTCTTGCCAATGCTTATTTTCTGGTGTAAAAGTCAGATTTTTTCTACGCTCAACAATTGGTATGTAAGCATCTGTAAACGCATTACCACAAGCTTTTCCAAAGTTCATCCAAAAATTAATATCCTTTGTTTCAGAAGGCTTTTGATGATCGTAAAAAATGCCACCAATGCCACGTCTTTCGGTACCACGGTGTGTGTTTACAAAATAGTCATCACACACGTTTTTAAACATTGCGTACAAGCCTTTATCAAAGCCATCACAGACATTTTTGTACGTCAAATGAAAGTGCTTAGCATCTTCTTCAAACAAATAATAAGGCGTTAAATCTGTACCACCACCAAACCACCTATCCACCACATTTTGTTGTTCATCATATAACTCAAACATGCGATAATTACAATGTACTGTTGGTACAAAAGGATTGTACGGATGTATCACCAAACTTAAACCGCAAGCAAACCATTTATGCCCTTGAATACCCAATTGTTTACGCATTGTATCGGTCACCAAGCCTTCCACAACCGAAGTGTTAACACCCCCTTTTTCAATCACATTGCCGTTGGCAATCACCCGCGTTTTACCACCGCCACCTTCTGGTCTTTCCCAAGCATCTTCTACAAACACAGCTTTCCCATCTGCAAGCTCTAATGCAGTGCAGATATGGTTTTGAAGCGTATGGATATAATCAATCCACTCTTGTTTGATGTTCATTTTTTCTTTTTTGTAACCAGCCTTTTAAATATCTATTTAGCATCGTTGCGTCGCACACTGAAACGGTTGGATACTTTATTGAGCTTTTATTTAAGCGTATGTTTTACCACAAAGTCATAAAGAAAGTGCGACAAAGTTGTGGAGCTTCTTGGCTTTATTTTGCGCTTTTATGGCTAATTAAACTGATGATTTTTTATCGTATCAATAAATGCTCTTGCATGATCGACAGGTACATTTGGCAAAATACCATGACCCAAATTAGCAATATACCTACCCTTGCCAAACGCATTCAACATCGCTTTTGTTTCTTCTACAATTACAGGAATTGGTGCTAATAATTTTGCAGGATCAAAGTTGCCTTGCAAGGTTATATTATTACCAGCCAACTGACGAGCCATTTGTGGTTTAATACACCAATCAATACCCAAACCTGCTGCACCCGTAGCTGCCATTACATCTAAGCTTTGCCAAGCACCTTTTGCAAACACAATTGTCAACACGTCATCTTTTAAAGCTGCAACAATTTGACGCATATATTTCAACGATAAATTCTCAAAATCATGTGGACTTAACAAGCCGCCCCAACTATCAAAAATCTGCACCACATCTGCACCAGCTTTCGCTTGACCTTTTAAGTACGCAATGGTAGTATCAGTAATCATTTGTAGAATCGTATGGGCTAATTCTGGTTGTGTGTAACAAAATTGCTTGGCTTTATCAAAAGTTTTAGAGCCTTTGCCTTCAACCATGTAGCACAACAACGTCCACGGTGCACCAGCAAAACCAATCAATGGCACACGACCATTCAACTCTTGTTTAATCAATTTTATCGCATCAAATACATAGCCCAAAGTTTCATCAACATTTGGCACTCGAATACGTGATAAATCAGCGGCTGTTAAAATTGGCTCTGGCAAAACAGGGCCTTTGTTTTCTATCATTTGTACTTCTAGACCCATGGCTTGTGGCACCACCAAAATGTCCGAAAACAAAATAGCTGCATCAACACCTACAATATCTATTGGTTGAATAGTTATTTCTGCAGCTAATGCTGGTGTTTGGCATCTTTCAAAAAAGCTGTACTTTTCTCTTAATGCCCTGTATTCGGGCAAAAATCTTCCTGCCTGTCGCATCATCCACACTGGCACTCTTTCTGTTGCCTCTCCTCTTAATGTTCTTAGTAATAAATCGTTTTGTAGCATATTATTATTTTACTATTAGACTACCTAAGTATTTGAAAATTGGCTGTTTATTGGCTTAATTTTTTGGAAATAATGGTAAATGGCATCCAGCATTTGCTCACTGCCTGGCCATTCACAAGTAACAATTTCGTTAGTACAATAACTGGTAATAGTTGCAGCCGTAGTTTTACCAATTGCAAACATAATTACGTTGGTGCTTGTTGTATTTTCTGCGAAAAAACTGTGTACTGCACTTGGACTAAAAAAGGCAATACCATTATAATTTCTCTCTACAATTTGAGGTGTTAAAATTGTTTGATAAACGACTACTTCAAGTACTTCTATGCCTTTTGCAGTAAGGGTTTCAGGCAATGTTGTCAACCGTTGATCTCCACAAAAAAAAACTAAATTTGCAATATTTTTTGCGATTATAATTTTATCGCCCAAGTTGGCTGCACTTTTAGCTACGGCCTTAATTTTTTCTTCTCCAAATGCATCTATTACCGCATCTTTAGTAGCACCACCAATACAGTAAATGTCCCAATCTACTTGGTTAGAAACCTGTGCTTTTACTGCTTCAACTGCATTGGTACTTGTAAAAATAACAGTTACTTTTTCGCAACTGTATGAGATAATTTTTTCTAATGTCGTTGCATCTGTAACAGGTTCGGTTATAATAAAATTTACAGTTTCAATTAATATTTTTTTTAAGGCAGCTTTTTGCAAAAGCATACCGTCTAATTGTCTTGTAAATAATATGTTAACTGGTTTACTTAGCATGGTTAATAGTAGCAACAATGGCTTGTCCACCTTTCTCTAGTATTTCTTTAGCGGCAATATTACCCAAGTTATTTGAGGCTGAAACCAACGCTGTCTTTTCAATGTCAACTTTGGCTGACCCATTTACTGCTACAATGTTTCCTTTAAAAAATAAAGTTTCGTTTTTCACCTCTGCCAAAGCACTAATTGGTGTTGAACAGCCGCCTAATAACGTCCTTAAAAAATCCCGTTCAAGCTTGGTACATAAAGCCGTTTCTACATCGTTAAAAAAATAACAAGCTTTAAAACTATAATCGTCATCTTCTCTACAAACCACCATAATAGCACCTTGTGCTGGTGCCGGCAGCATCCAATCTAAATCTATACTATTGTGAGGTCTTAAATTAATACGTTCTAAACCTGCACCTGCAAAAATGGCTCCATCCCAATTACTTTCAGCTACTTTTTTTAAGCGGGTATTTACATTACCCCGCAGGTTTTCTATTGTATGATTTGGGTAACGGTGTAACCATTGTGCTTTTCTTCGAATGCTACTGGTAGCAATAGTGAATGGTGTGTGGTGTGTGGTGTGTGGTGTGTCTTTGGCTAACAACTGACAACCGACAACTGACAACTCGCCTTTAAACACTAGAATATCCTTGTAGCTAGCTCTTTTTAAAACGGCACTTTGAATAATGCCTTTGGGTAATTGCGTGGGTACATCTTTCATAGAATGTACTGCAATATCTATGCTTTCATTCAATAAAGCAATATCTAAACTCCGTGTAAAAATACCTTGTACACCCATTTCATACAATGGTGTTTTTAAATCAATATCGCCATCGCTTTTTATATATACCAATTCTGCTTTATACCCTTTGCTAGCCAATAAGGAAAGCACCAAATTAGCCTGCCACACAGCCAATTGACTTTCTCTAGTACCTATACGAATGGTTTTTTGCATTGTTTGTTTAGTTGGCACTTACGGCCATAAAATCGTTGATGGCTTCTATATAATTACAGCCGCCCTTATTTTGCTTACGCATATTTTGAGCCATATTGTTTATCACTTTCTGTATGCGTTGTTCGGTTAGAAGTTTAGTAATAGTTGAGGAAAATTTGGCAGCATAACTAGCGTATAAATCGCAATCTTGTAAACTTGATAACTTACTTTTTACAGCAGCAATTACAGGTACATTTTTACGCATTTGATACCATTCAGTAAACTCATTAATATATAGTTTAATGATGCTTTTAGCTTTTGGTATTTCTGCTTCTCTATTTTGTAAAGTGGTATCATTAATTTTCGATAAGTCATCAACATTAACTAAAGTAATATGTGGCAATTCTTTACAAGCTGGGTCAACGTTATTTGGTATTGATAAATCTATCAACACCTTATTATTGCTGTATTGTAAGGTATATTTTAAAATAATTGGTTGTTCAGAATTAGTAGCTACAATCACAATGTCAGCACGCATTACTTCCGCATCAATAGCCTCGTAAGACGCTGATTGTAAACCCAATTCATTAGCAAGTTCAATAGCTTTTTCTTCTGTGCGATTGATAAGTGTAATGTTGGTAGTTTGTAAATAGTCAACCACATTTTTGCAGGTGCTTCTACCTATTTTTCCTGTGCCGAGTAGTAGAATTTTTTTACTTGAAATATCAAGTACATTGTCTTTTAAAAATTGAATGGCTGCAAATGAAACCGATACAGTACCACCACTTAATTGTGTATTACTTTTTATATTTTTAGAGGCTTGCAATACAATGTTTACCAACCTATCTAAAAAAGCACCAATACAATTATATTCTCTTGCCATTTTAACGGCCAATTTTAGCTGACCAATTATTTCATAATCACCCAGAATTTGAGAATCTAAACCTGCAGCAACAGCAAACAAATGCTCAATGGCTTCGTAGCCACGTTTTACATAAGCCATTTTCTTGAAGGTTTCAATATCACCAACTGTTTGGGTGCAAAGCAAATCAATTAAACTATTAGGACTAGCTGCAACTCCATAAATTTCGGTTCTATTGCAAGTAGATAAAACAAACAACTCGTCTATATGATGTTGGGTTGATGAAGAAAGTAATGTTGTATAATGTTCGTTAGAAATAGCAAAGTGACCCCGAATTGACGCATCTGATTTGCGGTAGTTGATACCTGCAATGTAAAACCTTGAAATATCTATTGGTTGTTTATTGGTCATGTATAATTCGTTCGCCTATTATAACGTGCAAAGTTATTGTTGGGTTGCGTTGCTAAAGCTTTTGAATGTCATCTTACTGTCATAATTTACTTTTAACCCCTAAAGAGGGATTTTTATAATTGCGTGTTGAACAATTTGTTTGCATTGCGGTTAGTTTTGAAGTTGTTTCCCACGAAGGAAAGAAGGATGCAAAGGACATTGAGGGTTTATTATAAATTATAATATGCTTGTATTGGAGCGTTAGGGATTGAAGTGAAAAGCCCACAGGCTGAGGAACAGAGCCAAGAACTTGGAACAAAAAGCCTGACCAGCAGGGAATGCCAAAAAATAAAAACAATTAACATGAGCGAAATAAAACGCGGTATTATTTTAATGAATTTAGGATCACCAGATAGTACGAAAACAAGCGATGTACGCAAATATTTAGGTGAGTTTTTGATGGATGAAAAAGTGATTGATATTCCGTATTTGTTGCGGCTGTTTTTGGTTAGAGGCATTATCGTGCCGTTGCGAGCACCCAAAAGTGCTCATGCTTACAAAACCATCTGGTGGAAAGAAGGCTCGCCATTAATACAATTGACGAAACAACTGCAACATGCGGTACAAGAAAACTTTGATGAACCCGTAGAAATTGCCATGCGTTATGGCAATCCATCAGCAAAATATGCTTACGACAAATTGATGCAGGAACATCCAGGAATTGAAGAAGTGATTTTGTTTCCATTATACCCACACTATGCCATGAGTAGCTACGGAACTGCAGTGGATTATATGAAGGAAATTCATGCAAAATATCAATATCCCTTTACTTTAAAAACGATAAAACCGTATTACAAAAACGTTGACTACATTGAAGCGTTTGCAGCTAATATTAAACCACATTTAGCACAAGATTACGACCATATTTTATTTAGTTTTCATGGTATTCCTGAAAGGCATATTAAAAAAACTGACCCAACAAAACAACATTGTTTGCAGGTAGAAAATTGTTGTAATGTAGATTCTGTGGCACATGAAACTTGCTATAGACACCAATGTTTAACCACTACTGAATTAACGGCAAAAGCCTTGGGGTTACCTAAGGAAAAGTATAGTTATGCATTTCAATCTAGGCTTGGCAGAGACCCATGGTTAAAACCATACACTGATTTTAGATTGAAGGATATGCCAAAAGAGGGGATTAAAAAATTGTTAGTAGTTTGCCCTGCATTTGTAAGCGATTGTTTAGAAACTTTGGAAGAAATTGCAATCCGTGGCAAAGAAGACTTTATGGAAGCGGGTGGAGAAAGCTTTGATATGATTTCTTGTCTAAATACGCATCCATTATGGGTAAGTGCGGTAACAAAATGGGTGAAGGAAATTGAAGGCAGTGAGGCAGAAAGTCAGTTAGTTTATTAGTCTGAAAGAAAACTTATTTAATGTGATTTTAAGATAACTTGATAATGAATAAGGTTATTGGTTAATTATATATTAGCGTAATTGTTTTAAAATCGTACTTCTAAAAATGTATTCATACCTAAAAGCCTTGCACATCATTTTTATTGTTACATGGTTTGCAGGTATGTTTTATATGCCACGATTATTTATTTATAACATTGAAGCTGGCGATAAAAAAGAAGAAATTAAACTGGCCTTGCGTGAACAATTTACAATAATGATGCAACGGTTATGGTATGGTATTACTTGGCCTTCAGCAATATTGACGTTGGTGTTTGGCCCTGCCATTTTATTTATGGGTCATTGGCAAAATACTTTGTTTGAAGAGAGTGGTAGATGGTTGCTTTTAAAACTAATACTTGTAATATTTTTATACGTCTATTTCTACTCTTTGCATATAATTTTCAAGCAACAAATAAAAGGTATTTTCCGCTACACATCGCAACAGTTAAGGGTTTGGAACGAAGTTGCTACCATTTTTTTAATAGCTATAGTTATGTTGGTAGTAGTAAAACAAGCCATGAGTTTGGTTTGGGGCTTGGTTGGTTTGGCCTGCTTTATTATTGTATTACTTAGTGCCATAAAAATTTATAAAGCCCTACGAACCAAATAACTTTTGAATAAAACTTTGATGAACATTATTTCTAAATTACCCAATGTAAGCACAACTATTTTTACAACAATGAGCCAATTGGCTATTAAACATAATGCCATAAATCTTGGTCAAGGTTTTCCAGATTTTATGATGAGCGAAGAACTGACTTTGTTAGTTTGTAAAGCTATGAAGGATGGCTTTAACCAATATGCCCACATGAATGGTGTGCCATTACTTAGGCAAGGTATTGCTGAAAAGGTGTTTAAATTATACCAAACAAACATTAACCCAGAGACTCAAATAACCATTACCCCTGGCGGTACATATGCTATTTACACAGCGCTAACTACCATATTACAACCTGGTGATGAAGTGATAGTTTTTGAACCTGCTTACGATAGTTATATTCCAAATATTGAAGTTAATGGAGGTGTTGCAGTACGGATTCCGCTACAATATCCCGACTATTCAATTCCATGGGATGTTGTGAGGGTAAAGGTTTCAGCAAAAACGAGGGTAATAATGATTAATAGCCCACACAACCCAACAGGTAGTGTATTAAGTGAGCATGATATTGTAGAATTAAGGCAAATTATTGCCAACACCAACATCATAATTTTAAGTGATGAAGTGTATGAGCATTTAATTTATGATGGTATTACGCACCAAAGCATTTTACGTCATCCCGATTTATTGGAACGTAGTTTTGTATGCTTCTCTTTTGGTAAAACCTACAACTGTACTGGCTGGAAATTAGGCTACTGCATTGCTTCTCCAAACTTGATGAATGAGTTTAGAAAAGTGCATCAGTATAACTGCTTTAGTTGTGATACACCCAAACAAATTGCACTAGCTGAGTATATACAAAACGAGACAGCCTACTTATCGCTTGGTACATTTTTGCAGCAAAAACGAGATTATTTTAGAACCTTAATGGCTGCAACACCTTTTAAACTTATTCCATCTCATGGTAGTTATTTTGAGTGTTATAGTTACGATAGCTTAACCGATGAGGCAGACATGGACTTGGCGATTCGTTTAACCAAAGATTATGGTGTTGCAACAGTACCAGTATCTGCATTTTATAAAGATGCTACTGATAATAAAGTGCTACGTTTTTGCTTTGCAAAAAAGGAAGAAACTTTGCAAAAAGCGGTAGAGGGTTTAGTACATTTTACAGGTTAATGGTTTATAAACTTTTGTTGGCTATGTTGTAGTACCCATCTTTCGCAAAAATATCTGCCATAAGTACGTTACAATGACAGGGCTTTTATAAATGTATTACTAATTGGTGATATGTTTTGAGAGAAATAATGTGTCAAACTACCCTGTTCATTAATAATATATTTACAAAAATTCCAGCTAGGTTGTTGGCTGCACCAACCATTGTCAGCTACAGATGACAACCATGTATAAACTGGATTTTGACTGTCCCCTTTTACGACACTACTTTTTTGCATTATTGGAAAAGAAATGCCATAATTATGTCGACAAAATTGTGCAATACGCTCATCAGTACCGCTTTCTTGATTCATAAAATCGTTCGCAGGAAAAGCTAGAATTATTAGCTTGTTTTTATTTTGTGTATACAAATTTTCTAATTCATCGTATTGGGCTGTATAACCACAATTACTTGCTGTATTTACAAGTATTAATTTTTTGCCCTTGTAAGCATTTAGATTAATTTTTTCACCACTATTTGTTAGCGTTTCAAGGTTGTAAAATGACGTATTTGATAATACTTCCAAAGTATTTTTCTGTTCATCTTTAGTTGATGGAAACAACCTCCCCTTCAACATTAATAACTTATAAGACAGCTGTAATACCTGTTGTTTTAACGCCATGTTTTTACTTTAAACAAACATGTCGCAGCGTTATTAAGTTTGATTGGTACTATTTTTTTATTAACCTCTAGCAAATCATTATTTTGCAAGAATGATGGATGAGTTAAAATTTTCGCACGAGTATTTTATGCGCCAAGCCTTACGCGAAGCAGAAGAAGCTTTTTATAAAGATGAAGTACCAGTTGGAGCAATTGTGGTGATTAATAATAAAATTATTGCTCGTGGGCACAACCAAGTTGAGTTACTAAATGATAGTACCGCACATGCAGAAATATTAGCCCTTACATCAGCTTATAATACTTTTGGAAGTAAATATTTACCAGATGCAACACTGTATGTAACTATTGAGCCTTGCCTGATGTGTTGTGGAGCTATGTATTGGGGTAAAATTGGTAAAATTATTTATGGTGCTAGTGATGAAAAAAATGGTTATCAAAAATTCACGTCATCAAGCCCATTTCATCCTAAAACTGAGATTGTATCTGGCATTCTAAGTTTTGAATGTGCCAAACTAATGAAGGATTTTTTTAAGAATAAGCGGTAATACAAAAGGTTGCTAACCTTATAAGTCAGCAACCTTTTACACCTAGTTATACGCTATTTATAGTGTACGCTTTACTTCTTCTTCTTCATAAGCAACAATGGTATCATTTACATTTAAATCCGCAAAACCTTTTACAGTTAAACCACACTCATACCCATTGTTAACTTCTTTCATATCATCTTTAAAACGCTTTAAGCTGCCCAGTTCTGCAAAGCCGCCTTCATGTCTAGGATATACCAATATGCCATCTCTAAACACCCGTATTTTATGGTCACGCTTAATTTTACCTTCTTGAACGTAACAACCTGCAACGGTTGCTTTATCAAATTTGTAAACTTCACGTATCTCAACAGTTGCAACTTCCTTCTCTTCAACTTTCGGCTCTAGCATGCCTTCCATTGCACTTCTAATTTCGTCAATAGCTGTATAAATAATAGAATATAATTTCACTTGAACACCTTCGTTTTCTGCAAGTTTATTTGCTTGAGAAGATGGACGAACGTTGAAACCAACAATGATAGCATCGGATGCAGCAGCCAATAGAATATCACTTTCTGATATTTGACCTACAGCTTTATGTACAATACGAATGGCAATTTCTTGATTTGATAGTTTTTGTAATGAGTCACTTAATGCCTCAACAGACCCATCCACATCACCTTTAATAATGATGTTTAATTCTTTAAAGTTACCTAATGCCAAGCGACGACCAATTTCATCTAACGTAATATGTTTTCTAGCACGTAAGCCTTGCTCACGTGAAATTTGAGAACGTTTAGTTGCTACTTCCTTTGCCTCGCCCTCTTCTTGATACACTTTAAATTTCTCTCCCGCTTGCGGTGCACCATTTAAACCTAAAATAACCACTGGTGTTGATGGTGGTGCAATTGTAACACGTTGATTACGCTCGTTAAACATGGCTTTTACCCTGCCGTAATGCTGACCAGACACCATTAAATCTCCTTGGCGCAAAGTACCATTTTGCACTAAAATTGTGGCTACATAGCCACGGCCTTTATCTAACGATGCTTCTATAATTGAGCCAACTGCATCTTTTTCAGCATTGGCTTTTACATCTAATAATTCAGCTTCAAACAAAATTTTATCTAACAGTAAATCTACATTTAAACCTTGTTTGGCAGATAATTCTTGACTTTGGAATTTACCACCCCAACTTTCAACCAAAATATTCATACCAGCTAATTGCTCGTATATTTTTTGTGGATTGGCACCATCTTTATCAATTTTATTTACCGCAAAAATCATTGGTACACCAGCTGCTTGCGCATGGCTAATTGCTTCTTTAGTTTGTGGCATAACCGCATCATCTGCCGCCACCACAATTACTGCAATATCCGTAACCTTAGCACCTCTAGCACGCATGGCAGTAAATGCTTCGTGACCTGGTGTATCTAAGAAAGTGATGGCTTTGCCATTTGGCAAAGTAACCTCATAGGCACCAATATGCTGTGTAATACCACCTGCTTCACCAGCAACCACATTGGCATTACGAATATAATCTAATAATGATGTTTTACCATGGTCAACGTGACCCATAATGGTTACAATTGGTGGACGCGTTTCTGCATCTACAGCATTCTCGCCATCTTCATCATCTATATCATCATCTATATCATCAACACCTATAAATTCTACTTCAAAGTCAAATTCGCTAGCTACTAATTCAATTACTTCAGCATCTAAACGTTGGTTAATACTTACCATTATACCAAGACCCATACACTTCCCTATAACATCTGCAAAACTTACGTCCATTAAGTTGGCCAACTCACTAACAGTTACAAATTCTGTTACTTGTAGTTTGTTGTCATCACCACCCATATCGTTTTGAGCGTCAGCAGCTTCTTCACGTTTTGCACGGCGATATTTTGCTTTCAAACTCTTTCCTCTACCGCCACCACCACTTAATTTGGCTTGTGTTTCTTTAATTTTATCTTGAATTTCCTTAGCGTCTATTTCTTTATCATCTCTACGTGTTATTGGACGACTGCTGCTACCACCACTTGCTCCACCTCTATTATCACGATTAAAGCCACCACCTGCACGATTGCCACCGCCACCTTGAGGACCACGATTAAATGTACCACCGCCTGCATTTGCCCCACCACGATTATTAGCAGCCACTATCGGCCTACTATTACCTGTACCAGGAGCTTGTACTGCTGGTAATTGACCACCACCTTGACCATTGGCTCTGTTTAAGCCTCCACCACCTTGTTTTGGTCCACGATTTTGGAAATTACCACCACCTTGTGCACCATTATAAGGCTGAGCACCACCAACACGTCTATTATCAACAGGTATGCGTTTACGAATTTTACGTTCCTCGGCTGTCATTGGCTTTGGTCTCGTATCACTATCAACTGGTAATTCAATTTTACCTAAAATTTTAGGTCCAGCAATTTTTTCTACTTCTATATTTTCAATTATGGGTGCATCTGCATCAACTTCAATAATTGGTTCAGCAACTTTGGTTGGCTTTTCAACAATAGTTGGTTTAGCAACTTTGGTTGCAACCGCTACAATTGGTGTTACTTTTAGTGCTGCATCTACAACTTTTTCAGCTATAACTGGGGCTGTAATTTCTTCTTTTTTCTTAGTCACTTTTTTAGGTCTTGTAGAATTATCAATTGCTGATAAATCAACTGTGCCTAATATTTTTGGCCCTTCTAATTCAGGAGCATCAATACGTGTTATACCTGGCGTAGATACTTCAACAATTGGAGCAACTTCTACTGTTGGTTGCACAACTACTACAACTACTGGTATTTCAACCTTTACTTCTACAACTGGTGCAGGAGGAGCATGTACGGCAACTACAGGAGCTACTACAACTACAACTGGCACTACGGGCTCCTCTTTTGGAGTTACTACTGCTGCTGGCGAAGGCTTAAAATCTTTTCTAAACGTGATTTCCTCTTCGTCTCGTCTCTTTCTCTCACTTTGTTGGCCTTTTGGTATTTCTACCATATCGGCTTTATTCTTTGCTTGTTTATCGCCTTGAAACTCAGCTTGCAAAGCACGGTACATGTCTTCGGTAAGCTTTGTTGTAGGGGTAAGCCCATCTTTATTAAAACCACGTTTGGCCAAAGCATCTACAAGGGTGTCCTGACCCACGTTAAACTCCTTAGCTGCGGCTAATAATCTTGGTAATTTCAGTTCTGACATTCAGTATTTTTAATTTGTGCTAAACTTTTAAAACTTTAATTTTAAAAGTCATTTTTATTTTTTTGTGAAACTAGCATTTGCACTTTTATGTTGCATCTGTTGCGTTGCACACTTATACACTTTGTTCTTTGTTAGGCAAATTAAGAAATCGAAAAACTTTAACAGTAAATCGTAGTTTGTTACAACTTGCGATTAAAGATTATCGATTACCCAATCTAATTACGCTTCCTCTTCTTCTCTTTCAAATTCTTCTCTTACAATACGTAATACATCAGCAATTGTTTCTTTTTCCAAATCAGTACGACGTTCTAACTCTTCAGCCGTAAGGCTTAAAACACTTTTAGCGGTATCGCAACCAACACGTTTAAATTCGTCAATAATCCACATTTCTATCTCATCGCTAAATTCGTCCAAGTCAATATCAAATTCAGCGCTAACTTCTTCGTCTTTTCTAAAAACATCAATTTCATAGCCAGTTAACTCACAAGCTAATTTAATATTTACACCACGACGACCTATTGCTAAAGACACTTGATCTTGTTCTAAATATGCGTCTACTTGTTTCTTGTCGTCATCAATTTTCATGTAACTAATCTTTGCAGGCGTTAATGAACGTTGAATTAATAATTGGATATTAGTCGTATAATTAATAATGTCAATATTTTCATTTTTCAATTCACGTACAATACCGTGAATTCTACTACCCTTCATACCTACACAAGCACCAACTGGGTCAATTCTATCATCGTAACTTTCTACAGCCACTTTTGCTCTTTCTCCGGGGTCGCGTACAATTTTTTTAATAGCAATTAAGCCATCCATTATTTCTGGCACTTCTATTTCAAGCAATTTTGCTAAAAATAACGGGCTAGTTCTAGATAAAATGATGACCGGGTTGTTATTTTTTAAATCTACTCGCTCTATTACTGCACGTGTGTTTTCGCCTTTTTTAAAATAGTCTTGTGGTATTTGCTCCGATTTTGGAAGTATTAATTCGTTACCATCTTCGTCTAACAGCAACACTTCTTTTTTCCAAACCTGATACACTTCAGCAGAGATAATTTCACCAATTCTATCGTTGTATTTTTTTACTAGTTCAGTTTTTTTCAAATCGCCAATACGGCTAGCTAATGTTTGTTTGGCAGCTAAAATTGCTCTTCGACCAAAATCTAACATATCCATTTCCTCATATAATTCTTCTCCAACTTCAAAATCGGGTTCAATTTTAATAGCTTGCGTATACGCAACTTCTGCCAAAGGATCAATTACTTCTCCATCATCAACAATCATTCTACGACGAATTATTTCTAAATCCCCTTTCTCAGAATTTACAATTACGTCAAAATTTTCATCGCTACCATATTTTTTACGTAATAAGGTTTTAAAAACGTCCTCTACTACCTTCATCAGCGTGGGCCTGTCTAGGTTTTCTGCTTCTTTAAAATCCTGAAAGGCATCTATTAAATTGATACTTGCCATATTTTTTTATTTACAATGTGCGATGTACAATGTACGATTTGTGGCCCTATTGCCGCTATTAAAATTTAATTTGTACTGTTGTTGATTTTATATTACTAAACGGAATTACAATTTGTTGTGTAATGGCCTTTTTACCTTTCCCCTCTGTAAATTCGAGGCTAATTTCATCTTCTTTTACATCTAGTAAAATACCCTCTTTCTCACTATCATTGTTTAAAACCACCGCTACATTACGACCAATATTTTTTTGATATTGACGAAACATTTTTAGAGGCTCTTCAATACCCGAACTTGATACTTCTAAGCTAAAATCGCCTTCTGGATACATAGCTGTTTCTTCTATAAATTTATATAACTGCCTGTTTATTTTAACACATTTATCAATTGGTAAGCCGGTATCGCCATCTAAAAAAATCTTAATATTATTGCCAGATTTTATTTTTAAGGACACTAGAAAGATATCTAAATCCTTCTCAATTATACCATTTATAAATGATTCTAATATTTGTATTTGTTCTGCTGCTGCCATAGTAAAAAAGAAGAAGGGAACGATTGCGTTCCCTTCTATTACTCGTCTTTAATGCAAATGTAATAGGTTGTTATAGTATGTTCCAAATTTAAAATTGTATACTATAGCTCTGTAACAATAATATATCTATTCATTAGTATAAAATTCAATAACATGGAAATAAAATTAATGAAAGATTAATTTTGAATAGTTGATTGCAAACCAACTTATGGGTCTAGTTAAATAACTAAAAATAATAGCAACTGATTGAAAAGTATTTGTAACGTAAAAGCTAGCATTTGTAACCATTAGTTATTAAGTGGTTAGCTAAACAAGGTGAAATTAAAACGGCATTTTCGTTTCGTTTCATTCCTTAATTTCGCCAAACTTAAAAACAAATAATCATGCAGGAAGATGTTGATTTAATATTAGAAGATGCTGAAGAAAGTATGCAAAAAGCCATCAATCATTTAGAAGCAGAATTGGTAAAAGTTCGTGCTGGTAAGGCTTCACCAAGTATGTTAGATGGTATAACTGTTGACTACTATGGTGCACCAACTTTAATAAACCAACTTGCTACCATAACAGTTCAAGATGCAAGAACATTAACAATACAACCTTGGGAAAAAAATATGTTGCCTAAAATAGACAGGGCAATAATGGGTGCAAATATTGGTGTAACACCACAAAATGATGGGGTACTAATTCGTTTATTTATGCCGCCACTTACCGAGGAAAGAAGAAAAGAACTGTTTAAAAAAGCTACCGCAGAAGGCGAACAAGGCAAAGTAGCAATTAGAAATATCCGTCGTGATGCAATTGAGCAATTTAAAAAATTACAAAAGGACGGCTTGAGTGAAGATGCAACAAAAGATGCCGAAAAAGCGACTCAAGACATTACGGATAAGTTTATTGTTATGATAGAAAAACATTTAGCAAGCAAGGAAAAAGAAATGATGACTATTTAAGAAAAAGTTTCAATTATTTAAGAAATACTCAACAACTATCATCTTCTCCCGCAATGACCAAAAAACAACGCTACCAAATTGTTTTAGACTATTTTGAAACTGCAGTTGCTAATCCTGAAACAGAATTATTGTATGAGAACCCTTACCAACTATTGGTAGCGGTAATTTTATCTGCCCAATGCACCGATGTTAGAGTGAATATTACAACACCTGCCATTTTTAAGCAATATCCTACGCCGGTAGAAATGGCAACAGCAACTTTTGACGAGTTGTTTCCTTTAATACGAAGTATTTCCTACCCTAATAACAAAACCAAGCATTTAATTGGCATGGCCAATATGTTACTTGATAAGTTTAATGGCGAAGTACCTATGACGGTTGATGAATTGATGCAACTACCAGGCGTGGGTAGAAAAACGGCAAATGTTGTAACAAGTGTGGTAGATGCACAACCTAATATGGCCGTAGATACCCATGTTTTTAGGGTAAGCGCAAGATTAGGTTTAACCACCAAAGCCACAACACCACTGGCTGCTGAGAAACAATTAATAAAATATATTCCTACAGTATTAGTACACAAAGCCCACCATTGGTTAATACTACATGGTAGATATACTTGTACCGCTCGTAGCCCTAAATGCGATAAATGTGGGTTAACAGCTATTTGCCCGTATTATAAAAAATTGCAGAAAAAAATGGGGGTAACGTTTTAAAACATTCTTATAACACAAATTTTATCGAATTATATTAATTTTTGTTTGTTGTATTTACTTGCAACTACCATTTTATAAGTAACAACCCTAATAACTACTATCTGGTACATTTATAAAATTATCTTTACCCGTGTTTACTTTACCTACTTTGTTCAGTGTAAACCATTTAAAATTCTGGTCGGCAACCAACCCTTTCTCCGCATAAATTTTTTGTCGTTGATATTGACTAACAATGGCTGGCTTATCAGTAAAAAATGTGGCAGTTAATTGATTCCAATACAATTCTTCGCACCAAAGTGTATCTCTTTTTCGGTTAAAAACCATCACACTATCTCTTAAAAAAACCTTGTTATCATTCTCTAAATATTTGCCATATTTAGCGTTTAACTGACTTTCTACAGTACCTAATGTATCATAAAAATCTACATGTAATGTTTTAGGAAATTCAGTTTTACCACTATCGTTTTGATAACGTAATAATACTGGCGCAATTAATTTTGCTTTCACCTTACCATCATTACTTAAAAAACTTTCAATATTTTTACCCTCTTCAATACCAGGGTTACGTTTGCCCAAATCTTTTACTTCTTGTATATCATTTTCACATGAAAAAAGAATCAAACAACAAGTTATAAAACTTAATAAATATTTTTTTTTCATTTTTTTGATTGTGCTAATTATTTTGATTATCACAAACGGCTGAAACTTGCCATTCTGGATTAACGATTTACGTTTCTCAAACATTCGCTTCGCTAATAGCATATAAACCAGTGTATAGTAAATGTTCGTCAGCAAATATCTCGTTTTTAAGATGGGGAATAAAAAAGTCCATATCACCACCCGTTAATTGTACGTTAAGGTGTGCATATTTTTCTTTATAGGCGTCTATAATGCCATCAATTTCTTTGGCCATACCTAAAATTACACCACTTTGCAAGTTGGTTTTGGTATCGTAACCTACTAATGGAAAGTTATGGTCAGCCTTTACCAATGGCAATAAAGCGGTATGCTCGTGCATGGCTCTAAAACGCATATTTAAACCTGGCGAAATACTACCACCCAAAAATTCATGGTATTTATTAGTAAAATTGTAGGTAATGCAACTACCCAAACCAATGGTTAAATTATGTTGGCTAGGGTGCAAATGCACTGCACCAGAACATAACGCTAATCTATCGGCACCAATAGTTTCGGGCTTACCAACGGGTGTGGTAATTGGCAATTTACTTGTATGGCTTAGCTTATGAAATTTGGTAGCTTCTACCAATAAGTTTTCAATGGCTTTATTATGGTTTATTACGGATGATAAAATACTTTTTTGTGGCTGATATTTTTTAATTAGATTTTGTATTGTTTGAACTGAATCATTTTCTAAAACACGCAACTCATGTAACGCTCCATTTATAAAAACAGCACATTTTAAACGGGTATTTCCAAAATCGACGCAAAGTGTTGTAGCCATAATTTGTAATTGGCTGTAAAAATATGACAGCGATAGATAGGAACACGGATTGAACAGATGAAAATGATTTTCACAGAAATTTTTCATCAAGAATTACATTAATGAAAACAAATTAAATAACTTCTACCATTACGTAATTCATCATGGTAAATCAATAAAATCAGCAGTTAATATTTCCGCATACGGCATTTTCTCTTTCACATTTCGTAAGCAGCTACTTTTGCACACACTTAAATTTGCTATGTATATTTTGACCAACAATCAGCTACATATTGCATTAGTGGGTAATCCCAATAGCGGTAAAACATCTTTGTTTAATGCACTAACTGGCTTAAACCAAAAAGTTGGCAATTTTCCTGGAGTTACGGTTGATAAAAAAACAGGTACTATTGTGTTAGATGATGGTACACCTATTGAATTAATTGACCTACCAGGTACTTACAGTTTATATCCTAGAAGAACAGATGAATGGGTAAGTTATAAGGTGTTAATGGATGCTGATGATGTAAAGCCAGACGTCATAATATTAGTAGCAGATGCAAGTAACCTAAAGCGTAATTTACTTTTTTGTAGTCAAATGATTGACTTAAAACTGCCTATTGTGGTCGCTTTAACAATGAACGATTTGGCTGAAAAAAAAGATATTCAAATAAATGTTAGTGGCCTAGAAATGGAATTAGGCGTGCCAATTGTATTGGTAAATCCACGAAAAAATAAAGGTTTGGCAGAGTTGAAAAAAGCATTGGGTTTAGTAGCCAAGTCTATTACTAAAATACAACCAAGAGATTTTATAGATAATAAAAATCTAGCTTCCGCATCTATTGATGCATTACAGCAAATACAACCGCAGCTAAGCGATTATGCTGCTATACATTATCTTATTAACCACGAAAATTTTCCTTTAAGCACCAGCTTACAAAGCAATATTGAGGAAATAAAAATTGCATCAAAATTTAACCCTACAAAAACACAGGCCGAGGAAATAATGCAACGTTATCAACGCATTAAAGTAATCATGCAACAAAACGTTATAGAGCCAGACCCATTAGAAAAAAAATTATTTACAGAAAGGCTTGATAATATTTTACTAGATCGCACTTGGGGGTATGTTATTTTATTATCTGTTTTGTTTTTATTATTTCAAAGTATTTTTTGGTTAGCTCGTTTTCCTATGGATGGTATTGAGTGGTCGTTTCAAAAACTAAGCTCATGGCTTACCAATAATTTGCCAGAAGCTTGGTGGAGTGACCTGCTAGTAAATGGGTTTATTGCAGGCCTAAGTGGCATCATATTATTTGTGCCTCAAATAATGATTTTGTTTGGTTTAATTACCTTGTTAGAAGATACTGGCTACATGGCACGCATTAGCTTTTTAAGCGATAAGTTGATGCGTAAAGTAGGCTTAAACGGTAAAAGCGTCATGCCTATGATTAGTGGTTTTGCATGTGCTGTACCAGCCATTATGAGTGCCAGAAATATTGAAAATAAAAAAGAAAGACTACTGACTATTTTGATAACGCCATTAATGAGTTGTAGCGCTAGGCTGCCCGTTTATACTATTCTTATTGCTTTGGTTATTGATAACAAATATTACCTCGGTTTTTTAAGTTTGCAAGGTTTGGTAATGATGGCTCTATACTTTTTAGGTACTTTTATGGCATTGATTGTTAGCTATGTTGCCAAGTGGTTTATTAATATAAAAGAGAAGAGTTTTTTTATACTAGAATTACCTGTTTACCGCAGCCCACGTTGGAAGAATGCTGGCATCACCATGGTAGAAAAAGCCAGAATATTTGTTACTGATGCTGGTAAAGTAATTATGATGATTAGTTTGTTGTTATGGTTTTTAAGTGCTTTTGGCCCTAGCAATAAAATGCAATTGGTTACAGATAAATATACTACGCTAATACAACAGCAACCGCAACAAAAAGCGACATTACAAAAGCAGCTATCGTCAGAAAAATTACAAGCCTCTTATGCAGGTATTTTAGGTAAATCCATTGAGCCTATTATTGAGCCATTGGGGTACGATTGGAAAATTGGTATTGCTTTAATTACATCGTTTGCAGCACGTGAAGTATTTGTAGGCACAATGGCTACTTTATATAGTGTAGAAGAAGATAATAGCAACACATCGCTACGCGAAAAAATGCAAGCCGCCACACACGCAGATGGCACAAAGGTGTACACACTACCAGCGGCTTTATCGCTAATGGTTTTTTATGTTTTAGCCATGCAATGCATGAGTACGTTAGCCGTAGTAAAACGAGAAACAAAAAGTTGGAAATGGCCAACCATTCAATTTATTTATATGACAGCTTTAGCTTATAGTATGAGTTGGTTAGTGTATCACTTGTTTTCATAGCTATTCTAACTTAGACAAAGCCGTCTCCAATTTAGCAAACATATCTGGAATTGTTTCTTTCTTGCAAGTACCAACACTCAATCTGTACCAAGTGCTATCTTCACTGGCACCAAAAGCACTAAAAGGCACAACAGCCAATTTTGCTTCGCTTAAAATATAGTCTGTTACAGCAGGCTGATTGGCTAGCCTCTTACCATCTACAGTTGATTTTCCGCGTAAATTTAATTGTATCGTTAGGTAAATAGCTGCCTGTGGTGTTACAGCATCTACCAAAAAACCTTTTACTTTTAAAGCCATAAACCCATTGTAAATACTTACCAAACGCTCTTCCATTTCAGCTTTAAAGTGAGTAAGATATTGTTTAATATGATCCGTTTGAGGTAAATATTTTGCCAACGCTTTTTGTTCTGCCATGGGTGCCCAGCCCCCTATATGACTTAATATGGCTTTTATTTTTGCCATTATTTCAGCTGGCCCAAATGCCCAGCCAACTCTAACACCTGTTGCTGAAAACACCTTAGAAATACCATCAACAAACAAAGTATATGCTTTCATCTCTGGGCGCAAACTAACAGGGTTATAATGTACCGTTGTGCCATAAGTTAGCGTCCAATACATTTGGTCAAACATTAAATAGCATTTTTTTTCATTATCACCTCTGCTTGCATTTTCTGTTAAAATAATGTCACAAATTTCTACTAACACTTCTTTTTGTAACGTAGTGCCAGTAGGGTTTTGGGGGCTACACAAGCAGATAAGAGTCGCACCTTTTATGTTGTTGGCTATGTCATTTGCCGTTGGCATAAAATTATTTTCTAGTGTTGCTTCTATTACACAATGTTCAGCATCGTTTATATTGCAGTAGTGGTTATTATTCCACGATGGGGCTGCATAAATAACTTTATCACCTGCATCAACAATTACTTTAAAAATAGTATAAATTAATGGTCTACCGCCTGCTGCAATTTGTATTTCATTTGGTGCATAATCTAAGTCTTCCCACTCTTTTAAAAATTGGCTAATACTTTGTCTTAATTCTAAAATACCATCTGCTGCGGGGTAATTAGTATTATGCTTTTTATACGCATCAATTATTTCATCCTCAAATGCTTGTGGGATTGGAAATATTGAGGGGTCAAAATCGCCAATTGTATAATTATATATTGTTTCGCCGTTTTTTATACGTTCGCTAATTGCATTTCCTAATTTTACAATTTCCGAGCCTTGCTGCGAGGTAGCCAACTTGCTTAATAAAATAGTACTCATATCTTCTTATTTAAGTTGCAAATGTACAAGCTAACACTTGTTAGCAAAACAGTACGTAACTTTTTCTATCACAATTTTTAACAAAAAGCCATTGTTATTGCCATATCAAACAGTTAACTTCGCTACCCCCTTAAAAAAGAGGCATTTTCATTAAATAAAGTGGGTTTTAAAATTAAGCCTTATAAATTCTAAAAAAGTTGTAACTTTTGTTTTTGTAAGAACTATGATACCACATGGAAACTGAGATTTACTATGGCAATAACTAATAGAAAACCAACAACACCAACTGTAAAGAAAGCTCGCAAAGCACCACAACAGATAGCACCAGAAGATATTGTTATAACTAAGCTAACAAACAGCGATGGCTCTGAATTGGATATTTATGCTGGGCTTCAAAAATATTTTGGCTTTAAAGCGTTTAAAGGCACACAAGAAAAAAGCATTAATAGCCTCTTAGGGGGTCACGATACATTTGTAATAATGCCTACAGGTGGCGGCAAAAGCCTTTGCTATCAATTACCAGCATTATTGCTACCAGGTTGTGCTATTATTGTATCGCCATTAATTGCCCTAATGAAAAATCAAGTTGATTTGGTGCGAGGCTACAGCGAACAAGATAATATTGCACACTTCTTAAACTCATCATTAAACAAAGGGCAAATTACCGTTGTGAAAGAAGATTTGGTGGCAGGCAAAACAAAGCTATTGTACGTTGCACCAGAAACCTTAACCAAACAAGAAAATCTTGATTTTTTTAGAGATTTAAAAATTTCTTTTTTTGCAGTTGATGAAGCCCATTGCATTAGCGAGTGGGGCCATGATTTTAGGCCAGAATATAGGCGTTTGAGAGAAATGATGGATATCGTAAATACTGAAGTTCCAGTAATGGCTTTAACAGCCACTGCTACACCAAAAGTACAAAGCGATATTGTTAAAAACTTAGGACTTCGTAATCCTAATATCTATATTTCCTCATTTAATAGGGCGAATTTATTTTACGAAATTCAGCCAAAAATTACCAAGGAACAAACGGTTAAAAGCATTGTAAAATTCATCTCGCATCACAAAGGCAAAAGCGGTATTATTTATACATTAAATAGAAAAACTACCGAAGAACTTGCTGAAGTATTGATGGCAAATAATATAAAAGCGGTTGCGTATCATGCAGGGCTTGACCAAAAATTAAGAGCCAACAGACAAGACCAGTTTTTAAATGAGGATATGCATGTAATAGTTGCTACCATTGCATTTGGTATGGGTATTGATAAACCCGATATTCGTTTTGTAATTCATTATAATATACCAAAATCAATAGAAAATTATTACCAAGAAACTGGTCGTGGTGGGCGAGATGGCTTAGAAGGTATTTGCGTATTGTATTATTCTCACAAAGATGTTTCTAAGTTAGAACATTTAATGCGAGACAAGCCATTAAGCGAAAGAGAAGTTGGTGCACAACTAATTGATGAGACGGTTGCTTATGCAGAAAGTAGTGTTTGCAGACGTAAAATTTTATTGCATTATTTTGGTGAGGATTGGGAAAATGATAACTGTGGCAATTGCGATAACTGTACACATCCTAAAGAAAAATTTGAGGCAAAAGACGAGGTTGTAAAAGTGATAAAAGTTGTAAAAGCATTAGATGAACGTTTTACAACAGATTACACTGTTAATGTTTTATTGGGTAAATTAACGCCTCAAATAACCATGTATCGCCACGAGAAATTACCCGTGTTTGGCATTGGAAAAGACAAAGAAAGCCATTTGTGGCATAGCCTTATTAGACAGATGTTATTAAACAACTTAATAAAGAAGGATATTGAAGAATATGGCTTATTAAAATTGACCGAAAAGGGTGAAAAATTTGTAAAAAAACCAACTTCTTTTAAAATTGTTTTAAACCATATTTTTGAAGAAGGTGAAGGAGATGATGATGACCATGAAGGTGCCGCAGCACCAGTAGTAGCAGCTTTAGACGATAAATTGTTTGACATGTTGAAGGATTTGCGACAAAAAGAAGGCAAGAAAAAAAGCTTACCCCCTTTTGTAATATTTTTAGAAAATTCGTTGCAAGACATGTGTACGCTATATCCCACAACCTTAGAGGAACTAGAAAAATGCCAAGGTGTAAGCAAGGGTAAAGCTATTAAATACGGCAAACCATTTGTTGAGTTAATTGCAAAGTATGTTGCTGAAAATGATATTGAAAAACCAGATGATTTTGTAATGAAAAGCGTTGCTAACAAAGCCAGCAACAAAATTTACATTATTCAAAACGTAGATAAAAAAATATCGCTTGAAACTATTTCTAAAAACAAAGGTTTACAGTTAAATGAGTTGCTAGAAGAAATGGAAACCATAGCAGCAAGTGGTACTAAATTGAACCTAGATTATGCTATAGATGATTGGCTAGACGAATACGATCAAGAAGATATTATTGAGTATTTTAAAGGCTGCGAAACATCATCTTTAGATGTAGCACAGAAAGAATTAAGCGATAATAATTATACATGGGAACAACTAAAAATTATGCGAATTAAGTTTTTAAGTGTGTATGGCAATTAACAATTGATAAGAATAACTTGATATAAATAAAAAACCGTCTCATAAATAAAACGAGACGGTTTTTTATTTTTCAACGTAGTGGCTATTTAAAATATTGATTACAAGTGTACTTAGTTAGTATAACACCAAATACTTTTTTAGCTTTATAAAAAAATCATCTGGGTTAAAGGGTTTGGTTACATAATCTTGCATACCAACCGCTAACACTTTTTCTCGTACATTGGCTGTTGCAGATGCTGTTAAGGCAA
>JBBQLL010000040.1:0-28261 GCA_038327865.1 Chitinophagales bacterium | reverse complement strand
TAATGATATTCAGTTTAAATACAACGATTATAAAAAAATTGCCCTACAAATTTGGACGTATGCAGAAGTAGGTTATAAGGAAATTAAAAGTTCGGCGTTACACCAAAAAACACTAACCGATAATGGCTTTACAGTACAAGCCGATGTTGCTGACATTCCTACTGCTTTTGTGGCTACTTACGGTAGTGGCAAACCCGTAATTGGAATTTTAGCAGAGTTTGATGCGCTACCTGGTTTGGCACAAACAACTGCACCCGAAAAAACGGGTATTCAAGGGCAAGATGCAGGGCATGGATGTGGGCATCATTTATTCGGTACAGCTAGCGTGGCTGCTGCTATTGAGTTAAAAAAATTAATGGACGAAGGTAAAATAAAAGGTACAGTTAAACTTTACGGTTGCCCCGCAGAAGAAGGCGGTAGTGGTAAAGTTTATATGGTTCGTGCTGGCTTATTTAATGACGTTGATGTAGTTATTCATTGGCATCCAGATAATGAAAATGCGGTAACTATGACTAGTGCTTTGGCCAATTCTTCTGCAAAGTTTCGCTTTCATGGCTTATCTGCTCATGCTGCTGCAGCACCAGAAAGAGGACGTAGTGCGTTGGATGGAGTAGAAAGTATGGATTATATGGTAAATATGATGAGGGAACATATTCCTCAAGAAACACGTATTCATTATGTTATTACAAATGGTGGTAAAGCACCCAATGTTGTACCTGATTTTGCAGAAGTATATTATTACGTTCGTCATCCTAAAAGGCAAGATGTAAAAGAAATTTTTGAACGCGTTGTGAATGCCGCAAGGGGTGGTGCATTAGGCACTGGTACTACCATGGATTATGAGGTAATTGGTGGTACGCACGATTTATTGCTTAATAAAACTTTAGGTATAGCTATGCAAAAAAATTTAGAAAAAGTAGGTGGTATTTCTTATACACCAGATGAAATTGAATTTGCAAAAAAAATACAAGCATCTTTCACTTTTCCTGCACCAGCTATAGAAAATGCAGGTAAGATAATACCATTAAAATTAGTGCCAGATGCAGGTGGTGGAAGCACAGACGTAGGCGATGTAAGTTATGTTGTACCAACCGTTGGATTAACAACTGCAACTTGGGTACCCGGTGTACCTGCGCATAGCTGGCAAGCTGTTGCCTGTGGTGGTACAGATATTGGCATTAAAGGTTTAATAGTGGCAGCAAAAACAATGGCTTTAACTGCAATAGATTTATACAACGATAAAAATATTATTAATAAAGCTACCGAAGAATTTAAACTACAACGAGGTAGTTATCAATATAAAGCCTTATTAGGCGATAGAAAACCAGCCTTAAATTATCGTGATTAAAGCTTGTTTTGTCATTAATCAGTCATTTTAGGAACAAAATACACATTTGTATCAATTTCAAAAATCTCATACTTGGTAAATTACATGTACCTACATATATTTGCATATACAAAAATAAAATATGCCTCAAGTACACGATATATTAAAATTGGCTCATAGAGGTGGTATCGAGCCAAGTATGGATTTGTTGTACCATAAAGAACAACATATACCTGGTTCTATCAGCTATAATATTAATCGATATTATGCGCAACATCCTTGGGTGGCAGAAGACACAGGCATGATGGTATATCATTACGACGAAAAAAAACCTGACGAAAATTTTTTAGAGTTGCGTTATTGTACGACTGGCAATAAATATTGTTACGAAAAAAGTTGCTCTTTCTGTAAAGATCAGCCTACTAACTGCAAGGGCGAACAAACAACAGTTGATGTGTTTACCTTTCATTTTTCAGCATCTTTTTTATACCAGTTTACACACAACGTAAAATTAAGCAACCGTAAAGACGAAGTGTTGGCTTTTAAACATCCCAATGCATTTACAAAAACCTTTCCATTGTGCAATAAAAAGCGCAATACGCTAGATGCATTGTTAAACCATAGTTATAGTGGGGCTTTAGAAAATATTTTTCTAAATGCCAAAGTACACGAAATATTATTATATAGTTTAGACTGTTTGGTAGATGAAAAAGAAGAAGGTTTTAGCTGTAAATTTCTAGAAGATGAACGCAGTCGCGAAGGCATTTACAAAGCTAGAGAAATTCTATTGCAGCATATTGGCGACCCGATAACCATTAAAGAATTAAGTCGTAAAGTAGCAATGAATGAATGCTATGTAAAGAAAGGCTTTAAGGAAATTTTCGGTACTACCATATTTGACTTTTATCAACAACAACGTATGGAACACGCAAAATATTTGTTACACGAAAAAGGATTGAGTGTAACCGATGTTTCAGCATTATTGGGTTATTCGTCTATCTCACATTTCTCGGCTGCATTTAAAAAACATACAGGTTTAAAACCTTGTGAACTTTTAAAATAATTAACAGCATTATTTCTTCAAAATATTTAAAACTTTCTCTGTTATTTTTATAGCATGAGAAAGTTTTTTACTTATACCTTACTGCTATTTTTTTTTGCTTGTAAATCCTCAAAACAGGCAGATACAATTATTCACAATGCGGTTGTTTACACCGTTGATAGTACCTTTTCTATAGCCGAAGCAATGGTTGTAAAAGATGGGAAAATTATTGCCATTGGTAAAAACGATGACCTTTTAAAAATTTATACGGCAAATGAAATTATTGATGCACAAGGCAAAGCGGTGTACCCTGGTTTTATTGATGCACATGCACATTTTTTGGGTTATGGACAAAGCTTGTTTCAAGTTAACTTATTTGGGTGTGCTAGTTGGGATGAAGTAGTTGAACGGGTTAAAGATTTTGCAGCAAAACATCCTGATGAACCATGGATAAAAGGTAGAGGTTGGGATCAAAACAAATGGCCGGGGAAATCATTTCCTACCAACAAAACATTAAACGCATTGTTTCCAGATAAACCAGTGTTTTTAACAAGAGTTGATGGTCATGCAGCCGTTGCAAACCAAAAAGCCTTGGAAATTGCAAATGTAACCGTTGGCCAAACATTAACTGGTGGCGAAGTAGAAGTTAAGAACGGGAAACTAACGGGTATTTTGCTGGATAATGCCAAAGGGTTGGTGGCTTCTAAAATGCCAATTGCTACAAAGGCAGATTATGAAAAATGGCTATTGGCGGCACAACAAAATTGCTTTGCGCAAGGCCTTACTACAGTTACAGATTGCGGTTTAATGTACGATGATGTTGAGATAATTGATGGCTTACAAAAAGATGGTAAATTAAATATGCGTTTATTCGTAATGTTAAGCGATGCTACCGAAAATTATAATCGTTACTTACCAAAAGGGCCTTACAAAACCGATAAATTATTTGTAAATGCGTTTAAAGTTTACGCTGATGGTGCTTTAGGTAGCCGTGGTGCTTGCTTGTTGCAGCCTTACGCTGATAAACCAAATTGGAGTGGTTTTTTATTAAACACAAAAGCACACTACGACAGTGTTGCGGCCTTATTGATTGGTACAAAATTTCAAATGTGTACACATGCCATTGGCGATAGTGCTAACAGAGAAATTTTAAATATTTACACCAAATATTTAAAAGGAAAAAACGATAGACGTTGGCGAATTGAACATGCACAAGTTGTAAATGATGCAGATTTTAATTTGTTTGGTAATAGTAATATTATCCCTTCTGTACAAACTACCCATGCAACTAGCGATATGTATTGGGCAAGTGAACGTTTAGGTAACAAACGTATAAAAGGTGCCTATGCTTTTAAGCAATTGTTACAGCAAAATAAATGGATACCATTGGGTACAGATTTTCCCGTAGAGGATATTAGCCCATTTAAAACATTTTTAGCCTCGGTTTTTCGGCAAGATGCCAAGCAATTTCCTTCGGATGGTTTTCAAAAAGAAAATGCCCTTACAAAAGAAGAAACCTTACGCGGTATGACCATTTGGGCTGCTAAAGCAAGTTTTTTAGAAAATGAAATCGGTAGTTTAGAAATTGGTAAAAAAGCCGATTTCATAATGCTTGATAATGATATTATGAAAAGTGATGCGGCCAATGTATTAAAAATAAAACCAGTATATACATTTATTGGTGGTAAAAAGGTGTTTGGCAAATAATGCGGCCAAGCTGATAATGGTTTTATGACCCCAGTGTGCGACGCATATGCGGCTAAATAGCAATACAGAAGCTGATTCAAAATGTTATCTTTATTAAAAAAGCCATTTTAAAAGTTGGAAGGTATTTAATAGATAATTATTTTTACCGCTCGATTGAAAAATTGATGAGAGAAAACCCTATTAATTAACGCCACTAAATTTCTATTTAACATGGCAGTAAAAATGAGATTACAAAGACACGGTAGCAAAAAACGCCCATTTTACTTTATAGTAATTGCTGATGGACGAGCACCGAGAGATGGAAAATTTATCCAAAAAATTGGTACGTACAACCCTTTAACAGTACCTGCTACAATTCAATTAGATCGTCAAAAAGCATTAGAATGGTTACACAAAGGTGCTCAACCAACTGATACTGTACGTCGTATCATGTCTTTTAAAGGCGTATTGTTTTTAAAGCATTTATTGCGTGGTGTTAAGTTGGGTTTGTTTGATGATGCAACCGCTATGGTTAAGTTTCAAACATGGCACGATGAGCATGAAGCCAATATTTTACGTAGAGGCGATGCACACAAAAAAGGTCAAAAAGATCGTCGTAACCAACCAGTTGTTCGTAAGGTAGAAGCTGCAGTAGTGGCAACACCAGTTGAAACTGTAGCTGAAGCAGCACCAGCAACAGAAGTTGGCGAAGCATAATTCTTTTCAACATCTTTTAAAAGAAAAATCCCAAGCAAATTTGTTTGGGATTTTTTTATGCAATTATGTTCATCTTTGGTTTAATAATTTTTATAAAAATGCAGCATCCACATACCAATCAGCTTATTCACGAAACCAGTCCTTATTTGTTGCAACATGCACATAATCCAGTTAACTGGTTTCCTTGGGGTGATGAAGCGTTACAAATGGCAAAAACAGAAAATAAACCTATTTTGGTAAGTATTGGTTATGCAGCTTGCCATTGGTGCCATGTAATGGAGCGTGAAAGTTTTGAAGATGAAGCAACTGCACAAATAATGAATAATTATTTTATTAATATAAAAATTGACAGAGAAGAACGACCAGACCTAGATCATATTTATATGGATGCAGTACAAGCCATGACTGGTAGTGGGGGCTGGCCCTTAAATGTGTTTCTTACACCCGATTGTAAACCATTTTATGGGGGTACTTATTTTCCACCAGTACAGGCTTATAACCGTATGAGTTGGAAAGATACTTTACAAACCATCAACGATTCATATCATCAAAAAAAACATGAAATAGAAGCCCAAGCTGAGAACCTAATGGATCATTTACGTAATGCCAATGCGTTTGGTATTACTAAACCTACTGATGCTGAACAGCCATCCATTTTTACCCAAGACAACCTTACTTTGATTGCTGAAAATATTTTAAAACAAGCCGATACAACATGGGGTGGGTTTGGTAATGCCCCTAAATTTCCACAAACTTTTTCAATACAATATTTACTAAGGCATTATCATTTTACAAAAAATAAAGCCGCATTGCAACAGGCTTTGTTGAGTTTAGATAAAATGATATATGGTGGTATCTATGACCAATTAGGCGGTGGCTTTGCAAGGTATAGTACCGATAATAAATGGCTTGCCCCACACTTTGAAAAAATGCTATATGATAATGCGTTGTTGATTGGCGTAATGGCAGAAGCATACCAAATAACTAACAATAAATTATATGCCGATACAATTGCACAAACAATTGGATTTATAGAAAAAGAAATGTTAAGCGAAGAAGGAGGATTTTATAGTGCATTAGATGCTGATAGCGAGGGTGTAGAAGGTAAGTTTTATGTTTGGTCAAGGGCTGAAATTGATGAATTATTAGGAAATGATGCGGCACTTTTTAGTGAATATTATGATGTAACCGAGCCTGGCAACTGGGAACACACAAACATACTTTGGGTAAAAGAACCAGTGCAAGATTTTGCTGAAAGAAAGGCTATTGAAGTGAATGATTTAAAAGCCATTTTAGAGCATTGTCACCATATTTTAATGGCTCATCGCAATTCAAGAATCCGCCCACAACTAGATGATAAAATATTGTTAGGATGGAACGCTTTGTTAATTACTGCTTTGTGTAAAGCTTATGCCGCAACGGGTATTGAAAACTATAAAGAGTTAACCATCAATAATGCAAAATTTATAGAATACAAATTTGCAAACAATGATGCATCTTACCAACATACCTATAAAAATAACCACGCAAAAATACCTGCTTTTTTAGATGATTATGCCTACCTCATTCAAGCCCTTATTCATCTGCAAGAAGTTACTGGCGATAGTAAATATTTACTACAAGCAAAATATATAACTGAGTTTGTTATAGAAAATTTTAGTGAAGCAGATACAGGATATTTCTATTTTACCAATCAATATCAATCAGATGTTATTGTACGTAAAAAAGAAGTATATGATGGTGCAGTGCCATCAGGAAACGCTATTATGGTAGCCAATCTTAAATATTTATCAATAATTTTTGATAAAAAAGATTGGTTAGAACAGTCAATAAATATGGTGGATGCTTTAGGTAATGCTATTGTTAAACATCCAACATCGTTTGGCGTTTGGGCAAGTAATTTACAATTGCAAACAGCGGGTTTTAAAGAAATTGTAATCACCGGTTTGGACGCTCATAAATACATACAACCACTTTTATTAAAGTACATACCAAATAAAATTTTGCAAACTACGTTTACTGAAGAAAAGGAATTTGAATTATTAAGAGGTAAGTCATTTAGCCAAAACTCAATCTTTTATTCATGTAAAAACTACCAGTGCGACTTGCCAGAAAATAATTTTGTGATTTTTTTATCAAAAATATAATTCTCTTTTTGATGTTGCTATCTTAAAGTTAATTATTTTAGTTCTCGAATTATAGTTAATTTTAAACTATCATAAAAATAGAACTAGTAAAACAATTAAAAAAAACGCGTACTGACATATTTCTACTTGTATGTAAAATTATTAAAAACAAAATCGAAACTGGTTTTTGAAACTTTTTTACTTATATATTTGTCATTACCTGTTAATAGTTTTTTATGATGATAAACCGCATTAATCTTTTACTAATAATTCTAGTGTCAATCCTAGCCGTTAGTTGTTCAAAATCAAAGAATAAATCTAAGGGTGTTGATGATGGACAAGTAAGAGGTGTGGCTCCTTCAGCAAAGCAAAGTATGAATTCTCCTTTTGGTATGGTATACGTACCGCCTGGTACTTTTCACATGGGGCCTAGTGATGAGGACATTAATTTTTCCTACACTGCTAGAAACAGACAAGTTTCTATTCCTGGTTTTTGGATGGATGCCACTGAAATTACCAATAATAAGTACAGACAATTTGTTATTTGGGTAAGAGATTCTTTGGCTGCAAAAGAATTAGGTTATTATAAATCTTCACCAGGTGGTTCTGCAAGTGGCGATTCTGCCATTGCTATAGATTGGGTAAAAGCTCGCACTATTAAATATGATGCATCAAATTTAGAAAAATTGGGCAACAAATTAATTCTCGCTCCAGACAATAGGCTTTACGGTAAACCAGATATTGATCCTGATAAATTAGTTTATCACTTAGAAACTTTTGAACTAGCCGAAGCCGCAAAAAGGGAAAATGCAGGTATTGCTCGCAAAAATTTTATTACACGCAAAGATCAAAAAATATATCCTGATACATTGGTTTGGATGAGAGATTTCTCATACTCTTATAATGAGCCAATGACGAAGCGCTATTTTGCACATCCATCTTTTGGTAATTATCCGGTTGTTGGTGTTACTTGGAAACAAGCCGTTGCCTTTTGCCATTGGAGAACACATATACAAAACCATTATTTAGAAACTAAAAAAATGGCTGTAGAAAGTGATTATCGCTTACCCGGCGAAGCCGAATGGGAATATGCAGCACGTGGTGGTAGAAGCAATTCAATGTTTCCTTGGGGTAACTACTATTTAAGAAATAAAAAAGGTTGTTTACTAGCAAACTTTAAACCTGGTAGAGGTAATTATGCTGAAGATGGTGGTTTTTACACTGTACGTGCAGATGCCTATTGGCCAAACGATTATGGTTTATATAATATGGCTGGTAATGTAGCAGAGTGGACAAATTCATACTTTAACGAAAGTTCTTATAATTTTATGTCAGAAATTAGCCCCGATGTAAGATATGATGCTAAAGATTCAGACCCTCCAAGAATGAAACGAAAAGTAATTCGTGGTGGTAGCTGGAAAGATGTTGGTTATTTTCTTCAAACTAGTACTAGGGCTTTCGAATATCAAGATACTGCAAAATCTTACATTGGGTTTCGATGTGTGATTGATTTGGCTCCACGAATGAAAAAATAATTATAATACTAGATTTTTAATTTTAATTTTTTAATGGTCTTAAATTATTAAGCCACAACTATATTTATTAAATAACAAAAAATTCTTCAATAATAAAAAAACCATTATGTCAGCAGGTATTTCTCCAGGATTAAATCGCTTAGTAAATGTTATAGTTTGTGTTGGTGCATCAATTGTAATTGTAGGTGCTTTGTTTAAAATTCAACACTGGGCTGGTTCTGATATTTTGTTGCCTGTAGGGTTGTTGGTTGAGGCTGGTATCTTTTTAGTATATGCTATTTTACCACCACCAGACTCTAGTACAATGACAACTCCTACAGTAGAAATTGTAAAAGGTAATCCAGCATTAAAAACAATGGAGAAAATGTTAGAAGAAGCTGATATTACACCTGCTAATTTAACTAAATTAAGTACTGGGTTTCAAAAACTAGGAAGTACTGTTGATAAAATGGGCGAAATTGGTGATGTTGTAAAATCTACTTCAGATTTTGCAATAAAATCTAAAGAAGCAGCTACTGCTTTTGGTAATGTAACTATTGCTGTTTCTCAAGCTACAAATTCGTTATCTGCTTTTAGTGGAGCCGCTGAAACATCAAAACAATTTCATGGCCAAGTGCAAGTATTAACAAAAAACCTTGCAGCAATAAACACAGTGTATGAGTTGGAATTGCAAGAAAGCAACAATCATTTAAAAGCGTTAAATCAGTTTTACGGTAAGTTGGCTCAAGCGTCATCTGCTATGCAAAGTAGTGCTGATGATGCAGTTAGAGCTAAGGAACAAATTGCTGCCTTAGCAACTAATCTTAGTAAATTAAACCAAGTGTATGGTAATATGCTTACAGCTATGCAGGGGAGAGCTTAATTGTTTTTGATAATCTCATTTGCAATACCACTTATTTATAAATTTTTATAGTAATTATTACAATATATGTCCATACCAAAAGAGCCGCGGCAGAAGATGATTAATATGATGTATTTAGTGCTAACGGCTTTGCTTGCATTAAATGTATCAGCTGAAATATTGAATGCCTTTAGAACTGTGAATAACAGCCTATTAAATTCTAATGCTGTTATTGATGCGAAAGATAAGGTTGTGTTTGCATCATTTAAAGAGATGTTGACTAAAGAAGACAAGAAAGAAAAGGCGGCCATTTGGTTTCCAAAAGCAGACAAAGCCAGTCAAATGGCTGATGTTATCACATCTTATCTTGAAGGTTTAAAAACCGATTTAAAAAAAGAATCGGGATTAGAAATAGTAGATAATGAAGAAAAATACAAAGAAGATAACCTAGATGCAGCCACACGTTTATTTGTAGATCCAGGTAAAGCGAAAGGGGAAGAAATAAAGAAAAAATTACAAGATTTTAAAGATCAATTATTGGCTATAGATCCTGCCATTGCAAAGGAATTTAATACAAGTTTACCTCTAGATTTGACAGTACCTAAATCTCGTAATAAAGCTGTTGGTAATGATGATTGGGCTTACTCATATTTTCACATGACACCTACTATTGCAGCTATCACCATTTTGAGTAAATTTCAAAATGATATTAAAAATAGTGAATCTAAAGTTGTAGAGTTTTGTCACAACCAAGTTGGTGCTGTTGAACAAATATTTGATACATATGCACCTATATATGGTCAAAGTTCTGCTTATTTAATGCCAGGCCAAGAGTTGCGTATTACTGCTGGCATTGGTGCATTTAATAAAAATTCAAGGCCACAAATTACAGTAGACGGTGCACCAGCAACTTTACTGCCAGATGGTAGTTATGAGTATAAAACTATCGTTGGTGGGGCAACGAATGGTGCAGTTAAAAAATTACGTATATCATATTTTAATCAAGCTACTGGTAAACAAGAAACTTTAGATAAAGAAATTAAATACACAGTAGGTTCTCCAACTGGCATATCAGTTAGTGCAGATGCTGTTAAAGTATTATATATTGGTGTTGCTAATCCAATTTCTATTTCTGGTGGTACTAAAGGTGCGGAAGCTATTAATGCAACTATTAATAATGGGTCTCTGTCAAATAAAGGTGGTGGTAAATTTGAAGCTACTGTAGATAATCCTGGTAAAGCTACTATCAATGTATCTGTTGATGGTAAAACAACACCTTTTGAATTTAGAGTTAAGCGTATTCCAGATCCTATGCCAATGGTTGGCAATAGTGGCGGTGGTACGATTCCTGTAAACGCATTTAAAGCCAATGTGGGTGTACGGGCAGATTTAAAAGACTTTGTGTTTGAAGGTATTAAATATGATGTTACTGGCTTTTTATTAGTAGCACAAGGCAAAGGATTTGAGAATGGTGCTGGTTACACACAAAATAGAGGTGCTTATTTTACTTCAGAAGCTAAATCAATTATAGAAAAATGTAAAGCTGGTTCAACTGTTGCTATTACTGATATTACAGTTAACGGTCCAGATGGCAGTAGAAAACTTGTAAGTTCAGCGGTATTCAATCTTTCAAATTAAAATTTGTTGTATGTGTAATTTATTTTTAAAAGGTATTTGTTCAACATTGTTAGTAGCTGTGGTAGCTATAAACAATGTTACTGCACAAGTAAAACCTAAAAAACCAGCTGCAAAAAAGCAAGTTACTTCCAATGCTAACCCATTTGGCAATGCCACTAATAATAATGGTAACGTAAAACCAAAAACTGGTAATAAAGTTACTAACAACGCCAATCCATTTGAAAGTAATAGTAGTGCCAATCCTTTTGAGAATAACAATCCTACAAATGGTAATAAGCCTGATACTACAAAGCGTCCCAAAAACGGTAATAATGCACCACTTGAGTATGTAAAATCATCAGGAACTGGCAATCCTTTAACAGATTCAAATAAAGTATCATTACGAAATGACAATATTGTAGAAGCTAACTTAATTAAAGATAGAACACCATTTGCATACGATTATATTCGTGAAGATGATGCAGTTTTTAAACATAGAATTTGGAGAATTATAGATGCACGAGAGAAGATGAATCTTAGTTTTAAAAACACATTAGAAAGCGATAATGGTAGTCAATTATTCTTTGCTATCTTATATAAATCCGTGCTTGAAGGCGGTATTGTTGCTTTTGAAGACGAACGGTTTACAACACCATTTACAAAAGAAAAGTTTAAAGCAGCGTTTTCTGGTGGTGTTGACACCAATGCTGTATATGATTTAGATGGACAAACTGTAATAAGACGTGAGGTAAGAAACCGTGAATTTCCTGTAGATTCAGTCTATCGTTTTCAACTTAAAGAAGAAGTTGTTTTTGATAAAGAAGCAGCAAGATTGGTAACACGTATTTTGGGTATTGCTCCCATGGGGCCGCAAATTTTGCCAAATGGTAAAGTTTTAGATGGTCCACCAATTACTTATTTTTGGATTTATTACCCCGATATTAGAAGTATTTTAGGGAAATATGATGTATACAATCCTAAAAATTTTGGCAACAGAATGAGTTGGGAAGACGTATTTGAAAGTAGAATGTATAGTAGTTATATAATAAAAAGTACTATTGATAACCCCTTTAATCAAACATTAACTGAAAAGCATGCTAAAAATAAATTGTTTATGTTGCTAGAAGGTGAAGCTATTAAAGAAAAAATATTTAATTACGAACAAGATCTCTGGGCTTATTAAACTAAATTCATATTTGTTATTTAAAAAGGTGTTGCATATCTGTAACACCTTTTTCTATTTTAGGCACTTTATTAAATCTATTTTTTCATAGAAATGTAAAATATTTATCTACCAAGAAAATATTTTAAAAATAATTTACAAATATTTTTTTTTTAATAAACAATCTCTATATTTGCAACGGTTTTTCATAGGATATTGGATTTTAAAACGGGGCTGGATTTTTATCCTGGCCCTTTTTTTGTTTTTATACCTCACCCCGCATATCCACCCTATCTTAGCCTAGTTTTTATTGTTAATATTTGCTTTGCTAATTTATATGTAATTATTCTGCTTATTGCATCATACTAGTTATAAACTATTTATTTTACCACAAAATTGTTTACACATGCGTTTTAAAATATTGTCATTAGTAGTGGTTTCTTGTATTTTAACGTCTCAATTATTTGCCCAAAAAATAGATATCACATTTCAAAAACAATGGGTAGAAATAGATACGTTAATTAGCACAAAAAATTTAAATAAGCAAGCATTAGAGAAGGTCAATATATTATATGCAATAGCTAAGCAACAACATAAAGATGTTCAAATAATTAAATGCTTGATTTATAGAGTTGGGTTAGAAGACAAGGTATTTGACAATAAACCAAATAATGCGCTATTTATTTTACAAAAGGAAATTACTGAGACAACCAACGAGGCTGCAAAAAGCATTTTATATTCACTGTTGGCAAATCGTTACTGGCAATATTACAATACCAATCGTTGGCAGTTGTATAATAGAAGCAAAACTATTGGCTTTAAAAAAGAAGCTATAGAAACTTGGTCTGCTGATGATTTTGGCAATGCTATTAGTGGCAATTTTAAACGCAGTATTATATCCGTAGCCATTTTGCAAGCAACTAAATTGCAACCTTTTAATGCCATATTATTAAAGGGTAATGCTACTTATTTACGACCAACTTTATTTGATGTATTGGCACACGAAGCGTTAGATTATTTTAAAAGCGGCGATTATTACTTAACTAAACCTACTTACGCTTTTGAATTAAAAAATTTAGCTGCTTTGCAGCCAACGGATATTTTTTTAAATATGCCTATTGAAACGATTGATACTGCCTCTCATTTATATGTATCACTGCAATTGTTTAAGCAATTGCTGCAATTTCATAAAAATGATATAGATAAAAATGCCTTGGTTGATGTGGACTTAGAAAGAATTGAATGGGTAAACAATAATTTGGTAAATGAACAAAAAGAGGAACTATACCAAACTACTTTAGAAACAATTGCTAAAACCGCTGCTGCAAGGGCTAGCCAAGCCAATTATTTATTAGCCCAATTATATGTATCTAAAGCTGAAACCTATCAACCCTTTGGCGATACAACACAACGCTACAGTAAGGTAAAAGCGTTACAAATTATAGAAGCCGCCTTAGCAAGATTTAAACAAACTGATGAAGGTACTAGCAACTTAAAAAATCTTCGCAACCAAATTCTCCAAAAAATTATTACTGTTGAAACTGAAAAAGTAAATATTCCCAACAAACCCTTTAGAGCATTGGTGAGTTACAATAATGTTGATACGCTGTTTATAAGAGTGATAAAACTTTCAGATAAAGAAATGTCAAATCAATTTAGCGATAAGCTAGACTTTACAGACTTAGCTAAAATGAAAGCGTACGCATTTTTTACACAACCATTACCTCAAACAAATGATTATCAGACACATTCAGTTGAAATAAAAATAGCTGCTTTGCCAGTAGGTAAGTATGTATTGCTTACAAGTAGTGGTGCTGATTTTATAGATACAGTGCGCAAAATGACGAAGCAAATACTGTATATTTCTAATATTAGCTATATAAAAAATGGTAACGATTATTTTGTATTGCATAGAGAAACTGGCGAGCCATTAAATAATGTATCAATTACTATAAAAAAGCAAGAATGGAATAACACCAAGCGACAAGACGAAACCAAATTAGTTACTGAAAAAAAATCCGATAAAAATGGCTATTTTAATTTTACACCCAAAGATGATAATGGTAATTATGACTTTAGCTTTTCTTTAAAAAACGACCAATTGTTGTTAAGCGATAACGAGTATATCTACAATCAGCGAAGCGATGATGAAGATTACGATAAAGATGAAGCCGCAGATTATGAAGCAGATAAAGCTAAAGTTTTCTTTTTTATTGATAGACGTATTTATCGCCCTGGACAAACAATGTATTTTAAAGGCATAGCCATCACCAAAGATTTCACAACCAAGCAAAACAAAGTATTGGCTGGTAAAGATTCTGTATTAATTTATTTACAAGATGCCAATAATAAAAATATCGATTCTCTCTATTTTAAAACAAACGATTATGGCTCTTTTTCGGGTAAATTTATATTACCACAAAATGTATTAACTGGGCAGTTTACTATTGACGCAGATAATTTTAGTAACAGCAGTAGTAACTTTTCGGTAGAAGAGTACAAGCGACCTAAGTTTTACGTGGAGTTTGAAAAAGTAAAAGGTAGTTATCGGTTAAATGATTCTGTTACTGTAATTGGTGTTGCCAAAGCCTATGCAGGTAATGCTATTGATGGTGCCAAGGTTGCCTTTAATGTGCAACGTAATGCACGGTTTGTATACGATTGGTTGTGGCGAGGCAAAAGCAGACCCAACAGTAGAACCCAACAAATTAGTAATGGGCAAATAACTACCGACGCTACTGGTAAATTTTCAATAACTTTTAAAGCATTGGCCGATGATAAAATAGATAAAAACACCGAGCCAGTTTTCGACTTTGCAATAAGTGCCGATGTTACAGATATAAATGGCGAAACAAGAAGCGCCACATCTCAAGTTACGGTAGGATACAAAAGTTTAATATTACATGTAACTGTGCCAAAGTTGGTAGAAGCTGATAGCTTAAAACAACTAGCAGTTACTACCAAAAATTTAAGTAATGAAAATGAAGCTGCTGAAGTAACTATAAAAATCTATTCGGTACAAACACCACAACGTTTAATAAGGCAGCGCCTTTGGCAGCGTGCAGATATGTTTGTGATGAATAAGGAAACCTATCTACAAAACTTTCCAACGGATGAATATAATGATGAACTGAACGAGAAAAACTGGCCTGTAAGCAATCTTGTAGCTGAAGGTCAAATTAACACAGCAACAAATACTACTTTTCAAATTATAAATAAATTAACTGTTGGTTATTACAAAGTAGAAGCTACCACGACAGACAAATATGGTAATGAGATAAAGGATATTCAATTTATGACCTTGTTTAGTAGGCAGGCAATACCGTACCCACAATACAATTTTAATTACACACTAAATAATTATGTTGAACCCAACGAAACTGCACGATTTATTGCTGGTAGTATGGCAGAGAAAACCTTTGTCATTCGCAAAACCGAAAAACCAAAACTAGTAGATAAAGAAAGGGTGGCATATAGCTTTACTAGCTACAACAAAGGCCTACACAATATTACTTACACAGCTGATGAAACCGACAGAGGTAATGTAGCCATAAACGAAGTATTTGTTAGTAATAATAGGGTTTATACAAATCTTTACAACATTTTCGTGCCATTTAGTAATAAGGCTTTGCAAGTAAAATATGCTACTTTCAGAAACAAAACCGAGCCAGGCAGTAAAGAAACTTGGACGGTAAATATTACTGGTAATAAAGGTGAAAAAGTTGCTGCAGAATTGCTGACGAGTATGTACGATGCTAGCCTTGACCAATTTCAAAAACATGCGTGGGCTAAGCCAAATATATTGAATATAATATATGCAAAAAATCAGTTTATAAGTCGTGCTGGATTTGGAATTAGTCAATCGGATGGAAATTATAAAAATGAAAGAAATATAGAAGTTGTAGCTATCAAGTATGATCAATTATTAATACCAAGTTTGCTAGGAAATGTAGTTAGCCTTAGTCGATCATTACAAGGGAGAATGGCAGGTGTGCATCTATTATCAACTAACAATTTAGAAGAAAATGTTGTTGTAGTTGGGTATGGGACAAAAAAGAGAGATTTAACTGGTGCATTAAGCATTCTTACAGAAAGTTACGATAAGGTATATACCACGGTTGAGTATACAGATCCTATTACTGGAGAAAGTTTTCAAAATGGTAGAAAAGTTTTAACTATTAAAAAGTCATTACTAGGTGAAACTATCAAAATTCAACCTCGCAAAAACTTCAACGAAACCGCTTTTTTCTTCCCTAATTTATATGCAGATACTAGTGGCAATTATACATTTAGTTTTACCATACCAGAAGCCCTTACGCAATGGAAATGGCAAAGCCTAGCACATACTAAAGATTTGGCTTTTGGTAGCAATACAGCCACTATTACCACACAAAAAACATTGATGGTGCAAAGCAATGCACCAAGGTTTATACGTGAAGGTGATAATATGGAATTTGTAACCAAAATTTCTAACCTTAGCGATAAAGAACTAACAGGGCAGGTTAGTTTACAATTGGTAGATGCAATTACCAATACCTCGGTTGATGGTTGGTTTCAAAATGTGTTTCCTACTCAGTATTTTACTGTGGCTGCTGGGCAAAGTAGTGCTGTTAAATTTCCTATGCAAATACCATTTTCGTTTAATAAACCACTCACTTGGCGGGTAATTGCAACGGCTGGCAATTTTAGCGATGGCGAAGAAAATACCTTGCCTGTTTTAAGTAACAGGGCATTTGTTACAGAAAGTTTGCCGTTATTAATCAAAGGTGATACTACACAAGTGTTTGTGTTTGATAAATTAGTAAATAACAAAAGCGAAACGCTCACCAATCAATCGCTAACGGTAGACTATACTGCTAACCCAATTTGGACCGCCATTCAGGCCTTGCCTTACCTAATGGAATATCCTTACGAATGTGCAGAGCAAACTTTTAACCGATTGTATGCCAATGCGTTGGCAGGCTATATTACAAACAAGCAGCCACGCCTAAAAGCAATATTTGATTTATGGCAACAAGATACTACTGCTTTTAAATCGACTCTCTCAAAAAATGAGGAATTAAAGCAGATATTGTTGCAAGAAACGCCATGGGTGTTACAAGCAGAAAGCGAAACCCAACAACAAAAAAACATGGCGATGTTGTTTGATGTTATAAAAATGGGTGAGCAAAGTAACACAGCTATTGAAAAATTACAACAGATGCAACTAGTATCGGGTGGTTTTGCATGGTTTAAAGGTGGTAAAGAGGATAGATATATTACCAATTATATTGTAACTGGTATTGGCAAATTAACTAAAATGAACGCCTTATCAACTGATATTGCTATCAAATTGCTACCCATTATTACTAAAGCATTGGTATATCTTGATGATGCATTTGCCGATGATTATGCTCAATTGCTTAAAAGTAAAGCTGCTATTACTAAAAATCAACTATCAACCACGCAAATTCAATATTTGTACATGCGTAGTTTTTATACGACTGCTATTAAAAATAAAACAGCTTACAATTACTATTATAACCAAGCTAAACAATATTGGGTAAAGCAAAACTTGTATCACCAAGCTTTATTAGGTATTGTGTTTAGCAGAAATAATGAAACGGCTTTTACAATAAAAAATATTTTACCATCAATAACTGATAATGCCATTATTAGCAATAAGGGTATGTACTGGAAAGATACTTACACCACTTTTTGGTACCAAAGCAATGTAGCTTTTGAAAGTGCCATGATTGGGTTTATGACTGAAATAAATGACCAAAAAAAGGATCTCGTTATCGCCAAAAATATAGCTGATTGTAAAACATGGTTATTGCTAAACAAACAAACCAACAATTGGCAAACAACCGTTGCTACAGCCGATGCTTGTTATGCTTTATTAGCTAATACCGATTCTTTACATGCTGATAAACAAGTTAGCATTAAATTGGGTAATTATACTATTAAACCACAACCGTCGCAAACTGGTACAGGCTATTTTAAAACAACCATAGAAGGCAGTAAAATAACGCCAGAAATGGGCAATGTAACTATTACAACCAAATCTCAAAATCAATTAATCGCCAATTCAGACATCTCTTACGGTAGTATCTATTGGCAATACTTTGAAGATTTTGATAAGATTACTGCGTCAGCATCACCACTATCAATTACCAAAAAATTATTTATAGAAAAAAATAGCAATGCGGGTAAAATATTAACCCCTGTAAATGACAATGACGAAGTAAACATTGGTGATAAAATAATCATCCGTTTAGAATTACGAACCGATAGAGATATGGATTATGTGCACTTAAAAGATACACGTGCCGCTACTATGGAACCAGTAAATGTATTGAGTAGCTATAAATACCAAGATGGTTTAGGCTATTACGAAGCCACCAAAGATGCTAGTACCAATTTCTTTTTTGGTAATATTCGTAAAGGCACGTATATATTTGAGTACCCAGTTTTTATTACCCATAGCGGCACATTTAGCATTGGTATTGCCAATTTACAATCTATGTACGCACCAGAGTTTACCAGTCATAGTGAGGGCATGAAAATTAGGGCGAAATGAGGGATTAATGGTGTGTTATGAATTATGAGTTATGAGACAACCCAAATCACTTTATCAAATTGCGCTTTGTGTTCCTCGCATCCTTTGTTTCTTTGCGTGAAATAAATAAATGAACTACGACTATATAATTGTTGGGCAAGGCGTTTCTGGCACTTTTTTAAGTTGGTATTTAATAAATGCTGGTAAAAAAGTATTGGTAATTGATGAACAAAAGCCTTTCACAGCCTCAAAAGTGGCAAGTGGTGTTATTAATCCCGTTACGGGTAGGCGTATTGTACGAACTTGGATGATTGAAACCCTAATGCCATTTTCATTTGACGCTTACACAGCAATAGGTAATGAATTGAGGGTGTCTATTATTTCACAAAAAAACATACTCGATTTTCATCCAACACCACAAATGATGCTGGCTTTTAAAGAACGCCTACCTGTAGAAAGTGACTATTTAAGAGTACCAGAAAATGAATCAGATTATCAGCAATATTTTAATGTCACTTTTGGTATAGGCGAGATTCATCCCTGCTATTTAGTTGATGTAAATAGTTTATTAATTGAATGGCGTAAAAAATTAAGAAATCAAAATTCATTGCTTGAAGAAGTCTTCGATGTTGAGCAACTCATCACTCATAATTCAGAATCCGTAACTTACAATGGTATTACTGCTACCAAAATTATCTTTGCAGATGGTGCTATTGGTGCAGATAATCGTTATTTTAAATTGTTGCCTTATGCCAAAAACAAAGGGCAAGCTATTATTGCTGAGATACCCAATTTGCCACGTACAAATATTTTTAAACAAGGCATTACCATTGTGCCTTGGCAAGATGATTTGTGGTGGATTGGCTCTACTTACGAATGGAATTTTAAAGACTTAAACCCATCGGTAGAATTTAAAAATAAAGTGGCACAGCAATTAGCGGCTTGGCTAAAATTACCCTATAAAATTGTTGATCATATTGCTGCCGAAAGACCTGCTAATCTTGAACGTCGGCCATTTGTAGGGCTACATCCAATATACTCAAACATTGGTATTTTAAATGGTATGGGTACAAAGGGTTGCTCGTTGGCTCCATATTTTGCAAAGCAGTTTACAGAAAGTTTAGTGAGCAATACACCTATTATTCCTTTGGTTAATGTTCAGCGGTTTACAAAAGTTTTGAGTCGATAATTGGGTGCAAAAAATTAATATTGTAGCTAGTAAATTTCAAAATACATCTAAATGGTCAATCAAACTACTGCAACCCAATTTTTACAGGAACAAGAATCTCCTTCTGTACAAGCTATTTCATCTGTAAATGACAATTATAAAATCCCCATCAGCTACCGCAAAATGGAAAACCTGCACATTGTTTTCTGGTTGTTTAAAGATGTGGCTTGGTGTATGTTTTGGAAACCTTTGGGCATTACAATGATTATACCAACCTTGTTTATTTCTATAATTATTGCTTGGCGAACCAAACATATTGTTGCAGAATTGTGTCATAATTTAGCAATCACCGTTTGGATTACTGCAAATTCTTATTGGATGATTAGTGAGTTTATTGGTATTGATACAAAGCCACTATTTGGTGCTTATACGTACAAGCATTTGGCAATTATTCCTTTTGTAATTGGGATACTTATTCTTAGCTACTATTATTTTTATTATAATCTTAAAAACAAATCAAAAGTTATGGTTGCGTAGCTATTTATTTAGTTAATAGTAGGTGCTGTTTTTTGGCTAATATTGTATAATATATTTATGATTATGAAGTATTTATTGCAATTGGTTTTGGTGCTTGCTGTAAATACATTATTGGCACAGCAAAGGGTGGTTGCCGAATGTACTATTACGTATGCAATAGCCGTAGATAGCAGTTCTGCTGATAGTTCTTTTGCCGAAAATTTAAAGTCAGCAACTAAAACAGTACAAATTAAAGGCAGCAATTGTAGGGTTGATATACTAAGTAAGGCCTTTTCGCAATCTATTTTTTACGATAAAGTTGGTGGCGGCATAACCATTTTGCGAGAGTTTGGTAATAATAAATTTATAACCAAATTAGATAGTGCTATGTGGCGTAAAGAGAATCTAGAATTTGATAGTCTGACGACTATCATTACCCAAGAGACAAAAAAAATTATTGGGTACGATTGTAAAAAAGCTGAGTTACAACTTAAAAATGGTAAAACGTATCAAGTTTATTTTGTGCCAACTTTAATACCTTCAGTTCGAGAATTTGAGGTTGAATTTAAAAGTATTCCAGGACTTGTTTTGGCCTATTTTGTACAATCGAAAGATGGCAAAAAGATTAATTATATTGCAACAAAACTTAATCTAAGTCCTGTACCTGCATCTAAGTTTGATATACCAAGTTTAGGCTATCGGTTACTAGAAAAATAATTAATTGTTTGTAAGTGATGGAGTTTTAAACCTAGGTATTTTAACCTTAAGTTTATATGGCATTATATAAGTTGTATTACCACCTCTATCGTACCTAAGTATTGAGTTTGATTCAAAACCTGTAGATGTAGTACTTGTTTGACTTAAAATATCCGAGCCTTTAAATTGTAATCCAAATTTTAGAGAAGATAATGATAAACTGTGGTGAGATAATAAACTTAAATTCTTAAGCGAGTACTTTTTGTGTTTGTCGTTGTCTCCAATGATGCCAGTAAATGTAATAGACGCTATTGCTACTTGTACAGCCACAATAAAAGTGGATGCTATTAATAACTTTTTTATGTGTCTAAAGTTTTTCACTTATGTAAAAGTAGTTTTATTTCTTAATAATAACCTAAAATTTTTGGTTATAAATAAACATTAACGAGATAAACGCAATAATTGTTTTATAGACTGCTAAATTATTTATAATGATGCCTAGTACCTATAAAAATAGTACCATGATTTTTTTCCCTTGCCAATCCCTATTTTTGTCGACTTAAACAAATAAAAAATGGCATCAACATCCGACATAAGCCGTGGCATGATTCTTAAATTAGATGGTAGCCTGTATAGTGTAGTAGAATTTGGCGAAAACAAAACAGCTCGTGCAGCAGCAAAGATTTGGGCAAAATTAAAAGGCGTAGATAATAAACGCAGCATTGAAAAAACTTGGAATAGTGGTGAAACTATTTATCCAATTCGTGTTGAAAAAAAAGCATTTCAATATTTATATAGAGATGAAACTGGCTTTAATTTAATGAATAACGAAACCTTTGAGCAAATTGTTTTGGCCGAAGAAATGATTGATTCACCACAGTTTTTAAAAGATGGTGCCGAAGTTTCTGTATTTATTAATACTGAAACCGAATTGCCAATTGGTGCAGAATTACCAGAAAAAATTGTTGTACGCATTACATATTGTGAGCCAGGTTTACGAGGCGATACTGCTACACGTGCCACAAAACCCGCTACTACAGATACTGGTGCTACTGTAAATGTACCTTTGTTTGTAGATGAGGGCGAATTAATTCGCATTAACACCAAAACTGGTGATTATGTAGAAAGGGTAAAAGAATAACACTGTTTTATAAACGAATGAAGATGGAGCAATTATTAATTGCTCCATCTTCATTTTAAAGAAAAAGTAAATACTTAAAAAAAGAGATTTTAGTTCAAAATCCTCTATAAATCATCAATTTTATAAAAAAATAGCATGTTTTGGTTAAAATAAGGCTATTTTGCCGCCTCTTATAAATTGCTATAATTATTAAAATTTACAGTTAAACGATTACTTCCTTAACCAAAAAATTTCTCTTATGGACTTAAAGCAAATTCACGATCTAATTAAGATCATTAACAAAAGTAATATTGGCGAAATAAGTATAGAAGATAAGGATGGTAAAGTAACCATTAAACAGAAAGAAGAACCAATAGTTACAGTTGCTGCAGCAGCACCCCAAGTTTATAATGTAGCACCACAGCAATTTGCTGCTAGCCCTTCACAACCAACCCCAATTGCAATTGAAGCTACACCTAAAGCAGACAATTTTATTACCATAAAAAGCCCAATGATTGGTACGTTTTATCGTAAACCATCACCAGATAAACCAAATTTTGCAGAAATAGGTACAGAAATTGTTATTGGTAAAACCATTTGTGTTATTGAAGCCATGAAATTATTTAACGAAATAGAAGCTGAAATAAGTGGAACCATCGTTAAAATTTTAGTAGACGATAATAGTCCTGTTGAGTACGATCAACCTTTGTTTTTGGTAGAACCGAATTAATTTGAAAATTGAGCAATTTGAAAATTTGAGAATGGGAAACCATTTTTATTCTCAAATTGCTTTTTATTTTTATTTTCTAACAGCTACCGCTTTTGTCATTAGCACATTAGCACATTAGCACATCAGCACATTGATACTATGTTTAAAAAAATATTAATTGCCAACCGGGGCGAAATTGCCCTTCGTGTTATAAGAACCTGTAGAGAAATGGGCATTAAAACTGTGGCAGTTTATAGCACAGCCGATAAAGATAGTTTGCACGTACGCTTTGCAGACGAAGCTGTTTGTATTGGTAAGCCAGCAAGCATCGACTCGTACTTAAATATTCCACATATTATGGCAGCGGCAGAAATTACTAATGCTGATGCTATTCATCCTGGTTATGGTTTTTTGGCAGAGAATAGCAAATTCTCACAAATTTGTGCAGACCATGGTATTAAGTTTATTGGACCAACACCAGATATGATTAATGCCATGGGCGATAAAATAACTGCTAAAGAAACTATGATAAAAGCAGGTGTGCCTGTAATACCTGGTAGTGGTGGTTTATTAGAAAGTGTTGCACAAGCAAAAGATTTGGCTAAAAATGTTGTAGGCTACCCAGTCATATTAAAAGCCACCGCAGGTGGTGGTGGTAAAGGTATGCGTGTAGTTTGGAAAGAAGAAGATATTGAGAAAGCCTTTAATGATGCAAAAATAGAAGCAGCGGCATCGTTTAAAAACGATGGTATTTATATGGAGAAGTTTGTAGAAGAACCCCGACATATAGAAATTCAAGTTGCTGGTGACCAGTACGGTACTGTTTGTCATTTAAGCGAAAGAGATTGTTCTATACAAAGGCGTCATCAAAAGCTGGTAGAGGAAAGCCCATCACCTTTTATGACACCAGAATTACGCAAAGCAATGGGTGCTGCTGCTATTAAAGCCGCAAGTGCTATTAGCTACGAAAGTGTTGGTACTATTGAGTTTTTGGTAGATAAAAATCGTAATTTTTATTTTATGGAAATGAATACCCGTATACAAGTTGAACATTGTGTTACGGAAGAAGTTGTAAACTTTGATTTAATAAAAGAACAGATAAAAATAGCCATGGGCGAAAAAATTTCCGGCAAAAATTACGAGCCGCAAATGCATGCTATTGAGTGTCGTATTAATGCTGAAGATCCATATAATGACTTTCGCCCAAGCCCAGGAAAAATAACCAACTTAAATACACCAGGCGGTCATGGTGTGCGGGTTGATAGTCATGTGTATGCAGGTTACACAATTCCACCATATTATGATAGTATGATAGGCAAATTAATTACTGTTGCACAAACTCGTGAAGAAGCCATAGATAAAATGTACCGAGCATTAAGCGAATATGTAATTGAAGGTATTAAAACCACCATTCCTTTTCATTTGCAGCTAATGAAAAATGAAGATTTTAGATCGGGTAATTTTACAACCAAGTTTTTAGAAAGCTTTGAAATGAAATAGCATTTAGATACAGGATCTTGTAATAAAAAATGGTGACTAACTTTTAAAAAAGTAGTCACCATTTTTTTATTAGAGTAGGCATAAAAAAAGTGGTTACTCAAAACTGTTTTTCTTTATTTCCTTCCATAAATCTTTATAGCATTGTGCAGCAAAACTATTAGCAGCAAAGGTTTCTAGCGGTGCTTCATTAATACCCATTTTTTCAATATCGCTTAAGTAGGGGATATAATTTTTAAAAAAAACTTTATCTTTATAAAACTGGTTTATTATCTCGTGATGTAAATTTTTCCTATGATCTACCATGCTAAAAAAACATTTTATTTTTTCTTTATCAAAGCCATGTTCTTCAAAATAATTAACAACGGTTGTATACGAACGAATAGATAAAGTGGTAGGAATATTTGGCATTAGCACCCAATCTGCCGCATTAAAAATATTATCATGTAGTAACGAAATACCCGGCGGGCAATCTATTATTACAATATCAAACTCTTTTTTTATTGATGATAAAAGCGATGTTACTTTCTTTTTCGATTGCTTCATATCGCTAAGTAAAATATCTGCTTGCCTAGCCGACAAATCTGCTGGTATAATACTCAAATTTTGGTAAGGCGATTGCTGTACCACATCTAAAAAAGCGAACTCGTTATTCAAAAGCTTTTTGCTTTCATTTTTTACGGCCGATGCTACACCTAAAAAAAATGAGGAACTACCTTGCGGATCTAAATCCCAAATTAATGTTTGGTAGCCTTCTTGTGCCGACAAATAGGCTAAATTTATTGATGCGGCGGTTTTACCAACACCACCTTTAAGATTATAGAGTGCTAATGTTACCATAGATTAAATGTATAAAAAATGATTGATGCCAAGCAAATAGATATGTCACAAGCGGAGATAGTAAAAATAAGGTTACTTTATTAATGTATTAAATTTAGATAAAAAGGCAGCTTATGCGGGTAAAAATCCATCTAATTAACTATATTACATTTTATAGCACAATAACTGATGATATCTTAATGAAAAAATGTTTTTTACTACCCCTGTTTATATTTTTCTTTTTTTTAGGAAATGGGCAAACAATTACTATTAACACTATTGAATTTGATATTTCTAAACCTTATGGTACTGGCTCTACAATTAGTTTGCCGATAAGCTTATCTTCAAGTTCTTGCTTTGATGCTAACAATGTATTTAACCTATATCTTTCTGACCAAACAGGTAGTTTTGCAAGTAATACACTTATTGGCACCTTAAGTGGTTTTTTTGCTACTTTTATTAATGGCACAATACCTACAAATACGCCAGTTGGTAGTGGTTATAAGCTAAAAGTATCCTCGACTTTACCAGTTACCTCTGTAATATCATCAGCCTTTTCAATAGCAAGTACATCAGGTACTTTAATAGCAAAAGTTAATCCACAACAACCTCTAAGAATATTAACCGATCAATTATATTTTGGATGGTGTAGTACCCAACCTGCTGGTACTGTTTTAGATTTAAGCAATAATTCATCTACTGGTGCAACTGTTACATTCGAATTAAAAAATGGCAATAATGGTACAATTACAAATCCAACTTTAGCTTCAAATATTTTAAATGTTCCCCTTCAACAAACCTATTATACACTTACTGTAAAAGCAGATTCGGCTGGTATAGTGAGTAGCAAAAGTTACTTTTTAATTAATACACCTAATAAATTAGGTATTGCTAATGATGGTCAGCAAAAACCTTGTTTTCCTAATTCAGTAAGTTTTCAAATACCAGTTACAAGTGCAGGCAGCGGTGGTATTGGTGATAATTTTCCCGGCATGCGTTATTTAGTTTATTGGAATGATGGTACAACTGGTTATTACACACAATGCGATTTAGTTAATGCTAATGGTATTATATCTCATTTGTACATAAATAGCTCTTGTTCAAGTGGTGGTCCTTACACCGTGACGCCCAAAATAATAAATCCTTATTTTAATGGTAATAATGGGACTCTTCAATGCGATGATCCAAATGTATCTACCCAAGTTTTTGTTGCCGCAGCACCAAAAGCAAAGTTTGCTAATCCAGCTTATGGATGTATAAACACGTCTATTACATTCAATAATACTAGTGATCCAGGGCAGTCAAAATCAGCTAGTAGCAATACTTGTAATTCCTCAGCCTATTATACTTGGTTGGTAAATGGGGTTGTTGTTTATTCTTCTTCATTAGCTGAATCTACACCACCAAGCCTAACACAAACTTTTTCTACTGTAGGTACTTATACAATAAGATTATTGGTAGATAATTTAAGTTGTACAGTATCTGACACCACTAGAACTATTTGTATTGAACCAATACCAGTACCAGACTTTACAATTAATCCAGCTGCTTGCGTACCAACTAGCTTTACACCCGTTAACACTACAAATAGTAATCCTTGTAGGCCAATGACATTCGCTTGGTCAATTTTAGATTCATTAGGTAATAATACAGTGTCTTCAAGTTTTTACACTATTTCCAGCCCTTCTGCTGTGCAACCAGTAATTACAATTACCAAGCCTGGTAAATACCAACTACAACTTGCTGTAAGTAACTCTTGTAGTACAGTAGTTAAAAAGCAAACTATTACAGTTGGTGGTGTGCCTACTGCTACTTTACCCACAGCACAATCTTATTGCGGTATCAAAACAATAGACTTTGCTACCGATGTAAAACATAAACCAACTTACGATAGCCAATATGGTAGCTCGCTTACTTACGTTTGGTCTGTAACTGGTGGTAATTATACTTTTGTAAATCCTACAACGGCATCATCTGCTTTTCCACAAATAACTTTTAACGATTTTGCTACCTACACAGTAAGCCTAACTTATAGTAATAATTGTGGTACTGCAACAACGGCTACACAGCAAATTACGTTTAAACCAATACCAACATTTACAACACCAGCCAATCAGGCTGTATGTGGTGGTGCAAGTACAACGGCTACAAATTTTATTAGCAACCCTGCTGGGGCTACTTTCACTTGGACAAATAGCGATGCGTCTATTGGCTTATCTATAAGTGGTACAGGTAATGTAAATAGCTTCACCACTGTTAATCAAGCAACACAACATGTGGCTACAATTGCTGTTACACCTACCCTAAATGGGTGTGCTGGTGCTGTGGGTTCGTTTACAATTACTGTTAATACGACACCGGGGTTGCCTACTGCTACTACGTCTGTAGGGCTTTGTCAAAATTCTGCGGCAAGTGCGTTAACTGCAACTGCATCTGCTGGCAACACATTAAAATGGTACGACGCAAGCAATACTTTGTTACCAACTGCGCCAACACCTAATACGGCAAGTATTGGTAGCACCGATTATTATGTGAGCCAAATAAATACCGCTTCTGGTTGTGAAAGTGCGAAATTGAAAATTACAGTAACGGTTAATTCTGCACCAGTTATAGATACGTTGTCTACTAGCAATCCTTCAGTATGCCAAGGTGCTAATGGGTCTATTACCATAAATGGATTGGTAGCAAATGCAACGTATACCCTTAATTATAGTAAAAATGGTACACCAATAGCCCCAATAAATATTATTGCAAATGCCTCGGGCAATTACAGTATTACTGGGTTGTCGGCTGGCTCTTATACCAATATTACTGTTACAAGAAATGCTTGCCCATCTAATGTATTAAATCCAATTAGCTTGTCAGATCCTTCTGCACCAGCTAAACCAAGTATAGTATCAAATACACCTATTTGTAGCGGTGCAACTATCAATTTATCTGCTTCTAGTACCACTGGCGGCGTTAGCTATTCATGGTCAGGCCCTAATGGTTTTAATCAATCTGGTGCAACGCAAACTATTCCCAACGCAACACTTGTTAATGCTGGTATATATTCAATTGTTGCAGTATTAAATGGGTGTTCATCAGCTAGCGAAACAGTAAATTTTGTAGTAAACCAAACACCAATAGTTACTGCTACTAA
>JBBQLL010000039.1:0-29090 GCA_038327865.1 Chitinophagales bacterium | reverse complement strand
ATTGACTTGGGTAGGATGAATCTCAAACTTTTTGCAAATTTCTTCAATTGTTTGCTGTTCTTTTATAGCTGCTAAAGCTACCTTGGCTTTGAAGTCAGCCTTAAATTTTCTTCTCGGTGTAGTACTCATTTTTACGGATTTGTTGGTTAAAAGTATATCTTAACTAACTGTCCGATTTTTGGGGAGTACTATACACCAACCCTTATTTTTGTGGCACATGAACACCACCAATTATCAAATTAAGCTAGAACATTTTGAAGGCCCATTCGATTTACTATTATTCTTTATAGAACGAGATGAATTAGACATTTACAATATTCCCATCACCAAAATAATTAAAGACTTTTTAGACTTTATACATAGCCAAGAAAAGCTAAATATTGAGTTGAGTAGCGAGTTTATCCTCTTCATTTCTACCTTAATGCGTATAAAAGCTAGGCTATTACTGCCCCGAAAAGAGATTGACCCAAGCGGCGACGAAATAGATCCTCGGCAAGAACTAATAGATAAAATTTTAGAATATAAGCGTTTTAAAGAAGCATCGGTAGAAATGGCCGATATGGAAGCAGTGCGGATGATGATGGTAAAACGGGGCAATTTACAAAAAGAACTAGCCGCCATAGGCGAAGAAAGTGGCGAAGGCACAGAAATACAAACCATTACCATGTTTAAGCTAATGAAGGCGTTTGAAAAGGTAATGCAACGTGCACAAGACCGCCAAAACAAACCTACTCATACGGTTGTAAATTATAATTACAGTATGGAGGGAAGTCGTGAACATATGCTCACGTTTGTACGTACAGAAAAAACAGTTGCTTTTGAGCGTGTGTTTGAGTTGTGCCAAGATAAAATACATGCCTTATTTCTTTTTTTATCTTTATTAGAGTTGTCTCAACAACGGTTTATGACGCTTTTGGTAGGCGAAGGACGTAACAATTTTATTGTAGAGTGGAACGATAATAGAGCGGATGAAATAGCAACGCATCCAGAAATTAATGACATGACTTTTAGTGATGACAACCCCATAATAGAAGAATAAGCCCACCTCTTTGGCGCTATTCTATCCACACATGATTTAATAAGTTTTAAAACTTGTTAATTATTGTAACCAATGCGTTTTATTCATGTTATTGGCTTTAATTCGTGTGGGTGGTATAATTTTTACAATTGGTGTCATTCAATGAATTAGTGTAATCAATAAAATCAGCGGTTAACGTATGCAAACAAAAGAAGATATTCAGCAACTAGGTTTACAAATAGCCCAACAAAGTGTTATGATAGAGCGGCTACAAACCGAACTTAAAAAAGTAATTGTTGGTCAAGATTATATGGTCAATCGGTTGTTAATTGGCTTATTAAGCAATGGGCATGTATTGTTAGAAGGTGTACCAGGTTTAGCAAAAACATTAACTATCAAATCGTTAGCACAAGCCATACAAGCACCTTTTAGCCGCATACAATTTACTCCCGATTTATTGCCAGCAGATGTAATTGGCACCATGATTTACAACCAACATCGTGGCGAATTTATGGTACGTAAAGGGCCCATTTTTAGCAACTTTATTTTGGCAGATGAAATAAACCGTGCCCCTGCCAAAGTACAAAGTGCCTTGCTAGAAGCCATGCAGGAAAAGCAAGTAACCATTGGTGATCAATCGTATAAATTGGATGAACCTTTTTTAGTATTAGCTACCCAAAACCCCTTGGAGCAAGAAGGTACTTACCCACTACCAGAAGCTCAAGTAGACCGTTTTATGTTGAAGGTGGTAGTTGGCTATCCTAATAAAAAAGAAGAGCAACAAATTATTAGGCAGCAAGTGCAAAGTCAAGCGATACCTACCGTTCAGCCAGTGGCAAGTATTGGTGAAATACTACAAGCAAGGCATTTGGTAAAGCAGATTTATATGGATGAAAAAATTGAACAATACATTATTGATATTGTGTTTGCTACGCGTTATCCTGAGCAATATGGGTTGGGTAAATTAAAAAACTTAATTAGCTATGGTGGCTCGCCACGGGCAAGTATCAACTTGGCTTTAGCAGCAAAAGCCTATGCGTTTTTAAGTAAACGTGCCTACATTATTCCAGATGATATTAAAGCCATTGCAAAAGATGTTTTGCGCCATAGAATAGGCCTTACCTACGAAGCCGAAGCAGAGAATGTAACCACAGAAAAAATAATAGATGATATTTTGAAAACGATCATAGTACCGTAGTACCTCCAGCTCCTAAAGTTGTGCAATAACCCAACCCTAAATAGAGTTATTGAAATTAAAATTAAAGCAAAATGCAATTTTTTAAAAAAAAGAAAGCAAATGATATAGAACCCTTTTCAAACTCCCGTTTAGCGGTTGGGGGTGAACTGATGCGGCGGGTTCGTGACCTTGAAATAAAAAGCAAAAAGCTCACGAACCAATTATTTACAGGTGAGTATCACACTGCGTTTAAGGGTAGAGGTATGGCTTTTAAAGAAGTGAAAGAATATGCAGCCGGTGATGATATTCGCTTTATAGATTGGAATGTGAGTGCAAGAATGGGTAGTACTTATAGCAAAGTATTTGAAGAAGAAAGAGAACTAAGTGTGTATTTATTGGTAGATGCTAGTGCTAGTAATTTATTTGGTACAGTGCACCAAAATAAGCAAGAATTAATAGCAGAAATTTGCGCTGTACTAGCCTTTAGTGCCTTGAATAATAACGATAAAACTGGGTTGCTTTTTTGTACCGATAAGATTGAAAAATATATTCCCCCATCAAAAGGTAGGCAGCATGTGTTATACTTGGTACGTGAGTTGGTATCTTTTCAACCAGTATCTAAAAAAACAGATTTAGTAAAGGGCTTGCAGTACCTAAATAATATTGCCAAGCACAAAAGCATTGTATTTATTCTGAGCGATTTTGCAGATGCTGGTTACCACGATGCTTTGCGAGTTGCCGCCAGAAAGCATGATGTGATTGGGGTGCAAGTATTTGATAAAGTAGATAAACAATTGCCAAAAATTGGGTTGGTACAAGTAGCAGATCCAGAAACCAGTGCAACCCTTTGGTTAGATACCAATGATGCCGCAGTACAAGTGGCCTACAACCAACAGCATCATAAAATATTAGACGATGCAAGTACCATTTTTAAAAATGCAGGGGCAGATTTAATACAAATTGAAACGGGGCAAGATTATGTAAAAGCATTACAACATTTTTTTATTAAAAGAGCATGAGTAAAGTAGTTGATAGTTGGCAGTTGATAGCTGATAGGATTCATGCGCATTACCTATGCCTTGTGGCTTGCTGCTTATTGTCTTTGTTTGCGTCAGCCCAAAAAGTTACCACCAACACTAATAAATCTACCATTCGTATTGGCGAACAATTTGAGTTAAAATTAAGTGTAGAACCTACTGCTAATAGCAATGTTTTAATAGATACTTGGTTTAATATTCCCGATAGTATACAGCACTTTGAAGTATTGCAACGCTTACCAATAGATACACTAGAAATTGACGGATTTAAAAGCTATTCGCAAAAAATTTTATTAACCAGCTACGATACTGGCACTTACCCATTACCCATTTTTTCTATTGTACTGGTAGATAAAAAAAGTATTGCCACACAACCTTTGCCCATAAAAGTCTTGCCTGTTAATATTAGTAACATGCAAGACTATCACGACATTAAAGAAATTATTGACGTAGAACCAGAAACCGATTGGTTGTTTTGGGGTCAAATAGCTGCCGCTTTAATATTGACTTTAATATTACTATTCTTTATTATTAAGTATTTAATTAAGAAAAAGCCTACCAAAATTATCAAACAAAAAGTAATATCTATTGATGCTATTTTACTACAAATTGATGCGTTACACCCACTCATAAAAACCCATCAATACAAACCATTGTTTACACAGCTTATCAGCATTACACGTCAATTTTCTGATGTACAATTACAAACCGAAACACTTACAAAAACCACCGATGAATATATGGTTTTATTAAAAGGTAAAGTTGGTAACGAGCCAACACAAGTGCAGTATTATCAACTATTACGCTTGGCAGATGCAGTAAAATTTGCCAAGTTTCAGCCAGCAGAAAGTGAATGCCTACAAGCATTACAAGCAGCTAAAACATTTGTACAAACTATGTATTCTTATACTTTTCAACCCAAGGCTAATGTTGTATAATTGGTACCAACATATCAGTTTTGCCTATCCGTGGATGTTGCCTTTGTTGTTAGTAGTGCCATATTTGGTGTATTGGTATTTTAAAACCAACAACCAGCAAACGGCCGCTTTAACCATTACGACTACCTTTTTTTTAAATCATACACAAAACTGGAAAACTAGGCTACGACACTTGCCATTTTGGCTACGTTGTTTAGCACTTATTTGCTTAATAATTGCGCTAGCAAGACCTCAAAAACTATTTACTGACAATGAAACAACTGGTGAAGGCATAGATATTGTTTTGTGCTTTGATATTAGCGGTAGCATGACGGAGCAAGACTTTACCCCTAGCCGCTTAGAAGCTGCAAAAGATGTGGCTGCCACTTTTGTACAAAATCGCCCGGGAGATAGAATTGGTGTAGTGATATTTAGCAGCCAAAGTTTTACGCTTTGCCCCATCACGCCCGACCATAAAACAGTGCTTACACAAATCAACAATATTCACAACGGTTATTTAACCGAAGATGGCACCGCTATTGGCTCTGGGCTGGCTACCAGTGTAGATAGATTACGTACCAGCACCGCCAAAAGCAAAGTGGTAATTCTGTTAACGGATGGTGTAGATTTTGGTGGTGTAATACCGCCAGATATAGCTAAAAAATTAGCTAAAACTTACGGTGTAAAAGTGTATTGTATTGGCATAGGCAGCGAGGCAGAAATGGATGTAAAAATCAACTCTATTTTAGGCACAGTAACCCAAAAACGTAAAATGAGTTTTAACGAAAGCCTACTAAAAGATATTAGTGCCGAAACAGGTGGGCAATACTTTCAAGCAACAGATAAAACAGCCCTTGCAAATATTTACGCTAGCATTAACCAACTCGAAAAAAGCAATATTGAAATAACCACTTACAACCGCTACACAGATAAATATTTACCATTTCTATTGTTTGGCCTTGGTTTAGTTTTACTAGAACTACTATTAAGATTGACGGTGTTTAAGAAGTTTCCGTAGTTGCTATTTTTGCACCTAAATTTTTTATATCAAAGCTAAACCTAGGAAGTAAGTTTTTAGTCATCTTTAGTAACGGTATTTGGCTGCATAGGCGTCGCACACCGCAACATTAGATATTTTGTTTAGCTTTTATCAAATCGATATTTCGCCCTAGCTATTCATTGCACATTGTCTAACCCATGTTTCGTAATAGATAAGAATGGGACTGAGACCCTTTTAATTTTTATTTCTAGTTGACTTTCATAACAGCCATGAAAAGCTGTAAATACTATTAAAGGGCTTTAACCCAGAAAAATATCAACTATTTTCAGTACAGTATCAAAACTTATTTAGTTTTTAAAAATTCAAGCCCCAATTTAATCCTCTAAATGCTGGCATTACTGCATTGTTGTATATAGAGCCAAATGTATAGCTAAATCCAACACCCATAAAGTAATTGTAATTGCTTAACAAAGCAATTCTTTGTGTAAGTATATCAGAAGCAGAAGCAGCGCCTTTTTGGATATTTATTTGATCTTTTACAATAGAATAGCTGCCACCTACACCCATTTGAAACCCTTTAAAAATTCTCCAATTAATGCTACCATTAAATTCTAGATTGTTCTTTTTAAAATCACTTAAATAATTGCTATAAAAAACACCAACATTTACAGAGCCCCAAGGCTTTGTAATGGACGTAATGGCCTGTATAGTTTGCTGTATTTGAGTTTCAGAAGTTTTGAAAAAAATTGTAGTATCGTTGTATTTATTAATTTCTGGGCCTATTAAGTATTGCAAAACAAACCTTTCGCTATTAAAATTTTTATATGGGGTAATGCTATATTCAACTCTTGGTCTTAATCGTATTCTATAGTCGTAATTATCAAATAAACTGCTATAATAAGATCCCATAAAACCAACCCCTACATGTTCTGATAATTTTCTTAAATAAGATTGATTAAAAGTAATGTCTGTAAATTTAGCTTCAATTGGCCCTGACGAAGTTTGGTAAACACTCTTTCGTTTTTGATAATCTAATGATACATTAACCCTCATGGTATTTGTTTCTCTTGTAGCACTAACCCCTGTATTAATATTTTCGTTTTTAAAATTTACATTACCATTAAAAAAGCCAGAAGCATTAATCCGGTATTGCCAAAAATTCCAAGGGTCTTTTTTTTGTTGTGCAGCAGTTTCTTCATCAGCACTACTATCTTTAGAATTGTATGTAATTACCAGATCTTCAGCAATTTTACTGTTAGCGATAAAACCTATTAAACCAAGCTTGGTAAACTTTACTAATTGCTTTCTTTTTTCATCTTGTGTAAGTGTAGCATTGTTAAAATAATTAAGCGTATCAGTTTTACCTACAAAGGACTTTAATCCAATAAAAGTAAGTTGATTTAACTCAGCACCACCTTGTGTAAATTGGGTATTAACTAGTAAGTGTACATCTGCTAAAAAGCGGTCTCGCACAAAATCTACCATTTTTATTTCTTGCCGTATATAGCTAAAATCGCAAATGCGTTGTCTTGTACAATCTACAAAAACCTTTATTTTTTTATTATCGCTTTCTGCAGAGTTTGTGTTGGTATTTTGTGCTTTGCTTAAAGTTATAAAGAAAATAGTGGCAAAAAAAAGCGTGAGCATTAATTTCATCAAAGTAATATTGAATTTAAAAATAAAAGTAATAAAAATTATAGCCTATTTTTTTTCACTATTAATTAAAAATTAACAAAACAAAAGGTATTGTAACTATTTAAAACTGCTTAGCAAATAATTTATTTATAATGCAGTTAGTATAGGTAATTTTAGCGCTTCCCCTTGCTATCGCAGATATTCTAAAACGCATGTGTGATGATGGGTAAACCTGTCTACTTATATTTTTACTACCTTCTACCCCACCAACCTACCAATACAATAACTTTAACCTATGGAAGAAATGCAATCATCGTTTTTTAAAGAAACTAGGCAACACCTTGAACAATACATAAAAGACAGGGTGCTACTACTAAAACTGCAAATGGTAGAAAAAGTATCTCAGTTTACAGGTTTGCTATTTACAGGTTTAACATTGGTGCTATTGGCCTTTTTTATTTTACTATTTCTAAGCATTATGGCGGGCTACTTTTTTGCTGATGTTACAGGTAGCTTATACATAGGTTTTGGCATTGTATCGGTTATTTATACTCTGCTATTTATCACCATTATAAAACTGCGTAAAAAGGTAATTGAGAAATTTATTGTTGATGCAGTTATTAAAATATTTATAGAAAAACCCGATGAAGACAATGAAGACATTACCTAATAAAGTTGCCACGCTGCCAGATTTGCAAGCAGCCATAAAGCAAGTAAAAACGCGCATAAAAACCGCCGAAGCTGATTTAGAAAAACGTTGGGATTGCCTACCAGAAGAATCGCTAAAAGCGGCTATGAGCGCTGTATTGCCAGTTTTTATTAGCGATAAAGTGGCTGGTGGCACCTGGCTAATTGCTAAAGCAATCGGTAGCTTTTTATTTGGTAAAAATGAGGATGGCACTCAACCTTATTGGCAAACATTGCTAGCATCGTCTGCAAAAAAGTTAGGTTTATCTGCCTTTTTAAAATTGATTTTAGGCTTTATAAAAAAATAATTACGTAGCTGAACTTTGAAGCTTACATCACAGGTTTCAATTGCATAACTTCTATCAAAAATTGTTCGGTTTCTCTTATTACGCCCTCTACATCTTTTGACTTTATAGGCGAGCCAATAACATGGTTTTCTGTTTTAGGCATGGCAACGGCTCGTTTTGCGTCGGTTGGTGTGCCCAAGGTTTGCATCATATTTAGTATAGCACTTACTTTTACAACTGAGTCTTGGTGTACCGCATCTTTATAATAATACAAGGCCAATGTTGGTTGGTGAACGGCATTAAAAGTAGCGTCCGTCATGGTAGTTTCTAGCAATTCTTCTAATGCCACAGCCGCTTCTAGGCGATAAGGTGTGTTCCAATATTGTTTATAAATTAGTCTTTCATCGCTAGGGACATTGTAATTACTTTTTTTTACTGTTCGGGCGATTTCTAATCCCCAAGGATTATTTAACAGCCATGCTTTATTATCGTTGATGGCAATATTGGGCGAGTATAAAATTAAACCCGCAATATCATTAGGAAAAGTAGCCGCCAATTTTAACGCCAATGTGCCACCTGTTGATGTACCCATTACAATTACTTTTTTTCCCAATTGCTTAGCTATTGCTAGTGCTTCTTTACCACTTTCCCAATAGTTATCTGCGGTAAGATTAAGTAATTGTTCGCTGGTATCAATACCGTGTTCCGCCAGCCTTGCTAAGTATAAATTACAGCCAAATTTTTTGGCGATCCGCCTATGGGCAGGGTTACCCTCTTCTTGACTGGCACTAAAACCATGTAAATACACAATAACATAGTCAGTGGGTTGTTCTAGACTATCATTCCACACAATTCTTGCTTCGTTATCTGGGCGAAGTTTATGACGACCTTCATTGTTAGCAATATAGTTTTCTAATATAGATTTACGAGTAGGCACTTTGGGTAAAGTAGTGTCATATTTGGGATTTGCAGGGTGCGGCCCTACAAAGTAAACAATGGTTAAGGCTATAATTATGGTTAAAAGAATTTTCATCCACCATTTCATAAGTAGTTTTTTTAATTTGGGTATAAATGTAGCAATTCAGTAGGTTGTTACCTAACAACTTGTTAAAAATACATTAGAATTTATAACGATAAGCATATCTAATATTTTAATCAACATTTATTGTCTATACCACCAAGCCCAAGCTATTAATATTGGATGAATAATTAGCAATCTTGCCCAACCAATCCAAGCTGGTACGCACAAACCATTTGGCACACAACTACCTATTTGTATAAAATAAATATGTGTTGGTATAAAAGCAATAAGCATTACAATAATACCAGTAGCTGCCAATTTTCTACTAAAAGCAAATGCCATCATTACAGCCAAGCTAATTTCTGCAAGGCCAACAATAAAATTTAATTGGTAGGCCCATGGTTGAAAATAGGGTGGTATAATTGGGTAATAAAACTGAGCATGCCAAAAGTGGTTGATACCTGCAAAAACATAAAAAGCTATTAGTATATAACGTGCAACTTGCTTCATGTTGGCAATTTAAGCCCAAAAAATAAGTAAAACTTCACATCATTAAATCGTAAACAATCTCTTTTCATTTTTTCCCTCAGCGGCAAAGCCGTACATTCGCAACTTCAAAAGCAGCTAAAATATTACTTTCAAACGCTGAAAACCTTTATAGGCTTTACTTTCAACTATAATATTTAGCCTAAAAAATTTATAATGGATATAAGAAACATCGCAATTATTGCCCACGTTGACCATGGTAAAACTACTTTGGTGGACAAAATTTTACATGAAACCAACGTTTTTCGTGCCAATCAAGAGACTGGGGATTTGATAATGGATAGTAACGATCTTGAAAAAGAACGGGGTATTACCATCTTTTCTAAAAACGCCTCTGTTGTATATAAAGGTGTAAAAATTAATGTTATTGATACTCCTGGTCACAGTGACTTTGGTGGTGAAGTTGAGCGTGTGTTAAAAATGGCTGACGGTGTTATTTTATTGGTAGATGCTTTTGAAGGTCCAATGCCACAAACGCGTTTTGTGTTGCAAAAAGCACTACAATTAAACTTAAAACCAATAGTTGTAATAAACAAGGTAGATAAACCAAACTGCCGCCCTGACGAAGTGCATGATGCGGTATTTGAATTGTTTTTTAACCTTGATGCCACTGAAGAACAATTAGATTTTCCTACATTTTATGGTAGTGGTAAAAACGGTTGGTTTAATAAAGTAAACGAGCAATGTGCCGATATTACACCATTAATAGATGGCATTTTAGAATATGTACCTGCACCAAAAATTGCTGATGGCAATTTACAAATGCAGATTACCTCTCTAGATTATTCTGCCTTTCTTGGTCGTATTGCGGTAGGTCGTGTTGCTCGTGGTAGCATTAGCGAAAATCAACCATTTAGCTTAATGCGTACCGATGGTCGGATCCAAAAATCAAGAGTAAAAGAATTATATGTGTTTGAAGCTTTGGGTAAGCGCAAAGTTACCGAGGTTTTAGCTGGTGATATTTGTGCAGTTGTGGGTATTGAAGATTTTACAATTGGCGATACTATTGCTGATATTGAAAACCCTGAAGCTCTTGCTATTATTAGTGTTGATGAGCCTACCATGAGTATGACTTTCAGTATTAACAACTCACCTTTCTTCGGTAAAGATGGCAAGTTTGTTACATCTCGCCACTTGCGTGACCGTTTAATGAAAGAAACCGAGAAGAACTTGGCTTTGCGTGTAGAAGATACCGATAGTGCTGATAGCTTTTTAGTATACGGTCGTGGTATTTTGCATTTGGGTGTATTGGTAGAAACTATGCGTCGTGAAGGTTACGAGTTAACAGTTGGTAATCCGCAAGTATTAGTTAAATACATTGATGATAAAAAGAACGAACCTTTTGAGAACTTGGTAGTTGATGTGCCAAGTGATTTCAGTGGTAAAGTAATTGACCTTGTTACGCAACGCAAAGGTGAAATGTTGATAATGGAAAGCAAGGGCGAAATGCAACATTTAGAATTTGAAATACCATCTCGTGGTTTAATAGGTTTACGTTCTCAAATGCTTACCAACACTGCTGGTGAAGCAGTTATGGCACACCGCTTTTTAGAATACCGCCCTTGGAAAGGTCCAATACCTGGTAGAAGTAATGGTGTGTTAATTTCTAAAAATCAAGATAAAACAACTGGTTATTCTATTGATAAATTACAAGACAGGGGTAAGTTTTTTATTGATGCTAATGAAGAAGTGTACACTGGTCAAATTATAGCCGAGCATATTAAACCAGGCGACTTAGTAGTAAACGCTACTGAGCCTAAAAAACTAACCAACCACCGTGCAAGTGGTAGTGACGATGCAACACGTATTGCCCCTAAAATATTACTAACATTAGAAGAGTGTATGGAGTATATCCAGCAAGATGAGTGTATAGAAGTAACACCAAAAAATGTTCGGATGCGTAAGGTAATTTTGAATGAAGATGAACGTAAAAAAACATCCAAAAGTATGCAAAGTGAAGCAGTAGGATAGTTATTTAGATTATAGCTAGCTTTTATAAAATACCAAAGGGTTTCAATGTCAGTCATTGAAACCCTTTTATTATGTCAGCCATTCGTAGGCTTTTATTTCGCCTTATGAAACGCATCACCTATATTTAACTGGCTAAAAAAATAGGCTTCATCTACTTCTTGTACTTCACCAGCTTGCATATTACCTAGAGTTATATCTTCTATACTAGTTCGTATTAAACGCACACATTGGTGGCTTACCGCTGCTACCATTTTGCGTACCTGATGGTATTTGCCTTCGGTAAGTGTAATAGATAGCCAAGTATAAGGCAAGTCTTCTCGTTGATTTGACCCACCTTTAAACAAGTCTGCAGGTGGCTGTACAATTTTTACATCGCAAGGTGTGGTAATATACGCATTACCACCTTTTATAATAATGCTAACACCCGTTTGCAATTGCTGTAACGTTTCAGGCGATACAATACGTCTTACTTTTACCAGATAAGTTCTTTTGTGTGGCACTTTACTTTCAAACAGTAGCTTGGTAATGCTTTTATTGGTGGTTAATAGCAGTAATCCTTCCGAATGATTATCTAACCTGCCAATAGCATGTGTACCTTCGGGAAAATCGAAATCTAAATCGCCCAATAACCGCACCTTATGTGAGCTGACAAACTGCGATACCATATTGTATGGCTTATTGATAATAAAATAACGGTGCATGTTGTAGATTGGCTATCAGTATTAGCTGCAAAGAACGGGTTGAAAACTTGACTATCAGTTTTTAAACAAAATATTAACCTCAAAACCTTCAAAAAAATAATTTGTCAAAATTTCTGTAAGGAAACTGAATTTAATTTCGACATTCTCTTAATAAATAAGTGTTAAAAATGATGCTAATTGATAATAGTACACTAGAAAATATTGATGATATATTTCGATTATATAAAATGGCAACAGCCTATCAAAAAATAAAACAAACAGTTGTGGTATGGCCAGAATTTGACAGGCAACTTGTGACAACCGAAATTGCTGAAAATAGACAGTGGAAATTAATAATTGATGGAGACATTGCTTGCGTTTGGGCTACTACATTTAGCGATGCACAAATTTGGGGTGAACGCAATGAAGATGCTGCCATTTACATACATAGAATTGCCACCAACCATACATTTAGGGGTTATAATTTTATTGCAACAATTGTAACGTGGGCCAAAGACTATGCAAAAAGTGTTGGAAAAAATTTGGTGCGGTTAGATACCATTGGCAATAACGTAAAACTAATTGAACACTATACCAATGCAGGGTTTACTTTTCTAGGATTATTTAATTTAACAGATACAAGCAGTTTGCCTGCTCATTATCATAATGCGGCGGCCTGTTTGTTTGAAATAAAATTATAACTATTTCATAAAACAAGTATTTGGTAAGGTATTGTTGCTTATAGATGTACCTATTAAACCTTAGTCAAATTAAATCATCGAAGAGCTATTGTGCAGGCTTTAACATTTACTAGGCGTCAATAGGTTTAGTATTGTTATCTAATTATCACCTAACATCTGTAATTAACATGAAACGCTTATTCGCCTTACTCGTATTATTTTTTAGCAGCACTGCTTTTACAAATTGGCAGCACAACTTAAATGATGCGTTTGCCCAAGCACAAAAAGAGCATAAGTATATTTTACTCAATTTTTCGGGCTCAGATTGGTGTGGCCCTTGTATAAAATTGCATCGAGACTTTTTTGATAAAACTGAATTTATAAAATATGCTAGTACAGAACTAATACTGGTAAATGCTGATTTTCCTAGACAGAAAAAAAATAATTTAAGTAGCACACAGCAAGCTATAAACAATTCCATTGCCGACAAGTATAATACACAAGGCAGTTTTCCATTAACCTTATTGTTAAACGAAAATGGGAAAGTGATAAAAAGTTGGGAAGGCTATCCTAAGGCTACTTTAAGCGAATTTATTATCAATCTAACTACAACAATAGACACAGACAAACACAAATAGCACATGGCAACTGGGCTACAATTATTTAAAGAAAGTATGAAGTTAATGGGCAACCACTTTGAAATAAGTGTGGTGCACAATGATGCAACTTGGGCGCATGAAGCTATACAAATAGGTGTGGCAGAAATACAAAGAATAGAACAGTTATTAACCACCTTTAGTGATGTTAGTGAAACCACCTTAATAAATAAACATGCAGGTATTGAACCTGTTAAAGTAAGCCAAGAAATATTTGACCTTATTGAACGCTCATTACGTATTTCAAAAATAACACAAGGGGCTTTCGACATTACTTATGGCTCTGTAGATAAACAACTTTGGAATTTTGATACTACCATGACTACATTGCCCAAGAAAGCTGTTGCCAAGCAAATGGTACGCCTAATAAACTATCGCAACATTATATTAGATGCTACCAATACCACGGTGTTTTTAAAAGAGCAAGGTATGCGTATAGGCTTTGGGGGTATTGGTAAAGGCTACGCAGCAGAACGAGCGAAAGCAGTAATGATAGACACAGGTGTAGCCAGTGGTATTGTAAATGCTTCGGGTGATTTAACAACATGGGGTTATCAAGCAGATGGTAGCGAATGGACGATTGGTATTGCCAATCCAGATTTTGCACAGCATGTGTTTTCGTATTTAGCCATCACCAATATGGCAGTAGCTACGTCTGGCAATTATGAAAAATATATTGTAGTAGATGGCAAAAAGTATTCGCATACCATAAACCCAAGAACAGGCCTACCAGTAACAGGCATAAAAAGTGTAACCATAATATCTACTAATGCAGAAATTGCTGATGCAATGGCCACACCAGTAACTATTATGGGTGTACAGGCAGGCCTAAACATGATTAACCAAATACACAATGTTGAAGCCATTGTAATTGACGACAATAATCAACTTTTTACGTCTAGAAATATACATATTAATTAACACCCCCTCTTTTATGACAAAACAGATTAACAAAAGGCAAATAGTAGTACTAGCCATAGTATTAGTACTATTTAATACAGCTTGTACACATGTAAAAGCCTACCAAAAAAACAAGCTCAACGATTCTGAAATGGCATTATCTAGTAGGAATGTGCAACGCAATGAGCTAAACGCTATGACCTACCGAGAAGGTGCATCTGGTGCTAATGGTGGCAAAACTGGTGGCGGCTGTGGCTGCAACTAAGTAATTAGCTACTGGTGTAATGAACACTAACATTTGAAATTATTTGAGCTAATTTATACAAGAAGTAGTAATTATTTTTTGTATGAATTGAAAGTGGCAATGGCAAACTTAAAAATTAACACATGAAAAGAATCTGTTTATCGGTGGTGGGAATGTTTTTCTTTTGTTTTAAAGCATTTACCCAAACTGTGCCTGACTCAATATATGAACCCAAACATTTAAAACTAGAAGAAACGAATTTGGTATCTAGCTATTATGTACAAGATGGTAACCACTCTGCTGTAAGAGGTGGTATTGGCGATGAACATGTAGTAGATTTATCTAATGGACTATCACTAAAATTTGTAGGTAGAGATAAAAGCAATATTAAGCACACACTTACTTTGGGTTTAGGCATCGACCATCACACGGCAGCATCACAAGCCTATGTTTCAAAATCTGGCGCATCTAAAACAGGCGGCACACGTATCTATCCTTCTATAGACTGGCTTAAAGAAAATGAAAAGAAAGGTACTAGTTTTGGTTTAGGTATTTCGTATTCTGGGGAATATAATTATCATTCATTTGGTGTCAATGCATCCGCATCTGCTAAAACAAAAAATAATGGTCAGTTTGATGCAAAAGTATCTGCCTATTTAGATAATGTAACCCTCATTTATCCATCAGAATTAGTACCAACTAACACGATAACTACTGTTACTTCAGCAAGTAGAAGCGGCGGCGGCTCATCTGAAAAAAATATTCCTACATTACCACGCAATACGCTTGCAGGTTCGTTTACTTTTTCGCAAATAATTAATACCAGATTACAGGCTAGCATTACAATGGATGTTGTAGACCAAAACGGTTATTTAGGCTTGCCATTTCACAGAGTATTTTTTACCGACGGCAGCGAAAAGGTAGAAAACTTGCCATCAAATCGATTCAAAATACCAATAGGCTTTCGACTAAATTATTTTGCAGGCGATAGATTTATTGTGCGTAGCTATTACCGCTATTACAGAGATGATTGGGGACTTGTAGCTCACACAGCAGAATTAGAAATACCAGTGAAAATCACACCCTTCTTATCAATATCGCCATTTTACAGATATTATAAACAAACTGCTGTTGATTATTTTGCCCCATATTTGCAACATAAAACCAACGAAAAATATTTTAGTAGCAACTACGCTTTGTCTGCTTTATCTAGCCAATACATTGGTGCAGGTATAAAAATAACACCACCAGATGGCATTTTAAAATCACATTTAACGTCGCTTGAATTACGTTATGGTCATTATTTGCAATCAACAGATTTGGTGTCAAATATTATTTCCTTGTCTATGCAGTTTAAGTAGTATTTGTCGCAAACCACAAAGCTAGCCAGTGGGTAGCTTTGTGGTTTGCGACAAATTTTAACTAAGAGAATAAATATTCTACATCCTCTCTTGTAAGGCTCTTTACAAAGCCGTCATCATCGGTAATTAAATCACGGGCCAAAGCACGTTTTCTATCTTGTAATTTTAGTATTTTATCTTCAACTGTATCGGTACAAATCATACGGTACGCAAATACATTTTTGGTCTGGCCAATACGGTGAGTTCTGTCAATAGCTTGTTGTTCTACTGCAGGGTTCCACCAAGGATCTACAATATATACATAATCGGCCGCGGTTAAATTTAAACCCACACCACCTGCTTTCAGCGAAATTAAAAACACCCTACATTCATCATTATTTTGAAAATTCTGAATCGCTTTTTCACGGTCAAGTGCAGATGTACTACCATCAAAATATTCGTAAGACACACCCAACTCTTGCAAGCGTTGTTTTATTAAAGCCAGCATACCTAAAAATTGTGAGAACACCAAAGCCTTATGATTACTAATATTTTCGGTTATTTCTCGTCCTAATTCTTCAAGTTTTACAGATACGTTAGGATATCTTTCTTGCTCGTTCATTATGTAGGGGCTATCACAAATTTGCCTCAGTTTCATAAGGCCTTGTAAAATGGTTAATTGCGATTTGCCAACACCTTGTGCATCAACAGTACCCAAAATTTTCTCTCTAAAATCGTTTCTAAACGCATCGTAAATTTTACGCTGTTCATCACCCATTTCGCAGAACAGTACCATTTCTTGCTTCTCTGGTAAATCCTTAGCTACTTGTTCTTTTGTACGTCTTAAGATAAACGGATATAGTAATCTGCGTAAATGCTCTTTTTGTTCCTTCTCGCCAAACTTATCAATAGGTACGGCAAATTCTTGCTTAAAAAATTCAACGCTGCCCAACATGCCTGGATTTAAAAAATTCATTTGGGCAAAAATATCGAACGTATTGTTTTGCAAAGGCGTACCACTTAAGCACAAACGGTTTTTAGAGCGTAGCAAGCAAGCCGCTTTTGCTACCTTACTACCTGGATTTTTAATAGCCTGACTTTCATCTAGCACCACATAATCTAGATTCAACTCTACAAACTGCTTTATATCACTACGCAGTGTACCATACGTAGTAATAATAATATCAATATGATCTTGTTGTAAGTTATCTCGCAATCTGCCACCACCGTGGTGTATATAAAATGTAAGGCTTGGTGTAAATTTTGTAATCTCATTTTGCCAGTTATACATTAACGTTGTAGGGCAAACAACTAATGCCTTTAGCGTACCATTTTCTTCCTTTAAATGATGCATAAAACTTAATGCCTGTATGGTTTTACCCAAACCCATATCATCTGCCAAAATACCGCCCCATTGCACTTCACGCAAGTAATTTAACCATTGAAAACCACTCTCTTGATAGGGTCTTAAAATGGGTTTTAAGTGTGCCGGCGCAGGAATATCTTTAATAGCATAATTCTCTTTTAGCTTCTCGTATTTTTCTTCTAATTGAAAAAATAATTCTTCTTCGTTGCGTTCATTATACAACTCTTCAATAACACTAAAGTGGTATTTACTCAATTTGATATTACCGCTTTTACCTTCACCAACACGAAACAACAAGGAGTATTTCTTAATCCATTCTTCTGGTAAAATACCCAATGTGCCATCTTGTAATTGCACAAACTGTTGCTTGTTTACAAGAGCTTTCTTGATATCGTCAACAGTAACTTGTTGATCACCAAATAGTATTTGCACTTTGGCATCAAACCAGTCGGTATTGCTACTAATAAATATTTTAGTAGATGGCTTAGCAGTATTAAAACGAAAGTGTTTTAACGCATCAAAACCATACACGGTTACGTTCATATCCTTCACCGCATCTATAAACAAAAAGAACCAATTATTCTTCAATACATCCGCACCTTTTAATGCCAATGTATTGCTATCAACAGGCTTTATAAAATTAGAGTGCAGGTTTTCTATTTTTTGTATAAAAGCTTTTTCGGCATCAATATTTCGTTGAATAACCAATAATTTTTCCGCCACTGGCAAAATTATTTTCTCTTTATCGGTTTGTCTTATTTCGTAGCCCTTATAACTAAACACAGGCTCTAGTACTAAATAATCACCTTTTTCTTTTAGTAAAATTTTACAATCTGGCAATACGTCGCGTATTTCTTCTTTTTCTAGATTACCAAAGTTTACGTTATAATCTTTTGATAAAGGAAGTATAAAATTTTGCAATTGATTTGCCCAAGTTGCTTCGTCAATTTCCATCTTCCCTATTGGTAAAAACTTACTTACAACTGCTACATCTTCGCTACGTTGCCAAGTAAAAAATTGGTTATGGTATTGAAACAATATTACCCCTTCACATTCATTCTCTGTGATATTTAATTCCGCTGAAGGCAGTTTTACATTACACTCAATGGTATAGCTACCGTTGGCATAATTAATTTGAAAAGTGGGGCTTATAAATTCAGATGAAAATTCTGCAAGCTCAAGGTTAGCCGTAGTAAAACTTTTTTTTGCTGGCAGGTAAAATAAGAAATTGCTTCCTGCTAAATCTGCCAATAGTTTTTTATATTTTGGCTGCAAATATTCGTTAATTAGTGTGCGGGTTTCCTCGGGCAATTCATCATCGTGTTGCTGAATAATGTTTTCCCAAATACCACTAAAAGGCGAGTTGCGGTTAAGGTATTTATTTACTTCGCTACCCAATAATTTACGCAACTGCTGCACCATCATTTTATCTTCCTCGCTAAATACTTCGGTATTAATAAACTTATTAAGGTCTAACTTTTCAATTTTACCTGTGTATTTAGAAAAATCATCGTCTGTTTCGCCTTGTATGGCCTCAACTTGTAAGTAAGGATATTGCTGCTCATTTGTAGTAATTACAATGCCTAATTTAAATGGTGCTTTATCTAAAACTTGCTCTTTAATAACGGTAGCTTCAAATGCCTCGTTAGTGGCTTCAATTTTAGTTAGTGGTTTTGCTATTACTTCTACCACTTGTGGCTTTACATCTACTGAATTTGTAACTGTAATAACACGTTTAATAGATGAGTCTAGTACACGTAAAAATGGCTTGCCTTCGGTATAGGTAAATTCAAATTTGCCTTTTAAGTTATCGTCTAAACTGTAGCCATAAATACTTAGCAATTTATTTTTTACAGCATCCCAATTGCGTATGGTATCAAAATAATTAGCCCCTTTTGCTTTTAGAAGTTGTAAAAAAACAATGGCTTTATGCACACATAAAGGATGTTTCGTATCGCTATTACAAGTACAACTTGTATCAAAATTTCTTTCCTCATTTTTCAATAATACTAGGTTGTAAATAGCACCACCCATATCTACTATGGCAGTTACACGTTCATCCTTAGCATTAGCAATTTTGGCTTTTTTATCTTGCAAAAAATTCTCTGCAGTTATAAAACTTTCGGGAGAAGACAACATGCGAATCATCTTTAAATCCAGCATCTTCATTTTTACAATCGTGTGCTTTTGGTCATACACCAATTCACGTTCACCAAGCATGTTTTTATCCAACATTTCTTGCAACGTAAATAATGCACTAGCTTTGTGGCGACATATTTCGCTTAAATTATAGGGGCAGGTGCAACGTAATTTTAAGGTAGTTGGCTCTTTAAACTGGGTAATATAAACCTTGTAGTAGGTTGAGTAACTATCATCTTTTACCCTAAAATTTACTGAGGCCATCAATTCATCGTACTCCATCAATTCTACATTGCCTAATGCATGAATTTTTTTTCCACGACGAATGACTTCTTCCGAACCATTGTTATAAATATGTTTAACTAGATACGGTAAAGCCATTTTTTGGTTAATAGTTGATATTGATAATTGGCAGACAGCCAACCCGCTTACGAAAAAAGCAATTTACAAATATAAAGGAATGCTGCTGAGAGTATAAAAGTATTTATTAGAATTTGTGCATGAATTATCTATTAATTGTAACACAAGCAGTTAAACATAACAATATTTTTTTAAAAATAATCGCTTACACATTTATAGAGTAGTACATTATGTTACACAAATTTTTGATGGCACAATAATTTCAGCTAATTAAATAAAAATAATAATACTATGCAAACAAACATTGGCTTAACAGCAAAAAATTCGGCAAAAGTAGCTTTAGAACTTAATAAAGTTTTAGCAGATGAATTTATTTTGGCAACCAAAACCCATAACTATCATTGGAATATTGAGGGTAGTAATTTTATGGAAATGCATAAGTTTTATGAAGGGATGTACGATGAATTGGATGAAACAATTGATAAAGTGGCGGAACGTATTAGAGCCATTGGGCATTATGCAGAAGGCCGTTTAAAAGATTTTATTAAGCTAACGCATTTGGATGAACCAGAGTACACAACCGACCAAAAACAACAACTAAATAACCTACTTAGTGACCATGAAATTGTTATAAAAAACTTAAGAAAATTAATTAACGTTTTTCAAGATGATTGTAAAGATGCTGGTAATACAGACTTTTTAACAGGTTTAATGCAAAAGCACGAAAAGATGGCTTGGTTTATACGCAGTTATTTAAAATAAATGCTGTATTATCGTGCTAATGAAATTGTGCGTAGTACTTATATCAATACTCTTCATTAGTAACACCATACATGCTCAAAAAGATAAAATTGAGCATATATGGTACAACGAAGAGAAGACTTCAAAAATTCAGATTTATAAAGGTGCCGATGGCATTTTTTATGGAAAAATTGTTTGGCTAATACGACCACTAGATACTGATGGTAAACCGAAGCTTGATAAATTTAACCCTGATACAAAACAGAAAGGCCAACCTATACTCAACTCAGTTATTTTAAAGGGGTTTACTCGTAGCAAATCAGATACTAGCCTTTATGAAAATGGCACGGTTTACAGCCCCGCCAATGGCAAAACTTATTGTGGCGTTATTATCTATCGCGGAAAAGAATTAAAGTTGCGGGGGTATTTCTGTGGTTTCTCTATTTTAGGTAAAAGTTGGATTTGCCCATTGGCAGAATAAGTTTTTACCACATAAGCACATAGTTTTATCCAAAAATCTATCAAAAAAAATAATTTAAAAAATTTGATATAGATTTTAAAATTTGGTTCTAAATTCTATGTACCTATCTGCCTATATGGTAGTCAAAAAAGTCACCAATCATCATTCATAAAATAAAAAATACCCTCATAAACCTTACATTTGATTTATCACATTATAAATTAAATTATGAGTAAATCTTTTCCATTAACAGGCATTAGCTCTGTGGCCATACACGGTGCAGATAATAACCACGCAGAATCATCGCATTTAACCCCAATTTACGCCACGTCTACTTTTACATTTGATACGGCAGAACAAGGCATGGAGCGCTTTGCCAGCTTAGATAAAGAAAATATTTATAGTCGCTGGGGCAACCCTACTTTTAAAAATGCCGAACAAACTATTGCAGCCTTAGAAGCCTTTAATTTATTTAATGAAGATGGTACACCATTGCAGTTAAAAGCCTTGCTACATGCTAGTGGGCAAGCTGCTATGGCTACTTTATTTATGGCAAACTTACAAAGTGGCGATACTATTTTATCACATTTCTCATTATACGGTGGCACTTACGAGTTGTTTCATAAAGTACTACAACAAACTGGCATAAAAATAATTATTGCAGATTTAAGAGATTTAACTGTAGCAGAAGAAGCGCTTAAAAATAACCCATCTATCAAGTTGGTGCATTTAGAAACACCTGCTAATCCTACCATACAATGTGTAGATATTGAAGAGATAACTAAACTTGCTAAGCAACGCAATATTTTGGTAAGCGTAGATAATACGTTTGCCACACCATACTTACAACAACCATTTAAATATGGTGTAGATTTTGTCTTTCATAGTACCACTAAATTTCTAAATGGTCATGGCACTGCCATTGGTGGCGTACTTGTAGGAAAAGATATTGAACTAATGAAAACCAAGGTTTGGAAATGGCATGCCTTACTTGGTGGCAATGGCAATCCGTTTGATGCGTTTTTATTAATTACTGGTATGAAAACTTTAGAGTTGCGTATGGAACGCCATTGCGACAACGCTATGAAAGTGGCTAAGTATTTAGAACAACATCCTGCAGTTGCATTGGTAAATTATACGGGCTTACCCAGTCATCCTGATTACCATTTAAGTATGAAACAAATGAAACACCCTGGTGCGTTAATGAGTTTTGAATTAAACGGTGGTTTAGAAGCGGGCAAAAGATTTATTGACAAACTACAAATGTGCGTAAGAGCTGTGAGTTTAGGCACAGTTGACACCTTAATTTCTCACCCGGCCAGCATGACACATTTTAGTGTACCAAGAGAAGAACGTATGAAATTTGGTATTACTGATGGATTGATAAGATTAAGTGTGGGCATTGAAAACGTAGCCGATATTTTAGCCGATTTTGAACAAGCATTGGCGTAATAGTCACAACAATACGATGATAAGAAGCAGCACAAATTTATGTAAGCTCTATTTCTTTGTAGTAAAATAACAAAATGAAAAATATTGCTGTAATTGGTGCAGGTATTAGTGGTTTATCTACGGCTTTTGTTTTGGTAAATGAAGGCCATCAGGTTACTATTTTAGCCAAAGCTTTTTCGTCAAATATTACGTCTAATAAAGCAGCAGCATTTTGGTTTCCTTATCATGTTCGTGGTGATGTTAAAGCCATTGTTTGGGCTAAGAAAAGTTATCAATTTTACAAACAGTTAGCAGCAGATAACAATGCTGGTATTAGTTTTATAAAAGTAGTAAAAGGCATAAAAGATGGTATAATTGATGATGAAAGCTGGATACAATTTATGCCACCAAATACTTGTAGAGAATTATCAGTCAACGAATTGCCAATAGGCTATAGCAAAGGTTTTGAGGCTGAAGTGCCATTAATAGAAACACAACTATTTTTGCCTTATTTACAGCAGCAATTACAAGCAAAAGGTATAGCGTTTATTCAAGAAGAAATATCAGATTTGTATAGCGTAGCTCAAGGTTATGATTTGGTTATTAATTGCTCGGCTTTAGGAGCTAGGACGCTTTGCAACGATGAACAAATATTCCCAGTTCGTGGGCAAGTGTTGTTGTTAGAACCGGGTTATCCAGACTCCATTTTCTTAGATAATCAAACGCCAACTTATATTGTTCCAAGAAAAGATGCGACCATTATTGGTGGTACTTATGAGGAACACATTGCTAACGAAACTACCGAGCCAGAAATGTTAAAAATATTACTTGAGAAAGCGGGCAATGTTTTTGGTGAATTGAAAAAAAGAAAAATAGTTGGCAGCTGGGCTGGCTTGCGACCATTTAGAGAAAGAGTACGATTGGAAAAAGAACCGAATACCAATATCATTCATAATTATGGGCATGGCGGTAGTGGTTTTACGCTTGCATTTGGCTGTGCAGAAGCTGTGAAAGATTTGATTACTAAGTAAATTCTCGCAAAGAAACAAAGAAAAAAATACACAAAATAAATAATGTTTGCATTAGTGTATTTACTTTCAATTCGTGTGATTCGTATAATTGTTTTAATTCGTATAATGAGATTAAGAAAAGCTATAAAAGAAGATTGTAAACGCTTACTAGAACTAATTCAAGAGTTAGCAGATTACGAAAAAGCACCAGCTGAAGTAGTGGTTAGTTTAACCCATTTTGAAGAAAGCGGTTTTGGACAAAATCCAGTTTGGTGGGCATTTGTAGCAGAAGATACAAACCAAATTGTACAAGGTTTTGCCTTATATTATATTCGCTATAGCACATGGAAAGGCCAGTGCCTATACCTAGAAGATTTATTAGTTACAGAATCCTTACGTGGGAAAGGTGTAGGTAAATTATTGTTTGAAGCAGTGATGGAAGAAACCAAAAAACGAGGCTTCAAACGTATGTGTTGGCAAGTGTTGGATTGGAATGAACCAGCTATCAACTTCTATAAAAAATTCGATGCTAAATTAGACCCAGAATGGATGAATGGACTAATTGATTTTTAGATTAGATTACAACCCCAACTTTTCTATAGCTGCTTGGGCAGCAACTTGGCTCGCATCTTTTTTATTAAACCCTTTACCTTGGGTAATTATTTCGCCGTCAATAACCGTGTTTATGATAAAGATGCGACGACCACTTTCTAATTTTTCTTCTACCAAATCAAAAGTTAAAACCTTGCCATTTTTACTTGCCCAACCAATTAATTTATTTTTTAGATTGATGTCTATCAATTCCAAATCATCAACAAACATGTGTGGAATAACAATTTGCTTTAGCACCCATTGGTGCGTTTTACGATAGCCTTTATCTAAATAAATAGCACCAACTATTGCTTCAAGGGTATTGCCAAAAATTTGGCTATTTCTAAGCGAGTTATCAAACTTATTGAAAAGGGTAATTTTTTTTAATCCCATTTTTACAGCAATATCATTTAATTGCTGCCTATTAACCATTTTGCTACGCATTTCGGTTAAAAAACCTTCACTCTTATATGGGTAACGCTTAAACAAATAATCAGCAACAACTGCACTTAATACAGCATCACCTAAATATTCTAAACGCTCATTGTTTTCTTCTGGGGTATCTTTTACACTTCTATGGCTGAGGGCTGTATAATAAATAGCCATTTTGGTAGGTGTAATGCCCAAGGTATTTTTTACACTTTCCTCAAATGTTTTTGTGGTAGATTTTTTTAGTAAATTCTTAATTAATGCTACCACGTTAGGCTATAAATTTTTTTACTATTACACAGGCATTATGGCCTCCAAATCCAAATGTGTTACTTAAGGCAGCGTTTACTGTACGCTTTTGGGCAATATTAAATGTAAAATTTAGCTTATTATCAAGATGAGGATCATCTATAAAATGATTGATAGTTGGCGGTACAATACCGTGTATCATACTTTTAATACAGGCTATAGCCTCTATTACACCCGCAGCACCCAACGTATGACCAGTCATAGATTTTGTACTACTAATGTTTAATTTATATGCATGCTCACCAAATACATCGATAATAGCTTTAACCTCTGCTACATCACCTAATGGTGTAGATGTGCCATGGGTATTTATATAATCAATGTCTTCTGGCACCATACCAGCATCTTTCAATGCAGCAATCATTACATTTTTAGCACCCAACCCATCAGGATGTGGGGCTGTTAAATGATGCGCATCTGCCGTAGCACCACCACCAGCTATTTCGCAATAAATGGTAGCACCACGTTTTGTAGCGTGGTCGTAATCTTCTAAAACTAGTACACCCGCAGCTTCACCCATTACAAAACCATCACGATCTTTATCGTAAGGGCGGCTTGCCGTGATTGGATTATCATTGCGTTCGCTCATGGCTTTCATGGCATTAAAACCACCAACACCAGCTTCGCAAATAACAGCTTCTGCACCACCACATAAAATCACATCTGCTCTACCAAGGCGAATGGTATCTAAAGCCGATACGATGGCATTGGTGCTACTTGCACAAGCACTAACTACAGCGTAATTAGGACCACGAAAACCGTGACGCATAGATATTTGCCCTGCAGCAATATCTAGTATCATTTTAGGGATAAAAAAGGGATTAAAACGCGGTGTACCATCGCCTTTGGCAAAGTTGGATACTTCTTCTTGAAACGTATTGATACCACCAATACCACTTGCGAAAATAACACCAACCCTATCTACATCAACATTGTCTTTCGTAATACCACTATCTACAACTGCCATATCGCTTGCTACAATTGATAATTGTGCAAAACGATCCATGCGTTTAGCTTCCTTCTTATCCATATAATTAATAGGATCAAAACCTTTTACCTCGCAAGCAAAACGGGTTTTAAATTTAGTGGCATCAAAGAGTGTTATCTTATCGGCGCCCGAAACGCCATTAACTAAATTATTCCAGTAATCATTTAAATTATTTCCTATTGGGGTTAATACACCAATACCAGTTACAACTACTCTTTTAAGTTCCATAGGGGCTAAGCCTTTAAGTTAGAAATCCGCCCTACCTTGGCTTAAACCTAAGTAAGGCGGATTTAAAATTATTCTTTAAGAAAAGCGAGTGAAAACTACTTAGCGTTTTCTTCTAAGTAAGCAACTGCTTGACCAACAGTAGTGATGGTTTCAGCTTGCTCGTCAGGAATAGAAATGTTAAATTCTTTTTCAAATTCCATAATTAATTCAACGGTATCCAAAGAATCGGCACCGAGGTCGTTGGTAAAAGAAGCTTCGTTTGTAACTTCTGCTTCGTCAACTCCTAATTTATCAACGATAATTTTTTTCACTCTTGTTGCGATGTCTGACATTGTAATTATTTTTAGTTACGGCTGCAAAAATATACTTTTTGGTAAAACCGCACGATTTTAAATAAATTTTGTTTTTGTACATTTAAAATTACCGTTTTATCAAGTAAATAAAAAGTAATTGCTGCCTTTGCATTCCTTATTTTCTATTAATAATGCACCCAGTAACAGCTTAAAAAGTAAGGGGCAACTTCCGTTGGAGTTGCCCCTGTAAGTGGTTTGTTAGGATTATATTATTTAAAAAAAGCGTTTAGTTGATTTTTACTAATACGTCTTCAACAATTTTTGTTGTAATTTTTACATTTTTGCTTTGTACTAATTTATTTTTATCAGAAACAATAGTAAAAGTTAAAGACTTAACATCACCAACTTGTGGCAATTGTACTTTTTTGAAAAATTGTTTGTTATTGTAAGATTGCTCGAACAAAACCTCACCATATTCATCTTTAATTACAAACGTAAAATTCTTTCCACTGATATTATTGTACTTAACATCAAACGCTAAGCCTTCATTAGTAATACCTACGTACTTTAAATCTAACTTACTTAAAATTGCGCTATCAATGTGCGAGATAGTATTTGGTAATACTGTATTTGCTTTTGCTTGAGCAGTAATAAATAATGCTGCTGCTAATATGTTACCTAAAAAAAACCTTTTTGCAATTGTGTTTAATGTTTGCTTTTTCATAACTGTTTAAATTTAAAAATTTAATTAATAAAAATAGTCATCCACATACCAAGCAAAACGGATAGAATTTTTATGACAGTACAAACGTTTTTTTAACAGACCTGTTTTTTCATGCTAGCAGACAAGCCGAATCGTTGTTGAGAAAGTTATTTAGAATCTGCTAATTATACCCTTAATACCCGTGAGGCAATAAAAGTAACCCAAGGTTTTATTTAAGATGGTTTTAGCTACAGTTTCTTAACATAGAGCACATAAACAAAATGCCATATAAAAATGGAGAAAAGGCTATGTAAATTGTGGTGTTACAATATTTAAATTGGCTTATTTAAAATATTCCAAAGTGCATCTTTTAGCTCTAGCAAACCTTTGTTAGTTACAGATGAGATAAAATAATGAGGAATATTTGCCGGTAATTCTTTACTAATGGCTTGCTTTAATTCATCATCTAGCATGTCGCTTTTACTTACAGCAATCATAAAGTCTTTCTGCAACATTTCGGGGTTATATTCTTCCAGCTCGTTTAGCAAAACAGCAAATTCTTTTTTGTGGTCATCACTATCAGCGGGAATTAAAAACAATAAACATGAATTACGTTCTATATGTCTTAAAAAACGATGCCCAAGCCCTTTACCTTCGGCAGCACCTTCAATAATACCAGGCAAATCTGCAATGCAAAAACTCTTACCATCTCTGTATTCAACCATGCCTAATTGTGGTACCAAAGTAGTAAATGCGTAATTGGCAATTTTGGGTTTTGCAGCTGTAATAACTGATAATAGTGTTGATTTTCCTGCATTAGGAAAACCCACCAAACCCACGTCTGCCAATACTTTTAGCTCTAAATTTTTATAGCCTTCCACGCCAGCCTCACCTGGTTGTGAGTGCTCTGGCACTTGGTTGGTAGCTGTAGCAAAATGTTGATTGCCCCAGCCACCACGGCCACCTTTCATCCAAATAATTTCTTGTCCATGCCCTAATACTTCTGCTTCAATGTTACCAGTTTCTTCGTCTCTAGCAATCGTACCTAGTGGTACATCTATAAAAATATCCTCACCATCTTTACCAGTACAATTACTTTTACTACCATTTTCACCATCTTGGGCTAATACATTTTTATAATAACGCAAATGCAGCAGCGTCCATAAATTGGCATTACCACGCAAAATAATATGCGCACCTCTACCGCCATCACCGCCATCGGGGCCACCCATTGCAGTTAATTTATTACGCATAAAGTGCGTTTGCCCTGCACCACCATGACCACTACGAGCAAAAATGCGTATATAATCAATGAAATTTTTTTCAGACACAGCCTATAATTATTTAGTAAAACGTGGACGAAGGTAAAGGCTTTGAATGGTTTAGCGTTGCCAACCTTTAAAAGGTTGACAACGCTTGCAATAATTTATGTGCCTGTTTTATAAGTGGAAAATATGATCAGGTGGTTTTAACCTATTTTTACCTTCCTTAAAAACATTGTAGATGCCACTTAGTAAAATTGCTGGAATAGGTATGTATGTACCTAAAAACATAGTTACCAATACAGATTTACAAAAATATATGGAAACCAGTGACGATTGGATTCAAGAACGTACTGGTATTCAAGAACGTAGGTATGCGCATCGTACAGAAGAAACGACCACTACTATGGCTGTAAATGCTGCTACTATTGCTATAGAACGTGCTGGCATTACACCACAAGACATAGATTTTATTGTATTTGCAACGCTTTCTCCAGATTATTATTTTCCAGGTTGTGGGGTTTTGGTACAACGTGCTATGAAAATGAAAGAGATTGGTGCCTTAGATATTAGAAACCAATGCAGCGGCTTTTTATATGCACTTAGTGTTGCCGACCAATTTATTAAAACTGGTATGTATAAAAATATATTAGTTATTGGTAGCGAAAAGCATTCGTTTGGGTTAGATTTTAGTACTAGAGGCAGAAATGTAAGCGTGATTTTTGGAGATGGTGCTGGTGCAGTCGTATTACAACCTGCTGAAAAAGCTAATCAAGGTATTTTAAGTACACACTTACACAGTGATGGAGATAGTGCAGAAATTTTAGCGATGTACAATCCTGGTACACATGCTAATCATTGGAAGGAAGAAAAATATGCCAGTTTTGATGACGCAGAAATAGGGGAAATGTTTTTTAGCCACGCTATGATAAATGATGGGCAGATTTATCCTTTTATGGATGGGCCAAGTGTGTTTAAGAAAGC
>JBBQLL010000038.1:0-29432 GCA_038327865.1 Chitinophagales bacterium | reverse complement strand
CCTACTTATGGTTTAAAAAAACTGGTGATATTGCTATCAATAATACAGATAAGCATGTTCCTATTACATAAACCCAAAACACAATATCCATTTTCATTTTATTTTCTTTGGGGATAGTTTTAAAATCTATTAGGTAATGTTCGATTATCCTTCTATTCTTCCAATATACAAACCAAAGAATAATAAATACAGGCGATATCAACAACGGTATTTTAATAAACCTGTTTAAATAAGCATTTTCGCCCAACCCAAAACGAGATATGTGCGTATTAAAAAATGTATCCAAAAACATTGTTATTGTTAGTAAATTGAAAACTATTAAAGCACCTAAACCTATAAAGGCATATAGTCTTTGTCTATTTATATTATTTTCATCCTTATAATATTCAATAAATCTAAAATAAATGTAAGATGCTGTTTTCATTTAAAATATTTTAAAGTGAAAAATGTTCAGGACTTGGTATTGACTTTTCTTTGGGATGGTATTCCATAGTTCCTGACAAATCCCACAGTGTGTCTACTATTGAAGCGACAAATACTAAAGGGTTAGACATTTTAGCAAAGATAAAAACACCATCCGAAATAGCCTTTCCCGTATTTATAGCACCATTTATATTATCGCCTTTTCAAAAAGCCTCATTTGCTTTTGTCAAGTGTTCATAAGCTGCAACAACCCCAACACTTCAGCCACTCTTCGAGATGTTCGCTTGCGGCATGTCGAGGTAAGATAAAGCAGATGTGTCATCTGCACAACGCTACATATCACTTAATACCAACAAAATTTTAATTATCACGTCCCTTGCTCAACCTCAATTTTAGGGAAAAAAGTCATTAATAAACTTATACCAGACAATGCCACCAATCCAAATAAAGCGGGCATTTTTGTAGGACATTCACCCATTAAACAAGCGCTAAGTACCAAATAGTTTTTAACACTCCACGAAAAATTTAAAGCCCCAATAAATACATTGGTACGCTTTGCCCACACTTTAGGCAAAGCAAAAAACACGGCCATGATAATTGAGAAAATCACGTTCACTTTACCGGGTGTACCAAAGTCAGTACCTTTAGCATTCATACCAGATATTACTAAATTTTTACTTTCAATAGTTACCCAAGGTAAAAAACAAATACCAATCAAAGCCAGTGCTGCAACCAATCCTACCGTTTGAGAATATTTCAAAACTATATTTTTTATTTAGTGGGTAAAGATAGTATGTAGAATAACGCTAGTATCAAAAACCGCTTTTATACTTATTTACCAACCAATACCATAATCTTCTCCATTGTTGCTACTACCACCCCAAAGACTGCCATGTTTCCAATCAAAATAAATGGCGTTTATTGGGCCACTACTTCTATCGTCAAAACTTAATTTGTAACCCATTGCTTCTAGGGCTTTAATTGTTGCTGCTGCCTCTTTAGTTTTGGTGTTTAGTAATAAATTACCAGCTTTTGGTTGTCTATCGGCAGTTTTAGAGCCACCCAAACTTAACCATAATTGATTGGTGTTTATATTGGCTGCTTCACATGCTTGTTGAATCGTCATACCAAATTCTACCACGTTTAAAAAGCATTGTAATAAGTTTTGATCTTGCGTATCACCGCCTTGCACACCAAAGCATAAAAAAGGTTTGCCATCTTTTAAAGCTAAAGTAGGTGTTAACGTTACCCTGGGTCGTTTACCGGGTTCTACTATATTAAATGGATTAATGGTGCTATCTAACACAAAACTCTGCATCCGTTGGCTCATACCAACACCAGTATTACCAGCAATACAAGCAGGTAGCCAGCCCCCACTTGGAGTGATAGATACTACCCATCCTTCTTTGTCAGCAGCTTCTACTGTTGTTGTACCACGTTTCAATCTATCCATATACTCGTCATCTACAACTGAAATGCTAGCTGTTCGGGTATCATGTTTAGGTTGAAAATTACCATTATTGCTGCTTGTGTCAGCATTGTATAGCAATTGTCTTTTGTTAAGTAAGGCTGTGTAAGGATTTGTTTTGCCTTCAAATGGATAAGGATCGCCTGGCAAAATATTGGGGTTGTTTTTATTAAATTGAATCAACTTGGCTCTTTCTTTTGCATAACTTTTACTGAGTAAGCCAGCCATTGGTTGGTTTTTTGAAAAACGAGGATCACCATAATAAAAATCTCTATCAGCAAAAGCGAGATTCATGGTTTGGTAAATGGTATGAATGTACTTGGTGCTATTGTAGCCCATCGCTTTCAAATCAAAGTTCTCTAAAATATTCAAGCTTTGCAGCAGCATTGGGCCTTGCGTCCATTGTTGTAATTTATAAACATCAATGCCTTTATAATTTATTGATAATGGAGCTTCTTCAATCGGTTTCCAATTGGCTAGGTCATTTAAAGTAATTAATCCACCCTGTTCTTGACATCCACGTACAAACTCTTTGGCTATATCGCCTTTATAAAATCTATCGTATGCAGCGATAATAGCATCCTTACGTGATTTTTTATTTTTCAATGCTGCCTGTTCTGCTTCTACCAATTTAGTCAATGTTGCTAATAAATCTTTTTGAATAAATATTTCACCTGCTTCGGGGGCTTCTCTCGTTTCGCCTAGGTGCGTTAGCAGCACTGCCTTGCTGTATGGCCATTCCTTTATTCTGGTTTTTCCACGCTCTATACTGTTGGCAGTTTGCGCTTCTATTGGGTAGCCTGCGGCTAATTGCATACAAGGTGCTAGTACTTGTTTTAAACTCATTGTACCATATTCTGATAGCATGTAACAAAGCCCACCCACTGTACCAGGCGTTGTTGCAGCCAATGGGCCATACTCTGGCGGAAAATTATAACCCTTGCTTTTAAAAAAATCTACAGTTGCACCTGTAGGAGCAACGCCCATGGCATTTATAGCTATTACTCTTTTTGTTTTAGGATTATAAATTAATGCTTGTGTTTCACCACCCCAGCTTAATACATCCCACATGGTACAAGTGGCAGCAAGCATAGCACAACTTGCGTCTATTGCGTTACCCCCTCTTTCAAAAATTAAAGCACCCGCAGTTGCTGCTAATGGTTTGCCTGTAATAGCCATCCAATTTTTACCATGCAATGGTGGCTTTTGTGTTTGTTGCGACTGAAGTGTTGATGAAAAAAATACAACACAAATAATTAATAGTAAGCGAAGCATAGTAAGTTGGTTTTGTGTAATGGTAAAAAGCGCAATCTATAATTTGTTACGGATGAGAAACTGTAAGTAAAAGTCGGTGGTTAATAGAGCATTTCTTTAAGCAAAAAACCTGCTAATAGTTACATAATAGCAGGTAATTTTTATAGTATTATTAGACTAAAGTTTTTTTATTTTAATATCTCTAAACCAAACTTCGTTGCCATGATCTTGCAAGCAAAGTTTTCCTTTTTTGTATATGCCAAAATCTGCCCATTCCTTAAATTTACTTTTTGCTACCATCGCTTTCCAATCATCGTTAAACATAATTGTATGTACCACTTTTTCGCCATTAAGTATAAAAGTTAAATCGCCATTGTTTAAAATAATTTCAGCCTTATTCCATTCACCAACTGGCTTAACAGTTTCTTTACTGCAAGAGATTAAATCGTACAAATCGCCAGCCCTGTGTTTGATTATTTTACCATCGGGGTGGCCATCATTATCTAATACTTGCATTTCAGGACCTGTAAAATATGGCTCAGCATATTTGGCATCTTCTGCCACATTAAACAGCAAACCGCTGTTGCCATTTGCAGCTATTTTCCACTCGTATTTTAAGTGATAATTTTCATACGCTTCATCAGTTATTAAATTACCTCTACCCTCTTTTGCGGTAGCATCTAAATGTAATGCACCATCTTCTACTTTCCAAGCTGACCCCGCTATTTGTTTGTTATAAGTGTGCCAGCCTTTGGTAGTTTTTCCGTCAAATATTTTTACAAACCCACCACTTTTTTTTGGTAATGGCGTAAACGCTGTAACAGTAAAAAATAGGCAGATGGCAATCGTTAGTGTTTTCATGTGTTAGCTGTTTTTAAGTAATAAAATATATTTAACCATTTGTTCTGCATCGGCCTGAGATACTTGCGGATGTGGCGTCATAGGAATTGCACCCCAAACACCAGCACCTCCTGTAATTATTTTACCAGCAAGGTTAGAAATGGTGGTATCAGCAGCATGATCATACTTTATAGCCACTTCCTTGTAAGCAGGCCCCGTTGCTTTTTCATTGATTTTGTGGCAGGTAAGACAATCAGATTTAACAACTAATTCTAGTCCTTTTATATAATCTGGGTTTTTACTAATATCAACGTCTGTTGTTGCTGTTATAGCTTTATTGTCAGGCTTTTCTGCGCCGCCACAGGCAATAAAGGAGGTTGCAAAGGCAACAGCGGCAATAAAGATGATACACTTTTTTTTCATTTCTAATCGTTTGAGATTGTTTTTAGCAAAAAATATTCGTAAAAGTAATCATCCTATCAACATGTCTTTAGGCAAAATGAATTTTTTAATACCGTTTATCCTAAAAATATTTGCAAACAAAAAAGTTTATAGATATCAAAGGTTTGCATGGAAATAAACGCATATTGATAAATAAAAAAGATACTGTGGGTTAAAATTTATTTCTACATTTAGTCCGCCATTTTGTTTTTACATATAAAACTATCTATGCTACCAAATGTCCGTTTTCGATTGTCTTTAATGATGTTTTTACAGTTTTTTATTTGGGGTGCTTGGTATGTTACGATGGGTACTTATTTAGCCAATGTGCTGAAAGCAGATGGGGTGCAAATTGGTGCTGCTTATAGTGCTATGGCTATTGCAACTATTATATCGCCATTTTTTGTAGGTATGATTGCTGACCGATTTTTTTCGGCACAAAAACTAATGGGCATTTTGCATCTAACTGGTGCTATTGTTTTGTTTTGTTTAACCACAGTTGGCAATGCTTCGTCGTTTTATTGGTGGGTTTTATTGTACTCGTTATTGTATGCGCCAACATTGGCTTTAAGTAATGCTGTTGCTTTTGGGCAAATGAAAGATCCTGGGCAATCGTTTGCTGGCATTAGGGTTTTTGGCACAATCGGTTGGATAGTTGCAGGTGTTTTTATTGATAGAGTTTTTCATATAGAAGCAAGCCAAATGGTTTTTACGTTTAAAATGGCAGCTGTAGCCTCGGGCATATTAGGTATATTAAGTTTTTTATTACCTGCAACTCCACCAAAAGCCAAAGGACAAAAAGCAACATTTGCACAAATTTTGGGTAGCGATGCCTTTGTATTATTTAAAGACAAATCGTTTCTAACCTTCTTTCTAGCCTCAATTCTTATTTGTATTCCATTATCTTTTTACTATAGCCAAGCCAATCAATTTTTAAACGAAGTAGGCATGGCTAATGCAACAAGTAATATGACGATTGGTCAATTTTCAGAAGCGTTATTCATTCTATTAATTCCAGTTTTATTTAGAAAGCTAGGGGTTAAATGGATGATTATGATTGGCATGCTGGCTTGGGTGTTGCGTTTTTTATGTTTTAGTTATGGCAATGCAGATACGGCTTTATGGATGTTGTTTGGCGGCATTATTTTACATGGCGTTTGTTATGATTTTTTCTTCGTTACTGGTCAGATTTATACAGACAATAAAGCTGGTGATAATATTAAAAGTTCGGCTCAAGGCATGATTACAATGGCAACTTATGGTGTAGGTATGTGGATTGGGTCATTACTGTCTGGCTATTTTGCAAAACTTTACACTGTTGGCGAAAATATACACGATTGGAAAAGTATTTGGTTAATACCTGCTGGCATTTCTGGTGTGGTACTTATATTATTTGCTTTGTTTTTTACAGACAAAAAATTAAAAGCTGTCACTTAATTTACACTACTATAAAATTGTTTATATAATGTCTACGACAAATAGAAGAACCGTTTTAAAAAGTTTAATTACAACTTCGGTTGCCGCATCAACAACTGGGCTTCTATCTAGTTTTACGATTCCTAAAAATGCGCAACCAATGCGTTTGAAAAAAAATATCAATCATTCTGTTTGTAGATGGACATATGGCTTTTTATCTGTTGAGGAACTTTGTAAAACTGTTACTGATATTGGCTTTAACGCCATTGACCTTTGTGGTCCTACCGATTGGCCAATACTAAAACAATACAATGTATTTAGTAGCATGTGCAATGGCGCAGAAATTAATTTGGTAAATGGTTGGAACAACCCACAATATCATGCAACGCTTATTAAGAATTATACAGAAATGATTCCACAAGTTGCTGCGGCAGGGTATAAAAACTTAATTTGCTTTAGTGGTAATAGAAATGGCATGGCAGATGAAGTCGGGATGCAAAGTTGTGCCAATGGCTTAAAGAAAATAATGGCGATTGCTGAAAAAAATGGCATTGTTATTCAAATGGAATTGCTGAATAGTAAAGTGAACCACAAAGATTATATGTGTGATAGAAGCCAATGGGGTATTGATTTGTGCAAAATGATAGGTTCAGAAAACTTTAAGTTACTGTACGATATTTATCACATGCAAATAGATGAAGGCGATGTAATAAGTACCATTAATACGCATCACCAATATTTTGGGCATTATCATACTGGTGGCGTACCTGGTAGGCACGAAATTAATGATACACAAGAATTGTATTATCCAGCCATTATAAAAGCCATTTTAGCTACAGGTTATAAAGGATATGTAGCCCAAGAGTTTATTCCTACTGGTATTGATAAAATTGCTTCTTTAAAACAAGCAATTAACATATGCGATGTGTAGTTCAAGGTTAATTATTGATAGTTAATAGTTTTTTTTTACTTGTAACTTGTCAGTTGGCTCTCTTTTATTTTAAACATTTTCTAACGATAAATACATAAAAATGGCAGAAAACACGTACGACGCAATAGTTATCGGCAGCGGTATCAGCGGTGGCTGGGCAGCAAAAGAATTAACTGAAAAAGGACTTAAAGTATTAATGCTTGAAAGGGGCAGAAATATTGAACATATTAAGGATTATGTAAATGCAAATAAAGCCCCTTGGGAATTTGCGCACCGTGGTGGCAAAACGCAACAAATGATTAAAGACTATCCTGTGCTGAGTAGAGAATATACTTTAAACGAACAGAACTTAGACTATTGGGCTAGTGATAAGGATAGCCCTTACACAGAGGTGAAGCGTTTCGATTGGTTTCGTGGTTACCATGTAGGTGGTAGATCGTTAATGTGGGGTAGACAAAGTTACCGATGGAGTGATTTTGACTTTGAAGCTAATGCAAAAGATGGATATGGTGTAGATTGGCCTATTCGCTATAAAGACATTGAAAAATGGTACGATTATGTAGAAAAATTTGCAGGCATTAGTGGTTCTCGCGATGGTTTAAAACAACTACCAGATGGACAGTTTTTACCCCCAATGGATATGACTTGCGTTGAAAAAGACGTGGCAGCAAGAATTAAAGACCATTACAAAGGCAGCAGAGCAATGATTATTGGTCGTACTGCAAATTTAACCCAAGCACACGAAGGCAGAACTAGTTGTCAATATCGCAATAAATGTTGGTTGGGCTGTCCTTTTGGTGCTTATTTCAGCACCCAATCGTCTACCCTGCCTGCCGCTATGAAAACGGGTAACTTAACCCTGAGGCCATTTAGTATTGTTACAAAAATATTATACGATAAGGATACTAAAAAAGCAACAGGTGTAGAGGTGTTAGATGCAGAAACAAATAAAACTTACGAGTACAAGTCAAAAATTGTATTCCTAAATGCGTCAACGCTTAACTCGGCTTGGGTTCTAATGAATTCTGCAACCGATGTCTGGGATGGCGGTTTAGGCAGTAGTAGTGGTACGTTAGGTCAAAATTTAATGGATCATCATTTAGGTGTGGGTGCTAATGGAGAAGTGGAAGGTTATGAAGATAAATACACCTATGGTAGAAGAGCTAATGGTATTTATATTCCAAGATATAGAAATTTATTTGGCGATAAAAGAGATTATGTCCGTGGATTTGGTTATCAAGGTGGAGGCAATCGCGATGGTTGGAAGCATGATGTTGCAGAAGCGAGTATTGGCGCTGCCTTTAAAGATGCATTAACCGAACCAGGGGGTTGGAAAATGGGTATGATGGGATTTGGCGAAATTTTACCTTATGCCGAAAATAAAGTAACACTTGACAAAACTAAAAAAGACAAATGGGGCTTAAATGTATTGGCTATTGACAGTGAATTGAGAGATAATGAAATAAAAATGCGTAAGGATATGATGAACGATGCTGTTGAAATGTTAGAAGCGGCAGGTGTTAAAAATGTAAAACCTTATGAGGGCAATGGCATAATTGGACGTGGAATTCACGAAATGGGTACGGCTCGTATGGGTAAAGATCCTAAAACGTCAGTTTTAAATAAAAATAACCAAGTCTGGGATGCATTAAATGTATTTGTAACAGATGGCTCATTTATGACATCGGGTGCTTGTGTAAACCCATCACTAACCTATATGGCTATGACGGCACGTGCTGTTGACTATGCTGTAACAGAATTAAAAAAAGGAAATATATAATCTTAATTAAAAAATATTGATATTATGAACAGGCGTGACGTAATAACTAGATTGAGCCTACTGCTAGGCGGTACTATTATTGGTGCAGATGCTTTTATTAGTGGCTGCGCACCTACCGATAAGCAGGTAAACAATCTTTTTAAAAGCAGTGATGTTGCTTTATTTGATGAGATAAGCGAAACCATTTTACCAGCTACTACTACCCCTGGTGCTAAAGCTGCTAAAGTTGGAGATTTTATGGCAGTAATGGTGCAGGATTGCTACACAGAAAAAGACCAAAAAGTATTTACTGATGGTTTAAGAAAAATGCAAGAAGATTTTAATAAGCAATACAATACATCTTTTACAAAAGGCACTGTAGAACAACGTACAGCATTTTTAACGGCTTTAGATAAAGAGCAAAAAGCATATGAAACTATTAAGAAAAAAGATGATAGCAGCCATTATTTCAGAATGATGAAAGAATTAACATTGTTAGGTTTCTTTACGTCAGAAGTGGGTGCTACAAAAGCTTTGCGCTATGTTGAAGTGCCAGGTAAATTTGATGGTAGCGCACCATATAAAAAAGGTGACAAAGCCTGGGCTACATAAAATGAAGTACTATGTTTGATTTTTTAAATACTCAGCTATCAAGCTGTAAGCAGTAACATAATTCATAAAATACGATTTTAATAACTAATATAATAAAAATGGTAAATAACAAACGTAGAGATTTACTAAAACTATCTGCACTTGCAGCAGCTGGTTTTTTATTGCCATCAGCAACAGTTAAAGCTGCCAATTGGCTTGATAGTTTTGATGACACGAATGCCAGAACTAAAAAATTTGGTTTACAACTTTATGGTATTAGAGATGCACTTGCCAAAGATCCCAAAACTGTTTTAAAAAAGATTGCAGATATGGGATATAAATATATTGAACCTTCCGATGGTAAATTAGGCCTCTTCTCAGGCATGAGCAATAAAGATTATAAGTCATTTGTAAATGATCTTGGTATGAAAATCCACTCGGTACATACCAATATTTACCAAGGCTTTGAAAAAAAAGTTGAAGAATCTACAGCAATAGGTATTGATTATTTAATTTATAATTGGGAAGGACCAGGTAAAACATTAGATGATTACAAACGCATGGCCGATGATTTTAATAAAAAAGGTAGGTATTGCAAAGAACATGGTATAAAATTTGCTTTCCACAACCACGATTTTACCTTTTACAATCTTGATGGTATTATACCTCAAGAATGGCTTCTAGATCATACAGATTCAAAGCTAGTAGATTATCAAATAGATTTTTATTGGACCATTTATGCTGGCCAAGATCCTATAGAATGGGTGAATAAATATCCTAATAGATTTAAATTATGCCATTTTAAAGACAGATCAAAAACAGAAAAAGATAGAGCAGGAAAAGGAATTGTGGAATTAGGAACAGGTTCTATTGATTTTCAAAACATTTTAAATAAGACAAGAAATACTTCTATGAAGTATTATATTGTAGATCAAGATACATGTAATGATAGAGAAAATCCACTGGAATGCGCTAAAGTTGATGCAGATTACATGAAACAATTACGTTTTTAAATTCGTTTATTCATATTTTATAATTGCTTTTTACAAATAATAAATAGCCCATCTCAAAATTTTTGAAATGGGCTATATTATAAATAAAAAACTAGCATTTACTAGGTATACTCACATTTTTTAAACGATTAATAATCAAATACCTCATAATTAAAACCATATTTATAGTCCGCACTAAATTTCTATTTAGTTCCGTTTTTTAAAAATATTACCTGCAAATAGGACATTTTTGTAAAAATAAAAAGCAATGCTATTTCTAAAAAAATCAATGATTGTTTCAATCATTCTACTTTCAATTTGGATAATACTCGCACAAAGCTGCATGAAAATGAGAATTACAGATGCTGCCGCAAAAACTGAGTTTTTAAAGGCGGGCATCAATTTACATACTGAAACATTTATTAGCAATGGTTTTAAATTACATTTTGTAAAAACTGGTAACGATACTTTACCTACCCTATTTTTTGTACATGGTTCACCAGGTAGTTGGGATGCGTTTAAACAGTATTTACAAGATAGCGACTTGCTAAAAAAATATCGCATGGTTTCTATTGACAGACCGGGCTTTGGATTCAGCGAATTTGGCAAGGCTAAAAATCTTTCTGACCAGTCTATAATTATTAGCCCGTTATTGAAGCATATTAACAATGGTCAGCCCATTTACATTGTTGGCCACTCATTAGGTGGGCCGTTGTCGGTAAAATTGGTAGCTGACAATCCAACTACATTTAAAGGCATGGTATTATTGGCAGCATCGTTAGATCCTGCTGAAGAGCCAGCAGAAACATGGCGTGGATTTTTGTTTTATAGTCCTTTTCAATATTTAATGCCCGGTGCATTTAGACCAAGTAATAACGAAATATGGTACTTGAAAAAAGACCTAGAACCATTGGCACATCAGTTTGCTAGCATTACATGTGACGTGTGGATTATACATGGCGATAAAGATACTTTTGTACCTGTTGGCAATGCTGCCTATGCAAAAAAAATGTTAGTAAATGCCAAATCAGTATCTACTATAATACTACATAATGCACCACATTTTATACCTTGGTATCCTTGGTATAAGGATGTAAAAACAGTACTAATGCAATTGCAATAAATTTCTAGCTAAAATTTATAATAAAAACCAACATTATTAGAACCTGCAGAAGGAATATTATCTAAGGCAAAAGCGCCAATTACACTAGCAGTAATGCCTATTTTATCTTTTGTAAATTCGTAACTTAATTTTAGACCGCTAGCAAAATATTGTTGCCTATCTAGATAGTTTGCAGTAGCTATATAGCTAGCATTATCAGTTGTAAAAAAGCTTTCTTTACTTGTGGGCGTTCGTAATTCTGCAACAACAGCTAAATTTACTTTCTTAAAAATATTGTAGCCAACTTCACCACCAATTTTCACATAATCAGAATAGTTATTAGTCATAAACCCATAACCAACATTAGCAAAATAATACCATTTATTTTTACCAGAACCTACCGTTATATAAGGCAAAAATGTAGCGGCCTCAAATCCAGTTCTTAAACCTATAGAGGCATCTTTTTTAACAGAATTTGTTGTGTATAAAAGGCCTGTACTTAGTTTTATTTTTTTTGTAGCAATGGCATATTTTAACCCAAGCGATATATTCCCGAAACCTGCTAAACTTTGTGACACATTAGTTGTAATATTTTTATAGCCAATAAATTTATAGGGCAAAATTACAGTAGCTTCTAGCTTATCAGTGATACCATATTCTGCATAAACCTGTGTAGTAATATCATAATTACTATTTTTGGTATCTAATTCGTTACCATTATACCGTACAAAATTGTAAAAAATACCAGAAGTACCAACTTGTACAAAAGCGTGATTTTTTTGGTTCGTCCAAGGGCTTTGTGCCTGTAAAAATTGGCAACACAATAGCAATGGTATGGCACTTATAAATACTCTTTTCATTATCATTATAAATATTTTTTGGCGAGACGATTTTTAAAAAGAATTCTTACAGTTTTTATTAATAGCTTATTAAAAATTAATTATTTGATATTATTTATAGCCCATAAAAAGCACGAATTTGAGTAGCCACAAACACTATTTGCATAAAAGTTAACTCAGGATAAATAGGTAGCGATAAAATCTCATTTTGGTATTGATGACTAATCGGAAAATCCAAAGGTTTATAATGCAAATGCTGATACGCCTGCATTTCTGGTAATGGTGTAGGATAATGAATAGCTGTTTCAATGCCTTTTTCTTTTAAAAAATGGGCAAGCTGCTGCCTATTTTCGCAACGAATAACGTACAAATGAAACGTGTGTTTTGATGAAGACCTTACAATAGGCAAAACAATTTGAGAAATATTAGCAAGCACGTGGTTGTAATAAGCTGCATTAGCAATACGTTGTTTCATCCACATAAAAATATAGGGCAATTTAGCCAATAAAATAGCAGCTTGTAAACCATCCATTCTAAAGTTAATACCTTCTATTTGATGTTGGTGTTTTATCAAAGCACCATGCCTAGCATACAGCCTACATTTCTCTGCTAATGCATTATCATTAGTAAGTATACAGCCAGCATCGCCATAAGCACCTAAGTTTTTGCCAGGATAAAAACTAAACACAGCAGCATTACCAAAACTACCTACATTAACGTCTTTAAACTGAGAAAAATGCGATTGAGCACAATCTTCAATAACATATAAACCATACTTTTTTGCAATAGCAACTATTGTATCCATTTCGCAAACTTGCCCATACAAATGCACTGGTAAAATAGCTTTTGTTTTTGGTGTTATTGCTGCTTCAATTAATGCGTCATTTATCGAATAATATGCAGGATGTCAATCAACAAAAACTGGCGTTGCACCTGTTTGGGTAATAGTTTCGCTACTACTTATCCAACTATTTACCACCGTAATTACTTCATCGCCTTTGCCAATACCTAACATTTTCATGGTGATGTATAAACCATCGGTAGCATTGGCGCAGCTAATACAATGTTTTACGTTATTTAAGCTTGCAAATTCAGCCTCAAATTGCTGTACATATTTACCCCCAATAAATGCATTTTCGGCTATTACATTAGCTATAGCTGCATCAATATCTTGCTTGATAGATTGGTACTGTGCAGTAAGGTCAACAAAAGGAATATGCATAGCGTGAATGGTGAATAGTGAATAGTGAATAGTGAATAGTGAATAGTGAATAGTTGAAAACGATTTGAAAACCTTATTTATTATGGCTCTTGGAAATGACAGTTTTTAAATAGCTCTTAAAAATTTGGCAGGATTACCAATATAAACGCCAGTCTTAGTAATATTTTTTGTAACCACAGCGCCTGCACCAATTACCACATTATCGCATATAGATACTGGCAAAATAGTGGCGTTGCTACCAATAAATACGTGATTACCAATGTTAGTAGCTTTCCATAAAGCCTTGTTGCCGTTTGCAGGTTTTCCTTCACTAAACAAATCGTTTACAAACATAACACCATGCCCAATAAAACAATCATTACCAATAGTTACCAACTCGCAAATAAATGTGTGCGATTGAACCCTACAATTTTGGCCAATAATTGCATCTTTCTGCACCTCTACAAATGGACCAATAAACGTGTTTGAACCAATGGTACAACCATATAAGTTTACTGGCTGTACTACTGTTACAGCATCACCAAACACAACATCTTTTATAGCTATTGACAAACTTTTAAACGACATACTATTTACTATTTAGGTTGCAGGGTTGCAGCTTTGTATATTTTTTCAATTATTTCAACCGTTTTTAAAGCATCAAATGCAGTGGTAGAAAATGTTGCACCATTTTGCAATACATCAATCAAATTTTCATACACTTTATCGTGGTTACTCATACTACCCGTGTAACTACCATAATTATTGGCAGTATTGCCTTTTGGCAAGTTTTGAAACATAAAGCCTTCTATATTTTGATATTCCAATTCATTTAAATATTCACCACCAATTTTTACTGTTCCTTTCTCTGCAAATATGGTAAGCGAGCCTTCCATATTTTTATTATAACTATTTACTGTGTAGTTAATAGTACCAATGGCGCCACTTGCAAATTGACAAGCAATTACGCCCGTATCTTCAAACTCAATAATATCCTTGTGGGCAAAATTATTAGTTATAGCATGTACAGTTGTTATATCACCAATCATCCAAAACAATAAATCTATAAAATGACTGAATTGCGTAAACAGCGTACCACCATCTAAGTTTTTAGAGCCTTTCCAAGAATTGTGGTAGTAATCAGCTTTTCTGTTCCAAAAACAACTTAATTGAACACTGTAAATTTTTCCCAAAATACCTTTATCTATTGCTTGCTTTACAGCTGCAACCGGTGGGTTAAACCGGTTTTGTTTAATGGCGAATAATTGACGCTTTGCAGTAGCCGCCGCCGTTATCATATCATTACAATCTGTAACTGTAATTGCCATTGGCTTCTCTACCAATACATGATAATTTGCTTGTAAAGCTTTAATGGCATGTGTTGCGTGCAAACCATTTGGGGTGCAAATAACCACTACATCTGTTGATGTTTCAACAGCCAAAAGATCGTCGATAATAGTATAGTAATTTACATGGTATTTTGTCGCTAATTCAAGTGCTTTATGGGGTATCACATCGCATACTGCTACCAAATTACCTAAGTTGCAAATATGTTCTGCATGGCGCTGGGCAATGCGGCCACAACCAATGATAGCGAAGTTTATTTTAGTCATTCTATAATAAAACTATGGCAATAGGTGCAAATAAAACATTACGGCTTAAAATATAGTTTAGGAAATTTGGTCTAATATCATGTCAATAAACTCACGTACTGCACCATCACCACCACTTTTTTGCAACTGTATAATCCCATCAATGGCTTTTACTTTTGAAGTAGCATTTGCAGGACAAGCAGCCAAACCTACTGATTTTAAGAGCTCAATACAATTTACATCATCACCTATATAGGCAACTTGTTGTAGGTTAATACCTTCTTTTTTGCAAATATCTAATGCTGCATCTAACTTGCCACCAAACCCTTTGCCTTGATATAAATAATCCATTTTTAACTTACTAGCTCTACGTTCTACCATCTTTGTATTTTCAGTGGTAACAATGCCAATTTTAATGCCTGCCTTCTGAATTAAATTAAACCCCATACCATCATGGGTATTAAATTTTTTATATTCATCCCCACTTTCTGTATAGTACATACCAGCATCTGTCATTACACCATCAACATCACTTAAAAAAACTTTTATAGTAGCAAACATATAATAATTAATTAGTGTTTTAAAACAGTAGTAAAATGTATGCCTCTTACTATACAGCCACAATTGAATCAATACTAAATTCAACTATCATTACTTGACCTAAACTTTTAAGCTCAACATAAACTTTTCGCTTACCAGTACGTAAAATAGTACCTTCTCGATCTATAAAAACGCCAGTATTAATTTTAACCTTAGTGTCTTTTTTAAAGCCGTCAGCAGAAATAATATCAATCTTAGATTTTTCTTCGTTAAGATAACGCTTAATCACATCTATTTCTTCGTTGCGTATAATAGCGGCTTTACCAAGATAGTGTACAAAATTTAAAGCACCATCAGTCATTAGAACCCTCAAACGTTCAGATACGTAATCTATTTGCACAAATAAATAAGATTTAAAAAGTGGTTCTTCTATAATTTTTTTTCTATCACTCCACTGCTTTTGCACTTTTTGCACAGGACACCAAACTTCTACTTGTTTTTTAAGTAAAGCTGCATATACCTTCTTTTCCCAACGTGGTTTAGTATAAATTACAAACCACTTTTTTTCTACTGGAATTACATTTTTATTTTGGCTAATCATCATTTCCATAGTACCTTTTATTTTTTGCAAGCATAATCGGTAGTAAATTAAACAATATAACAATTGTTTGTGCCGCAATTTAAACTACCTAACAATATATACAAAAAAAAATGTTTACCCATTGGATTTTAAAACTTAGGCTCTACCATAAAATAAAAAGTGTATTCAACCTTTTATTATTGAACACACTTTTCATTTTACAATCAAGATATTTTTTTAGCTTCTATTGCAATAAAAATTACTTTTTAATTACAGCAATAGGGTTTTGAGAAGCAATCATACTACTTACAATTTTTACAGTTTCATCTATGTATAAATCTGTTTTTATACGTTTTAACCAATCTTGATATACATCTTGTTTTGTTTTGTAAGCATTGTTATAAAACTTATCATAATCGACTTTTAAAACAGACACATTCATAGAATCTTTAAGTTTAATAAGACTATTTATTTGTGCAGATGTAGCACGTAATTGCTTTTGTGCTGTTTTATATTTGTCAATTTGAAGATTAATTGGTGCATCATTAGTTTTTGATAATAACTCAACACTATTTTTAATTTTATTAAATGTTGTATCTAACTTCATTTTTTCATTTTCTTGATTAATTACATCTTGAAAACCACCGTATGCTTGTATAGGTGCTTTTGTAATTTCATCCCAAGGTAAAGCCGTTTTGTTTTCTTTTTCCCTGTACTTAGAGAGCTCATAAATATCTGGCAAAACAACATCAGATTCAACACCTTTTAATTGGGTAGAACCACCGTTAACTCTGTAAAATTTTTGGAAAGTTAATTTTACTGAGCCAAATTCTGTACGGTCTGAGAAAAAATCTAAACGCTTACCTAAGGGTACGCTACGTTGTACTGTGCCCTTACCATAAGTAGAGGTACTACCTACTATAATACCGCGTTTATAATCTTGAATTGCCGCTGCAAAAATTTCGCTAGCACTAGCACTAAATTCGTTTACCATAACGGCTAAAGGACCATCATACAAAACACTTTGGTCTTTATCATCCATCACCATACTTCTACCATCTCTATCGCGAACTTGTACAACTGGACCTTGTTTTATAAACAAACCAACCATTTGTATTACTTCGTATAAGGAGCCGCCGCCGTTATTACGTAAATCAATTACAATACCATCAACTTTTTCTTCTTTTAATTTTTCAACTTCTTTAGCCACATCTACACTACTTCTAGCACCTTTAGGATCTTCGAAGTTTGCATAAAAATCTGGTAGTAAAATATAGCCAATTTTCTTGTCCTTATTTTTTATTATAACACTACGTGCAAAGCCTTCATCTTGCACAATTTCATCTCTTAATATGGCAACTGTTTTGTAGGTGCCATCACTTTTTTTAAGTGTCAATTTTACCTCAGTACCTTTGTTGCCACGAATTAATTTTACCGCATCCGTTACATCAAACCCTGTTACATCAACCATTTCATCTTTACCACCTTGACCAACTTTTACAATAACATCATTCGCAATTACTTCACCATTTTTAAAAGCAGGACCCCCTGGCACCAAGCTCAAAATTTTTATCGAACCATCTTGTTGTTCTTGCAATTGTGCACCAATACCATAAAATCTACCACTCATTTGTTCATCAAAAGCACGTTTTTCCACAGGTGCAAAGTAGTCTGAATGTGGATCCATAGCATTGGTAATCACATTAATAAATGCATTAAAACGTTCATCCTCGTTAAAGCGAACTTTAATACGATTGTAGGTTCTATCTAAAGCTCGTAACACACTATTTCTGGCATCTGCTTCTAACTGAGTATCCGTTTTATTAATTATGCTATCAACTTTGCTTTTGCTTCTATCATCAATTAAGTTTGTATAACGTTCAAGAGTTAAATACTTTAAACGTTTACGCCACTTGTCTTTACGTTCAGCTTCGTTAGTAGCATAGTTTATTTTTTCAGGATTTGTAATTAAAGATTCATCAACTTTAAAGTCGAAAGGTTTACTTAAAATATTTTTGTAAATAGCAATGATTTCCACAATTCGCTTGTCGTAAATTGAGTTTATAGCTGGCAAAAACTGTAAATCTTGTGTCGCTTTTATTTCATCATCTATTGTTAGTTCATATTTTTTTAAAGCATCAATATCACTTTTTAAAAACAGGCTTTTATCACCGTCTAATTCCTCAATATATTTCTTAAACACCTCTTTAGAAAACGCATCATTAATTGGTTTAGGACTATAATGTTGCTCTTCCAACAACATGCCTATTGCTACTAATAATTTTTGCTTTTGAGTTGTAGGAACTGGATTTGGAGTAACGCTTCTAAAAGCAAAAAAAGCACCTGCAAAAACTACTATTATTAAGAGTAGCCAACCTTTTTTTTGAATCATAAATTGAAGAATTTTATTCATAACAAGTTCAAATATAAACCAATAATTGCTTAGATAATTGATAAAGAAACGCTAAGATATTTCAACGGAAAATTAGAATTTAAACCATCTTATTACTATTACTATTATGATTTTATAATTACTACAACAACTGTGCTATTTGTTAAAAACATTGTCCTTCATTTTTAAATTATTATAAAAAATTAAAACTTTAATAGACTCTTAGCAAATACAATTTCTTATTTTGAAACATGTTATACGTTTAATTAGTAATATTTTTTTTTGATTACAACAATTAGTTTTTGTTGATGGTTTACATTCGCAATTAAAAATTACTTTTATGGATGTAAAAATTGAGGAAAGTTGGAAAACAGCCTTAAAATCAGAATTTACCAAGCCGTATTTTTTGCAAGTAGCAACATACTTAAAAACCGAAAAGCTATCTGGTAATACCATTTATCCACCAGGTCAAATAATATTTAATGCTTTTGATAAAACCCCATTTAACAATGTAAAAGTGGTTATTCTTGGGCAAGATCCTTACCATAACCCTAAACAAGCTATGGGTTTAAGTTTTAGCGTTCCAAATGGTGTGCCACCACCACCATCGCTTGTAAATATATATAAAGAGTTGCATACAGATATTGACATGCCCATACCTACTACTGGCAATCTTACAAAATGGGCGCTGCAAGGGGTACTATTACTAAATGCGGTACTAACAGTACGTGCTAACGAACCTGCGAGCCATGCAAAAATTGGTTGGATGAATTTTACAGATGCCGTTATTAAAAAAATATCTGACGAAAAAACTAATGTTGTATTTGTATTATGGGGCAAATTTGCACAAGAAAAACAAATACTAATTGATCAAACAAAACACCATGTATTAAAATCACCACATCCATCGCCTTTAAGTGCTTATAATGGCTTTTTTGGATGTAAACACTTTAGTACAATAAATAATTTATTAATAAAAGATGGGCTTACACCTATTGACTGGAAATTATAAAAACAAAACTATGACTACAAAAAGAGACAGCATTTTTCTAAATATTTTTGGCCGTATTTGGGCTTTTTGGGGCTTAGTAAGTTTTACCGTAACATTTTTAATTATTGTCATTCCATCCCTTGCAACGAAGTTAATCCCTAATCCAAAAGGCATGTATTGGTTTATAAAAGTATCGCAATTTTGGATGGCGAGTTGGCTATATATGATTGGTTGCCCTATGAAAGTTGTAGGCAAACAATACTTTAAAAAAGGTAGCACTTATATCATTACCTACAATCATAATGCATTGCTAGATGTGCCTTTATCTGCACCATTTGTACCTGGTGCCAACCAAACAATTGCCAAAGATAGCTTTGCCAAAGTGCCAATATTTGGTTGGTTTTATGCTAGAGGTTCTGTATTGGTTAATAGAAAAAGTATTGCTAGTAGAAAAAAGAGTTATGATTTAATGAAAAGCGCACTGAGACAAGGTTTTCACATGTGTATTTACCCAGAAGGTTCAAGAAATAAAACCAATAATCCATTGGCAATTTTTCAAGATGGCGCTTTTAAATTGGCTGTAGATACACAGAATGAAGTGTTACCATCTATTATTTTTGGCACTAGAGAGGCAATGCCTATACAAAAGTCTTTTTATTTAGTACCAAAACGTTTAGAAATTCATTTTTTACCACCTATTGTTGCAGGTACCAATGTAGCAGAACTGAAATTAAAAGTGTATGAAACCATGTGGAATTACTATGAAAGTAGAGCGTAAAATATATTTACCACATAGCCACAATAGGCACAAAGTTTTGAACAAGATTACCTAAAACAGTAGGTTTTTCTATACGTCCATGTGCTGAAAAAAAATAAAAATTACATTTTAGAAACGTGTAACAAATACTTCTCTTTAAAATATTCCTCAGCAAAAATATCATAAATAGGCAGCATTTTAGGTCTTGTAAGGCTATCAGAAATTTCTTGATGTAAATCACCACCTTTTAAGCTTATCAAGCCATTTGGTAGTTCTGTGGTATTACCTTTACGTATTAATGGATTAGCCCATTGCCACATTTCTTTTAACGGTGCTACAGCCCTACTTACCGCAAAGTGAAATTTACGCCCTTTTATCTCTTCTGCCCGTATATGTTGCGTGGTAATATTTCTAATACCTATAGCAGCGCAAACACCTTCAACCACTTTTAGTTTTTTGCCAATACTATCTACCAAATGAAACTGCACTTCTGGAAAAAAAATCGCCAACGGCACACCAGGAAAACCACCACCACAACCAATATCAATTATTTCCATACCTTCTTTAAAATCAGCAACAGCTGCTATAGCTAAACTGTGCAGCACATGATGCAAATAAATACTATCAATATCTTTACGAGATACCACATTTATTTTCTCATTCCATTCTTTATACAAGCCCTCTAAAGCCCCAAATTGCTGTAATTGTTTTGGTGTAAAGTCTGAAAAATATTTTAAAATAGTATCCATTAATTACTGATTTTTAGGAGTAACCGCTGATAACAATTAGTACCCGCTAATTAATTCCACTTTTGTTTTGGCTTTTTAAATATTGCTGGCAAGGTTATGATATAGTAAAAAAACATCCATATGTCAAGTAAAATAAAATAAGGCCATAAGTCATTTTCGTTCAATTTTTTCATGGTTTTTTTTAGTATAATACCTTGAATAATTAACTTAAAACCCAATACAGCTAAGGCTACCCACCAAATATATAATAGAATACTTGCGGCAAATAATGGATACAACAACCCCAACGAAAGTGAATAAAGCCCTAACCAAAATTTGTGTTTTGGTTTGTAATATTTGGAAGTAGTATAGTGCCTATATTTTTGGCGCATCCAATCATTCCAGCTTTTTCTAGGCTCACTTAATGTGTGCGACGCTGGATCAATCATAATGGCCGTATTTTTTTTAGTAGCCACTTTATTTATAAACAAATCATCATCACCGCTTGGTATCATATTGATAGATGAAAATCCTTTACTACGCATAAAAACTTCTCGCTTATAACTTAAATTTCTACCAACACCCATATAAGGCATACCTGCAAGGGCGTAAGAAAAATATTGTAATGCCGAATGAAAAGTTTCGAAGCGTATTAATTTGTTTAAAATACCGGCATATTTATGATACGCCCCATAACCCAATACAATTTCAATATCCTCGTTATAGGCATCTTGTACTTGCTGTACCCAAAATTCGGAAGCAGGTACACAGTCTGCATCAGTTAAAATTAGGGTTTCGTACTTGGCACTTTTTATTCCCATTGACAAAGGGAATTTTTTACCCATTATTAACTTAGCTTCCTGCGTTAGCTCAATGTTTATAAGGTTTTTAAACGATCTTTTATACTCATCAATTATGTATTTTGTCTCATCTGTAGAGTTATCGTTTACAACAATAATTTCATGTGTAGTCTTGTAATCTTGCACTAAAATACCGGGTAAATTCTTTGCCAAATTTGCCGCTTCGTCTCTTGCACATATAATTACAGATACAGGTTGAGAAATACTAGAAGTTTTTATTGGTGCTTTATAAAAAGCTAAACGCCTAAACAATAATAAGTAATAAAAAATTTGGATGGCTGTAACAACACAAAACACAATAAATACAATTAAGCCAACTAACGGTAAATTAATACTCATGCCGCAAATGTAACATATACCACAAGGGATTTTGAGTAGGATGTGTAGATGTGGAAAAAGAGAGGCTATGTTCTAGTTTTTGGGTACTTAGTTCTATGATTAAGCAACCTATAATCTAAAATATGGCACACAAAACACAGTTCCTATTACTTTTGTCCGATGGCAGCACTACAATTCCAACTTCAACATACCGATGCTAATAGTAAGGCAAGGGCAGGGGAAATAACAACCGATCATGGCAATATCTCAACCCCTATTTTTATGCCAGTAGGCACAGTAGGTAGTGTAAAAGCGGTAAATCAACAGCAACTAAAAAATGATGTAAATGCACAAATTATTTTAGGAAATACTTACCATTTGTATTTACGCCCTGGCACAGATGTATTAGATGCTGCTGGCGGATTACACCAATTTAATGGTTGGCATCAGCCAATATTAACCGATAGTGGTGGCTATCAAGTTTTTTCATTAGCTGCCAATAGAAAAATTACTGAGGAAGGGGTTTTGTTTCAAAGCCATATTGATGGTAGCAGGCATTTATTTACACCAGAAAAAGTAATGGATATTCAACGCACCATTGGTGCAGATATTATTATGGCCTTTGATGAATGTCCACCCTACCCAAGCGATTATGGCTATGCCAGAAAGAGTATGGATTTAACGCACCGATGGCTTGATAGATGTTTTACTAGATTTAACGAAACCCCAGATAAATATGGCTATAGCCAAAATTTATTTCCAATAGTACAGGGCAGCACCTATAAAGATTTGCGCACCGCATCTAGTGAATATATTGCTAATAAAAATGCAGCAGGCAATGCTATTGGTGGTTTAAGCGTAGGCGAAAGCGAGGAAATGATGTACGAATTTGCAGCCTTGTGTTGCGATATTTTACCTGCCGATAAACCTCGGTATTTAATGGGAGTGGGTACGCCTTGGAACATTTTAGAAAACATTGCTTTAGGCATTGATATGTTTGACTGTGTAATGCCTACCCGTAACGGCAGAAATGGCATGTTGTTTACATCTAAAGGTGTTATTAATATTCGCAACAAAAAGTTTGCAACCGACTTTAGCCCAATAGATATTGGCATTACCTGCGAAACAAGTAACTATTATTCTAAAGCTTACTTACGTCATTTATTTGTTGCTAAGGAAATATTGGCATTGCAAATAGCCAGTATTCATAACCTAGCTTTTTACTTATGGTTGGTTGGCGAAGCAAGACAACACATTTTAAACAATACTTTTAATAGTTGGAAAAGGGAGATGGTTGATACCTTAAAAACAAGGTTATAAAACAACCTGAACACCAATAAAAATGGGCTTATTTGTGGATAAGCAAAGAAGCCTATTTTATTTATTAACTATGAAGGTAAGATTGATTTTTAAGTAGTTTTACAACTTAAGTTTACAACACTTACTAATCCGTTACCTTTAAAGAATCGTAATTCGTACATCCTTTTATAAGGATGTTTTTTTTGCCTCTATATCATCAAATAAAAAAATAATTGTACTAGTTACACTATCATTTACCAATGTGTTTCACTATTGACTTTTCACCATTGAGTGTTGATTATTGACTATTTACATTTCACATTTCACTTTCCCCGCACCAATTATCTTTGCCACTACATTAAACTAATGAAAAAACTTGATTGGTACATACTTAAGAATTTTTTAACTACTTTCTTTTTTGCAATATTCTTGTTTACTGTTATTGCTGTTGTAGTAGATGTAAGTGAAAAAACAGATGATTTTGTAAAATCTAAATTAGGGTTTATACGCATTATAACCCTTTACTACTATGGGTTTGTGCCACATATTATCGCCTTACTCTTTCCATTGTTTGTATTTATAGCCGTTATTTTTTTTACTTCTAAAATGGCTGGTCGTAGCGAGATTATTGCCATACTTGCAAGCGGTACTAGTTTTGCCCGATTTTTGCGCCCCTATTGGGTTGGAGGTATTTTACTTGCCACTATTTTATTTTTTTCCGATAGATATATTATACCAAAAGCCAACCAAATTCGTGGTAGTTTTGAAGCTAAATACATTGATGGCAATAATTCTTATAACGCCCTAGTAGGTGGTGGTAGCAACAATTTGTACATACGAGTAGATAGTTTTACGTTTGCTGGCATTAACAATTACGATACCCTAAATAAACGTGGCGGCCCTTTTTTCATGCACCGTATCATTAATAATAAACTCACTATAAATTCCCGTGCCGATAACTTACACTGGGATACCGCTACTCGCAAATGGATACTAGAAAACCTAATTGAACGGAAACTAAACCGCCTAGGCGAAACAGTGGTAATGCAGCCTAGAAGAGTACTTAATTTTAATTTTAAACCGCTAGATTTAAGTAGAGATAAATATACTAAAGACAAGCTTACCTCACCTGAACTAAATAATTTTATTAAGCTAGAAGAGCTACGAGGTTCAGAAAATTTAAATGAGTTGAAAATTGAACTCTACCGCCGAGATGCTACCTGTATAACAGTACTTTTACTTACGTTAATAGGTGCCGTGGTGGCCGGCCGTAAAGTACGTGGTGGTAGTGGTGGTCATTTAGCCGCAGGCTTTATTATTGCTGCTTTGTTTATAGTAATTAGTCAATTTTCTACTGTATTTTCTACCAAAGGCAATCTGCCACCCATTATTGCCGCTTGGATACCTAATATTATTTTTATGTTTGTAGCCATTTATATGTACAAAAAAACACCTAAGTAAACTGGTATTGTAATACGCAAACAAGTTTTTAAGCCTTAAAATGTATAAATATATTACTATTTATACACTACTATAAAGTTTTAATTTTAATACTCTTAAAGCTTACTTCATTACCATGATCTTGCAATAAAATATGCCCTTGCTTTGCTTCGCCAAAGTTTGGCCAAACATTGTATTTACTAATGGCAACTAACTTTCTAAATTCTTCCGAACCTCTAACATATGAAAGCACTTTAACACCATTTAAATAATGCTCAACAACATTATTAGGATAAACGACTATCCTACCAATATTCCACTCACCAATTTTATGTAAAAAACGTTTTTGTTTATTTGCAGTCATCAAATCGTATAAAGATGCCATGGTACGATTACCATTTCTACCCAATTTTGCATCTGGATGTAGGCTATCGTCTAGCACTTGATATTCTAATCCAATAGCAGAACCAACACTTTTTTCAGCCAGTGTTACAAAATATTTTACACCACTATTTGCACCAGCGGCAAGTTTAAAATTAAACGACAAATCAAACGCACTATATTGCTTTTCGGTAATAATATCGCCACCATTTGTAGATTCTCTTCCCTCTGATGACATCACTTGTAACACCCCGTCAGCTACTTGCCAGCCCTTTGATGGAAACCCTAGACCTTTTGCACTTTTCCATCCTTTTGAAGTAGTGCCATCAAACAATAATTGCCAGCCATCTTTTTGCTCGTACTTCGTTAAGTTATTGGGTACATTATTTACTACATAAACACCTTTATCAAATTTTGCCGGCTTAAACCCCGCTGTTTGAATATTGATATTTTTAAAAAATACCCGCTTATTAGCATGAGCGACATTATTAATAGCATGCACTTGCAAGCCAATAAAACCAGTAGCATCTAGCGTATCAACAACATAAGAGGTGGCTATATTATTAATCCAAGTTTTAGTTTCATTACCAATACACTCAATACGCATATGGTTAAACTCGCTATTTTTAAATGCAGTTTTAGCAGTCGTATTTAAGTCCATCGGGTACAGCCATTCACGCCTAGCTTCATCGTAAACCCCGCCAGACCAAGCCCTTGAGGTTGGGTCAATTTCAATTTGCCTTCCATAAACTCGCCCATTTTTACTATCAAAGTGGCTGCGAGTTTGCACCCCAGAATTATTGCTTGTATCTTCAATCATCACATCTAATTCTAAAATAAAATCACCATACTCTTTTTCTGTTGTTAAAAACGTATTACCACTACCTAGTACCGTAGTACCAATCAAAACGCCATTGTCAATAGTGTAATTAGCAATACCGCCTAGTTTTTTCCAACCATTAAAATCTTTGCCATTAAATAAAGGTTGCCAACCTTTTTGCGCAGCTATGGTATTAGGTAATAATGTTGTGATAACAACTAATAAACTACATGCAAACAGGGTTTGCGAGACAAACTTTTTCATAACAAACAATTTGTTTAAGCATACCAAATATAGTAGCATCTATTTACTATTTTGTATTTTACCAACTTCTTACTTTTTATATAAACTATGCAATATTTATTAGATGAACTAACTACTTTACTACTGCAAGAAACAGCATTTGTTGCTAGTAATGGTAAGCTTTTAAAAAGTATTATAGACGCTAACTTTAAATGAGTTAAGGAATGACAAATTATTAAACTGATGGGGCATTTACTCACAGCATTCATAATACTTTAGCATTACAAAAATGTAGGGCTAATAAACTGGCTACTCAATTTTTACATGATATTTCGATAACCATAATTGGTTCTAAAACACAAACTGCTAATCTTTCTTCCACAGAAAAATTAGCAGTTTGTAAAGCCGTTTTAGATGAAATAAAAAAAACTAAGGTCTAGGAATTGTATCGTTTACATCTTTCTTTAAAAAAACTTCAAGCACCCCATTTATCCCTTCATCACCATATTTATCGGTTGCCATTTTATTTTTTAAAATATTTATTGATGTGGATTGATGTGGAATAATAATTTTTATAAAAATTATTATATGTTATACTTGATAATGAAGAATTAAAGCTGTTCTGTTATAAAAACAATTTCATTTTTTCCTGTATCATTTAGCATCTTCAAAACCATAATATCTGTTATTTTATGTACACTCAAATCCATTAAATCAAACTCCTTTTGAGTAATTTTTTTTGAATTATAAATAATTACTGGATAGTTATGTACTTCATTAATACTAATTGAATTCAATATGACTTTATCACCTTTTTTAAATTTTATGCCATATTTAGTAAAATCATTTGATGAAATTATAACACCATTTAGGCCATTTATAATATTTGTATTGTTTTTAGTTATATCAATTGTTCCTTCAATTTTCATCGTATCATTATCTTCAACTATTATTCCACTAAACTTGCCTTTCATTTTTGGCACAGTATCTACAGCCTTCGGTTTTACATCATTTTTATCTCTGTTTCTATTACCCCAAGTGGTTGTACCAATCCATTTTCGTTTTGAATATTCTTTACTTGCATTTTTAAATCCGGTATTGGTAAACAAATAAATATTGTTCATTAAATCTGAAATATTAGCAACCCTTTTCTTTAAAACATCATAATCTACATAACCGCTAAACTCACTACGGTTATGCTTTTCTAATTCGTTTTTAGTCACAAGTTTATTATCAATACAAACTGTATTTCTGTCTTTTGTCAACCAATCGTTCCATTGTTGTTTTGTTGGCGTTGCTTTAATAATTGGAGGTGTAATGGTAAAAATAATATTTGCTTTTTCTTTCTGTTCAGGTGTCATTTTAGTATAAATAGCAAACAACCATTCTCTTTCTTCATCGGTAACACTAATACCATTATTCGGATTAAATTTATCTACTAAAGCATCATATTTTTCTAAGTCTTTATTACTTACACCTGCTGTATCTAAATCAATAATTTTTAAAGCTCCAACCTTTTGTACGCTCTCAATATTACCCAAATAAGCTTCAATACCTTTTAAAATATTGGTAGCTAATTGTTGTTGGTAGTCAGCTTGTTTCAACTTTTGCAGATCATCTTTATTATCCATGTACCCACAATCTATCAAAGCAGAAGGACAGTTAACGGCTTGCAAAACCCAAATACCTTTTTGTCTTGTAAGTATCCCTTTATCTGCACGATTTTGTTTTATTAATGAAGAAGATAATGCCCCTGCTAAATTGTAATTGGCATTATAATCCTTCGCTTTTTGTTTGTTGGCTATAAATATTTCAACGCCTTCATTAGGATTCTCGCTAGCATTTTTATTAAGTTGCTTAACCGATTCTTTAAGGTTACAATGCAACGAGATGAACAAATCTGGATTGGCATTATTGGCAGCTTCAACTTTTTGTGGTGGGGAATTGTAAACATCATTATCTCTAGTTAATACAATATTAATATTTGCATTGCTGTTACTTGCTTTTACCAATTTAGCAATACTTAATGCAATGTCTTTTTCAGTAGAAATACCGTCAATACCTAAAGCACCAAAGTCAGTACCACCATGGCCTGCATCAATTACAACTGTATAGGTTTTTTTTAACGTTACAGGATTAAAATTTGTTGAAAAACTACCTGTAACAGCATTATTATTTGATAGTGACCCTACTACATTTTCAATAGCACTTGCCACAGAAATTGTCACAAGTTTATCTTCTTTTTTTCTAAAGGCAAACAATAGCGTAATGGCTACTAGTAATGGCAATACTACTAATCGTCTAGCATACGAAAATTTCGGGTTTTTGTTGTTGGCAAGCATAGCAATTCTACGTTTTATGGGTGAATAAAAAAATGGATTGGTAAGTGCAAATTTTTGTTGCGGGTAAGCAGCCGTTAATAGCATCGTAGCCAAAGTGGCGGTGTCGCCATTTGCAATGGTTTTGTTGTCAGCAATAAACTCATGTATCGTTTCCAATTCACGTTTCAGTAACCAAAAAATGGGATTAAACCAGCCAACAATCAATACTAGTTGTAGCAATAATTTATCAACACTATGCTTTTCTTTTACATGGGTTAGCTCATGTTGCAACATTTGCTTGCCAGTATGGGTTGTTACATCAATATCAGTGTTCCAAAATATAAATTTAAAAAACGAAAATGGTGTGCCGTTGGCTTGTGTTAGCACTAAAAAAACATCATCAAGTCGCTTGCAACCACTCTGTTTTAGCAGTGTATAAATTTTAACCAACGCAACTAATAAAGTAACTAAAAAAACTGCTGAAACAGTGACATACACCAATGCTGCCAAAGTATCCCAAGTAAGCTGAAAACCTTTACTTGCAACGGTTTTCTCAAATTCTGAATTGGCATCTGCTATTACGGCAAATAATTGAATTGGTAATGTTGGCGCTTCAAGTGGTTTATTAATTTCTATCTTAACCAATGGTACCAACCAAGGTAAAATTGCCACACCCAATAAATAAAAACGATTGTATTGATGAAAGCGTTTGTTACGCAACACCAAGGCATAATAACACATCATAACCGCACTGCATAAACACACCTGTAAAAAGTAGTAAGCAACTGTAAGCATGGTATTATTTTTTAGGGTTTTTAATTTGTTGTAGTAGTAACTCAAGCTCTTTTACGCTTAACTGTTTTTGTTGTACCATAAAAGATACTACATCGCTAAACGATCCCTCAAAATAGCT
>JBBQLL010000037.1:0-30818 GCA_038327865.1 Chitinophagales bacterium | reverse complement strand
AACGGCTAAGCCACCACCAGATATACCGCAACGGTCATCTACATTAGAACTTTCATCCCTACCTCTCCATAGCATAAATTATTATTTTAAAGCCTTATCCACTTGGGTATCGGCACTTTTATAAAATGATGATGATATATTTCTAAAATAATGGCGAAAAGGATAACGGCTTTATGAGGATGTGATATTTTGTTTTGCGAAACTTTAATTAGAGAGATTCTTCAAAAACGAAACAATTTTTATTTAGTAGTCAAAAAGTTTAATTCTCCTTTTTTTATTGGCTTTGAATATTGTCTTGCCTTTTTTTCTTTGTCAATAAAACTGATAACTACAGCGTCCATTCCTGTTGTATATAAAAGTCTAAAAGAACCTTGTTCAAGGGAAACATTAGTAATGTAAGAAGCAGGTGTCCATTGCCAACCACTTTCATTATTATTAATCCATTTAATAAAGGTTAAATATTTTTTTGAATTAACTGTAATGTCAGTTTGAGTCGATTTTGTAAAGGCTGTTATTGTATCTCTAGACTTAAGAGTTAGCGTAAATGAAGAATTTTTGTCAATGTAATCGTTCATGTTCACTGTCGAACTGCAACTTGCATATATGCAAGTTGTAGTGACTAAGAAAAGGTATTTGATTTGTTTTGGCATTATAAAGTATCGTCCTAATGAGATATTATATGACATAAAGATTGATCTTATCACTTGTAATATCAAATCTTTTGTTCTGATGCCTCCAATAATCACAGGCTGCCGTTTTACTTTGTGATATTTTATTAATACGGAAAGGGTAGTTTACTTACATAAAAAGCACCTAACAAATTATAAACTTATTAGGTGCTTTTTATACTGTATGAACAACTGTTTATTTAACTTTCATTTTGCCATGTTCACCATCGTGGTACACTTCTTTAGTAGCAATGGCTTTTAAAATGTTAAAAAAATTAATCATCTTATTTGAACTAGCATTCCAATACGAAGCTTCTTTTAAAGAGACTTTTATTAAACACAATTTGGGGTCATCTACACCCAAAGGAAACCATGCTTTTAACATAGGATGCCACAATTCACGAATTTTCTCTTTACGTAACACAACAGAGCTAGAGCCTCTAATGTGTGCGTACGAATTTAACCCAGGATCACTGTAAATTAAATCTACTGTATTGTCTTTAGACACTTCTTGAATGGTAACCGAGTAGTCGTTTGTAAAAAACCAAATATCACCATCATCAGCAATTTTAATGGTAGTCATAGGGCGGCTATTAATTTTTTGCTCGTTATCTATTGTTGTAAACATGCAAATTTTAATAGGCTCTATAATTTCTTTTAACTTGGCAATATTGGCTGTAATGTCGGTAGTCATAATTAATTATTTTATAATTATTATTACAAAATAATTGTGCCACATACAAGCAAATATTTTAAGCTTTGGTAGCTTCTTTATCTTCAATTACTTCTTCTTCATCTAAAAAAGTGTTTTTACCCATTTCTTTAGCTTCTTGTTTTATAATGTATACAGCGGTTTCGTTGGGTCTTATGCCTTTGCCTTTTGTGTACGCATATACTTTTGTAAACTCTGCACCTAAGTATAAAATAACACTGGCATAATACACCCACAACAAAATAATTACTACCGCAGAAGCTGCCCCATAAGTAAGGTTTACTTTTGACTGGCCGAGATACAAACCAATAATAAATCTACCAAACATAAATAAAATACTAGTTGCAAATGCGCCTACAAGTGCATCTTTCCAACGCATAATAGCATCTGGCAATACCCTAAATATAATAGCAAATAGTAGTGTGGTAATTGCTAAAACAAGCACAATATTAATGGTATAAGTGAGGTAGTAAACCGATGTGCCAAGCAGTAGTTGCAACCTTTCGCTCAATAAATCTACAATGGCATTTATAAACAACGATACTAATAACACAAAACCCATTCCAAATATTAGTGAAAAAGATAGGAGACGATTGGTTAAAAAGCGGAGCCAATCTTTTTTTGGTTTTGCTTTAATGCTCCAAATAAAATTCATAGAATCTTGAATTTCTAAAAACACACTACTAGCACCAATAAATAAAAAGATGATGCCAAAAGTGGTACCAACAAAGCCTTTTTTACCATGCTCCATATTTTTAATAATATCCTGAATTTGTAATGCAGCATCATCGCTTATTAAATGGCGAAGTTGCCCGTATACTTTGCCTTGCACAGCATCTGCACCAAAAAAAATACCCGCCAACGATATGGCAATAATTAACAATGGTGCTATAGAAAACACAGTGTAAAAGGAGAGTGAGGCACTTAGTTTCATCCCATTATCGTTAGAAAACTCAGAAATGGTTTTCTTAATCATCTTCCAAATGGTCATTATAATTTTTTTACAAGGTATATTATTAATTAACGGTATTTGAATAGTAATATTAGTTCTAAAACGATATTATCACTCAAAATATTAAAAAATGATACACATTTTTTACAAATAAATAAACACAGTATTTTATCAAAATAAAAATGCCAAAGGCGAAAGAGGTGATTTCACTTTTGACATTTAAGCACATTGCTATTAAATTATTTAATGAATGGCTTTATTTATTTCGCTGTATTTTTCTATAATTTCATGAGAGTTTTTTAAAGATGACTCTTGATCCATAATCATTTTTCTAATGTCTACTGTTATTTCTGCATCCGATTCCAAAGCCATTTTGTAAGCTTTTTGTGCAGCGTCTTCACCAAACTCACAAGCATCTAAAGAGCTAACTCTATCGTGACCACTAAAAGTTGCTTTTACATCCATCCATACCCTATAAACTTTGCCTGCAAGTGTGGTATCTGTTTCTACAGTTGCGCCATAGCGTACAACTTCTTTACCTAAATCGAGCACAAATTTTTTGCTTTGGTTTGCCATTTGTTGATACACAACTCTTAAATCAATATCTAGCCCTTTAGTATTTTCAATAGCCTTTTCGTAGCCAACAATTCTATCATTATTTATTTTAATTAAATCATTTAATATTTCTGTAATGCTTAATATCTTTTCCATTTTATAAAATTTTAGCTAAATAACCCAACAACTGTACCGCTACGTATTTATAAATATTGTGTATGTAAATAAGCAACTAACTAATTGTGTATTTGCTTCTACAATTATTACAGAAAATGTAATAAAATATTTTGGCACTCTTTTTTCTAATTTAAAATAAATCTTTTCTTATGCAAGATTACATCTATACCATCCGACAAAAAATTGAAGGGTTAAAAACGGCTATTATGTATAGCACATCAAACGATGTATTGAAATTGCCTACACACATTGTACATACATTAAAAGTAGATGATAATGGTTATTTGTGGTTTATAGTTCCAAAACCTACACAACAAATAGCCGCATTTGAAAGCAAGTTTCCTGTAGAATTACAATATTTTAAAAAAGGTAGTCCTGATATTATTAATGTACATGGTGCGGCACAAATAGTTACTGATGAAGCTACTATTGCTGCTATTGATTTTATGAGTGATGAGCGAAAAGCAGAATTGCTTGTAAACCATATTTTTTTAAATGTAAAAATGATGCAGGTAGAACTAAACGAATTGGAAGTTGAACGAAAAAGTTTTTGGCAATCGCTAAAGCAATCTGTATTAGAATTAATAGCCCCTCCTGCACATCATCAAACATTCGATTTATCACTATAACATCATTATTCAATTATTTACATACATATTTTTACTAATTATTAAACAACAGAACAATGAAAAGAGTAGTAGTGTTAGCAGCCATTTGCTTGCTTACAATCAAAGGAATGAGTCAAAGTATGGGGTCGTCTTACAAAACGGCATTAGGTGTAAAGGTGTTAGATGGTGCAGGTATTTCGCTTAAGCATTTCACGTCGCCAAATATTGCATTAGAAGGTATTGGTTTTTTCTGGAATCGTGGTGCACGTATTACTGGTTTATACGAGATTCATGGCGATATTAACGGTGCACCCGGTTTAAAATATTATATCGGACCTGGTGCACACGTAGGCTTTTATAATAAAGATTATTATTATAAAAATCAATATGGCGGCACTTACGTAGGTGTAGATGGCGTGTTAGGTTTAGATTATAAGTTTAAAGGCGCACCTATCAATATGTCTTTGGATTGGCAGCCATCTTTTGAGTTTGGTGATGGTCAAGGTTTTGTAGGTAGTTGGGGCGGTTTCGCAGTGCGTTACACCTTCTAAATTATTGGTAAATATTATTAGAGATGATGATCAATTTTTAAAGTCTTACTGGTAAGGCTTTGTATAGAGCACTTTAAAATATTGATTTTTTCAAGCTATAACAACTCCATATATGTTTACAGCCACTCAAATATTGGGTGGTTTTTTTATTTTTAATACTGAGTATATTGGCTATTAAACTATTCCATAGAATTGTAAGACTATTTTTATGTTATAGATTTAGAAGTCTAATTAAATGATATGCTAACGAATAGCTTAATGGATACTTACTCAAAATATTAATTGCTATTCTTTTTTAAATTACCAAATTTGTATTACTTTACTATCATCACTAAATACACTGTTAATGCCATTTTTAAACATAGCTAATGTACCTGTTACCGATATAATTGATGGGTATCACGCCCAATTTATTCACACCAATAGCATGACGTTTAGTTTTATAAATGTGGATGCTAATAGTGCATTACCAATGCATAGCCACCCACACGAGCAAGTAAGCCAAGTAATAGAGGGTAAATTTCAATTAACAGTAAATGGCGAAATACGTGTTTTAGAATCTGGTGATATTGCCATTATTCCATCAAACACCCAACATGGTGGTTTGGCTATTACCAATTGCAAACTGCTAGACGTATTTAACCCGGTTAGGGAAGATTATTTGAAAAAAAGTATAAACGCTACGAATAAACAATAAAGCATATATTTTAATCAAACCAAGGCTTAAGGAACCTAATTTTATCGGCCTTAGAGTTGGCTTTTGTAGAAAAATTGACACTTAATGGTATTTGATAGTTTTTTATCCCAATTGTTTTAAATGATTTTGTATGATACTTACAATCTCGTTTGGGCTTTTTTCAATAGAAATTTGTAGCGCATTTAAAGGTATATTCAAAATATCAAATTGCGATTGTAGTAAAGAAGCAGGTATAAAATGATTTTTTCGTAATTGCAACCTATGTAATATCACGTTGTAGTTGCCATGCAAAAACACAAAAACAATAGTTGTTTCCACACCATTACTTAGTATGTTTCTATAATTTTCCTTTAATGCAGAACAGGCTAAAATGCAACCTTGCAAATTACAATGCTTAATTATTAGTTGATTTAAATCTTGCAACCAACCTTTACGATCTTCATCGTTTAAGGCTTGCCCAGATGCCATTTTAGTAATATTTGCTGCTGAATGAAAATCATCGCCATCAAAAAAGGGCATGTTATTTTTTATTGACAATAATTTGCCAATAGTTGTTTTGCCAACACCAGAAACGCCCATAATAATTATACAAACACTTTTTTGATGATTCATTTTAAAAAATAATAAATGATTTATTCAAAAAAATAAAGTCCACTTTGTAGATATTTAAGTTACCTAAAGTAAATGTAGTAAATTCAAATTTTAAATTAAATATCACATGAAATATAAGCGAATTCAAAATTTTGTGAATGGTAAATTTATAGATGCTTCATCTAGTAAAACAATTGCCATTATTTCACCTATTGATGGTGCTGTTTTATCCGAAATGGTTTGTTCTACCAAAGCAGATTTAGATATTGCCGTAGCCGCAGCAAAAGCCGCTTTTCCTGCTTGGAGTAAAGCACCTATTAAAGAACGTGTGCAAGTGTTTTTTAGGTATAAATATTTGTTAGAAATGCATGTGAAAGAACTATCTGAATTGTGCAGCGAAGAGAACGGAAAAATATACAGCGAGTCCGTTGCAGAAATAGAAAAATGTATTGAGTTAACAGAATTTGCAACATCATTACCGCAACTAGTAACAGGTGAGGTGTTAGAAGTAAGTCGCGGTGTAGAATGCAGAACAGAGAAGGTAGCTTTGGGCGTTGTGGCGTCAATTGTGCCGTTTAATTTCCCAAGTATGGTGCCAAATTGGACCATTCCTAATGCCATTGCTCTGGGTAATTGCATGATCATGAAACCATCAGAAAAAGTACCTTTAAGTTGTGGCAAAATTGCTGAATTATTAAAAGAAGCAGGTTTACCAGATGGTGTTTTTAACGTGGTGCATGGTGATACAGCTATTGTAGAAGCTATTTGCGATCATCCAGATATTGAAGCCGTTTCCTTTGTTGGTTCAACTAAAGTTGCTAAGCTTGTTTACCAACGTGCCACACATAATTTAAAGCGATGCTTGGCTTTGGGTGGAGCAAAAAATCACCTCATGGTTATGCCTGATGCACTGCCTGCAATGACGGCGCAAAACGTTGCTGCGTCTATGTCTGGCTGTGCTGGCCAGCGTTGCATGGCGGCTTCTGCAATGGTAGCAGTTGGTGATGTTGATCATATAATTGATAAGATTTGTGAAGAAGCTAGAAAGATAATTCCGGGTAAAAATTTAGGCGCAGTCATTAACAAAGCTTCGCAAGAAAGAATAGAACAATTTATTACTGAAGCCGAACAACAAGGGGCTAAAATTTTGGTTGATGGACGTAACACAAAAGTAGAAGGCAAAGAAAATGGTACGTATGTTGGCCCTACTGTTATTGATTTTGTAACTGCTGAAATGAACATTGCCAAAGAGGAAGTATTTGGTCCAGTTATTAGTATCACGCGTGCCAAAACTGTTGATGAAGCGTTGGCTATTGAAAACGCCAATCCTTATGGCAATGCAGCTAGTGTGTTTACGCAAAATGGTGGTGTGGCTCGTTACATTATTGACCGTGCAAGTGCTGGTATGATTGGCGTAAATGTTGGTGTGCCTGTGCCTCGTGAGCCATTCAGTTTTGGTGGCTGGAACGAAAGTAAATTTGGTGTTGGCGATATTACTGGCAAAAGTTCTATTGAGTTTTGGACGAAATTAAAAAAATCAACTACCAAATGGAATGCTGAAGCTGGTGTGAATTGGATGAGTTAGAATTGGCACACTGAAAACAGGTATTGGTTAAATTGTAGCAGTTTGTTTTTGGTTATATAAAGTGACATATAAATGTAACATCGTAGTGTTGCAATCAACGAATTTAAATAGTAATATAAAGACTGGTTTAAAAAATAGCCCATGGTATAGACCATGAGCTATTTTTTAAACATTTTTGAAAATCTATTCTATCATTGTCATCGGCGTTCTCATCTTCTACACCATTTCACCCAACACCAAATCCTTCACTTTGCTTAATAAAATACGTTCTTGCAACATACTATCGCGGTAGCGAATGGTAACGGTTTGGTCTTCAATTGTTTGATGATCGATGGTAACACAAAATGGTGTGCCAATGGCATCTTGCCTACGATAACGCTTGCCAATAGCATCTTTTTCCTCGTAAAAACATTTAAAATAAGGCTTGCATTCGTCCATTAAATCACGGGCTATTTCTGGCAGTCCATCTTTTTTAGTTAATGGTAAAATGGCTAGTTTATTAGGTGCTAATTTGGCTGGTAAATGTAATACCACACGGCTATCTGTTGTACCATCTTCTTTAGTAATGGTTTCTTCTTCGTAAGCATTTGCCAACAACAATAAAAACATTCTATCCAGTCCTATAGAGGTTTCTACCACATAAGGAATGTAGTTGCCATATGGCTTTCCGGTGCTTTCGTCAATATCATTATCAAAATAATTTTGCTTCTTTTTACTGAAAATTTGATGTTGTGTTAAATCAAAATCGCTACGGCTATGTATACCCTCTACCTCTTTAAAACCAAACGGAAATTCATATTCAATATCGCAAGCTTCTTTAGCATAATGGGCAAGCTTTACATGGTCGTGGTAGCGGTATTTTTCAGCAGGTAAACCCAAACTTAAATGCCATTGCAAACGGGCTTCTTTCCAATGTTGGTACCACATACCTTCTGTGCCAGGACGCACAAAAAACTGCATTTCCATTTGCTCAAATTCACGCATACGAAAAATGAATTGACGTGCCACAATCTCGTTGCGAAAAGCCTTACCAGTTTGTGCAATACCAAACGGTATTTTCATCCTAGCAGTTTTTTGAACGTTCAAGAAATTAACGAAAATACCTTGTGCGGTTTCTGGTCGTAAGTACACTTTATTATCTTCAGGATTATCCGCAGCAATAGCCCCGAACTCGGTAGAAAACATCAAGTTAAACTGACGAATATCTGTCCAGTTAGCCGTGCCACTTACGCTGCACACGATTTTATTATCTAGAATTAATTGTTTTAGGCCAGCATAATCATCTGCAGCCAATAATGTGTCCATTTGTTTTAGCAAGGCAAATTCTATTTCTTTTTCGCCTTCAATTGCTAATTTTTCAGCATGAGCTTCAACCAAGTGATCTACACGGTAGCGTTTTTTGCTGTCTTTGTTATCAATCATTGGGTCGCTAAAATTATCAACGTGGCCACTTGCTTTCCAAGTGGTTGGGTGCATAAAAATGGCTGCATCAATGCCCACAATATTATCGTGCATTTGGGTCATGCTTTTCCACCAATAATCACGAATATTTTTCTTCAATTCGCTACCATTGGGGCCGTAATCGTACACAGCACTAAGGCCATCGTAAATTTCGCTAGATGGAAATACAAAGCCATATTCTTTGGAGTGAGATATAATTGCTTGAAACGTATTGTCTGATTGTATGCTCATAAGATTGCAAATATAAGACCTAGCTTATTACACGAATTGAGGCGAATTACACCAATTAAAATCCATACGAAGAATTTTTATGTAACGAACAGTTCAATATCCATTAAACTTCGTTGCGTCGCACACTGCAACTGTTGGATATTGTATTTAGCATTTATTAAAGTTAAGATTAACTTCGTACTCGAGAAAAAATATAGGTAAATACACTTACCGCAATTATAAAAACAACCCAAAAAACAGTTTTTAGATATATCACTCTAGTAACTCGAAATACTTTCTTCACAAGATAATATATGAGTAGCAACGGTATTCCTATAAGAAGCATTGAAAATATTAATGCGCCCATAATGTCAGTTTATTTTAGCTTTTCATTTTCTAAATGTCTTGTCGCATCTCGAATATTTTTTTTCTCAAAATTCTTTTCTAAAGCTTGGGTTAAATCAATGCCAGTTTGGTTGGCAAGGCAAATTAATACCCATAACACATCGGCCATTTCATCGCCAAGGTCTTTGTTTTTATCGCTTTCTTTAAACGATTGTTCGCCATATTTACGCACCATCAAACGGCTCAGTTCGCCCACTTCTTCCATTAAAATACCAAGATTAGTCAATTCGTTAAAGTAGCGCACTCCAACGGTTTTAATCCAAGTATCTACGTCTTTTTGGGCTTTTTGTATGGTCATGATTATTTGTTTTGATTACACGAATTAGAACGAATTACACGAATTGATTAGTTTGAAAAATAAAAAATATTAATAGAGAATGTTTTATAAAACAACTCGTTGTGATTTTAGAGATCTTTCGCCAAAATTAATAATAATACCCAGTTTAGTTGAAGACACATTTAAGTAGCTTATCGTTTGTGCAACATGAACAGCATTGATACAAACAGCAGATTTTATTTCAAGAATAAATGAATTGAACACTAAAAAATCTGCGACGTATGGATGTCCAAGAGCCTTTCCTTTATACATTACTTTATACCTTTTTTCTCTTTCGTAATTAATGCCATTTGCCTGAAACTCAATTTCCATGGCATCTTTATAGTTCACTTCTTTTAAGCCCATCCCTAATGTGCTGTGAATTTCCATACAAATACCAATCACTTTAAAAGAGGCTTCCTTAAATAAAATATCACTCATCTACTTTAGTTTTAATTCGTGTAATTCGCCCTAATTTGTGTAATAATTTTTCTACTCTTTGTTTTTACTATCTATTACAATTGTTACTGGGCCATCATTTACTAAAGCAACTTGCATATCTGCGCCAAAAATCCCACTTGCAATATCCTTGCCTAAATCACTCTGCAATTGTAATATTATAGCTTCGTATAAAGGAATTGCAATGGGTGGTTTACTTGCTTTTATGTAAGATGGTCGGTTACCTTTTTTAGTACTTGCATGTAATGTAAATTGGCTAATTAATAAGATACTTCCATCAATATCTACAATGCTTTTGTTCATTACGCCAGTCTCATCGTTAAAAATACGCAGGTTGCAAATTTTGTTACTTAGCCAAACAATATCTTCTTCGCTATCCGAATCTTCAATGCTAACCAGTATTAATAAGCCGGTACGTATTTGCCCAACAATTTTTTCACTAACCGTAACAGAAGCTTTAGAAACACGTTGTACCACCACTCGCATGTTTTGCATTATTTTTATGATATGAATATAGATATTACAGCCGAAATTATGTTTAAAACGGCACGAAGCGGCGGTAGTGGCGGACAAAATGTAAACAAGGTTGAAACCATGGTTGAAGGCAGATGGCTTGTTGCCACATCTAGCCTTTTAAGCGATGAGCAGAGGCAAATTATCTTACAGAAATTAGCAAATAAAATTATAGCTGACGGACACTTATTAGTTAAATCACAAACCGCTAGAACACAGCTTGAAAACAAAGCTAATGTGGTTGAGAAAATGAACGATTTGGTGAATGAATCGTTGATAAAAAAGAGAAGCAGAATTGCTAGTAAACCAAGCAAAGCCGCTAAAGAAAAACGACTTGAAAGTAAGAAGAAAAATGCATTTATAAAAGTACAAAGATGTAAAATAAGGTTGAAGGATTATTGATTTTGGGTACACAAATTTTTAGACAATTTCACGAATAACACCAATGAAAATAATATTGATTTTTTTGTTTTGTAGCATGTGTTCGATAGCTTTTGCACAGCAAAAACTCACGTTGCATTTTAAACATAAAGTTGGTGATAAAAATCTGCACTTATTTACTGAAACTTATGAAAATAGCTTTGGCGAAACATTTACAATAAATAAGTTCAAATATTATATTTCAAAAATTGTTTTATTTGATAGTGATGCAAAACAGTACGCTTTTCCAAATAATTATTACTTAATTGATGCAGCAGATAGCGCTTCTAAAAGCATCTCAGTTTTTACAACCGCAAAGCGTATAGCTAGTATTCAGTTTTTAATTGGTGTAGATAGTATAAAAAATGTTTCTGGTGTACAAACCGGTGTCTTAGACCCTATGAATGGCATGTTTTGGACTTGGAATAGCGGCTATGTTTTTGCAAAACTAGAAGGCGTTTCTACAGCAGCAAAAGTGCCGGGCAATTTGTTTTCGCAACATATTGGTGGGTTTAAAAATGGAGAGAATGCAACTAGACAAATTATGTTGACAGTTGATAGTTGGCAGTTAACAGGCAAGAATTTAATCACCATTGAAGCAGATATTAATAAGTGGTTTCAATCTACACATACTATTAAAATTTCACAGCATCCTATTTGTCATTCACCGGGCGAGTTGGCTATGCAGTTTGCTGATAATTACGCTAATATGTTTTCAATTTCTACAACTAATTAATGCGTGTATTTAGTACTATATCATGTTTAATAACTATTGTAATAGCTTGTGCAGCTTGGGTTTCAAGTAGTAGTACTACTAAAATTATTGTTACGCCATTACCATTTTTTTTACCAAAAGGTTGGCCTAAACCTGCGTATGATTTTAAGAATAATCCGCCAACTAAAGAAGGCTTTGAACTTGGTAGAAAATTATTTTATGATACGAGATTAAGTAAAGATGGCAGCCTCTCATGCGGTAGTTGTCACCAACAATTTGCGGCTTTTGCAACCTACGATCATAATTTAAGTCATGGCTTTAATAATGGGCAAACCACACGTAATGCGCCAAGCTTAGCTAACCTTGCGTGGACAAAAAATCTTATGGCAGATGGCGGTATTAATCATTTGGATTTGCAACCCTTAGCACCAATAACAGCAACAAATGAAATGGCAGAAACTATTGAGAATGTGATGGTGAAATTGAAAGCAGATTCGGTCTATAAAAAGCTATTTATAAAAGCCTTTGGCGATGCAACTATTAACACACAACGAATGACAAAAGCCCTCAGCCAGTTTTTGGTAATGCTGGTAAGCAGCAATAGTAAATATGATAAGGTAATGCGGGGTGAGGCAGCTTTTATTTTACCAGAACAATTGGGCTATGATATTTTTAAAACCAAGTGTGCATCTTGCCATACAGAGCCAATGTTTACCGATTATAGCTACCGAAATGTTGGGATGCCTGTAGATACTTTTTTAAACGATTATGGTAGAATGATTATAACTCGTAACAAACAAGATTCGTTGAAGTTTCGTGTGCCAAGTTTGCGAAATGTAGCTTACACACAACCTTATGGCCATGATGGCCGTTTTTTTAGTTTAATGAATGTGTTTGAACATTATCGTAGCAAAGCCATCAACGGGCCAACAACCGATAGTTTATTTAAAAATAAAATGCCGCTCTCAAACTTCGAGATTGGACAGTTAACAGCCTTTTTATATACCCTAAGTGATACAACGTTTTTAAAAGATAAACGCTTTGCAGAGCCTGGTACCGAAAACACCATTCCATCATTCATTCACCTGCACTAACGTCACTTTAGTTACATTAGCAGCTTAATATATTTTTCAGCATTGAGTAGTATTAAAAAATTAGCATCGCAAACTATGTGGTATGGGCTTAGTTCCATTGCTGTTAAGTTTATTAGTTATTTGGTTACGCCATTTATCACTTACTCACACCATGTAACTCAAGCAAATTTTGGCGATATGGCAGTTATTTATTCTGCTATTCCTATACTTAGTGTATTATTTACGTATGGTTTCGAAACAACTTATTTTAGATTTTCGTCACGTAAAGAGTACCAACAATCGCTATACAGTACCACATCTATATCTATTATTATTTCTACGGTATTTCTTTCTATTGTTTTATGGTTTTTTAAAGATGCTATTGCAAGTGCTACTGGCTTTGAAGCATCACCCAAAATAATTGAGTTTAGCATTTTCATTATAGCAATAGATGCCATTACACGTATGCCATTTGCCAAATTAAGACAGGAAAATAGACCGAAACGTTTTGCATTTATTAATGTGTTTAGTATACTAGTTTATGTGTTTTTTATATGGTTTTTTATTAATTATTGCCCCGATGAATTGGCTGTTCATCCTACTAGTTGGCTAAGTTATTTTTATAATACTACAACAAACCCCGTTGTTTATATCGTATTGGCTAATCTAATTCAGTCTGTAATAACGCTGGTGTTGCTTCGCTCTGAAATTGCCTCTATACGCTTTGTATTTAGTCGAAAACTTTGGTACGAGATGTTACGTTATGGCATGCCTTTGCTAATTGTAGGTTTGGGCGGTATTGTAAACGAAACACTAGATAGATGGATGCTTAAAGCTTGGTTACCAGGTGCGGAAGACGCAGTTAAAGCCCAGATTGGTATATATAATGGCTGTTATAAACTCTCATTACTCATTACCCTTTTCATTTTTGCTTTTAGAATGGGTGCAGAACCATTCTTTTTTAAAGAAGCCGAAGGCACAAATCCACAACGTACGTACGCTAGGGTTATGAAATTTTTTGTAATTATTATATCATTTATATTTTTAGTTGTAAGCCTTTATTTGCCAATATGGCAATATTTTTTAGGGCCTAGTTACAGGGTTGGTTTGCCAGTAGTACCAATTTTGTTATTGGCAAATATGTTTTTGGGTATTTATTATAATTTAAGTGTTTGGTACAAATTGGGTAATAAAACGATAGTTGGTACTTATATTACCATTATTGGGGTAATGATTACTTGTGCCATTAATTATATTTTTATACCGCACTATGGTTATATGGCAAGCGCCTGGGCTACTTTTAGTTGTTATGGCATTATGATGATAATTAGTTTTATATGGGGGCAAAAAGAATATAAAATTCCATACCCTTGGAAAAAATTACTAGCTTATATAGCAATTGTTGTTACCCTATTTTTTATACATAAAGGTGTAACCATATTATGGGCTAATCTAATTTTTAGTCTTTCAATTGCTACTTTACTATTGGCTGTTTATGCATGGTTTATTGTATTGGTAGAGAAAAAGGAACTGCAAAAGCTACCCGTACTCGGGAAGTTTATTAAGTAAATAATTTTTCATGTTTCAATTACACCTTATGAGAAAAGTGTTTGTTTTTTTGGTATTAATTTGTACCACGTTTATTGCATTTACACAGAAAAAAGCGGTTACGCCACCATCTATTTATTTTCCACCCTTTAATAATTGGGAACAAAAGTCAGCCGCTGACTTTGGATTAAATACTGCTGCAATAGATGCTACCATTACGTTTGCAAAAGCCAATGAAACCAAAAATCTGCGTAATATGGAAACAAACCATTACCAAACTTTTGGTAAAGAACCATTTGGAGAAGGTATTGGGCCATTTGCAGAACGTGGCGAACCTACGGGCATTATTATTTACAAAGGCTACATTATTGCTAGTTGGGGTGAGCCCTTGCGTTGCGATATGACGCATAGTGTAACTAAAAGTTTTCTGTCGGCTGTTGTAGGCTTAGCAGTAGATAATGGTATGATAAAAGGCGTAAACGATACAGTTGCCAATTACGTACCCCCAATAGAATTATTTACACCTAACCAAGTTAACCGTTCGGCAGATTTGATAGGTCAACCACAACTACTAAACTTATTTGGAACGCCACATAATAAAACAATTACTTGGAATGATATGCTACGCCAAACCAGCGATTGGGAAGGAACACTTTGGGGCAAACCAGAATGGGCTGACAGACCAGATGCCGACCCAACTAAATGGCTAAGAGAAAGACATCCAAGCGGTACCGTGTACGAGTACAATGATGTTAGGGTAAATGCTTTAGCCTTGGCAACATTAAGTGTTTGGCGAAAACCCTTACCTCAAGTAGCAAAACAATATATTATGGATCCTATTGGGGCAAGCAATACTTGGCGCTGGACGGGTTATCGTAACAGCTGGATTGTATTGGATGGACAGCCTGTGCAAAGCGTAAGTGGTGGTGGCCATTGGGGCGGCGGCTTATTTATAAACGCCTACGATATGGCTCGTTTTGGATTGCTAACGTTGCACAAAGGCAACTGGAATGGTAAGCAAATATTGTCAGAAAAATGGATTATCCAAGCGCTAACCCCAACACCTGCAAAAACGGATTATGGCTATATGAATTGGTTTTTAAATACTGATAAAAAGCTACTGCCATCTGCACCAGAAACTGCTTTTATGCATATTGGTAATGGCAATAATATTATTTATGTTGATCCAGAACACGACTTGGTTATGGTAGTAAGATGGATTGATAATAAGAGTATGGATGGTGTTGTAAAGCAAGTGCTAGGTGCATTTAATAAATAACCTACAACCGCTGAAACATTTTATCTAAATAATCTTCTTTAAAATCTATATACGTTGGGCTGCCTGTAGGTGTAACATTTGGGGTGTTGCAAGTAAATAATTCTTCTATTAACGCCATCATTTCTTTTTGTTGCAAGGGTTGCCCACTTTTAATGGCTTGTTGCCTAGCCATGCAACGTACCAGTTTTTCGCGTTTGCTAAACTTAAGATCGCTGCTAAAATGTTTAAACTGTTCTAACAACAGTTCTAGGCTATTTTTTTCATTGCCCTGCAACACATCTGCTGGTGTACCTTGTATTACAAATGTATTGTTACCAAACGGCTCTATCATGTAGCCAATAATTTGTAGATCTGAAAGTAAGTCTTGTAACAATGCAGCATCGGCAGGCGCTAGTTCTACACTTACAGGAAACAAGCTTTTCTGCGTCATCATTTGTGTGCCATGTGCAGCAACACTGTAACGCTCGTATAAAATACGTTCGTGAGCCAATTGTTGGTGTACTACTATAAATCCATTTTGAGTAGCAGCAATAATATACGTATTGTGTAGTTGTAAGCAATGGTGAATGGTAAATGGGGCTCGATGTGTTGTTAGTTGTTGGTTACTAGTTGCGAGTGGTGAATAGGGAGTACTGAAACCTTGGACAGACTTTTCGTACTCAAAATTTGTTTCATTACTTGGAGTAATTGCAAAGCCCCTTTTTAGGGCAGAAGGGTCGTAAAAATCTTTCCAATTCTTTAATTCACTTTTTTCATTAGGTTCTATGGCGTGCGCTTGATTGCGTTGGGTAAATGTTTTAAATAAATTAGACGCTACCGCACTGTCTTTTTCATTGTTGGTAAATGGTTTGCTAATAGCATCTAAACCTTGAATATCTGCATTTAACGTAAAGTCTAATGATGGTGCAATGCTAAACTGTGCCAATGCATGTTTTACTGCAGCTTGCACAAAAGCGTACACAATTTTTTCATCTTCAAACTTAATTTCTTGTTTGGTAGGATGTACGTTTATATCAACCACAGATGGGTCTACATCTATAAATAACACATAACTAGGAAAGTTATCTCTAGCAATCATCTCGTTAAAAGCCGTGTTAATAGCATGGTTAAGATAAGCGCTTTTAATAAACCTATTATTCACAAAAAAATATTGATCTCCCCGTGTTTTTTTAGCAGTTTCTGGCTTGCCTACAAAGCCATAAACATTTATATAATCCATGTCTTCCTTAACGCTCACCAATTTTGATGCATAATTATTACCCAATATTTGCACAATACGTTGCTTTATATTGCCTGCTTCTAAATGAAATACTTCCTGCCCATTACTTGTAAGTGAAAAAAAGATATGTGGAAACGCCATAGCAACCCTTACAAACTCGTCAATTATATGGCGCATTTCGGCAGCATTACTTTTTAAAAAGTTACGCCTTGCGGGCACACTGAAAAATAAGTTTTTCATGCTAATGCTTGTGCCAACATTAAAGGCACAAGGCTCCTGTTTTATTACAATGCTATTCTCTATTTCTATATATGTACCAAGGTCATCTTCTGCTTTGCGGGTTTTTAGTTCTACTTGTGCAACAGCTGCAATGCTAGCTAAGGCCTCCCCACGAAAGCCCATGGTTTTAATACGAAAAAGATCCTCAATTTCTTTAATCTTGCTGGTAGCATGTCGCTCAAAGGCCATCCTAGCATCAGTTTCGCTCATGCCCTTGCCATTATCTATTACCTGCATCAAACTTTTGCCAGCATCAACAATTAGTAGTTTAATAGTTGTTGCACCAGCATCCACTGCATTTTCTAACAACTCTTTTACTGCACTAGCTGGCCGCTGAATTACTTCGCCAGCCGCTATTTGGTTTGCTATGTTATCTGGTAATAATTGAATAATATCTGCCAATACAATCTTTTTTAAGTAATTGACAAAAATAGGTCTAACTTCTCATTAAATGAAGTCACTTTGCGTGACTATTGCCTACTAAACATTTAACTAATTTTCAAAACAACCATTTTGCTGAATTACTCGTTTATTTAGCGTTATAACTATTTCATATGAAATTTTTGGTCACCTTTCTCGCTATTATTTGCTGTTGCTTAGCTTGCGACAAAGTAATTACCAATGCCTCTACTATTGTTGATAATTCACCAAAATTTATCACCTATAAAATTAGTAAAGGTCAAAATTATTCTAATAACGATTCCACATTTTTATTCGAAACCAATTATAAGCAACTTACATTTATTTGCAAGTTTGATAGTAGTGCTATTTATAATACCACGTCAATAGAACACCAAAGTGATATTAATAAGCTGTATGGGTTTTCCGATAATAATATGTTTCATCAAATGTATAGTGCCAGATTTGGTTGGAATTGGTTAAATGATGGCTTGCATTTGTGGGCTTATACTTACAATGATGGCAATCGTAGTTATAAAGACTTAGGGTATGTTGCAATAGGAAAAGAAGTTAATTGTACCATAACTGTCATGCCCACAGCTTATATTTTCGGGGTTAATGGTACCGAAACCTCAATGTCTCGTACTGCAACCACAGCCACTGCAATAGGCTATAAATTATTCCCCTATTTTGGTGGCCACGAAGCAGCACCACACGATATTACTATATTGATTAAAGAATTGTAATCCCAATTATTTGCTTTGCGAAAGGCAAACTTTAAAAGTAGATTCTTTACCAACTACAAACTCTTATTGTCATGTCGCCATTAAGCGTATCCACCAAATATTTCACAAGCTGTAAACCAAAACCAAAGCCCATTTCGCCATCTGTACCATTAGTTATAGCATATTGGCAAGTTAAAATATAATCAATGGTTGCCTGACTTATATCAATAATCTCAAATAGTAATGTATTATTTCGTTCATCCTCTAATTAATGTTAAACTAACATTTACATGCGCACTATTGGGTATAAAGTTTATTGCGTTGGATATTACATTGCCAATTATTTGTAGCAATTTATTTTTAGAAAATGGAATAATTGCAGTTTCGGTTTTAATAAAAATATCAAGGATAATATTTTTATTTTTTGCTTGCAATTCGTATAATGTATAAAGCTTTTCTTTTAATGTTATTAAGTTAAATTCACTAGTGTTTGGTACTTTTGCCTGTACTTGAAGTGTATCATCTGTACTTAAAATTTCATTTGCAAGATCAAGTATCGAATGACTGCTTTTGTGCATCATTTTAATAAATTCAAGTACCTGTTCCATTTTATTGTATTAGAGATATTACTTTTCTCCAATTATTTTTCCGCTAATTTTGTCCACTAATATTTAAAAAAATGACGTTAAGTGCAGATATAAAAAAACAAAAAAGACAGTTTTTACCAACAGATTTCACCTTAACCACTTGGGATAATTTAGAACCTTATTTTAAACAATTATTAGATAGAGATATTGCTTCGGCTAGCGATTTGCACCAATGGCTGCTAGAGTTGAGCGAAGTAGAATCGGTGGTAAGTGAAGACGCTTGTTGGCGTCAAATAAAAATGACTTGTGATACTACTGACAAAGCTTTGGAAGAAGCATTTACTTACTTCTGTATGGAAATACAACCGAAACTACAACCTTATGCCGATGCATTAAATAAAAAACTAATTGCTTCGCCTTTTACTGCTGAGTTAGACAAAACAGTTTACTTTACTTATTTGCGCAGCGTTAAAAAAAGTATTGATTTATTTAGAGAAGAAAACATTCCATTACAAGCAGAATTGAGTGTAATGCAACAACAATATGGTGCTATTGCCGGTAAAATGATGGTGGAAGTAAATGGCCAAGAATATACCTTGCAACAAGCAAGTAAGTTTTTAGAAAGTCATGACAGAGCTTTGCGTGAAGAGGTGTATAAAAAAATTCAAGAGCGGCGTTTAGAGGATCAAGAAGCGATGCACGAGTTATATTCTCAATTAATTGCAAAACGCCACCAAGTAGCTGTAAATGCTGGGTTTGCTAACTATCGTGATTATAAATTTATAGAGCTTGGTAGGTTTGATTATACCAAAGAAGATTGCTACAATTTTCATGAAGCAGTGAAATTGCATGTACTACCATTGATAGAAAAAATATACCAGCATAAAAAAATCAAACTTGGGTTAGATACACTAAAACCTTGGGATACAGAGGCAGAGCCGGCTGGTATAACGCCTTTAAAACCATTCACAACGGGTGCAGATTTACTAGCAAAATCTGAAGCCTGTTTTGAAAAATTACATCCATTTTTTGCAGATTGCCTACGCAAAATGGATGAACTAAAACATTTTGACCTTGAGAGCAGAAAAGGCAAAGCACCTGGTGGCTACAATTGCCCCTTGGCAGAAAGTGGCGCCCCATTTATATTTATGAATGCTGCTGGGCAAATGAGTGATGTAACAACTATGGTGCATGAAGGCGGTCATGCCGTACATTCTTTTTTAGCACACGACCTTGCGTTAACTGCTTTTAAAGAATACCCAATGGAGATTGCAGAAGTAGCAAGTATGGCTATGGAATTGTTTAGTATGAACCATTGGGAAAGCTTTTTTGATAACGCTGCTGACTTAAAACGTGCTAAAGAACACCAATTAGAAAGAACCATTACTATTTTTCCATGGATTGCTATTATTGATAAATTTCAACATTGGGTTTACGAAAATCCTACACACACAATTGTCGAACGCACCTCAAAATGGACTGAGATTTTAAACGAATTTTCTACCAATAGTATTGATTTTACTGGGTTAGATATGTATCGGGCTATTGCCTGGCAGCGTCAGTTGCATTTGTTTGAAGTGCCTTTTTATTATATTGAATATGGTATTGCACAATTGGGTGCTATTGGTTTGTGGATGCAATATCAAGCTGATCCACATCAAGCATTGCAAAATTATATCGCTGCATTAAGCTTGGGTGGCACTAAAACGTTGCCTGATTTGTATGAGGCTGCAGGTTTAAAACTAGATTTATCGCCCAACCATATTAAAACCCTCATGGAATTTGTTACTGTAGAGATTGAGAAATTATAGCTAAAAAAAATTGCGCTATAGGGCTTTTATATGTGCAAATAACCTAAAAGGCTTTCTAAATTGGTTGTCTAAAATTCCTAAGCAAATAATATTGTATGTAAGTTGTTTGGGGTTATAACGACTATACTGCCAATTGAAAATGATTGTAACATCTCTTTTTATAAAACAGTCGTATGTTATGATGTTTTCATTTTTAAAAGCCGACATCTAGTATAGCTGCGTACTTTTACCCAACGAAATATATTATTTTAATGAAATTATTTTTTGTTATATCTCTCATTATTTACACGATAGCAACGCTATTTATTTTTCTATACACATTTGTTCAAGTGCATTTATTGTATGGCTACTTAAAAAGTAAAAAATGGCAGGAGCAACGTATTAAAACATCCGAAGAAAATGGTACTAGTACAATGCCTTTTGTAAGCATACAACTACCCATGTTTAACGAGCCTTTTGTGTGTAAAAGATTAATAGATACGGTTTGTAATTTCAACTACCCACTTACAAAATTTGAAGTACAAATTTTAGATGATAGTACCGATGAAACGATTGACATTATTGATGAATGTGTTGCTTTTTGGCAGCAAAAAGGTATTGCTATAACTGTAGTAAGGCGCCCTGTTAAAACTGGCTTTAAAGCGGGTGCTTTAAAATATGGACTGGCGTTAATACAGGGAGATTTTGTGGCCATTTTTGATGCTGACTTTATACCTGCAAAAGACTTTTTATTAAAAACAATGCCTCATTTTGCCAATGCTAATATAGGTATGGTGCAAACCCGTTGGGGGCATTTAAATAGAGATTATTCTGTATTGACAAAATGTCAAAGTTTTTGGTTAGAAAATCATTTTAAAATTGAGCAAACTGGTCGAAATAGTACAGGTGCTTTTTTTAATTTTAATGGTACGGCTGGTGTGTGGCGCAAGCAAACAATTTTAGATGCAGGCAATTGGCAAGAGGATACGCTTACGGAAGATTTAGATTTAAGTTATCGGTCACAACTAAAAGGGTGGCAATTTTTATATTTAGAAGATGTAGTTGCCCCTGCTGAGTTGCCCCCAACATTAAATGCTTTTAAAAGTCAGCAGTTTAGGTGGGTAAAGGGTGGTGCTGAAGTTGCTAAAAAAATGATTCCAACCATTCTAAAATCGCAACAATCAGCTAAGGTAAAGTGGCACGCTGTAAGCCATTTGCTTAACTCTGGTGTATATTTAATGTTGGCTATAAGTGCTATTTTTAGCGTGCCTTTGTTATGGATAAAACAATTGATGCCATCATTAAGTGCTATATTAAATCTAGGATTAATTTTTAACCTAAACTTTATTGTGCTATCAATAACTTATTATGTAGCAAACAAGGATTATTTTGCTACTAAAACCTTTGGCTTATTACGTTTTATTGGTTGGCAACAAATGTATTTAAGCATGTCTATGGCCATGAGTTTTCACAATGCCCATGCGGTATTGCTAGGCTACTTTGGTAAGCGAACTGCTTTTGTTCGTACACCCAAGTTTAATGTAGAAAATATGGGTAACTTATCTTTTAAAAGATTCGAAAAGAATAGTTTGTTTTCAATTGTTTTAAATAGTTGCATGTTTGTGTTGTTTACTACGGCTTTTGTGTACGGCATTGCATTTCAAAACTTTGGCTTTCTCTTATTTCACGCTTCTCTAGCATTTGGGTTATTACTGTTAATTTATATGCAAGTAACTGATATACTACATATAAAATCAGCTACAATCTCTAGCGTAAAAGTACCTACTGCACATGTGACAATGCACCCTTTTGCAACACCCACTGCTTAGTTATTATTAATTAAACTGCTAGCGGTACAACTGGTTCTTTAGACTTCATCCTTTCTTGTAACTCAATATCAGTCTTATCTTTTGCATCATTAAACTCTCTGATGCCATTACCAATACTACAGGCATAAACGCTGATATTTTTACCACCAAACCAAACTAAAACTACTATACCAATAATTAATATTTCTTGAAATCCTAAGTTGCCCATAACAATTATTTTTATGTGAAAAAAATACAAAAACTGCCATCAAGCTGATGGCAGTTTTTTAGTTAAATTTATTTAAAGAAATTGCCCGCTAAAGCGGTCACTGCCTCTTTAGTTAATGGCTCATCAAAACATTCTGTAGCGGCATTAAAGCTAATATTGCCATTTAGATTTGGTAGGTTGGTAAAGGTTACACTAGCTTATACAGTTAAGTCCTTACCAAGGTAAATACCATTTGTTCTTGCATCAACACCACTAACCACACCTGTAATATATGGTTTTACTACTACGCCACGTGCAAAACGCATTTGACGAATATGAGAAGCATGTCTTGCTTCAACTGAATGTATGTTTCAAGCTGCGGTTAACAAAGGTCTGTTGGCCGTACCTTGTAAATTTCCAGCTTGACCTTTATAGCCTTACACTAGTTTCTTCAAATGCCTGTGCCACTGAAAAAAAAGTATCATAATTTGTCATAACATAATGTACTCATTTTCATGATCACGTATTTTATTTAGTACTGTTAAACCGAATCCTGCTGCTTAAACTAAAGGGTCAAAAATTTACACCAGTATTATAAAAGTTGACCTTTAAATACTCTAATGTTAATGCAAAATTTAAAACATCTGCAACGCCTGTTATTGTTTGCCCTTAAGCTAATGCTGCTAGTATTTTTTTTAGACGTTGCGCCAAAGTTTTGAAGATGCTACGGCGAGAATCTAGTTTTTCATAAACCTCTGGATCAATAGTTTTTATCTCTGATAAAATATTTGTAACGACTTATAAAAATATCAATCTCTCGTAATCTATTCTAATAATCGTTTTGCAAAGGTCTCAATTAATACAAATACACGTAAAGTAGTATTACATTTTGCTTTGCATCCCTTGTTTAAGGGGTTTTTTAGGTGTCGTAATTAAATATCTTTATATTATTAAAATGCAAATTATTTAAGTAGATTTTTGGAGTAAATACAATATCAAAATTGCTTTTACGTTTTTATGAATATTAATAATTACGTTTTTTGATTAATGTCTAAAAAAGTTCCATTTTTTGGACTAAATTTCTAATTGTTGGAATTTATTACTTTGAAATTCGTTTTTAAGACATTGTCACCTAACAAATAATTTTAAACAATTTATAAACAGATAACGATTTGAATAGTTTTTTTAAGTATTTTATTTAAATTATTTTATAAATTAATCATTTTGATAGCATTTTAGTTACAATTAAACTTATATACAAATTTATTGTATAATGTAAAGTTATGATTTTAAAAAATTAAAATTATTTTTTTGTTTTCATGTTTTATCAACATTTTATTTGTTACTGGCACATGTTATGCAATTGTATTGTGGTGTAGTAATATATACTAATCCAAAATCGTAACTAAAAAATAAAAATTATGCAAGAAACATTAATTGGATTTTGTTAGATGTGTTTAGGCATAATCAAAATTCCTTTAATAATAGGTTTTATAAAATTGAATTTTATCAAAACACCTTGCATAATTCAATTTTCAGAAATGATCCCTAACTAATAGAGTTCAAACTGTTTGCTTGCTGTTTGGGTAAATTTTAAACACATCTTTTTGTTAAGTTGGATAAAGCTAATTTATGTTAAAAACTCATAGATATTAAACTCATATTTCTAAATATCTCTTATAAAAACAACAAATAATGAAAATTTTACTAATGTTTCTTATTGCACTAACTAGTATTCTAGTTCCTAATAATGCTTATAGTCAAAGCAGCAATTCTTACACGATGACACCAGCTTTAACGTTGAAAAGCAACAGTTTTAAGCTGTTAGTTGGTAGCGAGAGGGTTGAAGCCTTTAAACAAATTCAAATAGAAGTGTTAACAACTGCAGCAGCCAATGGAAATGATGGTGAAGCTACAAAAATGGGGATGAGACCAACTATTAAAACCGACCTAAAAATTTTAATGGGTGAGCCAACGCTGATAACTGAAGGTGGTTTTTGGATATACAACTTAAAATCAACAACTTCTGATTGTAAAGTTGTTTTTGGTTTTGATAGAAATGCTCAGGTAATTTTTTACACAATAAAAGATTGCCAATAATTTTTTAAAGCCAAACCAAAAAAATATGAAAAATAAATATACATTTAGTAAATTAATTTCGAGTATGCTAGCAAAGCGCAGCATACTCGTTTTGGCAATATCTTTCTTATTGTCATTTTCTGCATCAGCTTCCATAGAATTAGGGCTTGCAGGTTCTTCAAATGTTAATTCTATACAAAGTGGTAAACAATTCATATATACGCTTAATTATAGTGTAAGTAGTTTAACTGACGTTGGTCATGGTGTTGTGGCAGATATTGCTTTACCAGATTTAATGCAATTAACAGATTCTGTTAGTTTAAGTAATTCGGTTGTTTATGATAATAGCCAAGTTGCTTCTGTTAGCTATAATATTTCAACAAGAACACTACATGTTATTTTTGTAGATCCTTTTGCTGCTGGTAGTACAGGGCAATTACAAGTGAAGTTGAAATATCCAAATGGTGTAACGCCAAATGGTTATGCACCAGATATTGTAACTACAATGGATGCTACAAATAATCAAAATTCACCAGCTCAAGGTGGTGGTATAGGGCCTGTAACTAGCAATACAACAACTGTTACAGCTATTGCTACAAATGCACCTACTGTTGGTAAATCAGTAAGTGCTGGTGGTGCTATTGATAATTTGACAATTTATAGATTGACTGTTAGTAATGGCGGATCAAATGGTAGTTTAACTTTAAATAATCCAGTTTTAAGAGATACATTACCTACAGGTGTTGAATACGTTACAGCTACACCATTTGGTAGTTCAAATTCACCAATAACTTATATAATAGCAGGCGGTAAAACGGTTGTTGAATGGTCTTGGTCAGCATCACTTGTTGCTGGATACAGTGGTGGGGCTTATTTAAGTGTTAAGTACACAAGCCCAACTTATAGTATTGGTTCTATAGTTACAAATAGTGCAACATTGGTAGGTACGGTAAATGGATTACCAATTGGCACGCAAATTCCTGAAACCGCAACTGGAAGTAAAACGTTTAATATTGCTGCACCTAGTACAAGTGCTGCGTGTAATGGTGGTGGTATAAGTGCTGCAACCGCATTCTGGTTAAATCATCATGTATTAGCTGGTACAGCCAATAATACGTTTAGTAATGGTTGGTATAATAGCGGCAACACAGAATTAGATAATGTTACATTAACCTATCATATTGACGAAGCAGTTGATTTTAACACCATTAAAGTAAGATCTGTTTTTGATGGTTTAGATAGTGCAGCTCAAGCAGAAATAATTGTTACTTATAAAACTAATTTAAATGGCTACGTTCCTTTAGGTACTTATTATTCACTAAGTATTGCAAATGGATCTACATCGGCAAACCATGTAGTTACTTTGCCTTCAGGTGAGTATATTACAGATGTTAAATTTGTAATTAATAGTTATGGTGGTACCAAATTACCAATTGGTGGTAAGCAAGATTTGAGTTATAACGGAAATGTAAGAACTGCTGCTCAAGGAAAGAAAAATGGTCAGCCTATTGTAGAAGGTACTACCTACAACACCAACAACATTGGTGATGATGGTATAACTATATATAATAACTCTGATGGATCTTATACATTTAATGGCATTACAACTACTTATGGTAATTGTAGCGATAAATCTGAAATTTTAAGTCCACGTCCTGTATTTTACCCACCTACAAAAAGCATAGAAGGTGGTGATGGTACTTACAGAGCTAGTGATATTGTGCACTATAAAGGTCGCTTTTACTTAGGTGGTAACCAAACTGCCGCTGGCATTGTAGTTTCTGATACCTTAGATAGTCGTTTAATTTATCAAACTGGCACATCTCAATATTATAATGGTTCTTCATGGGTTTCTATTACTCCAGTAGTTACAATGTTTGGTTTAAAAACAGTGCTTACTTATAATATTGGTACAGTTACCCCTGTTGTTGAAGAATTTATTAAGTTTGATGTACAAATAAAACCAGGAACTGCACCTACAACTATTAGTAATAGACTTACAGTAACTTCAACTACAGTTAATACTTTATTTACGGGCCCTACAGATTATGTAGACTTAACCGTAATTAGTGCTGTAGCTTTAAAAGTAGCTAAGGGGCAAAATGGCTCATGTACTGCAGTAGGTGAATATGTATACTACCCAACGGTTGCACATACATTGCCAGGTGGTAACGTAAATTATAAAATAGTAATTACCAATCAAGGCAACGTAGTAGCAAAAGATTTTATATTAATAGATGCTTTACCGTTTATAGGTGATAATAGAGGTTCCAATTATTTTGCAAACTTGGCTTCTCCTGGTACTGTAACCGATCCGCTTTCAACCGTGTCGTATACAACAACCCAAAATCCTTGTAGTAATGATTTAGTACCTGCAATTTCCCCTGCTGGTTGTAATTCCCCAACTTGGACGACGGTGCCACCAACAGATTTAACAACTGTAAAAGGTATTAAAATTTCACGTAGTGCAGATCTTCCAGTTTTGGATAGCATTGTATTTACGTTTGGAATGAAGGCACCAATAGGTGTTCCTTTTGGAAACATCATGAATAATTCTGTAAACTATCAGGTTTCTCGTGCCGATAATGGTGCAAGACTATTGCCTGCAACACCAAATCAAGTTGGTATGGTGTCAGATTGTATTAACCCAATTGGCAGCTTAGGTAACTATGTATGGATTGACAGAAATAAAAATGGTTTGCAAGATGAAGCGGCAAGCGATGGCTTAAATGGCATTAAAATATATTTATCAAAAGATAATGGTAGTGGCACTTTTGTAATAGTTGATAGTACCATTACTGGTAGCGATTTCAGTGGAAAACCAGGCTACTATTTATTTCCACTCCTACACACTGGAGACTACCAAGTTCAATTTCCAATTTCACCTTTAGATGGTTATCAATTAACGCCAACAGTTAACCAAGCATCGCAAGTAGACGGTAACAGCGATGCTAGTACTACTACCGGTAAAAGTGGTGTTGTTCATATTGACGAAAATGGTACAGGTGTAAATAAAGACAACCTTACTATAGATGCAGGTTACTATCCTGTTGGTAGTTTGGGTAATTATGTTTGGTATGATGATAATGCAAATGGTATACAAGATGAGGCAGCAAACAGAGGTATTAATGGTGTTAAAGTATATTTATATAAAGATAATGGAAGTGGCACTTTTGCAAAAGTAGATAGTGCAGTAACAGCAAATGATGCAAACGGTAATCCTGGGTATTACAATTTTATTATAAATAATAATGGTAATTATCAAGTTCAATTTCCAACAAATATTGGCAACACGGGTATTACAGTACAAAATAGTACGGCTGCAACAGATGGTAACAGTGATCCAAATATTACCACAGGTACAACCAATACTATTGTTATGGATATTTTTGCACATGGAGCTAGCAAAAACAACCCTACAATAGATGCTGGTTACCAACCTATTGGAAGTTTAGGCAACTATGTTTGGTACGATGATAATAATGATGGTATAAATAATGAACCTGCTGCAAATGGTGTTAACGGTGTAACTGTTGAACTATATAAGAATAATGGTTCTGGCAACTACGTTTTGTTTGCAAGTACTGTTACTGCCGATTCTGTATTGGCTGGTTCAACAAAACCTGGGTATTATCATTTCCCTAACCTTAGAAGTGGCGATTATAAAATTAAGTTTCCTACAACAGTTGGTAATTATCCTATAAGTGATGTTACTAATCAAGCGTCACAAGCAGATTATAATAATGATGCCAATAAAGCTACTGGTTATAGCGGTGTCGTTACAATAAACGTTTTAAGCACAGGTTTAAATAAAGATAATCCTACAATTGATGCTGGTTATAGAACTAATATTGGTAGCTTAGGCAATTATGTTTGGTACGATGCTAATAGTAATGGTTTACAAGATGAACCTGCTGCAAATGGCATTAATGGTGTTAAAGTGTATCTATATAAAGAAACAACACCAGGTGTATTTACAAAAGTAGATAGCACTACAACCGCTACCAATAGTGGCAACCCTGGCTACTACAATTTCCCTAATTTAAATACTGGTAATTATCAAGTTGGGTTTCCAACAATTACCAATAATTGGTCATTATCGCCAACAACAGTAACTGCTAAAACAGATGGCAATAGTGATGCTGATCAAGCAACTGGTAAAAGTCCAATTGTTGTAATTAATACAGCCTCTGCTACTCCTTTAGATGTAAATAATCCTACAATTGATGCTGGCTACCAACCAGGTGGTAGCTTGGGTAATTATGTATGGTATGATGATAATGGCAATGGTATTCAAGATGAACCCGCTGCACGTGGCATTAACGGTATAACTGTTAAGTTATATAAAAATGATGGCACGGGTAATTTTGTATTATTGGCTACAACTGTAACAGCGGATTCGTTAGCTGGTGGTTCAAGTAAACCAGGTTACTATAATTTTCCTTATTTATTAACTGGTGATTATTTGGTACAATTTCCTACATCAGTTGGTAATTATCCTATTACAGATGTTACTAATCAATCACCACAAATAAATTTAAATAATGATGCCGATAAAAATTCTGGTTACAGTGGTGTTGTAAGAATTAACAGCATTGGTACAGGTGTAGATAAAGATAATCCTACGATAGATGCTGGTTACAAAACCAATATTGGTAGTTTGGGTAATTATGTTTGGACAGACACTAATGGTGATGGTATCCAAAACGAGTCAACTACTAATGGTATTAATGGCGTTAAAGTATATTTATTAAAAGAAACAACACCGGGTATATTTATAAAAATTGATAGTACGGTAACTGCTAATAATGGCACTAACCCAGGTTATTACAATTTCTCTAACTTAGGTACAGCTAATTATAAAGTACAATTTCCAACTACAGTTTACGGTGCAAGTATAACGCCTACTCAAATTGCAACGCCTCAAACAGATGGAAATAATGATGCAGATGCTACAACAGGCCTTAGCCCAGTGGTTGCTATAAATACATCTAGCAGTAATTCGTTAGATATTAATAATCCAACTATTGATGCTGGTTATTTATATGCCCCTTATGTATGTAATATGACGGCCAGTATTGGTGTTAATCAAATAGCACAATGTGTAACAAATAATCAATATCAATTTACTGGTAATTTTACTGGTGTTACTGCACCATACACCTACTTATGGGATTTTAACGATGGTACTTACGGATACACACAAAATCCAAGTCATACTTATGCCACTGCTGGTGAGCATGATGTAACCTTTATTGTAAAAGATAGCAGAGGTTGCGAAGCACATGCATCAACAGTACAAATTTATATAGGTGCAAAACCACATGCTTCATTTGATGTCTATCCAAATTCTGGTACTGGTACAGGTGTAACTTTCTCTAGCACATCTACAATTAGTGGTGGTTGGTTAACCTATAATTGGGATTTAGGTAACGGAACAACGTCTACTTTAGTTAATCCAGGTCCTATTTACTACGCACCTGGTACTTACACAGTTACTTTAATTGCTACTGGTAATTTTGGTTGCAGCGATACAACTTCTAGAACTATTACAGTTGCTAATAATGGTACTATAACCATTTGTACAACACCAAATGCCGCCTTTACTGTTAACAATGCAACGCAATGTTTAAGTGGTAATAGTTTTGTATTTACAAATGCGACAAGTGGACAAAACAATATATGGAACTTCGGTGATGGTAGTACCATTGCGACATCTACCAATGCCACACATACCTATACAGTTGCAGGCATGTACACTGTTACTTTAACTGCATCAACATCATGTGGTACAACTAATTCTACTAAAACAATTACGGTTACAAATGTGCCAATTGCACCAACTGCAATTTCAGGCCCAAATAGCGTAGTTACTGGTAATGCTATTGTGTTAACCGATGCTACTTCTGGGGGCACATGGTCAAGCAGCAATATAACTATTGCAACGGTTACAAACTATGGTGTAGTTACAGGTTTAACCCTTGGTAATGTTACCATTAGCTACACCAATACAAATAGTTGTGGTTCTTCGAGTGCAACTAAGGTAATCACAGTTACAGCAGGTTCTGTAGTGGTTGTGCCACCGCCAGCTTGTACAGTACCGGTAGCAGATTTCACAATCAACAATGCCACACAGTGTTTAACAGGTAATGCATTTATATTTACCAATTCTTCAACTGGTACTGCACCGTCTTATACTTGGAACTTTGGTGATGGCAGTTCAACTGTA
>JBBQLL010000036.1:0-31620 GCA_038327865.1 Chitinophagales bacterium | reverse complement strand
CAATATCCTTTGAAAGGCCAAAGTAAAGCTTGACAAAAAATATCCAATTATCCTAAAGAAAATCCAATCAAGCTTTTCTTACTTTTAAATACTTAAAAGTAGCCACTAGCAATACCCTATTTGACTATCAAATAGGGTATTTTTATTTTATATATTATGTCATTGGCAGCCTTATTATATATAATACTAAATTAATGCTAGGAATATACATTAATTAAAAAAAGAGTAGTCTAACGGCGATTTTAGGGTACTTTGGCAAGCTACTTTATACTTACATTTTGTGTTTATGTAAAAACTCACGAAGTGCATTTAAGCCCAAAACTCAATGTTATATACTAGTTGAAAACGCCAGTTATAACCACATGGTAGCTACGGTACAAAATGTCCATAGGGTGGATGAACCATGGTTACCAAAAAGGTGTAATATTTGCAGTTAAATGTTACAAATACGTACAATATGCCACAAAAACCATCTTTGCAATTTTGTATATTAATGGATTTGTTGGGTTGCGCCACCTACCTAATACCAGGCATTGGTGAATGGTTTGATATAGCTTTTGCCCCCATTTCTGCCATTATTTATTTTATTGCATTTAAAGGTATGCGAGGCGTAATTGGTGGTAGTATTAATTTTTTAGAAGAGTTGTTACCAGGTACAGATATTATACCAACATTTACAATTACTTGGTTATTAATTCGATATGATAAACAAAGCACCTAGTTACATTAAGGAAAAACTAATACCTTGTATAAAGTGCTTTTTTTACTAAAAACTTATGTGTTTAAAATTAGCCGTAGGTTTGCCCAAATGCAACAAATTACAACTTCCACAGAACAAATACTGGCTAATTTAAAAATTGACGCCTTAAACGAGATGCAAGAAGCTGCCATTGCTGCCATTGCAACACATGATAATTTAGTACTATTATCTGCTACTGGCTCTGGCAAAACATTGGCTTTTTTACTACCTATTTTACAATTACTGGGGGGTAACAAACAAACACAAGCTTTAATAATAGTACCATCTAGGGAGCTGGCACAGCAAATAGAAGATGTGTTTAAGCAAATGGGTACAGGTTTAAAAATAACCAGTTGCTATGGTGGGCATAAACGTGAAACAGAAGAAAACAACCTAATAGAACCGCCAGCTTTAGTGGTAGGTACACCCGGTAGATTGGCAGACCATATTCGTAGAGGTAATATTACCATTGATGCCATTACAACCTTGATACTAGATGAATTTGACAAATCGCTTGAGTTGGGTTTTCAAGATGAGGTTTCGTTTATTATCAGCCGCTTGCCATCTATTAAAAAACGCATACTTACATCGGCAACAGAAGCGGTGGCTATACCTGCCTTTTTAGGCTTGCAACAAGCTGAACGTTTAAATTTTTTACCTGCCGAAAAAGACACCTCTAACAAACTAATTATTCAAAAAGTACTTTCTACCGATAAGGATAAAATTGATACCTTGTTTAAGCTGATTTGCTTTTTGGGCAATCGCTCTACCATTGTGTTTTGTAACCATAGGGAAAGCGTAAACCGCACCAGCGATTTATTAGCTAAACAAGGTGTTACCAACGAGTTTTATCATGGTGCTTTGGAGCAGCAAGAACGTGATAGTGCCTTGTGTAAATTTAGAAATGGTAGCACCAATGTATTGGTAACTACCGATTTAGCTTCAAGAGGATTAGATATTCCCGGCATTCGCTATATTATTCACTATCATCTGCCAGGGTCAGAAGATATTTTTATACATCGCAATGGTAGAACGGCAAGGATGGAAGCAAGTGGTACGGCCATTTTACTACTATCTGCCAGCGAAACTTTACCCGATTTTATTGACCCAAATATTGAAACCTTAGAGGTTCCTGATAACAGTCCATTACCCGAAAAACCAAAATGGACTACGTTGTTTATTGCCGCAGGCAAAAAAGACAAGGTAAATAAGATAGATATTGTAGGCTTTTTGGGTAATAAAGGGCAATTAAAAAAAGAAGATATTGGTTTAATAGAAGTTAAGGACTTTTTCAGTTTTGTAGCGGTACGAAAAACCAAAGTTGGCGCAGCTTTGCAACTAATTAGGGATGAAAGGATAAAGAACAAGAAGGTAAAAATTGAGGTAGCTAAATAGGAATTATAATTGCTGATTTTGAGATTTTTAACGCTCAAAATCAGCAATCGTTTTGTTGTTACACTTTCTTTGGCGGCAAAGCAAAAGCCACAGCTTCATGCTCAAAATGCCCACGGTGTGCACCATCGCAAAAAGGCTTGTTTTTAGATAAGCCACAACGGCAAATGGATACAATTTCTCTACCACCAAGGTCGTAGTTATTTCCTTGCATATCTACGATTTCAAAATCGCCATCTATTTTTACAGAGCCATTGTTGTTGATAGTAAGCTTAGTTGTTGCCATAATATTTGTTTTATTATTTATTGGTTGATTGTTAAAATGTTAGTTGATTAGCAATTTGTTGCAGGCTTGTTTCGGCAGCTTTTGCAGCATAGCTAAGGTTTATTAATCTATATCCTTCGTTCTCAAAAGTTTGTTGCGCCAGTTTTACATCTATAATAGTAGCTTGCCCTAGTTGAAAACGTTGCAAAACCAAATCTAATAATTTGATAGATAGTTGATAGTTTTCTTGCTCGGTTTTTAACTGTTGCAAGGTGTTTTTGTACGCTTGAAAGCTACGTACTGCTCTAGCTTCAAAGTTTAAAAGTAAAATATCGCGTTGCGTAGCTGCTGCTGTTGTATTAATACTGGCAATTTTTTCCTGCCGCTTTATTGTACCACCACTATAAATAGGAATGGCTAAATTAACGCCTATAAAGGGCCCATAACTTTGGTTAAGTCGCGTAAAGCCGGCTTCAGTTTTATTGTTATTGAAGTTATAACCTGTATTTGCCCTAACGGTTGGGTAGCGCAAGGCAGCAGTTTCTTTTTCTATCAGGCCATTTATGATTATTTGCTGTTCTGATGCTAGTATTTGTGGGTTGCTTTTTATAGCAGCTTTAATGTTTTCTAGGCTAATGTTGTTGTTTACAATGATAGTATCGTTTATTACAATGGCAGAGTCTGGTTTGGCATATAGTAAGTTTAACAAATCAGTTTTAGCCAAATCTATTACCAATTGCTGTGCTTGTTGCTGTTGCACCAGTGCATTTACATCTAATTGTGCTTGAAACAAATCGGCATTATTAGATAAACCAACATCTTTACGGCTTTGTATAATACTTAACCGTTGTTTAGAAACCTCATTAGATTGTGAAATAGTTTTTAAATAACTCTGTTGCCTAACAACATCGTAATACTTGGTTATAACACCAGCAATAGTACTTTGTATTTGCACACTTAATAGCGAGTTGCTTTGTAGCTGTAATTGCGCTAGTCGTTTTTTAGTAGCCACTACACGGTAGCCATTAAACAACAAAATGCTGCCAGTAACGTTTACCGCAAGTATATTAGCTGTAACACCAGATTGTTGGACATTTCTAGTTGCATCGGAAAATTTTTGGTTAATATTGGTTAGCTGTTCATTATCGTTTACGGTAGCAGTAACAGTTGGTAAGCCACCTGCAATACCAATATTATTATTGATCGTGTTTATATCAAGTGCGTTTTTAAATAATTGTATATCGTAACTATTTTTTAGTGCCGTGTTCACCGCATCTTGAAGTGTTAGCCGTTGTTGGGCTAATGAATTAAAGGTTATTATCGACCCCAATAAAATAAAAATTATTTTCTTCATGTAGTGAAGTTATCCTTGGTACATACAGCCACCAATACTAATTACATCAACGGTTAGTTAGCTTACTAGTGTGCCTACATCTTTACCTTCAACAACTTGTAGTAAGTTACCTGGGCGGTTCATATCAAACACAATAATTGGCATTTTATTTTCCATGCACAATGTAAAGGCAGTCATATCCATCACCTTTAAATTTTTGCTAATACAATCTTGAAAACTTAGTTTCTCAAATCTAGTAGCAGTAGGGTTTTTTTCAGGGTCTGCATTATAAATGCCATCAACCCGTGTGCCTTTTAAAATTACATCAGCCTTCATTTCTATCGCTCGCAAGCTACCAGCAGTATCTGTGGTAAAATAAGGATTACCAGTACCAGCACCAAATATTACCACACGGCCTTTTTCTAAGTGCCGTAGGGCTTTACGGCGAATATATGGTTCGGCCACTTGCTCCATATTTATAGCACTTTGCAACCTTGTATAAACACCAATTTTTTCTAACATCGCTTGCATAGCCATGGCATTTATTACAGTAGCTAGCATACCCATATAATCTCCATGTGCCCTTTCAATACCACTATCAGCCTCGTTCATACCACGATAAATATTACCGCCACCAATAACTATAGCCACTTGCACACCCATATCGGTTACCGTTTTAATATCTTGCGCATATTGTTCTATAATTTTAGGATTAAAAGGATCGCCATTGCGTTGATCGCCTAATAATGCTTCGCCAGATAATTTTAATAGAATGCGCTTGTATTTAGGTAGCATATAATAGATTTTAATTGTTGCAAATAACCCGCTTTTTTAGAGATGTACCAAGCCTTTCTTTTTTATACATTTTATTGGCATAAAATGCCAACTTTACTTTTAAATTTGGCTATATGACTATCAACCAACCTAAAGTAGGTTATGTAAACATTACAAGAGAACATGGCATTGCTACCATCGAATTTTATCACCCACAAAGCAACTCGCTACCAAGCGATGTTTTAGATGCCTTATCACACGCTATAAAACAAGAGGCTGTGGATAGTAATACAAAAGTTATTGTATTACGGTCTGCTGGCGATAAGGTTTTTTGTAGCGGCGCCTCGTTTGATGAGTTGGCAGCAATAACAAATATAGAACAAGGCATTGCCTTTTTTAGTGGCTTTGCCAATGTTATAAACGCTATGCGAAAAGCCCCACAATTGATTATTGCCCGTATACAAGGTAAATGTATTGGTGGCGGCGTTGGCTTGGCTGCAGCAGCAGATTATGCCATTGCCTATGAAACTGCAGAAGTAAAATTAAGCGAGTTGGCACTTGGTATTGGCCCATTTGTAATAGGTCCAGTTGTAGAAAGAAAAGTAGGCTTATCTGCCTACACACAATTGGCCATAGATGCTGCTTTGTGGCGCCCAGCAGATTGGGCAAGAAGAAAAGGCTTGTATGCAGAATTACATAACGATGTTGCTGCAATGGACGAAAGTATTGTACGCCTATCCACCTTACTATCTACTTATAGTATAGATGCCATGAAACAATTAAAGCATAGTTTTTGGCAAGGCACAGACCATTGGGATATCTTATTAAAAGAACGTGCTGGTATTAGCGGCAAGCTAATTTTAAGTGAGTATAGTAAAAATTTTATCAAGAAGTTTAAAGAGAAGGTGGCCGCTAATGCCTAAAAAATCATGCAACCAGTTATAACTTTTAACAATACTACTTTTCCTGAATTATGCAACCAATTAGCTGCCATAGATCCTGATTTGGCAATGATACTAGCAAAGTATGGCTATCCGTTTTTCTGGAGCCGCAAGATTTGTTTTGAAACATTGGTACATATTATTCTAGAGCAGCAGGTATCACTTGCATCTGCAAAGGCAGCTTTGGTTAAACTACAACAAAAGTTAGGTAAAATTACACCTGAAGAGGTTACGTTACTAACGGATGAGGACTTGAAAGCATGTTATTTTAGCAAGCAAAAAATTAGTTATGTAAGAGGTTTGGCTAATGCCATCATTACCAAACAATTATCGCTAGATGCGTTGGCAACTATGGATGATGATACTGTAAGATATACCTTAAAACAACTAAAAGGCATTGGCGACTGGACGGTTGATGTGTTTTTAATGATGGCTTTACACCGCTGTAACTTATTTCCTACGGGTGATATTGCTTTAATTAAAAGCATAAAAGAAGTAAAACAATTGCCACCAAACACTACCAAAGATGATATTTTACAACTTGTTACTGCTTGGCAACCTTACAGAACGATTGCTGCTTATTTATTGTGGTGGGCTTATATTAACAAAAGAAATATTAAAATTTAATAACTGCAAAAATACTTACGCCGCTACCTCTACCAATACTTCTACCTGTAACATCGGTATAAATATTACCCCACAATGCCCAAGTTTTATCTACCGTATAGCCTACTGCGGCGGTCATACGCACATAACTAAAATTTCTATTGTATGATAAGTTACTAGCGTTAAAGGCAGACTCTGCACTCATAGAGTTTACAGAACTTACTGTACCACTAATTTTTACTTGCTCGCTTAATGGAATACCACCTGTAACATTTGCAAATATTTGCGACGGCCCAAAGGTGTTAAAGTATTGGGTTAACCCACCTTCAATATCAAAATAAGGGTTTCTATAATATTTTTGTGTGCTACCAGCAACACCAATTTTTATTTCCGTACCAAAACTACCAAATCCAATATAGGGTGTTACCGTGTTTTGATAACCTGGTAAAATGAGCGATCCAGTTAATGCTAAGTGGGTGTTTTCGTTAAAATGACTTAAAAAATAACTTAGGCCAAGTTTTATATCGCCAATGCCTGCTACAGAGTTTAGCTTACCCGTTGATGTTTCGGTTTGTATTACAAAAGGTAGTGACCCTACGAAGTCTAAATTTCTACTAATGCCAGCACCAAAATATATTCCAAAATAGTTAGAGGTAAATTTGCCATTGTTGGTATATGCGGTATACAGCCCTTTACTATCCCAATAACCATTAGCTCGGTAAAAGTTATAGCTTGGTACTATTATAAAACGGCCTTTACCTATAGGGAAACCCGCAAATATGGCTTGATTAAAAGCTAGTGTAGCTATTAAAATTAGAAGAACTTTTTTCATGTATTATTATAATTATTACTGCTTAATTTGGTATTCGTAAGGTTTCTCTTATCCAATTATTTTCTAGAACGTAATAAGCGGCTTCCATATTGTTTTCAGTATCAGGAGAAACATACATTTCTCTTTTAAACCCTAAAATTTGATTATAAAAATTGTACACGCTTTGTGGTGGGCTGCTTACACCTTTTAAAGCAGTACCCATTAAAACAGGGCATTTTACTTGCGATGCAAAATTTAATGCATCAAAATAATCCCATGTTCTAAAAAAATTATCTATGGGTGTTTTACTATTTTTTAAATAATTTTTAAATGCATTTACTGGCCAAGGCAGTGTTGGTTGTATTTCACCAAAGGCAAATACTGTTCGTAAATCTAACAAAACAGGCCGTTCCATAATTAGCCCTTTTACCTTTCTACTATCTAAGGCAGCTACTACGGCTGCTAAGGCTGCACCTTGACCTTCGCCTTTTACTATTATTTTATTTATATCTAATTTTAAATCGGTTTGTGTAAATATAAAATCCAACCCTCTTAGGCAATCCATAAATACAGCTCGGTAAATATAATTTTGTTTATTGTAAAGGCCTGTTGTTAAATAATTATCATAGTTAAGTTGTTGTGCATCTGCACTGCCACCAATACCTCTTGCATCTAAACTAAACACCGCAAAGCTGCCTCTTGTTTCTGGCTTAGCAGGGTTGGTATAACCAGGCAATTTATAAATAACCGGAAATTTGCCCTTACCTTTTGGAACACTTAGCCAACCACGTATTTTAGCATTACCAATAGATTGAAATTCTACCAAAAACACATCAATACCTATGGTTGACATATCGCCTCGGCGGGCTATTTGGTACTGTGGATTAATGTTTACCAACTCACGTTTTGCATTTTCCCAAAAACTAGTAAAATCGTTGGGGCGGTAGGCTGTTGCTGGCAATTTTTCTGGCTCTACAGCAAAAACATAGGTAAATGTTTGGTTAAAATGATTGGTGTTAATTGCCATTGACACGTAGTAAAACCCTGGCGTAAACTTAGAATTATCTAAGGTTAATTCTTTTGAAAACCCTTTAAATGGTGGCGTAAAAACACCAATTTCTTCGTGATAAACGGATTGACCATAGTTGTTTTTGATATCTAAATAAATAGTGCCACGTTGGTCATCGCTTAGGGTATTGCGCAGTTTAAGGTAATAACCTAGTCGTGTATCGCCAATGCCATAAATACCATTAGCTCTAAAAGATTTAATGTTTACTTGAAAACTTGGGGGTTCTTGAGAAAAGCTATTGCTAGTTACCAACAATAATAAGCCGCTAAGTATATAGCAGATAATGGGCGTGCCTTTATATAACAGTTGCAACTGCATGGGTACGAATAGATTATTGTAATAACGCAACAAGTACGATAAAATTATCTAATTGCCGTAATTGGTAGTTGTTAAACTTGGTATTGTGGCGGTCAAGGCTAGAAATAGGGTTTGTAAAATGGCAATGAATATTGGGGAACTAAATAAAATTATCTTGAGGTAGGCAGGTATAACATCTACTCTAGGTGAACTTAGAGATGCCGCTTTGTAAACATCTGGAAAACCGGTTCCTATTTTATTAATGTTTTAATAAGATGGTAATAATTAATCCGATAATTGTTAGATAAAGGGGTATAAATAAACCAACCATCCATTTTATTACTTCGGATTTGGTGTCAGATAATTTTGTGTCCAATTTCGCAATATCTTCTTTTGTAGCGGTAATTTTAGAATTTACATCTTGACTTTGTTTTAATTTCAAATCCACGAAATCTACCAAGGCTTCTGCCTCTTTCTCGCCAAGCTTTTGTTTTAGTATTTGAAATAATTGAATATCTGTCATTGTAAGTACCATAGTCATATTTTTTTCAAAAATAAGTAATTAGATTAATGAAATACAAGAAAGTGGTTGCCCTCGCCTAGTTTATACTTGTAAGGCATAAGTGACCTTTAGCAACTAAATTAGCTAAAAGTAGAAGCCCGATTGCAAATCGGGTTATTAAACAAACACGGGTTATCCTAAGGGAACATCCGCCCCAGTGACGAATAAAGGGGGGCGTAAAAATTCAGCATACTTTAAAATTTGAGATTTCCCTTTTCCCATTCATTAATTGTTGTGTCAGCAGTTAAAGCATGAATATTGGGTTCTTTCGCAATTTTTTCTAAAACACTTATACTCTCTTTTTCATTTATTGGTAAAAGATAACAAGCAGACCATAAACGAACTCCTATTGAATAATCGGTCATTAAATCAGTCAAAAGTGTTAGGCTATTTGTATTTTTTAGTAACAAAGTGGCTGAAACTATTTTATTATAGTATTTATTAGCTAATTTATAATTGCCTTTTTCTGTTGCTTCTGCTTGACATTTGGCTGCTTCTTTAAAAACTTCTAATGCTGATTGTATGTCATTAAATTTTTTCATTATTTTCAAAGTTGGCATTTGAATTAGTTAATGCTGTTACCGCCTTTCTAATTCCGCTTATCCATGCCCCAAGTAAGCTTATTACGCAAGGTACTTAGAAAACTATTCTCGTTTAGCCGCACCAAACTAATTTGAAAGGCTTCTCGCTTTACGGCTAGTTGTATGGTTTTATCTACAATTTCTTTACGTGCATCTAAAGCACAAATAAACTCATCGCCACGGGTTTCTATTTCAAACGAAATAATATTATTATCAGGTATTACGATGGGTCTAGCATTTAAATTATGCGGCGCTACGGGGGTAATTACAAAACTATTGCTTTCAGGAAAAACAATGGGCCCACCACAACCCAAGTTGTAGCCTGTAGACCCTGTTGGGGTAGAAACGATTAATCCATCAGCCCAAAAAGTATTTAAAAATTCACCATTTAAATACGTGTGTATTTTTAGCATGGGCGATGTATCACGCTTGTGAATGGCAAATTCGTTTAGGGCAAATGCATCATCATCAAATAATGGCACGCTAGCATCTAAATGTATCAGGCTACGTTTATCTTTTATAAATGTGCGGTTTACAATAGCATCAACCGCTATTACCAACTCATCTTTACTAATGCTTGCCAAAAACCCCAATCGGCCAAAGTTGATACCAAGTATAGGTATTTTTTTATCTCGTACCAAGGTTACAGCATCAAGCATAGTGCCGTCGCCACCAAGACTAATAAGGCATTCTAAATCGGATTGTAACTCTTTGTGCGATGTAAATGTTTTAAGGTTTTGTAGCAGATTTTGCGGTAATGCATATTGCATTATCAAAGGGGCATAAATAAGTACCGAAATATTGTACTTGCCCAATTCCTCGAGTAAAATTAACAAAGGGTTTTCTTGCTCAAAGTCTAAGCCTCTACTATATATGGCTACTTGCATGGGTGGTTATTTAACAGCGTCACTTAATCTAAACCGCTGTGTAAATATAGGCCTTGACCACCTAATTGGTTAAAACTGAATTCTATTTTAAAAACAAAATCGTATATGGATACAATATCTAAACCAATGCCTCCCGTATAAATGGGTCTATTATTTAGCAAGCTATTGCCAGGATATTTACTGTAAGCATAGCCAACATTGCCAAAGGCTTTTAGAAAAAACCTAAAGGGGATAAGGTCGTGGGTTTTGCTTTTAAAAGGATTTTTAAAAATATACTTTAATATCTGTTGATGTATGGTGGCCTTGCCTAACAAACCTGCGGTACCATCTACCACATAATATTCTAAGCCCTGCATCTGAAAATCGCCATAGCCAAACAAACGTTGGTTAAAATAAAAATTTTGATCGTTGGTAAATTTTACCGTTGCAGCACCACTAAGATGTACAAATGCCGTTTTACTTAAAGGAAATGCATACAAAACCCTTGCTCCAACTTGCCACAAACCAGTTACATCATTAAAGCCGCGTTTTGACACATAAGCGCCTGCCAAAATACCTTTAGTTGGGTAGGCATTATAATCTGTATTTACATAACTAATCGCATAGCTAAGGTTTAGGTATTTTACCTGATTTCTTTTTTCTGGATAATAATTGGGATTAACCTTTACAACTGTGTCAGATATACTTTCAACCAAATAAACTGCTTGTATTGAATGACGCCAATACTGGTCTGGGCGATAGGTATAACTTACATCTGCACGGGTTACGCTTCGTACAACAAGCGTATTTTTTAAAAATAATTGCTTATTAAAACTAGTGATATAATTTAATTCATTTTGTGTTGAGTGGGCAAAACCAACACTAAAACCACTTTTACGTTTTTTATCAAAGAATGGTATGGTGTAGCGAAGGTTTATTTGTTGGCTATAGCCAGTTATTAGCCAAATATTTAGTTCATCGTTTTGACCTGTAAGGTTATTTTGCGTGAATTTAATACCATAATTAACTCGCTCTAAACTTGCTTTTTGATCTACTAGCCATTGGTTAAAATTTCTATCTACTAATTTAAAATAAGGTAATGGAAAAAAATACCATCGCTCTTTAACATCTACGTTTATGGCAATTTGAGTGCCTACTTTTTCGGCAGCATAAACCACAACATCTACAAACAAAGCGGTATTAAATACTTGATTACGACTTTGTGCTAGTTTTTTATTTAGGTCTTTTATGCTAATGGTATCGCCTTGGTGCAATACCATTTCACGCAAAATGATATACGGTTTTGTGCGATTGTTGCCTTTTAAAGTAATAGCACCAATGGTTACAAATGGCGTTTTTTTAGCTGATGTATCTATAAATTGCTGTTTGGTTACAGAATCTATTTGCGCTATTGATGATAAATAGCAACCCATACATAATAAAAAACACAAAAAGCGCATTTGCAATAACTAATTAATTGATGAAAAGTAAATATAAGTGTTTGAACGACGGCAGACTCATTAGCTGCATAATTAACGATAGAATGATTGTGAGGGATTGATAATTAAATGCCAAGTAGTGGCTAAATTTTTCCCCAATGCTTGGTTTTGTGATAAAGTTGGCGTAAGGAATAATAATTGTCTTAAAGTTTTTTAAATATAATCATGAAAAAACAATTCACTTTACTTGCTGTAATAACCATTGTTGGCTTAGTAGCTTGCAACAACGCCAACAAAAACAGTTCCACAACTGATTCTGTAGTTGTTATCCCAGATAATAGTAACACTACATCTACCACAACAACTACCACAAAAGTAACCACACGTAAGTTGGATAATAAGGAAGTGGTTGTATTAGGATCGAACAAAAAATTGAGACTTCATTACGATACAATACATTATTATTATGTGGATGCTGCCACTAACGAACAATTTAAAAATTACTATTACGACCCAGAAACCAAAGATACATTTGACTATAGAGGTTATAATTTAAACAATGCTTTGATATTTACAAATGGCGATTACTCTATTAATGAAGATAAATTAATGGAAAATCCATACAATGTAGAAATTAGAGACGCCAATAAAATGGTAATTACTAATAACAATGGGGAAGAAACTAAAATAAAACAGAACGTAAATTCTTATAAAGAAAAAACGGATACGTCTAAAATAAAAGTTACAGATAGAAAGACTAAAACCAAAATTAAGTTACCAGAATAGTAACAAATGATAGTTTATAAAAGCCGTTTTGTAGTGATTTACAAAACGGCTTTTTTTATCTTATATAGCTTTCCATTATCGCACATATTTCTCTATATTACAGGTCGAAACCTGTACAGTAATATTATTTATTTTATAATATTGATTATTTTATTATTTATGTAACGCCTTAGCACTGGTCAGAGACCAGCGCCCGTGGGTATAATTGGTTTACTTGTACTTTTTACTTAATCATTTATTGAACTCTAAAACAATATATTCTATTATTAATATCTGGTGTTACACCTAATGCAGACTTGTAAAGTGTTAAGTGTCGGTCTGTATTTAAATAATTCACGTTAAAACCAGCATATGTACAATCTTTCCCTTTAATACCTTGACCATATATATCACCTACACCAAAAGAAAAAATTCCACTTTTTAAGCATACTAATCCACATCTCAATTTATAGCTGTTTATTAACTCTACATAATTAGTATTAAGGCCAGTTGGGGCATTGCTTGGATAATTTGAAAAGTTTCCTGCTAGATTTACTTGGGTAAAATTATCTCTTGCTCCAATTAATTTTTTATTAACAGTGTCTATAAAATTTATCCCTAAACTGCCGTCAATCCCAACACTATTGCTGTAATCGATGTTGCTTCCAGTAATATTATCTTTAAGTAGTTTATTAAATTCTGATTCAACGAAAATAGTATCTCCAATTTTATAGATTTCTCTTTGTGGTAAAACTTGAATATCTGCATTAAAGTTATAAGTAGTAATATTTGAGCCACATGACGAACCGTCTTTATTGCATTTTGCACTATAGAAAAAAGGTATTGCCAATATTGGCAATACCTTTTTTAAGTTGTTAATAATTGTACGCATTGAATAATAGATTTACTTGTGCTTGTTGTAAGTTTCCATTTTGTTGCAATAGTCTATCTCTAAATATTGGTATAGAAATAATATCTGGTCATAACGTATTAAATTCACTGAACTCTAAAGCAAAAACTGTGATCAACACGAACTTGGTCTAACGCAACACCTGGTATAGCAGCGTTGATTAATATTTGGAAGTTTTTGTCTGTGCTAACTAGCTTATTTGCAAAACTGGCGTTAGTGCAATTTTTACCTCGTATTCCTTGGCATCCTAAATCCAGAATGTAAAGTTGATAATTTCCTTTTTTTAATGGAATGATTTTAAACATAAGATTAAAATCAGAATTTGATTCATTGTAAATGGTGTTTACATTACTGTTAGACTGTTTGGTTACACTGCCTGTATCTGTTTTATAAGCAAAACTATCACAAGCGTTTATGAACTGATGATTAATTGAGTCAATCAAAATCAAGCCCACATTACCCGCTATTCCTAGATTATTGCTATAATTTATTTGCTCATTAGAAACTGCATCAATAAGTATTTTTGGTATAGTAGAACTTATTACTATTGTATCATTAATTTTATAGATTTCTTTTGCATTTAGCAAATTTGTTGTAGATGAGAATGAATATACTTGACTTCTACAAGGTGTAGAACCGTCTTTATTGCATTTTCCAAGTATAAAGAAAGGTATTGCCAATATTGGCAATACCTTTTTAAGTTTGTTATTAATTATACGCATTGAAAAGTTAATTTACTTGTACTTGTTGAGCATTGCCATTTTGAAATAATAATCTGTCTCTAAATGCAGGTATAGAAACAACATCTGGCTGCAATGCATTAAAACATTGATTAATAGTGAACCCATTAACGTTATCAATAACTGGAAAACCATCATTTCTGTTATCAATTAAATCATAAGGCAAGCCCTGAGGTATCCAACGCCATTTATCTTGAGCACGATTTGGATTAAAATTTTCCAAAGCTGCATAATTTGCATTAAGACCTGTAATTGTAAAATTAGAAAATGTATTATCTGTATTTTGAATTGTAGTAAAAAATGTTGCTGCAACTGGCCCACCATTACCATAATGCCTCTCAGAATACCATTTTTCACAATGGTTACCCCACATTTCGCCTGTTGCAATTATTGGTGCACTTCGTGTATCGGCACCAGTACCGTAAGGTCGGAATTCTGGTTGATCAAATTTACTTATTTCAAGCGTTATAGCATCCCTGTAAGCATCCCAAAAACCGCAACCAGCTTGTGCAAAATGCTGTGAATGCCCTAGTTCGTGATAAACAGTACTTCGTAATCCGGAACTGGTTAAAGTGCAGTTGTAATTGGTACTTTTATAACCAATTATTACATCCATTTGATTTCTTAGGGTATTTACCATAAGCTGTAAACCAGGTACAATTAAGTTTTGACCAGATATGAAGTAATTTACAAATAATGAGAGATTAGTATAATGGCACTTATTCCACATTGGTGTAGCACCAGCATCTGTCATAAAGCCCCAATTGGTAACCATTACGTGTAAGTTAGCTGGCGGTTGTGGCAACCCAAACTCTGTAGTATATTGCCTAAACTCAACAATACTATTGTGTGTGGTGGCTGCTGCCCAATAAGCCAAATCTTTGTTACTGGCACTACCATCTGTTGGCTTGGCAAACACATACCTAATATTAGGTAAATCGCTACCATTAAACACACCAACCCGCTTTCTACAAGGGAATAACATTTGCCATAAACGGATACCCCGTACTTTAGAAACTCTGGCGTTACCGTTTCTGGTTTTCACTATGACTTTAACACTATTCTTAAAAAATTTTGTTACAGTAAAGCGTCCATTGTCATCTGTATAACCACGCCAAAACTTAAACCAGCGTTTTGCTACAACATTTACTTGCCGTAATGGTAATGTTCTTGTAGGTTGGTTACAAACCGTTTGCTCTTCAACATATATGCCTAGGTGTAAAGTTGGAGTAGGCGTTCCCCCACCGCCACCGCCACCACCACCATCGCATAGTGGGTTAATTATACATTGGGTTGTAGGGTCGCAATAACAAGGGTCAGGTATGAAATCAAAATTGGCTACTTGGGTATCTAAACGTGTAATGGTAATTGTATTTTGCTGTGTTGGGCTATTGCTATTTGTTACTGTAGACTGGTACTGTGCACCTAAAGTCATACTTTCTGCCAAGTCTTCCAATATTTCGTTGTCTTCTGGCAAGTACAATTGTTCAATTACTTCCATTTGTATACCTTGTGGAAAGCCATAGCCCATAGGTACTACTGTGTAGAGCCATTGAAAATCTTCAGTTCCTTGATTGGGGTCTTGGTAATAATCACCATCTTGTATTACCTCATAATTCATAGGGTAATCTTGCAATTCCAAATCCTCTGTTTCGTCAAGTGTCATTAATTGTTCCGTTGTTGAAGGCTTAAACCTAACATATAAATGCGTAGCAGTTATAGGATATGTACCACCATACAAAGTATTAACAGCTTGTTGCATATTCGCAACAGAGTATGGGTTTGGCAATTGTTGCCCTAGTATGATTGGTTCATCACCATTGTTAGGGTCAGAATTTGAAGATGTGGTACTATCTGTTAATATTGATTTTGTAGTAAGGTCTATATTTTCTGAAACTACACCCGGCACGTGCCTATTCTCAATAAAAAAACCTACTGGTGCTATGTTCTTCTTTTTTATTACTCTATCAGAACTATCGTCAATTATTTGTGATTTTTTGCAGCTAACCAAAGTTATAAAAACGATGAAGAAAAACATTAATTCAAAAACTGATTTCATAAAATGTGTTTGAAATTAAGTAATTGTATTTGGAAAAATAATTTTTGACTATATAAGATTATGGTGGATAGTAAAAACGGTAATAGATTTTATTTTTAATCATATCATTATAAATTATAAAAGTCTTTCAAAGGTTAATACCATATAAAATTTGCTTTATATGCTTTCTTACATTAAGCTCTAAAAATTCTATGGCTATTGCGTGTAGTTTTTACAGCAATAAAATTATTTCTATGGCTATAGAATTGGTATCGTATGCCTATACAATTTTTTAGGCTTCTTTTTCAAATTTTAGGGTTTGCTACATCCCTTTTAACTTGATGCCAGGCGTAAACAAAATTTTGGTATTTTTAATCGCATTGCCACTTACTTCTGCTTCGGTAGCAAAGCCATCGCTACTAAGGCTTAGGCGTAGCTACCCAAGTCACCTATGCGTACTATTAGCCCATTGGTAAGGTCATCGGTAATTACATCTACTACTGCATACAATACAGCCCGTATATCAGCACCGCTTACTGTACTTATTTTTTCTATGCTTTTAGTTAGCTGGTCTAAATTTCGTTCGCCATGTACTACAAGTTTTGCATAATACTTGGGTGTGCCGCCGCCTACTACGCCTGGCTCGCCACGTTTAATTGATTTGCGCTTAATAGCCATAAATTTTTTTTTATAAATGTATAACACTCATACATATAAAAATTAGGGCTACTACCACAATACTATCAATTAGGGCATTAAAGAGAAATAGTTGCGTATTTTACGCAATAATTATGGGGTTTATACGGGTTTAAAATCTGCGAAAAATACGCAGAAAAAGAGGGGTTTCATAATATGTTATAATGATTATCAACTAATTATAAGTTAGTATTATATATCTAAACATAAGTTTTTCACATATATGTGTTAATTGTAAAATAAAGCGAATAACAGGGCTTTATTTTAACTCCACCCATTCACTTACATTGTTGTTTTTATCAACAGCGGCAACAAACAAGCGGTTATCGTCGGGAGCAATAGATTTTGTTCTATCAAAACTAGTAGCATTAGTATTAGTAATATACAGCAAAGTTGCAAATTTCATATTGGCATCTACCAATTTCGGTAGCGCATAAAATGCCAAACCCTTAATGGCTTCCGTGCCTTTATAAACTATGCTAAATGCGGTTTTATTTAATGCACTAACCAATGGTTTTGCTGGGGGTATGCTATCTATCCAAGGCATTGGGGGTATAATGGCAGGCAAGGCGTAATAATTATTTCGTAAACTATCGCTCCAGCCATTAGCGTTGGTTTCAAAATTTTTACTGCTAAAGTAAACACTGCCTTGTGTGGTTGCATACTGGCGCAATGCTTGTATTTGTTTCGGAATTTCGTTCTTATCCCTCCAAGCAGGGTTGGTATTAGCCCGATATATACCATGACCAATATATAAATGTTTACCATAAGTATGGCGGTTCCACCAAGCCAATAAGGTATCATAATCGCATAGTTTATGCCCGCGTTCCCAATACAATTGTGGCACTACATAATCTATCCAGCCCATTTTTAACCATAGCAAAATATCAGCATACAAATCATCGTAATTGGTTTGCCCAGCTTTTGTATTGCTACCATCTGGATCTTGGCTTTTGTTGCGCCAGACACCAAATGGACTAATGCCAAATTTCACATGTGGGTTTGCCAAGCGGATGGTTAGGTATAATTGTTTAATAACACTATCGCAATTACTTCTTCGCCAATCATCTTTAGAAAGTTTTGTACCAGATTGTTCGTACGTTTTTTGGTCGGGAAACTCCTTGCTAGCAATTCGATATGGGTAAAAATAATCATCCATATGTATACCATCTAAATCATAACGTGTTACTAAATCTTTAACCACATTAGATACTATATTTCTTACCTCTTGTAATCCTGGATTAAAAAATTTAGTAGTTCCGTACGTTAAAAACAGTTCGGGATGAATTTTGGTAATGTGTGATGGTGAAATAGACGATTTATTAACGTTAAATACTGCACGATACGGGTTTAGCCACGCATGAAACTCCAATCCCTGTTTGTGTGTTTCTGCAATCATAAATGCTAAGGGATCGTAATAAGGTGTTGGTGGCAACCCTTGTTTACCTGTTAAATATTCGCTCCATGGTTCGTATTGCGATGGGTAAAACGCATCACCAGCAGGGCGAATTTGCATAAAAATAGCATTTATGCCATTGCGTTTGTGCATCGCAATAATATGTATAAACTCAGCCTTTTGTTCCTCAACAGATAACCCCTTTTTACTCGGCCAATCAATGTTTTCAACACTCGCAATCCACACACCTCTAAACTCAAAATTGGTTTGTGCTTTTGTAAATGGTACAAAGCAAAACAGTATAATGAGTAAATAAAATAATTGTTTCATTGCCCGAAGGTAACGTCCTCACTAAAAAAAATAATTGTTAAACTCGAATTAAGGATAAGTGGCTATTGATATAAACCTAGAATATTTAATGTCGTATCTTATCAAGCAAATTATTAAGCTGTGTCGACTCTTCTTGTGACAAATTGGCTAGTAAATTATCAAGGCTAGCGGTATCGGTATCTAGAGATGCCAATAATACCAATCCTTTTTCAGTTATTGTTACATCTACTAAGCGTTTATCTCCTTTGCAAGATTTTTTTTCTAATAACTCTTTTTTTATTAATCGTTCTACCAAACGGCTCGTATCACTCATTTTGTCCAACATTCTTTCACGTATTTGCAAGGTACTTAAAGGGCTTTCCCCACGTAAAATTCTAAGAATATTAAATTGTTGTGGGGTAATATCTGCTGGTTCTAAAATTAGTTTTACCTGACTTTGCAACCAATTACTAGTGAAAATAATGTTTAAGGTGGCTTTTTGAAACTCGTTTCTAAACTTATTTTGGTTAATGTCTTTTTCGAGGCTCATTGCTACGCTACAAATTGTTAACTGAATTTGTGAATGTATGGCATCTGTTTTAGAACAAAAAATAAACATAAGGGTGTCCACTCATTAAAATAACCTACGAGTTTTACTTATTTAATCTTCCCACACAGTTAGCCCTTCACTGCAATTGGCACAAATGTCAATATTCTTGCGGCTAGTCATTAACTCGCTACGAAATTGCTTGTAGTTGTCATTGTTCCAAATGGCTTTAAAACTTTGGTTTTTTAAATTGCCCAGTTGGTGGGTGGCATCCTTATCAAAACAACAGGGTACAACCAAACCATCCCAAGTAATTACATTGGCGTGCCACAACTTCCAACAATGGTTTTGTAGGCCACTTTTGCTTTGAGTTTTACCCAATTTATCTTTTTTATATCTACTATATTTTTCAATTGTGGGAATTAATTGGTTAGGATCATTTTCAAAATCGTATACCTGAGCCGTTTTAAAACGTACCTGATCTACCCCAATTTCTATTGCTAGTTTTTTTATGTCTTCAATTTGATGCTGGTTGGGTTTTACCACTAAAAATTGAAAAAACACAAATGGGGTTTTGCTATTTAGTGCCTTCTTCCATTTTACAATGTTTTTTGCCCCTTCTATTACCTTATCCAATTTTCCTCCCACTCTGTACGATTGGTAAACATCTTGGGTGGTACCATCAATAGAAATAATTAAACGTGCCAGACCACTTTCTACTGTTTTTTTAGCTTTTTCATCGTTTAAATAATGTGCATTGGTAGATGTTGCAGTGTAAATACCCTTATCATTAGCATATTTAACCATCTCCAAAAAATCTGGGTTTAAGTAGGGCTCACCTTGAAAATAAAATGTCAAATACATTAAATCTTTATAAATATCATCCATCGTTTCTTTAAAAAAACTCTTCTCTAACATGCCTGTTGGCCGGGTAAATTCTCTTAATCCACTTGGGCATTCTGGGCAGCGAAGATTGCAACTTGTAGTAGGTTCAAATGAAATAGACACAGGATAACCTAGTTGAAGCGGCTTTTTTAACAGTTTACTTATTTGATAGCTGCCAAAAACTTTATAATAATTCCAAAGACGCCTAAACGTTAATTTAGAATATAAATTTAGTGTATCATTTAAATTAAAATAAGGCATAATATAGCGTAAAAATAAGTTGCTTTCTTGTATATTAATGGTTAAATGTGGTTACTTCCGTTAATCGAAACCAAAATCACAGTAATCATTCCATTCATTTAATGGGTAGTCTATATTTGCCATTTTTAAATAATCATACCATGATAGCTTATAATAGATTTGTATTAGACAATGGTTTACGTGTTTTAGTACATGAAGATACAAGTACACCTTTGGCTGTTGTAAATGTGCTGTACGATGTTGGCGCCAGAGACGAAGACCCCAACAAAACGGGTTTTGCCCATTTGTTTGAACATTTAATGTTTGGCGGTAGTATTAATATTAAAGATTATGACGAGCCTTTGCAACGTGCAGGCGGCGAGAACAATGCTTACACTACCAACGACTTAACAAATTACTATTGCAGTATGCCAAAAGAAAACATTGAAACGGCATTTTGGCTAGAAAGTGATAGGATGATGAGCTTGGCTTTTGGTAAAAAAAGTTTAGAAGTACAACGCAAAGTAGTTTGCGAAGAATTTAAAGAACATTATATTAATAAACCCTACGGCGATGTTTGGTTTAAAATGAGAGAATTAGCTTATAAAGTACATCCTTACAAATGGATGACGATAGGTAAAGAACTAAGCCATGTAGAAAACGCAACTATAGATGATGTGAAGGCATTCTTTTTTAAACATTATCGCCCTGTAAATGCCATATTGGTAGTAGCTGGTAATGTTACAACCGAAACAGTAAAAAGACTTGCAGAAAAATGGTTTGCCCCAATACCAATGGGTGAAAAATATGAAAGAAATTTGCCACAAGAGCCTAAACAAATTGCCGCAAGATTTGCAGAATATCATGCCGATGTGCCATTAAATGCTTTTGTAAAAACCTGGCATATGGCGTCTAGATTAGAGAAAGCCTACTATACAACTGATTTAATTTCAGAGGTATTGGGTGGTGGTGGTTCTTCTCGTTTGTACCAAGCTTTGGTTAAGGAAAAACAGTTATTTTCTAGCCTAGATTGTTACCATTTTGGAAGCACCGAAAAAGGTTTGCTTGCAGTAGAAGGCAAATTGGTAAAAGGTGTAAAAATGGAAGATGCTAACAAAGCGGTTGATGAAGAAATACAAAAAATACAAGCTGAATTGGTAAATGATGACGAGCTACAAAAAGTAAAAAATAAAACAGAAAGTGTGATTGCTTTTGAAGATATGAGTGTAATGAGTCGTGCCACAAGTTTAGCCAATTACGAATTGCTAGGCGATGCTAACTTGATGAACACAGAATTAGATAAATACCAAGCTATTACAGTTAAAGATATTCAAGAACAAAGTCGTATAGTTTTTGATGAAGCTAATAGCAATACGATGCACTATTACAGTAAAAATTAATTAATGCTAAATAGAAAAACAGCCCCGCAAATATTTGATGCAGTTGAATTTAATCTGCAGTTAAAACCCTACACAAAGTTTACACTAGATAATGGTGTTGATGTATACAGTATTAATGCTGGTGCACAAGATGTAGCATCTATAGAATGTGTGTTTTACGCTGGTAACTGGCACGAGGATAAAAATATTGTTGCTGCTACTACCAATTTTATGTTAAAAAATGGCACTAAAACTAAAAAAGCCTTTGCCATTAACGAGCATTTCGAATTTTATGGGGCCTATCTTAACCGCAGCTGCCACAACGAAACTGCAACTTTTACGCTGCACACATTAAGCAAGCATTTGTCAAAATTATTGCCCGAAATGGCAGATATATTAACCGAAAGTATTTTTCCTGAGGAGGAGTTGGCAATATATAAACAGAATCAAAAGCAACGCCTTGAGGTAAATTTAAAGAAGTGCGATTTTGTAGCCAATCGCTTAATTGATGAATATATTTTTGGCTTTCATCACCCATATGGTAAATATACTTCTACGTTAGATTATGATAGCTTACAACGAGATGAGTTGGTAGCATTTTACAATAAATTTTATACGCATGGCAAATGCGTAATGTTTGTAGCTGGTAAGCTGCCTAACGATATTGAAAGTCAATTGAATGCCGTGTTTGGTAAACTACCTTTTAACCAACAAGGTGTTGTTCCAAAGCAAATTGACGCTACGCCCGCAACTGAAAAAAAGTACCAAATTATTAACGATGAAAATGGTGTACAAGGCGCTATCCGTTTGGCTCGTCCGTTTCCAAATCGTCACCATCCAGACTTTCCTAAAGTGCAGGTGCTGAACAATATTTTTGGCGGCTTTTTTGGGTCAAGATTAATGAGCAATATCCGAGAGGATAAAGGCTACACATACGGTATTCATTCTTACATACAAAACCTAGTACAACAAACTGCTTGGATGGTAAGTACAGAAGCTGGTCGTGATGTTTGTGCTGCTACCTTAGAAGAAGTATACAAAGAAATGGCTAGGCTGCGTGATGAAAAAATACCTGAAGAGGAAATAGATTTAGTACGTAATTATATGATGGGCAGTTTATTGGGCGGTTTAGATGGTCCTTTTCAAATAATGTCTCGCTGGAAAAGTTATGTATTAAATAACTTAGATGATACCTATTTTTACAAAAGTATTAATACAATAAAAACAATTACAGCCGACGAATTACAGGCCCTTGCAAAACAATATTTACAGCCAGAAGATTTTTACGAATTATTAGTAGTATAAAATATTTTTATGATACGATTTTTGCTTAAAACAATGGTTACAGCGGTGGCTGTTTTAATAGCATCTTATGTGCTTTCTGGTGTAAGTGTTGATAGCACGTTAACGGCTGTTTTAGTAGCTATTGTATTAGGCTTATTAAACAGTTTTATTAAGCCAATTCTTATTATTCTTACCATACCCATTACCATATTTACATTGGGTTTGTTTTTATTGGTAATTAATATTTTAATAGTAAAATGGGCCTCAGATATTGTAACAGGCTTTAGGGTAGATGGCTGGTTTTGGGCACTATTGTTTAGTTTAATTGTATCATTTGTTACATCGGTATTAGATGGTCTAATTAAAACACAAAAAGAAAACAATAATTAAGGCACTACTATATTGTCTACTTCATTATCCCAGTTAGATTTAAAGGTAAAGGTTTGTTTTAGCACAAATACAACTTCTGGTTGCAACTTAGTTTTATAGTTACCGCTATCCCAAATACCATTACGGTTATTGTCAAATAAAACACGTACTTCGTAATCACCTGGTTTAAATAATTTTCTATAGAACTCTTTGGTAGTAAGTGCTTCAGACGCTATTATTTTATCTGCCTGAACGAATTGCAATACAGGATGTTTGCTAATATCTAACGTACTAAAACGAAGTTTTACGCTACCATATTCAGTTTCTTTTTTGGTAATAAATTGTATGGTATCGTTTTTGGCAAGTGTGATGCCACTGCTATCAGCAAACGCATCTTTAAGTACCAATAAATGCATCCGCATAGCTTCTTTCCAAGCAACATTATTTACTACAGTAATTATTTTTTTTGTTGAGTCAAGCATTACCCGGTAGTTTGCTACTGGCCTGTTAAACGTATCGCACAATAAAATTTTACTGCTATCAAATTGACGAAGTTTTCTGTTAAATGATAGCTCAATATTGTTACGCACCAAATCTTGCAAGTTACCTTCTAAACTATTGGTATATTTTAAGCGCTTGTCTTCTTTTGCAGCATTTGGTTTGTTAGATATGGCATTTGTAATGCCACCAGCAAAGCCGCCCGATTCTTTGCTTTTCTTTTCTTTATACGCATAAAAAGTAGCTGATGCTGTGGTATCTGTTACAATAATATTGGTATTTAAAAAAGCAAAAGGCAATGTACTATCCTCAAACTTTTTAGAATAATTATTGGGCAAAACAAAGGCTGCATATTTACCTGGCTGTACATTTTTAAACTTAAAACTGCCTTTCCCATCAAGCTTTGTATAATATCGTGGCTTATCTTTAAAAATTGCCGTATCGTTTAAATTTTTATGCAGTACTACGATTAAAGCACTATCAATTTTCCCTGTTTCGGCCACAAGTACATTACCTCTAAAAGTGCCAGTAGCAATGGTTTTACCAGTAGAAAAAACATAGGTAAAATTCTTTAGTATATTACCCTCATTCACGTCTTTAATAGCATCACCAAAGTTTAGGCTGTAGGTAGTATTTAGCTCTAAACTATCTTTAAATTTTACAGTAACGCTGCGTAAACGATAATCTATTAACGGCAGGTTTTTGGTGATAGGCGATACCACTAAATTTTCTTGAATACTTTTTACATCTACAAATTCATCAAAATTTAATATGATGTTTTTAGTGGTAACGTTAATGGCAGAATCTTTAGGAAATGCATTAATTAGTTTGGGTGGCAAGGTATCTCTTGGTCCACCGCTTGGGGGTATTATATTGGCACAACTGGATAGTGTTTGAACTATTATTTGTATAAATAGTGCGATGAACAGAAAATAGGTAACAGGTTTTCTCATTTGCTTACAAATAACTAGTTGCAAACATAGTTGCAATAATGTTTTATTAATGTTAGAGTTTTAATGATTTGTAACACTTTATCATACACCAGTTTGCAAGTTTTGTAATTTTTGGTTTTCATAATTTTTGTAGTTATAGCACAAAATAAAAGTACGGATGCTAATCATTAAAGCCTACTTCTTTAAAATTTCTAGAACGGTGCCAAGTAGCACATTTGTACCAAAAGCCAAATCTTTATAAGAAGAATATTCCAATGGATTATGGCTGATGCCATCTTTACTTCGAATAAAAATCATGGCATAATCGCAACAATAACTTAAAGTGAGGGCATCATGAAAAGGACCACTCATTAATTCGGGTGCATCAAGCTGTAACGCATGGCATTGCTCTTGAATAATGGCTTTAAGCCAAGTAGCACAATAGCGTGGCTCGCTATTGGTATCTTCAGAAATAGTATACGTCAATTGGTGTTTTTGTGTAATGGCTTTTATGTTATCCATCAATTGTTTTTCGTAGCGATGGCGGCGATCTAAATCAATATCTCTCAAGTCTACCGTAAACGTTACTTCTTCAGGAATAATATTGCGTGATGCTGGAAATACAGTAAGTGTACCAACTGTGCCAACTGTGGGTGCACCTGGTATTTGTGTAGCAATTTGGTTAAGAGCAACAATAATTTCAGCAGCACCTACCAATGCATCTTTACGAATGGTCATTGGCACAGATCCAGCATGACCAGCCATACCTTTTAGCTTTACAGTAAGCCATAATGGCCCAGAAATACCTGAAACAATCCCAATGGGTTTGTTGGCAATATCTAATACAGGGCCTTGTTCAATATGCAATTCTAAAAAACAATATATACTGCCAGCTGCATATTCGCTTTGTCTAAATTGGGTAATATCGCAGCCAAAATCTAGTAATGCTTGCTCTCGTGTAATGCCATCTTTATCGGTACGTTGTAGTTCGCCGGTTTCTAATTTACCCAAAATACCTCTACTACCAAACAAGCCTTTATTAAAACGCCACCCCTCTTCATCGGCAAAAGAAATAACGTCAATACTTCTTATTGGCTGGTAATTGTTTTCTGTAAGTGTTGTTACTACTTCAATAGCACTTAACACACCTGCCACACCATCAAACCTGCCGCCATAGGGTTGAGAATCTAAATGTGAGCCTATCATTAACACAGGTAATTCTGAATTACTGCCCTGTAATCTGCCAATAAGGTTACCAAAATTGTCTATATGTGTGGTCATGCCAGCTTCTTCCATCCAAAAAGCGGCCAATTGAAAACCTTGCTTTTCTAGAGCTGTGTGTGCTGGGCGACAAGTACCCGTTTCTCCAATTTTACCTATTAGGCTCATGGCTTCGAAATGTTGCTGAAGGCGAGTGGCATTTATTGTCATACAGAGGCGTGTGATTTTGAATGTTGAATATAGGATTTTATACATTGCTGCAAGATCAGGCAGCAAAACAAGGGGTTTTAAATAAATAAGCAACAGCTTAATTCCAATATTATTTGTGAAGAATTAAACTGATACAGCTTAATTTTTTAAACTATTTGTGGTCTTGCCAAGAATCGAACTTGGATCTAGAGTTTAGGAAACTCCTATTCTATCCGTTGAACTACAAAACCATTTCATTGGGCTGTAAAAATAATAGATTAACACATTTGCTGTGCAAATCTTTCTATTGCTTATTTTACACCTTCAAACTATATAATATGAAAATTTTTTCTACCGTATTTGTTGCTTTTTATTTATTGATTTTTGCACAGTCAGGCCAAGCTCAAACTACCAATAAACCCAGTGTAGGCCTTAACCATATTGCATTGTATGTGTTTAATCTTGATAAATCTGCAGCATTTTACCGAGATGTTATTCAATTAGATACTATTGCTGAGCCTTTTCACGATGGTAAACACAATTGGTTTAAAATTGGCGAGCACAGTCAATTACATCTTATTGAAGGTGCAGCTGCAACCACACTTCACGATAAAAACACCCATATTTGTTTTAGTGTTCCATCTATTACCATTTTTTTGCAACGCCTTAAAGAAACAAATATTGGGTACGAAAACTGGGGTGGCCAACAAAATACCGTTACCACAAGACCTGATGGTGTTCACCAAATTTACCTAAAAGATCCAGAAGGTTTTTGGGTTGAAATTAATGATGATAAATTTTAAGGTAAGTTTCACGCAACGCAAACAAAAAAGGCTAAGTATACTAGGCCATTTATGACAGAACCTTACTATCGTTGTATCCTTTGTTTCTTTGCGTGAAATAACCCATCTTCCCGCTTATATTTGCGATCTTCTTAAAAGTGATGTATGCAATTTTATAATCTTCTTATTAAGTACCGTTTTTGGTTAAGTATTATTGCCGTAGTTGGTGCGGCTTTATTAGAAATTACTGGTGTATCTAATTTTTGGCCCGTGTTTCCTTTGTATTTTATTGGGGTAATTGGCTTGGTAAGCAATTTTGTAATTGGCCCTATGCGGCTAATCCAAGAACCAATGGAATCGGGTAATGTTGATGAAGTTGAACGTATAATGAACAGCATTTGGTATCCACAATTATTGTACAAACCCGTTCGTAGCACTTACTATACCATAAAAGGCAATATGGCTATGATGAAACAGGACTTTGATAGTGCAGAAAAGTATTTAAAACAAAGTAATGCCATTGGTAGCCCAATGCCCGAAGCCGAAGGTGCAAATAAACTACAATTAGGCATGATGTGTATGCAAAAAGGCGATATGAAGCAGGGTGAAACTTATATTCGTGCAGCCATACGTTTGGGTATTTCAGATAAAGAAAGTTCTGCAGTCGCTTACCTAAGCATGACCCAAATTTTTATGAATAAACGCCAGTTTAAGGCCGCTAAAGATTTCTTCCGCAAGGCAAAAGAGTGCAAGCCAAAAACCAAACAAGTCCTAGATCAAATTAAAGAGATAGAAAAATATATTTCGAGAATGCCCGGGTAAAGCATCATCGTCTGAGCCTAGGTTTTGAGGAATTAATTTAATGTACTACGTTTTTTATTGAGCCAACTGTATAACATTTATCATCATCGTTGCGTCGCACACTGCGACGTTTTTTTATATATTGGGCTTTATTTACAACCCTTAATTTGGTGAGATTTGAATGATTAAGCATATTCTAAATACAGAGGTTTTACCAATTGCATTTTGTAGCTTGCAAGCGAAGTGAGAGACCCTACATATCATGACAAACAAAGCAACTCATACACTTCTGACTTACTGCATTGCAACAGTTTGGATTATAAATGGGCTTTTCTGTAAAGTACTAAATTTAGTACCGCGACATCAACAAATTGTAGCAAATATATTGGGATTTGAACACGCTCGGTTTTTGACAATTGCCATCGGCTGTTCAGAAGTTATGGTAGCTATTTGGATTGTAAGTAAAATTAAAACACGGATTAACGCCATTACCCAAATTGCGATTGTTGCTATAATGAACTTACTTGAATTTATTTGTGTACCTGACTTGTTGCTTTGGGGCAAGTTAAATGCTGTATTTGCATTTTTATTTATACTTGTAGTTTATTTGAATGAATTTTACTTAAACAAAAAATAGCCAAACAAATTTTATATGTTTTCATTCCTAAAAAATCATCCTTTTGAGGTTGAAGCACATTTTAAAAGTTCAACAGTTTTGACATTTGCTATGCCAAAGGAGCAATTACAAAACCTTATCCCTGAATGTTTAGAGCTAGATACATTTATAGATAAGTGGGCATTTATTGCAGTTGCAATGGTGCAAACTATAGGGCTTAGGCCAAAAGGTTTTCCAGAAATTTTCGGCAACGATTTCTTTTTAATTGGTTATCGAATATTTGTACGCTACACAAATTCTGCTGGAAAAAGATTGAGAGGTTTATACATTCTTAAATCAGAAACTGATAGAAAGAAGATGGAATATTTAGGTAATATTTTCACTCAATATAATTACACAACCACAGACATTACCCAAAAAGAAAGAGGCAACTTAACAGAAATAGAATCTAAAAAATCAGGTTTCAAAATTTCAATCGAAAATACAAACGAAGAGGTTTTATTACCACCGAATTCACCATTTGCTGATTGGAAAGATGCAAGAAGATTTGCAGGACCGTTGCCATTCACGTTTACCTATGATTCGAAAAATAATAAAGTATTAATAATAGAAGGTGTTAGAGAAAATTGGACACCAAAACCAATACGAATAACAGAGCAAAAAATTTCGTTTTTAACTTCTTTAAAATTACAAAACGTAATTTTAGCAAGTGCCTTTGTAATTAAAGACATTCCTTATTTTTGGAAAAAGGGCAAAGTAGAATAATGGAAAAAATAAGAAAGCCATTTGAAGGTGTTTGGAATATTGTTCGTTTCAATTGGCATTTTTATGTTTTGTCGTTTGCTGTTTCGTTATTTTGTATATTTCTTTCAAACTATACTAATTCAACATTTAGAATTTATTTATTAATTTTTATCGTAATAATATTTTTCCTGTCTTTTATTTCACTTTCCGTTTCATATTACGTTTACGACTTATCAGGACTTTATAATTTGAATTGGGTTGATAATTCTATTGAGATCGAAAAAAGTAAAATAATCAATATCAATGCAGGTTTTGACGAAACAAGTATTTTACTTAAAGCTAAATTTCCTAATTCTGAACTTTTAGTATTTGACTTTTACGATCCAAAAAAGCACACAGAGATTTCTATAAAAAGGGCAAGAAAAGCCTACACCTTATTAGCAAATACAAAATCGGTAACTACAACCAATTTGCCGACAGTTAACTGTTCCGCAGATAAAATATTTGTAATTTTTGCAGCACACGAAATTAGAAATGAACAAGAACGAATTGAATTTTTGAAAGAATTAAATAGAGTTATAAAGCCAACTGGAGAAATTTTTATAACCGAGCATTTAAGAGATGTTTCAAATTTTTTGGCTTATAACATTGGATTTCTTCATTTTTATTCAAAGAAATCTTGGTTAAAAGTTTTTCAATTGGCAGAACTTAAATTAAACAACGAGCAAAAAATCACACCATTTATTTCAACATTTAAGTTAACAAAATATGGAGTTACATCTTAAAATAATTGGTTGTATATTAATCATTTTAGCCATAATTCACGGAGTTTTTCCAAGATATTTCAATTGGAAAAAAGAGTTGAGTTCACTGAGTTTGGTAAACAAACAAATGATGTATGTGCATACATTTTTTATTGCACTCTTCGTTTTTCTTATGGGCGTTTTGTGCTTAACTTCATCAAAGGATTTAATTGAGACTAATTTAGGAAAGCGACTATGTTTTGGTCTAGGCACTTTTTGGGCAATTAGGTTAATTATTCAATTTTTTGGCTATTCATCAAAACTTTGGAAAGGCAAGAATTTTGAAACCTTAGTTCATGTTTTATTTATTTTCTTGTGGACGTACTTAAGTTTCATATTCTTAACAATAGGTTTGACATAACAAAACGATTGCCTAGAAAAAATTAGTAAACAAGTGGTGTTTCGTCCTGAAATAAAATGACTAAAAGTATTTAGAACAGACATTAAAAATAATGCATTATTACTATTTTACGTAAAGTATAGCTGATCTTCAGGCAGTTACTATGTGTAGAATTAGCAAATTCCCATTTAGTTACAACTTTTAATCCCACTCTTCGGCTTCTTTGGCTTTATCTTCCTTATATACTTTTGAAGACAAAAGTACGCTCAGTTCATATAACAGATAAAGCGGTACAAACACAATAAACTGGCTCATCCAATCGGGGCTTGGAGTAATAAAAGCCGCAATAATCAATATAATTACAATGGCATATCTACGACTACTTTTTAGCATCATTGGTGTTACAATACCAATTTTTGTGAGTGCATAAGCAAGCACAGGTAGCTCAAAAGCAATACCACAGCCAAGTATTAAGTTGGTAAGGTTATCGAAATAGTCGGTTAAGGTTGGTTTGGTAACCAACATGCCTTTTGTACCCAATTGAAAACCCGCCAAAAAATTAAATGTAAATGGTCCTAATAAAAAGAACCCAAATGCAGCACCCAAAAAGAAAAAGAAAGATACCCAGAAGATTACGAACCTGGTACCGCTCAGTTCTTTTTGTTTTAAAGCTGGCTTTATAAATCGCCAAAACTCCCAAAAAATATAAGGGAAAGCCACAATAAATCCGCCCACAAAAGCCATTGAAATACTGCTGATAAATTGCCCGCCAAATGTGGTGCTTTGCATGCTAACCTGCACTGGAGGCATACACAAAGCATCCTTCATGTGCAAGGTGTGGCTTAGGTTGCACAGAAAACGATACGTAATAAAATCTGGGTTTATTGGGCCAGTAATAATATAATCAAACACCCAATCTCTATAAATAAAAATAACAGCCGCCAATACCATAATTGCCAATACGCTGCGAATGATGTGACTCCTTAATTCATCAAGATGGTCTATAAAACTCATCTCTTTCCCTTTATTACCCAATCTATCAAAAAGTGACATGCTTGTTATAATTTTTAATAACTGCGAAGTTATATGAATGCGACTTTAAAAAATGGTTGAAGTATTTTCTATTTAAGTGCTAGTAATGGCGCTTTAAAAATTCCATTTTTATAAGTTGCACTATCCAGTTACCTTTCTCCTTTATTTATTTTCAATCCCTCAATAATAATACTATGAGCTTTATTGGTAATATAATTTGGCTGGTTTTTGGTGGATTCTTCTCGGCCATTGGTTATTTTTTTGGCGGATTGATTCTCTGCTGCACTATTATGAGACCGTTGCAAGACTACTTGAATCAATTTAAAAATAAACTATGTCATAATAACTTGATAGTCAATATATTAGGTTAAAATACGTATCTTAGAGGCATGGAAAAGCATAGCAAACAACTCAGTTTTTCGTCTTTAT
>JBBQLL010000035.1:0-32668 GCA_038327865.1 Chitinophagales bacterium | reverse complement strand
CTTCCCAACATAATTGGGCTCTATATTTGTCGCAGACGTGGAAGTAAATTTTTACCAGATTATTTATTTGCATTTATAATCAACGTAATTTACTACACGTCTATTTTAAATAATCACCAACCCTTGATTCGCATAAATTATGAGTTATGAATTAGTACTTCACATGTAACATTTTACTTTTAACATCGTACTTACCTTGGTACTTCTACTTTCTTCATCAACTCATCAATTACTTCTTTTGGTGTACTGCCTTCCATTTCTTTTTCTGGTGTTAAAATAATGCGGTGGCACAAAACAGGGTACAACACTTTTATTACGTCATCTGGCGTTACAAAATCTCGCCCAGCCATTGCTGCCATTGCTTTTGCAGCTTTTAATACAGCTACACTTGCCCGTGGTGAGGCTCCTAAAAACAAAGATTTATTGTTACGAGTTTCTTGTATAAGTTCTGCAATAAAATGCATTACTTTTTCTTCTATATGCACTTGGGTAACAAGGTTTCTATAATGCTGAATATCCACTGCATGTAATACTGCATTCACAGCATTTGTAAAATGTGTGGTAATACCTTTATCTGCATTTTGAAGAATTAAAATTTCTTCGTTTAATGATGGATACCCTACTTCTATTTTAAATAAGAATCTGTCTAACTGTGCTTCTGGTAAGCGATACGTACCTTCCTGCTCAACGGGATTTTGCGTAGCTAAAACAATAAATGGTTCTTGCATAAAATACGTAATACCATCGTTACTAACCTGCCTTTCTTCCATTACCTCAAACAAAGCTGCTTGCGTTTTTGCAGGTGATCGATTGATTTCATCTATTAATACAATATTACTAAAAATAGGACCTTTTTTATAACTAAAATTACCCGTTTGCGGATTAAAAATATTAGTACCCAATACATCACTGGGCATTAAATCTGGCGTAAACTGAATACGACTAAAAGGCACGTTTATGCAACGAGCAATTAGTTTTGCAGCTAAGGTTTTGGCTACTCCTGGCACACCCTCTATTAGCACATGACCTTCTGCTAAAATGGCTGCCAACAATAAGTCTATCATTTGCTGCTGACCTACTAAAACTTTTGCAATTTCTGCTTTTACAGTAGCTAGGGCTTGCTGTAATTGGGTGGTATCAATTGTGTTTTCCATAATTATTTACTTGTTTATAAAATTCGTCAACAGTTGTGTTTATATCCATCAATAGTCTATCATTAATAATGCTGTTATCTACAATGCTTATATAGTGCAGAATGTTTTCAATATAGCCAACACCAACACCACTTTTTTTAACCAATTGTTGTACAAAATCATCATTTAAATAAGTGGTTTGCAAATAGAAATGTTGCCTTACAAATGATTGCCAATATTGCAACTTTTTTTGAGCAATTGCTTTATTATCTTTTTGACCAAAATAAACACCAGCAATGGTTTTAATATAATCTAAAGTGGCATTTTGTAACGGTGTAATAATAGGAATAATGCGTTGTTTTCGCTTAATATTGAACAGCACATACAATAGCAACCCAATAATTGATAGCCACAATGCCCAACATAAAAAGCTATTGTTTAAAAAGAACCGTAATGGCGTGGTAGCACCACTTCTACCCAGCTTGTAATATTCATCCCAAATAATTGTTGAAACGTTTGATGGTATATAGCTTAACGCTTTGGACGTATAAGCATTATTGCCATCTTTTAATATAAAATAATTGCTAAAACACAACGGTGCAGCATGTACAAAAAAGGCCCCATCACCACAATTTACCCGTATAAAATTAGGCCTACCCTTGCTAGTTACACCAAGCACAATGGTACTATCTGGCCGTTTAATACTATCAAAATATTCGTTAAGTATTGCTTTGCTAGAACTATAATTTTTTACAGATTTTAGTGACGGGCTAACAAAGTTTACGCTAATAGTATCCTTGGTATTTATTGTAAATGTTTTGGCCAGTTTAATGCCTAGTGTGTCGCGTAGTTTTTTGCTTATATTAAATGCTGAGATAAAAATATAATTACCACTTTCTACAAACTTGCAAGCCGCTGCATCATCTAACGTATCGGTTGCAATGTCGGGCGATAAAGCAATATAAGCTGCATTGGTGTAATGAGTTTCGTGCAGTTTTGTGTACATTGGCTCCCTGTATGAGTTAATGCTTGCATCTGGAAAAAGATTTTTTAATTGATTGTACAAAATATACGCCCCATATGGGTTTTTGTCACCTTTACTAAGTGTAACATTCCAATCGAGCGGTTTTGGTTTATTTACTTGTGCAATGATGTAAAGTAGTAATAACAATACTGCAACAACTACAGAAATTTTGTAACTCTTCACAGTTTTATTACTTGTTGAAATTGATAAAATGATTGTTGCAAGGCTATAAACTGCTCTTTATCAACTTTGGCTTCGCCATACCAAACCTTATCAAAATAAAAAGTTAGTTGCATAAATTGATTTTGATAGCCATAAGGCTGCAACTCTTGTACATAAGCCGCATTAGTTTTATTAATTCGCCAGTCAATTACTTCATTGTCTGACAATAATTTTAGGGTTTGCAAATACAATAAACGTATTGCTAAGCGATAATTATTTTTGGTAATGGCTGTATCAATGGCTGTATTAAAATCTATCCCATTTATATCGTCATTATCAACTACATAGTTAATACCTGCATTATCATCTTTACTAAATAACCCATTACGGCTCATGCTAGTAACTTTTAAAATAAAAAAAACAATAACAGCAATGGCAACAAGACTAAGCGACCAATTTAAAACCCTATTACCAGCTTTGGTACTAAAAATATCATTTACTATTTGCCAAAACCATTTCCAAAATCTATCCCAATAATTTTCTTTTGGTACAGACATTTCTGTGTATTCAAAATCTTTATCGGCAGCATACTTTTTTGTATCGATATTTCTTATTACAACACTAGACGTATCATATATTAACGGCTTGTTATTAGCAAATGAACTAAGCGTATTAAAGAAAAAAAGAAAAAAAATTAGGTGCTTCAAAACAATATAATAATTGACATGATTTGATTGAAAAGCTGTTGATAATTAGTAGCAAGTTTAATACTGCTCGTCTACATCAGGTACTTCGGCAGCACCAATACTATCTATACGTTTTAACAAGCCACCACCATCTAATTGTTCAGTTAAATTAAAATAATTTAATGCTACAGATACAAAAAATATAATGTAAAATACATGTGTAAATACTTGTAAAATACCACTTACAATGGCAACTGTAGCACTAACATCTTTCGTGGTAAGGTAAGCTGCTAAACCAGCCACAATACTAACAATAGCACCAATAATACTTGCCCCGAAAGCATAAATAATATAGGCGACAAAGTAAATAGCGAACGACATCCAATAGTTGTCTTTTATTAATGAGAAACATCTATTAAAGCCCCTACCAATAGAACAATCTTCCATCACATAAATCATGGTGAAAGGCGCAAACACAACAGCAAAGTAAAAAAATGGTACTATGCAGAAAAATATACTAATAATAGTTATGGTAGTAACTACAATTGAAAAGAAAAATATTGGCATAATGTATTGCATGGTTTTGTCCCAAACCTCTTCAATAGTTGGCGATACTTTACCTTTTGTTTCATAGATTTTAAAGTAAGCAGCTAGCACAACGTGCATTAATACATAACTAAAAAACTGAACGGATATTAATAAAAAATACATCCCGGTAAACACTTCGCCTATGCCTTTTTGTTTTATTTTATTTCCTGTAAATACCTGCATAATATCTTTCACACTACCTTGTTGATAAATACCCCCAACAATACCGCTAAGTATAATAAACACACCACAAATAGCCATAAAACTGGCTAATAATGGCTTTAATTCTTGCTTTATGAATTGAAAGGTATCGTTAAGGTTTTCGCTAAAATCTCTTAACTTTCTAAGTTCCATTTTCTGGTTATCCATGCTTTAAAGTTTTTGTTGCTTACAATTAGTTTTGATGTGGTTTGTACGATATTAATTTTACGAAATAGACTGGTTGGATAAATAATAAAATACCAAATTATAAAGGCTACCGAGGCTGCTAAAATACTAATACTTACCCATATTGGCATATTACTATATCTGGTTATAAAACTTTCAAAAAAAGCAGCCACTAAAAAAAGTGGTACCAAACCAATTACAATTTTAAGCCCGTCTTTACCACCACGTATTAAGGCTTGTGTGCGGGTAAATGTGCCAGGAAACAAAAAGCTATTACCCATAATTAAACCTGCTGCACTAGCAATTATAATGCTCCAAAGTTCTAAAGTACCGTGTATAAATATTACCAAAATAAAATTTGTACCTAAGCCTTTAGAAATAAAAAAATACTGAAATGACCCCATCATTAATCCATTAGTAATTAGCATCCAAATAGTGCCTACCGAGAATGTAATTCCTAAAATATAGGCGATAAAAGATACCCGAATATTGTTGATAGCGATGCCAAAAAACATAGGTAATTGGCTAGAATGTTTGTACACACCAAATGGATCACCTCGTTCTATATTATCAAGCGTCATATTTACATAGCTGTCGCCCAAAATAAGCCTAATAAAATTATCATCATATTTAGCACTTAATGCACCCATTAAACTAAACACTATAAAAAATAAAAACGCATATAAAAATTGACGTTGATATTGTTTAAATAGCAATGGCAACTCAAATTGCCAAAACCACCAAATTCTACCACGCTTTTCTTTTTTATTTTTATAAATTTTTTGATGAAATTGTGCTGCCAAGCCATTTAGGTATTGGGTAGTATTACTTTTAGGATAAAATGTTTTGGCATAGCTTAAGTCGTCTGTTAATTCAACAAATTGTTTTGCTAATTCATCTGCAGATAAATGGTCTTTTATACCAGCTTGGTAAGCTTTCCATTTCTCAGCGTTTTGTTTTAAAAAAAGGGCTTCTCGCATCAAAAATTATTAACTCTATAAAAATAATGGAGGATGATATATGAATGATGAATAAATTGATATTTATTTGTAGTAACTGTTTTTTATGAGTAAAATTTCTATAGTAACACCCCAAAATATTGAGTTAGATTATGAGTTAGGCAGTGTTGGCGATAGAATTGTGGCAGGGCTGGTTGATATAGCCATTATGATTGCTTACAGCATTGTTGCAGGTATTATTTTGGCTTTTTCTAATATACATGGTAGTACGCAAGTTGTTGTTTCTACAATTATTTTTTTACCTGTAATGTTTTACTCATTATTTAGTGAACTACTAATGCATGGGCAAACCGTTGGTAAACGTGTTATGAGTATTAGCGTAATAAGCCTTACTGGTAATCAACCTGCTTTTTCGCAATATTTAATAAGATGGTTGTTTAGGCTAATTGATATTTGGCTAAGCAGTTACCTACTTGCAATAATAGTAATAGCAGTGAGTGAAAAAAGGCAAAGATTAGGAGATATTGTAGCTAACACAACTTTAATAAAAACAGTTGCTAGAACAAGCATGCAACAAACCATGTATGTGCCAGTTGTAGAAAATAATTATCGAGTAACTTATCCAGAGGTAATTTATTTGAAAGATACAGATATACAATTAATAAAAGAAGTGCTAATAAATATTCAAAAGAGCGGAAACACACAATTAAGCTTGCACATAATGGGTAAAATTGAGACCACATTGGGTATAAAAAGCCAACACGAACCGCTAATATTTTTGTACGCTGTGCTTAGTGATTATAATTATTTATCGTTAAATGCTTAATTTATCAATTTAAAATACCGCAAAAATTTGCAAAAAATAGCATTTTTGTAATAGTTTTCATTTATAAAAAATAAAATGTTGCCATCTTATGCCTTATTGTGTTTGTTTATAAAAATATTTTTACTAGAATTTATAAACAATTGAAAATTTAATTATTTTTGTGTCGTATTGTTTTATTTATATATAGTTAGTGCATATTACGGCACGATATTTTATCCTCCACTATTTCCTCTGATAACCGTTTATAGTTTTAAATTACTTAAAAGACTTTTTATGAAACGAGTTGTATCAAACTTAACCGTTATTATTTTTTTAACAATTATTACCACAGGTGTTTATGCAAATAACAAAAACACAACTTTTACCGATTTAGCGGATGTTGATGTTGCATCTGCGCATTATTTACCTCGTAACTACGTGTACACCATGTATGAAGCCATTTCAACAAGAACCAAGTTGGAAAAATTGGTTATTGCAAATCCAGAATCTCTAAGCGTTCGTTGGGCTTTAACACGTTATTATTTAAGTGCATCTAACTTTATTGGTGGTTGCAGTTCAAAAGCACTTGAACAAGCTAGACTAATGTGGGGTACTGATAATTATATTGGTTGCTTAGCGTACGAATTTGTGTACAGTAGATTGAAAAATACACAATTGGCAGAAGCTTGGTATAAAAGATCAATACGTGCAGCACAAGAAAGGGATAAAGAAGATTTTGAGTGGAAGGAAGTAGCCTATAATAAAAGTACACAAGGCGATGTGAAAGTTATTGGCTCTTTTAATAATTATACACCTAACCAATTGTATGAAAACAATGATGCCACATATAGCCGCAAAATAGCTACAACAACAAAAAATAAGGGTAACGGCTATAAATTAATTGTAGATGATAGAATTACAATTGACCGTCCTTAAATTAAAAAGAAGTTTTGCTACCTTCATGTAACATATGAAGTATAGACTTTTAATAATTATATTATTACTTTATTGCAGCACTACTAACGCACAAACTGTGGGTGGTAATGCTGTTTTTAGTTTTATTAATCAGCCAAATACTGCGCAACTGTCTGCATTAGGTGGTATAAACATCTCTACAATTAGTAACGATGTTGGCATAAGTTTTCAAAACCCTGCTTTATTAAGAAGTACGATGCACCAACAAGTAAATACATCATTCAATAGTTTTTTGGCTGGTATAAAAAATTATAGTTTAACTACTGGTTTTAATCTTCCTAAAATTGCCACCAATATAGGTGTTGGTGTTACTTATTTAAACTATGGCACTATTACACAAACTGATGCAATAGGTAATATTTTTGGCACGTTTAACCCTACTGATTATGTTGTACAAGTAATGGCATCAAAACAATATAAAGAACGCTTTTGGCTTGGCGCTACCTTTAAATTTATTAATAGTAGTTATGGGCAATATACGAGTAATGCAGTTGCAATAGATATTGGCGTTAGCTATTTTGATACGGCCAATGGGCTACAAATAAGTGTGCTTGCAAAAAATATTGGTACACAATTAAAAACATTTAACAACACTAATAAAAAAGAAGAGTTACCCTTTGATGTACAATTTGGCATCACCAAACGCTTAGCCAAAGCACCCATTCAGCTATCTCTAACAGCCTATCATTTACAGCAACTATCTATTAACTATAACGACAGTAACTTTAATGCTGCCGAAGGAAATGACAATACAACCAATAATATTCTTGACAAAACATTATCTCATCTTATTGTAGCATCGCAATTTTTTATTGGAGATAAATTAGAACTAACAGCAGCGTATAATTTTTTACGTAGCAAAGATTTAAGTGCCTACAATGTTTCTAATGGGCTAAATGGCTTTACAGCAGGGGCAGGTTTAAAATTGAAAAAACTACATATTAACTATGGTACAGGTTTTTACCAACGCAATTTATTTCACCAAATAAGCTTAACTTTTAACTGGCAAGGCAAGGATTTATAGTTTATGAGTTTTTTAATATTATGTGTAACAATCAACTATCATCCAACATCTACTATATATTTACTTCTAAAATCTTGCTATCAATTTTAAATTTAATAATCTTGGGGTTAACCTATTTGGCAAGGTAAACGTATTATTACCAAAGTCTTTTATTAACAAGTAACTAATAGTGTTTGCTCTATCAATAATATTAAATATTTCTACACTTGCCCAAATACTTTGAAAATTTTTGAATGGCGAATGGCTTCTTCTGGCGGCTTTTTCACCATCTAATAACAAGGCACTAAAACCCATATCAACTCTAATATATGGTTCAATAGTTAAGGCATTACGATACTTAACGTTATTAGGAATATTATAAGGCAAATTACTACCGTACAAAGCATTCATATAAAACTTTAAATTTTTATTCGTGCTCATATAATCTTGAAAAAATAAACCAAAAGTTATCAATCGGTCTGTTGGCCTGCGCACATATCCTAAGTCTGTGCGTACACTATCTGTAATTTTTTGATCAGTGGTATTGCCAGTAATTACTTCGCCAGCAGCATTCTTATAAGTTTGGTAAAAAAAATTATCAATTTTTTCTCGTGTATTTAGTAAGCCAAAACTTACCCAACTTTCTGCGTCCTTAACAAGCTCGCCATATAGCCGAGTTTCAAAACCAACCGCGTAAGCTTTAGCACTATTTTCACCAAAATACCTAATACGTACATTATCAATATCGTAAGGTACAACATCAGTCATATTTTTATAATAAGCTTCTGTAGTAAGTCTTGCAGGGCGTTGAAACAATTTGAAATTATAATCTATCCCTGCACTAACCTGCCAGCTTTTTTGCGCTTTTAAATTAGTGTTAACGGTACCATCATATCTACGCAACTCTCTATAAAATGGGGGCTGATTATAAATGCCCGCAGATGCTTTTATTATCACATCTTTTTGCCATTTTTTTGGTTTAAAAGAAATGCCCATTCGTGGCGATACCAACATTTCTTTATTTAACGTATTGTAGTTGTAACGCATCCCGATTTGTAGTATCACATCGGCAGAATCTTTAAACTGAATATTGTCTTGCACATAACCATTAAAACGTGTTATGTTTAAGTCGGTTTTACTTTTTAGTACACTGTATAATTGTAAGGATGATGGATTATAGGGTAAAGAATAGCCACCACTATCGTTGTATTCAAACTCATTTAATTTATCGGAAATAACCTGTTGTTCTATCGTATTACCCCATTGCAAATAGTGCTTACCCTTGTCTAAACTGCCTTTGTGGCTAGCATTCCAAACATCAATATTTAACTTGTTTCTACCATAATTTATAAAAACACCTGCACCCAAAGGGTTTGTAATTAACCCATAAGTTGCTTTACTTTTATCAAAGTCTCTTTCACCAAATAAATAAGCTGCGGTTATGTCTTTATTTTCTTCTTCTGCATCGTTAAAGCGACTTAAAAGCCACTTTAATTTTAAATTTTTTCGTGGTTGATACGTAGCCGATAAGCCAATGAAATTAGTGCTGTATTTATCTTTCTCTTGCCCTTGAAAAAAAATATCTAACCCAAGATTTGCAGAAAAAACGTTAGAAAATACCGAGGATGTTAATTTGCTTTCTTCAGGATATAATGTAAATTTAGTGGCTGATACATTTGCAAGCACTTCCAACAACCATTTATCACTAGCTTGATAAGTAACTAAGCCCTGTAAATCGGATGAAGACGGAATATAATTGCCTTTAGTAGCTTGACTACTTAACAAGTTGCGGTTACTTCTATTACGAACTCCAAAATTGTAGGTTACTTTACCTTTTGCTGCAATACCTTCTAGGTGTAATCCTTGCTCTAGTAAACCTATGTAAGCACTGCCAGCAAAGGCTTTTGGTTTTTTATACGTAATGTCCAATACACTACTCATTTTATCGCCATACTTAGCTTGATAGCCACCATTGTAAAACTTTACCCCACTCGTCATTTCTGGGTTAATAAAACTTAAACCTTCTTGTTGCCCACTACTAACCAAATAAGGACGAAATACTTCAAAATCATTTACATAAATTAGATTTTCATCATAGCTGCCACCTCTAACAGAATATTGGCTAGTTAACTCGTTATTACTACCAACAAATACTTTTATTAAACTTTCTATACCACCAATTGGCGATGGATTAACCAAACTTTTTTGTGCGTCAATGGCAATTCTACCAGCTTCTCGCCTTTCTCTTGTATCGGTAACTGTAACCTGTTGTAGTTGATTGGTTTGCCTTTCTAGTTTTACAAATACTGTTTCACTTTCCCCAATATTTAATAAGAAGTTTTTTTGTACATTTTTATAGCCAGTAAAAGAAAACACTAAAGCAATGGCTTTTTTGGAGATAATAGAAATACTAAAATTACCATCTTTGTCCGTTACAGTTCCATTTTGCTTATTTAAAATTTGTACCGATACACTTTGTAGGGGTGCATCGTTTTCATCAACCACTTTGCCAGAAACAATGGCTTTTTTTTGGGCAGATACCACTTGTGCAACCACCAAAAACCCAAATAGTAACGAATAAAAACGCATAGTTTTTTAAATATAAATTGAAGATAGGGATTGATACCGCCACTATAGTAAATGTGGTCTATTTTTTATAGGATAAAAATGAGAGATATACAAACATTTTAATTTTAAAATATGCTAAAAATATTAATATTAAATTACTTAATAGTAAGTTAACAACAGTCAAAACATATGACCTTTAATTTTGTGGTTAACCTTAAAATAGAGATTTTTTAATATTTTATTAACAAGAAGTAACAACCTATTATTATAATCTCTAACTTGGGCGTTAACCAAACATCAATTTTCAAAAATTTAAAAGAAACAACTTATGAAGAAATTATTTACACTTTTAGTTATTAGTTTTTTAGCCATACAAAGTTTTGGGCAAATTGCAGCTTGGAACACATTTTCTATACCTACGTCAGATTATGGCCCCTCTCCTTATGTGGCCACAACTTTAGATGCAAATTTAACCTCTATTGGGCTTACGAGAGCATCTGGCCTTACAGTGTCAGGAACTGGTGCAACTAAAGTTTGGGGAGCTAATGGCTATGCGACTACAACGCTTCAAAATGCAATAGATAGCTCAAAATTTATAACTTTTAGCATCACCACAAAAAGTGGATTTACAGCTTCACTATCATATATGGATTCTTTAAGAGTAAGAATTTCTTCGGCGGGGCCAATAAGTATTCTTGTTCAATATTCAAAAGATAGTATTTTATTTATTAATTTGAAATTATTGAGTGTAACAAGACCTAGCTCTACAACTAATTTTATTTTAGATTCAATAAATTTATCTAGTATTTCAAGTTTACAAAATATCGGTGCTTTGGCTAAAGTATATTTTAGAATTATTCCTTACAGTGCTGGTAGCACTACTGGTACTTTTTACATTGGTAATAATGCTACAAGCACGAATGATGTTGCAATTTACGGTATGGTTTCAGCCGTTCTTCCTGTTACCCTCAAATCATTATCAGCTTCTTTAATTAACAATCAACCACAACTTAACTGGCAAACATCTACGGAAATAAATTTCGATTATTTTGGTGTTGAAAAAAGTGTAGATGCTAAAAACTTTGTTGAAGTTGCTAAAGTAGCGTCTAACAAAGCAAGCAATAGTACCAGCTATCAATTTAGCGATGTAAACAAAACATTACCTAGTCAATTTTACCGTTTAAGATTGGTTGATAACGATGGTACGTTTAAATACAGTAGTGTGGTTGCTATAAATGGTAAAGCGAGCATTAATTTAGCTTTGTATCCTAATCCAGTTACTAATACTATTATTTTATCGCACCCTAAAGCAATAGCTGGTGCTGCAATAAAAGTTACTGGTATTGATGGTAGAATTTTATCTACTCAAATTGTACAAACTGGCGCTACACAAACTAGTATTGATGCTGCTAGATTAGTAAAAGGCAACTACGTTGTAAGTTTTGTAAACGATGGTATTGCTACTACAATCCAATTGATAAAACAATAGTTTATATAATTTAATACATCACAAGTTTTAAAAACTTAGACTGTAAAATAACAAATAACTCATGGCACTAGCTATGGGTTATTTGTTTTAATAGCCTAATGGTTACTATTGGGTCTGGTGAGTTAAATACACTACTGCCTGCCACTAAAACATCTGCACCCGCACTTACCAATGTAGTCGCATTATCAAGCGTAACGCCGCCATCTATTTCTATAAGTGTAGATAAGCCTTTGGTAGCAATCATTTGATTTAAAGCAACTATTTTAGCTATTGTTTCTGGTATAAAATGTTGCCCACCGAAGCCAGGATTTACACTCATTAGCAATACCATATCTACATCTTGTATAATATTTTCCAATAATCCAACTGGTGTATGCGGGTTTAAAGCCACACCAGCTTTGATACCTAAACTTTTTATTTGCTGAATATTTCTGTGTAAATGCACACAAGCCTCGTAATGAACAGTTATAATATCTGCCCCTGCTTTTTTAAAAGCTTCTGTATAATTTTCGGGTGCTTCAATCATTAAATGTACGTCAAAAACCTTTTTTGTGGTAGTTCTTAACTGCTGAATAATGGGTAAGCCAAAACTAATATTAGGTACAAATCGGCCATCCATTACATCTAAATGAAACCAGTCAGCTTCACTTTTATTTAGCATTTGGGCTTCATCTTGTAAATGTAAAAAGTCGCAGGCTAATAAAGAAGGAGCGATTATCGGCATATTATAATTTGGGATTTATAATGTAGTGTTTGAAGATATAATTATTAAATGACCTTTATTCGATTTTCACGCGTTTAATGGCTGCTTGTGCCTCTGCAAAATATTTATCTAATGTAAGTGCTTGCTGATATTGTACAATGGCTTGTGGCTTATTATTGACAGCTTCATAACATTTGCCTTGCCAATAATAGGCATCTGCATATGTAACATTAACACTATTTGCCTTTTTAAACACTTGTAATGCCTCGGTAAATTTTGAACCATCGTATAACAAAAATCCTTTCTCCATATACGCATCTATAAAAGTATAGTTATTTACAATACTTTTATCAAAAAATAGGTTGGCTTGTTGGCTGTTGCCAATTCTTGCATAATAAACACCTCTAAAAAAGTTGGTATAACTAGTGTATTCTCTACCAATTCTTAAGTTATCTAATTCATTGCATAGGGCTAAAACAAGTATGTTTTTTGTTTCTGCATACAAATTGGCTAACGCCAATAAGCCATCTGCTGAACGATAAATAATTAGTGCTTTTTGATAACTATTAATGGCTTGCAAAGTATCTTTTGCATGTTCGTATAGCTTTGCCCGCTTAAACCAAAGTGCATAATTACCTCTATCCTTAAATATTAAACTATCTATTTGTACAATGGCTGTATTATAATTACCAATACTATCCAAAGCTTCAATATAGTTAAATCGTAAGCCAACACTATCGCTATTATTTATTACTTGTTGAGCTATTTTTTTTATAAAAGCTGTATCAAGTTTTGGCTTAACAAGTGTAGTTGTACTAGCATCATTTTTACAAGAAAAAAAACAAACAAGTATTATTATTGCTAAAAAGCTGCTTCTAATCATTATACAAAAATAATTAGTGCAGCCTACTTTTTGAATCTTTTTTACAATTCAGTAAACTATTAAATAGCTTTTAGTGTTTTTAAATGCTGTTAATAATAATTTTGAGGTTTTTGAATTTTGTGTGGTAATATAAATTAATATCAAGGAGTTTTATTTTATTCGTTAGTAAAATGAATCTTAAAACTATTCAGCAGTTATCATTTGGTGGCTACAATGCAGAGTTCTTCTTTAGTTTTGATTGCAATTATAATGTTCTATTTCAACTTTAAAATTAATATGACTTTAAATTTTAAATGTATTTATTAAACACTTAGAATGGCACTATGCAATCCATTCCCCTTTTCCTATGTTTAGCTAAAATAGTGAAAAAATATTTTTTGTAGTAATGGAAATAGTGGAGGCATAAGAGATACAAATTTTTTATAGCTGACTGGATTTCTAATAAAAATAAAACATCGTATTGAATTATAAATTTTTGGGGTTATTATTGCAATTGTGAAAATTTAATATCCTAAAAACTTTTCAATCCCCTCTACTAAAACCTATTTAAAAAAAATTAAACTCATACGCATGTACACAGGATTGTTGGGGTTACACAGTTTACTACGTTGGTTATTGATAATATTTCTAATTATTAATATAATACGAGTAAATGTAGAAGCTGATGAAGAATTTGATGGTGCTGATAGAAAATGGAGTCTCCGTTTGTTAATTACAGCGCATATTAATTTGGTAATTGGTATCTACTTGTACTTTACTGATAGGTTGCCAAAAGTGTTTATGGAACATTTTACAATGGGTGATGTGATGAAAATTAGAAGCCTTCGTTTTTGGATTATTGAGCATCCTACCATGATGATATTAGCAATTACTTTAATTACTATTTCACATATTAAATCTAAAAAAACAGGGAATGCACTTAAAAGGCACAGAATAATGTCTTGGTTATATGTTTTAGCATTAATCGTAATTCTTGCGGGTGTACCTTGGCCATTTAGAGATTTAGGTGAAGCTAAGGTACCTTGGTTTAGACCTTTATATTAAAAAAATTACAAACTCACTACGGTGAGTTTTTTTTATGCTAATTTTTACAAAAAATAAGATACTATTTTTCAATTTGCACATGTCGCAACTCTAATAAGTTCAATGCATTTGGGTAAAAACCCTTTACTTTTTTATTTACCAAATGTATCACCACATCGTACCAAATGGGTACAACGGGTGCATCGTTTATTACTATTTGGTCCATTTGTCTGTACAAACTGTAGCGCAAACTATCATTGGTTTCAAGTAAGCAAGCTTCGTATAGCTTATCAAATGCAGCATTTTTATAGTTAGTATAGTTGGGTGGTGCAGGATTTTTACTATAAAACATCGCCATATAGTTTTCTGCGTCTGGATAATCTGCTATCCAACTACCTCTAAAAAATAACGCCTGGCTCTTAGCAGTTTGCTCAAGCAGCAAACTTTTTTGTATAGTTTCTACTTGCACTTTTATGCCCACTTCTTCGCATTGCTTAGCTATAAAACTACCAATATCTGCATAGGTAGCAATGGTTAATAAAGTAATGGCAGGCATATTATCACTAACACCAAAGCCAGCATCCTTAATTAGTTGTTTTGCCTTTGCTGGGTTATAAGTATAACCTTTTACCAACTCAGTATTTTTAGATGGCAAACCACTTGGCACAAAGCCAGCCTCGGCAGCAATACCAATGCTGTTACGCATATACATCATCAGTTGTGGCCTATTAATGGCATAATTAATGGCTTGCCTTATTGCTTTTAATTTTGTTGGCGAGACTTTTACCAAAGGATTCGTCTCGTCTACCAAAAAACCTAAATATTCTGTGTTTAAGTAGGGATATTTTTGAAGCGTTAATTTATCTATCCACTCTGCTCGTAACTCGCCTTTTTTGGTTAAAATTTCATCTTTAAACGATGGATCAATATCGTTTATAAAACTTAGACCACCTTGCCTAAATTGCAAAAACTCTGTGCCTTTATTATCAAAAAAAGTTACTTTAATAGCATCTAAATAAGGTAGCTTTTTACCACTACTATCTTGTTCCCAATACTGTTCATTTTTATGCAATATCAACGCCTGCCCTTCATCCCAACTTACAAATTTAAAAGCACCAGTACCACAAGGGTGACGGCGAAAGTCTTTACCATATTTTTCAACTGCTTCATGCGGCACAATGCTGCAATACTGTGTAGTTAATATGCCCATTATGGGTTGAAACGGTCGTAATAATCGCACAACAACAGTGCTGTCATTCAATGCAGTAAAGGGTTTCAGACTATCAACTCGATTATTAAAAATCCATGCGCCACTACTTGCTGTAGCTTTATCAAGTATGCGGTTAAAACTATACACCACATCATCAGCCACCATTTTTCTACCTTTCCCATTTACAAAACAATCGTTATTATGAAAATAAATATTGCTACGCATATGAAAAGTATAAGTCAATCTATCGCTACTTACGTCCCAACTTTTAGCAGCCGATGGCACTATGTGCAAAGCGGTATCAATCTCTACCAGCGTGTTGTACAATTGATGCACCGCCCACATAATAGATTGATTTTTGGCAAAAGCAGGATCAAGGGTGGCAATGCCTGTACTTTCATTGTAGGTAAAAACGGTTTTATCAGTTGCTTTTTTTTCACTACAAGATAGTATTGAACCACAAAGACACAAAGACACAAAGAAGCACCAAAACTTAAAACGTAAAACGTAGAACTTAAAACTTGTTTTCATTACCCCGAATATCTTACTTTTAAAACATGATTACAAAAAGGAAAAAATTATTGGCCATCAGAAGTAATTCTATTCAGCTATATATGCGTCGCACACTGCAACATTCTGTTCTTTTATGTTGCTTCGGTTTAGTTGGTATTAGCCAACTTGCCACCGCACAGTTAATGGTGAAAAAAGATGTATTTACCCATGCAGATACCTTACGTGGCAGCCTAAACCCCAACAGAGATTGGTGGGATGTTTTGCATTACGACATTACTGTAAAACCAGATTTTGAGAAGAAGACGATTGAGGGAAAGGTTGATATTGTATTTTCAACCAAAAGTATCGGTACAAAAACTTTACAAATAGATTTACAACAACCTTTAATTATTGATAAAATAATATTCAATTACGATTCTATTAATTTTTCAAAATCGGGGGAAAATGTTTGGGACTTGCTGTTAAAAGATATTGAGGCCAAGCAATACATTGACAAAAGAGAAGGTGGAAAAGGATGGTCAAATAAACTACAAAAATTAACTATCTACTATCACGGCAAACCTAAAGAAGCCATCAGACCACCATGGGATGGCGGTTGGATTTGGCGAAAAGATGCCAACGGCAGACCATGGATGAGTGTTGCTTGCCAAGGTTTAGGTGCCAGTGCTTGGTATCCTTGCAAAGATTATCAAGGCGATGAACCAGACAATGGGGCCTCATTAACCATCATTGTACCTGATACTTTGGTAGCAGTAGCAAATGGCAGGCTAGTGAAAAGTGAAAAGTTAATAGTGAAAAATTCATTGTATACATCTTACAAATGGCAGGTAAAAAATCCTATCAACAATTATCTTATCATTCCAAGCATTGGCAAATACGTCAACTTTACTGATACATTAATGGGCGAAAAAGGTAAGTTAGATTTAAGCTATTGGGTGCTTGATTATAACCTAAACAAAGCCAAAGAACAATTTAAACAAGCCAAGTTAATGTTGCGTGCCTTTGAGTATTGGTTTGGGCCCTACCCTTTTTACGAAGACAGCTACAAGCTAGTGGAAACGCCACATTTAGGTATGGAACACCAAAGCGCTACAGCTTATGGCAATAAGTTTCGTAATGGCTATTTAGGTAGCGATTTAAGTGGTAGCGGTTGGGGTTTAAAATGGGATTATATCATTGTTCACGAAAGCGGCCACGAATGGTTTGCCAATAATATTACCACTAAAGATATTGCTGATATGTGGGTACACGAAGGCTTTACCGATTACAGCGAAACCTTGTTTACCGAATATTATTATGGCAAAGAAGCTGGTAACGATTACAACTTTGGGTTACGGAAAAGTATCCAAAACGATAGACCAATTATTGGCCCTTATGGTGTAAATAAAGAAGGCAGCGGCGATATGTATTATAAAGGTGCCAACCTCATTCATACTATTCGTCATGCCATTAATAATGACAGTTTATTTAGGCAAATATTGCGTGGCTTAAATAGTACATTTTATCACCAAACTGTTACTACGCAACAGATTGAAGCGTATATCAGTAAACAATCTGGCATTAATTTCAGCAAAACATTCGATCAATATTTGCGAACCACGCAAATACCGCAACTAGACTATTATGTTGATGTTTTGGCTGCGACTATTACTTACCGTTGGGCAAATTGTATAGCTGGGTTTGACATGCCGATTACAGTTACAACTTCAGGCAAAAAATTACTACCAACCACCACATTTACAACTACAAAACTTACTAACGAAGAGCTAAAATGGTTTAGCGATGCAACTATTCAAAGGCAATACTTTATCAAAACTCAGCAACTCGTAAGCAAACCGTAATTTGCGGTTTCTAAAATTTCCTTTTAGGGATTAAGGGTTTATGGCTACAATAAGAAAACAGGCAATTATTTCAGGCATTTTAATGTACACTGGCTTTGGTGTTGGGGCTATTAATATACTATTTTTTACCAAATTTTTTACCGGTGGTGAGTATGGCTTAACGCGTGCTTTTATGGATTTTGGGCAGAGTATGTTTGCCTTTGGCAGCCTAGGTGCGGTATCGGTTTTGTACAAATTTTATCCTTATTACAAAGACAATTTATCTGATAAAAAAAACGATTTACTTACTTGGATTTTATGTGCGTCATTAATAGGCTTTACCATTGTAACCATTGCTGGATATGTGTTTGAGCCGTTTATTATTAAAAAATTTAGCAACAAATCGCCACTATTTTTAACCTATTATTATTGGGTCTTCCCGTTTGGTTTAGGCATTTTATTATTTGGCATAATGGAAGCATTTTCGTTATCGCTTAAAAATGCAGTGTTACCAACATTTTTAAAAGAAATACTGCTACGAGTTTTAACCTTCGCCATTATCATTTTATACTACTTAAAAGTTATCAATTTCCCAACATTTATCCATTTGTTTTCATTCATCTATTTAGGCATTAGTTTAGTAATTATCAGCTATTTAATTAAGATTGAAAAGCTACATATTACTTTCAACCTAAGCTTTGTTAGCAAACGTTTTTGGAAGAAAATACTATCCATGCAAAGCTTCTTTTATGCAGGTACCATTATTTTAATTTTGAAGGATACAATAGATGGTATTTTGATTGCAGGTCTTAAGGGCTTGGCCGACCTTGGCATCTTTGCCCTTGCGCAATATATTGCCAGTTTGGTGCAAGCCCCACAACGTAGTTTGCTAAATGTAAGTGTGGGTATTATTTCTCAAGCATGGAAAGAAAAAAACTTGGCCGAAATTAGCCGTGTGTATACCAGAAGCTGCATTAATATGTTTATTATGAGTGTTTTTGTGTATGGTAATGTGGTACTGAATACAGTTTCTGCGATACATGTTTTAGGCTTAAAACCAAGCTATCTTGCTGGCGTAGAAGCCATGATAATATTGGGTTTGATGCGTGTAATAGATGCTGGCACGGGTGTAAACAATATCGTTATTCAAACATCTAACCGTTGGCGTTTTGATTTTTATAGCGGCCTTGTTTTGTTAGCGTTGATAATGCCATTAAATTACTTTTTAATTAAAGAATATGGCATTATTGGGTCTGCTTATGCACAGCTTATTTCTTTTGTAATTTACAATATTATCAGGTTTGAGTTTATACGCCGAACTTTTAATATGCAGCCATTTAATAGCAAAACGATGTATAGTATATTGTTAGCTGGCGGTGCATTTGTGTTAGCGTATTTTATTGGTAATTATTTACACGGTTGGGTAGGCATTTTTACAAGAAGCATTATTTTTTCGGGGTTAATGATTGGTGGTGTGTTTGCATTTAAACTTACCCCAGATGCTCACCAACTATGGGAAAAATGGAAGCCGAAAAGTAGGTGATAAGAAAAATGATAATACTGGCGTGGCGGATTGAAGCTGATTAAAGCTAATTTTCACGCAAAGAAATACAAAAATATTAAAGAACAATAATGACTATAATGCCTTTCTTTATTTGTAAAACTTTTTTTCTTTGCGATAACAATACTTTTATTCTATAATCATTTCGATCATTAAAATAGCAATTAAAAAAATATAACATAAACAAAATTTACCACGCTTTATATTTGGCACAATAAGGAATAATATATGAGCAAAAAATTATTTATTCAACGCGATATTAGTTGGCTTAGTTTTAATGCAAGGGTATTACAAGAGGCTAACGACCCCACCGTTCCTTTAAAAGAACGCATTCGTTTTCTAGGTATTTTTTCTAACAATAGCGATGAATTTTTTCGTGTACGTGTTGCGGCATTAAAACGCATGATTGAGATGGCGGAGAAGCGAAAGAAGCTAAACATGCATCTAGAAGAAAATCCGCAAAGCATTTTAGACCAAATACAAACAACCGTACTAAGTCAACAAAATGAATTTAATCGTATTTGGGAAGGCATTTTAAAAGAATTAAAAAAAGAGAAAATTATTTTAGTTGATGAAAAGCATCTTACCAAAACACAACAAATATTTGTAAAAAACTATTTTGATGAAAATGTTCGTAGCAATGTTATTCCGTTAATGATTGAAAGTTTACCACAAATGCCTTATGTAAGAGATAAGAGCATTTATTTAGGTGTAGTAATGCGAAGAAAAGAAGATGCTTACAAACAAAAATATTCGTTAATTGAAGTGCCAGCAAAAGCAGTTGGTCGGTTTGTAATTTTACCGTCTAAACCAGGCGAACAGCATATCATACTTTTAGAAGATATTATACGTTTTAACTTACCAAATATCTTCTCGTATTTTGAGTACGACCACTTTGAAGCACATGTATTTAAGGTAACAAAAGATGCTGAAATAGATATTGACAACGACGTTAGTACGACGTTTGTTGAGAAAATGGAAAAGGGTTTAAAAAATCGCCGCAAGGGCAAACCAGTTCGTTTTGTGTACGACAAAGAAATGGATGCAGGCTTGCTTGAATACTTAATTAGGCGACTAAATTTATCTCGTAAAAGCAATATTATTCCTGGTGGTCGCATTCATAATTTTAGACATTTTATAGATTTTCCAGATGTTTTTACTGCTAAAAATACACGAAGAACTCCGTTTACACATCCAGAACTGCAAAATACCATGCGTGTTACAGATGTGATTTTAAAAAAGGATTTGCTACTTAATTTCCCTTACCACTCGTATAATAGTGTGATAGATTTATTGCGTGAAGCCGCCATGGATCCTCATGTAACATCTATTAAATTAACTGCCTATCGTTTAGCAGAAAATTCTAAAATAATAAACGCCTTAATAAATGCTGCTCGAAATGGTAAAGAGGTAGTTGTGATGTTAGAATTAAAAGCAAGATTTGATGAAGAAGCCAATATAGAATGGAAAAGTATTTTAGAGGAAGAAGGTGTGAAAGTATTGCTGGGTGTGCCTTTGCGTAAAATTCATGCAAAACTTTGCATCATAAAAAAACGTGTTGGCACACGCACCATTCAGTATGGCTTTGTAAGTACTGGCAACTTAAACGAACGTACCGCAAAAATTTATGGCGACCATTGTTTATTAACTGCTAATCGTAATGTAATGGCCGATATAAATCGCATTTTTCGGTATTTAGAAAACTGGCAAACTGGTATTAGTAACCTACGCTTGTGCAAAACCTTGTTGGTATGCCCAACCAATATGCGTAAAGAATTGGAAACTTTAATTAACATTGAAATAAAAAACGCAAAGGCTAAAAAGGAAGCATCCATTACCATAAAAGTAAATTCTTTAAGTGATACTAACTTGATAAACAAACTATACGAAGCAGCCACTGCGGGTGTAAAAATTAACCTTATTATTCGTAGTATTTTTTGTCCGATAATAGAAAACAAGAAATTTAAATTTCCAGTAAAAGCTATCAGCATCGTTGATGAATATTTAGAACATGCTAGGGTACTGATATTTCACAATGGTGGTAACGAAAAAATTTATATTTCGTCTGCTGATTGGATGGTAAGAAATTTAGACCATCGTGTAGAAGCAGCCATCCCCATTCTAGAGCCATCTATTAAACAAGAAATTAAAGACATTATAAATATACAATTAAAAGATAATGTAAAAGCAAGAACGCTAAACAATGAGCTGACAAATAACTATGTATCTTCCATGGGTAAAAAAGTACGTTCGCAGATAGAAACCTATCATTACCTACACCAAAAAACAATAACAAAAATTGAAGATAGCAGCAATTGATATTGGAAGTAATGCAGCAAGATTATTGATTACAGATGTGGTTGATAATGGAAATGGTAAGCCACAGTTTAACAAGCTAAATTTAATACGTGTACCGTTACGTTTAGGTTTTGATGTATTTGAATTTGGCGAAATAAGTAAGCCGCGTAGACACATGATACTAGAAACCATGAAATCGTACGCACACTTAATGAAGGCATACGAAGTACAACACTTTAGGGCTTGTGCAACGAGTGCCATGCGAGATGCCAGAAACAGCCTTGATATTATTAGAAAAGTAAAACTAGAAACAGGCATTGAAATAGAAATAATAAGTGGCGATAAAGAAGCCAGTATGATAAACCAAAGCCACATTGCAGAAGGTTTAGATAAAAGCCAAAACTACTTATACATTGATGTTGGCGGTGGTAGTACAGAGCTAACTTTTTTTAGTGAAGGCAAAATGAAATACCGTGAGAGTTTTAATATTGGTACCATACGTTTACTAAAACAACAAATACATGAAACCGTTTGGGATGAAATGCGAGATCATCTTAAACTTAATATAAAAACCACTTTACGTACTGCTGCCATAGGTAGTGGCGGTAACATCAATAAAATATTTTCGCTGAGCAAAAAAAAGGATGGCAAACCTTTGAGCCTTCAATTATTAAAAGATTTTTATAAAGAATTCAGTAGTTTTAGTGTTGAAGAATTAATACGCATTTACAAACTACGAGAAGACCGTGCCGATGTTATTGTGCCAGCATTATCCATCTATATTAATGTGATGAAATGGGCAGAAATTGAAGAAATTTATGTGCCTAAAATTGGCTTAGCAGATGGCTTGGTACAGAGTTTATACGAAGAGGTAAAGTAAATTACAATTGCTGATTTTGTGATTGTTTAATTTTGAAATTTAAATAACCAATTATGGGCTTAACGTATGCAGATTTAGAACTCATCAATTTTGCAGATGAAACCTTATGTGAGGATGGTTATTTACCTAGAGCGAAAGTACGTTTCATGTCAATAAGAGCATTAGCAGATTCTGGTGCTATTAGGTTAGCTATTAACGAAAACATACGGCATCAATTAGGTTTGCGTGTACGTAGTTCTATGGATGTAACACTTGCTGATGGCACAAAAAAGAATTTACAAGTTGCAGGTCCTATAAGAATTAAATTTAAAGAAAGAGATTGTATAACTGATGCGTTTGTACTGCCAGATAATGAAGAACCATTACTTGGTGCCGTACCAATGGAATTAATGGATTTAGCTATTATACCATCTGAACAAAGTGTTGACTACAATCCTAAACACCCAGACGGACCTATTTTTTCGTTAAAATAGATAAGTACATCATAAATCAACAATCAGCAATCAGCAATCACAAATAGTCTAGCATGTCCATCCATAAAGAAATAAAAAAAATTACCACCCATACTCTGCAAAAAATGAAAGCCAATGGCGAGAAAATTTCTATGCTCACAGCCTACGATTTTTCTTTTGCCAAATTGTTTGATGCTGCTGGCATTGATGTGATATTGGTAGGTGACAGCGCTAGCAATGTGATGGCTGGCAATGAAACAACCTTACCTATTACGCTAGATCAAATGATATACCATGCACAATGTGTTGTAAGAGGTATTAATAGAAGTTTTGTGGTTGTAGATATGCCTTTTGGCACGTATCAATCCGATTCAAAAGTGGCACTAGCATCTGCTATAAAAATCATGAAGGAAACTGGTGGTCATGCTATCAAATTAGAGGGTGGTGAGGAAGTTGTAGAAAGCATTAAACGTATTGTAAGTGCAGGGATTCCTGTAATGGGTCATTTGGGTTTAACACCGCAAAGCATTTATAAATTTGGCACCTACACCGTTCGTGCAAAGGAAGATATTGAAGCCGAACAGCTTAAAAAAGATTGCCAATTATTGCAAGCCGCTGGCTGTTTTGCCATTGTACTAGAAAAAATCCCTGCAGTTTTAGCTAAGCAAGTTTCAGAGGCCCTAAACATACCAACCATAGGTATTGGTGCAGGCAAATATTGCGATGGGCAAGTACTGGTAATGCATGATATGTTGGGCATTAATACCGAATTTAAACCACGGTTTCTTCGCCAATATGCCAATCTTGCAGCCCAAATTACTGGTGCTGTTACAAGTTATATTACAGATATTAAAAGCAACAACTTTCCTAGTGATAGTGAGAGTTATTAACCCAAAATAAATTTTTTGTAACCAACATTTGTAATACTGTTTAGCTGCGGTTGCGTCGCACACTTATACTATAAATTATTAATGCAACTATATTAACACCAATCCTTAAAGTTGGTAATTACTATGGGGTTAACTTTTGCTTTTTAATTTTAAACACTCTCGAAATATTAAAGCCAAAGTGTACATCACCATCAAGCCACCTACCAGAAGTTTGGTTAATAAACGTACTTTCCGTCATACCTGTAGAATTGGTAAAATGTAGTTGAAAAACATGCCCACCAGTTTCAATATCTACACCAAGTGCCAATGAATTATAGAAGCCACTAAACTGATTAAACTGATAGTAATATTCTGCTGTAATACTTAACCGTTTAGATACTTTTTGTCTAGCACCAATACCTAAACTATATAAATCGTTAGGGTCGTTGGCTTGTGGTACCAAATTATAGTGTACAAAAGTTGGCAACAATTGTACAGATGTTGTAGGGCTAAACTTTCTGGCAATAATTAATTGGTATACATAAGATGTTTTGTCGCTTGTAGTACGCTTTAAATTAGGATCAGCATCTTTTAAGGTTTTAATAACTACTGCCGAAAGACCTGTAATAGATATTGGAGAGGCATGATAACCTGTACTTTGCTTTAGCAACTTTAGTTTTATAAATCCATCCATCTGTTTTTGAAACGTGCTTCTACCAATACCAATACCTAAGTTATTGGTAATACCATAATCTAGCCCAAGCCTTTCAGTTGCATTATCTAACCCAAAAAACTGATAACTACCTTGGTTTATCAAACCAAATCTGTGCGAAATTCTAAAGTCTAAAAGACCTGCCTTAGTGGTTTCTATTGTGTGACCATTTATTAAATGTGTACTTTTAAAAGTAGCCTCTACGTACTCTTTTTTCAGGCTGTCTTTTTTAACAGATTCTTCGTTCATTATTTTAAAAAGATCAACCTCTTGTGCTGATAAAATATTCATACAAAACAATGCCGTGGTAGCAGTTATTATCTTTTTCATTGTGGTAATATCTTAAAGTATTAGTCGTATTTGCAATCAACAGTTATAGTTAGTTCTTTGGCTATTTTATCGCCAATTAAAGTACCTTTAATATTGTAGTCGGCTAGTTTTGCTTTAAAGCTACTTTTAGTAGAAACCTTGCCAGCCTTAACTTCTATGGTACCTAAAGCTGTGACTGGCTGTTTTACACCGTGCATATCTAACACACCTGTAACCGTTGTTTTATAGTTACCATCTTTACCAAAATTCACATCGGCTAAGTTGCTAATCCTACCTTGAAAAACAGCTTTGGGATACTTATCGCTATCCATATAATTTTCGTTAAAATGCTCCTGCATAGTGGCATTCTCAAAACGAAACCCTTTAATAGCCACCATAAAAATTAGCTGCCCATTGTTGCTAAGTTTACTATCAACTTGGTTATTTATTGCTTCAATATTTTCTAATAAAGCAGCTGAGTAAAAACTTATTTTACCCGACTTGGTTTGATATATTTTTTGAGCAGACACGACTGTGTTAGTGCATAGTAGTAATAAAGCAAAAAGTAGTTGTTTCATATACTGTTAATTGTTTGGTGAACCATTGCGTATCCAGGTTCTAATTTTTGCAATATCGCATGAAGGTATTTTGCCAGCACCTTTTGGCATAGGGTCGTAACCAGTTGTTTGATTTACTACATGGTATAAGGTATTGCTTGTTGCCCATGGTTTTAAATTAGCATAATTGTTTAATACAATACCACCACCTTCATTTGCAGGTGCAGCATGGCATCTATAGCAATTTGCCGTCAAGATGGTAACAATCTCTCCACTATATTTTACATTAGTTGTGTCGCAGGTAATGGTAGTTATGGGTATATAGTCTACAACTTCTTTTTTATACGTACACCCTAACCAAAAAATCAGGCCGAGGGATATAAAAAGAACTATTTTCTTATTCATATTTTTTATTTTAAAAATAGTAACCATAGTATCCATGTGTACATGTTAGATATTTCCTAACTTAATATTTACCTATTTTTTAAGATAAATTACATTTATTTGAAATAAATTATTTTAGAAAAATAACATACTCAACAATTGCATATAACGTTAGTTTTAGAAAAATGGTTGCTACAACCGAAAAAATTACTGTCTTATTATTTCATTTTTATTTATTCCAATAGTTTTGATACATGAACAACAGTACACAACCAATTGGCCATTTAAATCCACCTTTACAATTTACCCTTAGGGTTTATGGTATTTTAATAGATAGCAACAACCGCATTTTGGTAAGCGATGAATACATTCGGGGTGGCTATTTTACCAAATTTCCTGGTGGTGGTTTAGAGTTTGGCGAAGGCACTAGAGATTGTCTTGTGAGAGAATTTAAAGAAGAAACTGAACTTGATGTAACTGTTGGCAAGCATATTTACACCACAGATATTTTTCAGATATCTGCTTTTAATAGTCGGCAACAAATAATCTCAATTTATTATTATGTGCATACTGATGAACCAATAAAGCTAGCAACTAAAACCACCCCATTTGACTTTGCCCCACACCAAATTACCGACCCAAATGGCCAAGCAGAAGTATGCCGTTGGATAGCTTTGGCTGACTTTACCGAAGCATCGGTTGACTTGCCCTTAGATAAAATTGTGATAGGAATGTTGAAAGGGTGAGAAGTTAGTAGTTACCTATTTTAGCTTGAGGCAGAGCAAAACTTAAAAATAGTTTAGTACAGTAGAATTAATTGGTGTTGAGATTATAAACTATTTTTAAATGCCTTGAATATCTAATAGAACTTTATCTGGTCTCAACGTTATTAAAGCCCTCATTTCTGGTATTTGCCCTGTTGGCTTAATTTGAAATTTTTGTAGAAATGAAAAGATAAAAAATGACATTTCAGCCATTGCAAAATTATTACCAATACACATTCTTGGCCCCGCACCAAAGGGAAAGTAATTTTTTGATTTTGCAACTTTTGTATCAACAATAAATCTTTCAGGGTTAAATTTGAGTGCTTCATTCCAAAGATTTTTTTCTCTATGTAACCCAAAGAAAAATGGTATAATAATAGTGTTTTTAGGAAATGAGAGCCCTGCAAACGCATCGTCTTCTATTGCAACCCTTTCGGTCATCCATGCGGCTGGGTACAAACGCATTGTTTCATTTATTGTCGCTTTTAGATAGTCATTATTCAAACAATTATGTATTGTACTGCCGTTAAATGAATCTGTGAGTTTTTGAATAGTTTCTTCACTTGTAGAAAGTAAATATAGCAACCATGATAGCGTATTTGCTGTAGTTTCATGACCTGCAAAAATAAGAATCAGCACTTCATCTATAATCTGCTCGTTTGTCATTGCTTCGCCAGTGTCTTCATATTTACTTTTTAAAAGCATATCTAATAAATCATCACATTGCTTATTACTCCCTTTTCGTTCTGTTATTATAGCTACAAAAATTTCTCTTAACCGTTTAGCTTTTATAAGTTTTGCCTTTTCTATTCCTGTAAATGGGTAAAAAAAACGACTTAGTGGTTGGTTGATATCTTTGATCAGAAAGTCCTGTAGCTCTGTAAAAATCTTACTAAGTTCTTCCATAATTTGAGGGGGCAACTTTATGTCAAATAGGGACTGTATTAAAATATTGAAAGAAAGCTGATGAACTAATGGATAAATATCAACGCCTTTGCCATTTGGAAATTTTAATAAATAATTATCAATGGATTTGATGATTATGTTATACAAGCCTTGGAGTTTCTCTCTATGAAATGCTGGTTGTATCAATCGTCTTTGTCTTAGCCAATCATCGCCATTTGAAAAAAGCAGTCCTTTTCCTAAAAACTTAGCCGCTCGATCTGTAGCTAATTCTGATTTATTATAGTTTCTGTGATTTTCTTTTAAGATGTAGTTGATGAAGTCTGGATTTTGCGTTAAGATAATCTTTCTTTTAATACCTAATGCTGCTGAATAAGTGCCTGAAAAGGCATCCATACTTTTTGAAATAAATTTTATTGGATTATTTAAAAACTCGGTTGATTTAAGGGTCGTTTGAACTAAAGAGTAGCCAATAGGCAGGTGATACTTTTTCTTTTTATTATCCATTACAAATTTAAATATTACATGTAAACCGTTTGTATTAGAATATAATTTTGCAAATAAAAGAGTATGTACCTTGATATTTTGCACAACCAAAAAATTGGTTTCGCTAATCGGCTACACCAATTATTTGTATTTATTAACCCCTTCTACAATTCCTAAAAAATACATAGCCTAACACTTAACCCTACAATACCATTACTTGGTAATACATAACTACTACTTACTGTGCAAAGAGTATTACTTGACCATACTTAACTACTTATCACGCATAGCCAAATACTTAACTATCTAAGATAATTACTTGGTAATACATAACTACTACTTACTGTGCAAAGAGTATTACTTGACCATACTTAACTACTACTTATCATGCATTATCAATTACTTAACTATCTAAGACAATTACTTGGTAATACACAACCACTACTTTTTATGCAACGTGTATTATCCATCACTCTCACATTATTTTTCGCCGCCCGGGTGATATTGTTGCTCTACATGTTTAAGTACGTCTTCTTTGTAAAATAACACATCTTTAAATTGTCCTTTAGTGTACATCTCAGCTTGGTCTTTAAAATGTTTATTGGCAGGGTTACCACTTTCGCCACCTGCTAACAATGACTTGGCTTTTATACGTTTGCCAAACTCAACCGCACAAATAAAACTATTGCCACTAACACCATATCGCTTTACCGTGCCAGCAAAGGCCTTGCTATTGTACGATGGCAATTGCCCCCATAAAGCAGATGCAAAAGGTACTGGTATACTTGGTTCTGCATCATTATAGGTACTTTGCATGGCACCTGTTAATCGTTGAAAACGGTTAATCTCACCCCAAGGCATTTGCCATTTACCGTACTTGGTGGTTAACTCAGCTAGTACCATTTGCAATGGTGCTAATAACTGGGTTGGTGAAGCAGTTGCGGCAAATTGTTTTGTTTTTTGTACTTGGTCGGCTTCGCCTTGATCTATATATACTCTAGTAATTGCAGGCCCTAATTTCTGTGCCCACTCTATAGCCAAAGTAGTAGCAATGGAGTTAGTGGCAGAACGATAATCCCATTGTTTTAAAATACCAATAGCTTCTTGCAATGCTGGGTAGTTCGCAGCTTCTTTTTCGTTGGCTTTTAGTAAGGCAGGTACTAATATTTCAAAAGCAGATAAATAGGTATCATAGCCTGAAGCAATCACTTTATCAATGGTATAATTTGTGCCTGCACTTAAAACGCGAACGGCATTAATACCTCTAAAATTTTCGCCATCTGGTGCCATATAGGTTGGGTAATCAGCTTTTTTAGGGCTCATATTTCCCGAAACTGTAAAAGGTGTTGAGTTACAATTTTGAATGAACCCATTGGCAGGATTATATTCGTGAACAATGTCATCTACCATGTGCAACCCTTTCCAATCTGTGGCAGAAGTAGTGCCATCAACAGGCTTGCTCCAGTCTATTTTTTTATCTCTAATAGGTACGTAATCGCCGTGCCAATATGCGATATTGCCTTTATCATCGGCAAAAACGGTATTATTAGAGGTGTTGGCTTTTAAATACATGGCTTTTTTATAGTCGTCAAACCCTTTTGCCTTGGTACGTTGCCAGCTTTGTACAATACTTGCCATAGACCTGTTGTACGATTTTAAGCTGATCCATTTACCATCTCTTTTAGCCATTACTGGCCCATGATGTGTGTAAAAAGCCGTAATAATTTTTGTTTGCAACACATTGCCCTGCAAATACTTAATGGTTATTTTCTTTTTTGTTACAGGCAATAGTTTGTTATCGTACTCATACAGTAAACCTTTGGCATTGGTCACCACTTTTTCTGCATACAAATCTGCCACATCTACACTGCTAGATGTGTGCATCCAACCGCAGTGTTCATTAAACCCTTGGTACACAAAAAACTGCCCCCAAGTAACTGCACCATAAGCGTTTAGACCTTCCTGACTAACCACTTGTACTTCTGGTCTAAAGTAAAAAGTTACATGCGGGTTAATGTATAAAATAGCATTACCAGAGGCTGTTTTACTTGGCCCTAATGCAAACCCATTTGAGCCTGTTTGTTGCTCGGGATCTTTGGGCAACGCTGCTAGCGGCGATTTATCGCCTGAGTAAAATTGCTTTAATTCTGCTGTAGAAATATCTGCAGTGTTAATGGCGCCAATGCTGCCGTCTGTCCACAATAACGCATACCAAGGTTTAAAACGGGTAAGCATGGCTGGCTTTATTGCTGGATGTTTGTATAAATAAAAATTAATGCCATCGGCATATGCATTGAGTAGTTTTTTTAGCCAAGGTTGTGCTTTGTTGTAATCTGCCACTGCCTCGGTTGAGTCTATTAATAATTTTATTAATAAGTCGTCATATAAACTGGCTTCGCCTTTTATTTCTGATAAGCGACCAAGCTTCTCTATATAATTCATTTCTACACGTTTAAAATCGTCTTCACATTGTGCGTATAAAAGCCCAAAAACGGCATCTGCATCTGTTTTACCATAAATGTGAGGAATGCCATAATTATCACGAATAATACTTACTTGTTTGGCTTGCATTTGCCAACGGCTAATTTCTGTTGGGGTAAATGATTGGGCAACACTAATTTGGCTAACAAGTAATAATAAAACGATAGAAAGTAATTTCATAAAAGCATTGTTTGATAGTAGCGTAAGATAGTAAAAAAGATAAATTACTGTCTACAAATTTCCACCCCAATTAGTTTTTAAAGTAAGTTTGACGTATGAGATACATACTGCTACTACTTTGTTTTCATACAATGCCAGCATTTGCACAAAACAAAAAGCCCTCTAAAAAAGACGCTAATTTTTTGGAGCAATTGATGCTATCAAAGCCCGAGCAATTCCAATCCATCATCAACCAAAAAGATAGCCTGCGGGTACAAATTGTGTACACTAAAATAGACAGGAATAAAAGCAACAAACCCAAGTTTACAGAGTATACATTTAACCTAGATAATAAAACCTACTTCTACCCTGCTAGTACTGTAAAAATGCCCATTGCCTTTTTAGCGTTAGAAAAAATAAACAGTCTTAAAAAATATGGTATTGATATGAACACCTTAATGGTAACGGATAGTAATTTTACTGGGCAAGATAAAGTGTACACCAACCCAACTGCAAAAGACAGCCGAGCCACGATAGCCAATTATATAAAACAAATTTTTTTGGTAAGTGATAACGATGCGTTTAATAGATTGTATGAGTTTTTGGGTCAGGCTTATATACAACAAAAGCTTACTGATAAAGGCTTTGGTGATGCCATTATTAGGCATCGCTTACAAATTGCCCTTACTAATGAGCAAAACAGAGCCACTAATCCTATAAACTTTTACGATACATCGGGCAGGTTATTGTACCACCAAGATGGGCAATATAGCAATGCCATTTTCCCAAACTTAAACGTTGCAATTGGTAATGGCTATTACAAAGGCAACCAATTAGTTAATCAGCCATTTAATTTTAGCGATAAAAACAGGGTGTACTTGCAAGATTTACACCATATACTGCAAAGTGTATTGTTTTCAGAGGCGGTTCATTCTAATCAAGCATTTAATCTCAATAAAAGTGATTACGATTTTGTTAAGCATTGGATGAGTGCTTACCCACGAGAAAGCACCTACCCATATTACGACACAACTAACCATTGGGATGCCTACTGCAAATTTTTGCTATTTGGTAGTGCCAAAGGCAGCTTACCACCCAGTATTAGGGTCTTTAATAAAGTTGGTGATGCCTATGGGTTTTTAACAGATGTTGCCTACGTAATAGATACCGACAAAAAAATTGAATTTATGTTAAGTGCTACCATACTTTGTAATGGCGATGGTGTGTTTAATGATGATATATACGATTACGAAACAATAGGATTTCCTTATATGAAAAACCTAGGTGCGTTAATTTATGGATATGAACTACAACGAAAACGAAAAAATATCCCCAACTTACAACCATTCACAATAAATTATGCGGTAGAATAGTTTATAACTAATAAAAAATATTTTATTCATATAATAATGTTGCCAGTATAAATTAATGGAAGAAAAATAGTAAGGTATAGTACTTTTACATGCCAATATCATACAAAAAGACTATAAAAAAACTACATGAAAACAAACCTATTTATAATTACCTACCTACTTTTTATGTTGATAGCTTGTACCAAAGTTATTGATACAACTGGCAATAATGGAACTGGAACTGGCACAGGTAGTGGTACCAGTAACCCAAACAATCCAGCACCAACTCCTGGACAAACACCTGGTACAGGTACCACACCTACTCCTACACCTACACCAACACCTGGAGGCGGCTCTGGTAGCGGCGGTGTTAGTTCTGGCAGCATTGGTACTATTACCATAAGCTATACAAATACAGCACCTTGTGCACCAAGTAACGAGATATTTACATTTAATGCAATTGCTCCAGGGGCACCAGCAGGTTCAATCTATCAGTGGTTTTTTGGTGATGGTAAAACAGGTACTGGCATTACTAGTAACAATACATATACTAATGCAGGCACTTACACT
>JBBQLL010000034.1:0-32873 GCA_038327865.1 Chitinophagales bacterium | reverse complement strand
ATTGCGTTTTTATGCAGAATAACAATCAAGAAATCTTAACTCTCATCATCATTGGCGGCATTATTGCCTTGCTATTGGTGGGTTTTGTTATTACTACTTTATTTTTATACCAAAGACGGCAGCATAAACAAGAAAAAGAATTATCAAGGCTTAGAGAAGAATTTACCCAAGAATTACTAAGTAGCCAAATAGAAATTCAAGAAAATACCATGAAGCTTATTGGTGAAGAACTCCATGATAATGTAAAGCAGCAATTGGTTTTTGTTAGCACATCACTGAATGGAATGGCCTATCTAACTACTACACAAGCAGATAGAGATATACTTACAACGACGGCCACATTTGTTAATAAAGCCATTAGCGACATTCAACACATATCTAACAGTTTACATACCGATCGTATTGCAGATGAAGGATTGCTACCAACTATTAAAGCCGAAGTTGCAAATATTAACCGATTAGGCATTTTACAGGTATCTTATAATACCGATTTATATTACAATTATTTTAATGGGCAAACTACCATATTTTTATACCGTATGTTGCAAGAGAGTTTGCAAAATATCTTAAAACATGCACAAGCTACTCGTGTAAATATTAATGTATATTGTAGCGATAACAATACATTTGTAATAGACGTATCTGATAATGGCGTAGGTTTTAACTTGGCCGATGAAAAATTAGCAAGAGGCAAAAGTGGTGGCGTGGGTGTAAAAAGCATGATGAATAGAGCTAATTTAATTGGCGCCACTATTACAATAGATAGTGTAATAGGTAAGGGCACAACTGTAAAAATTAGTATTCCAATACCAGATGAAGAAACACTTATAAGCAATTAGTATGGCAATATCTACAATCAATAAAAATAATATTAAGGTTGCATTGGTTGATGATCATGTGTTAATACGCAATTCACTCGCAAAACTAGTGGCCTCTTTTCCTAATTGTACCGTACTGTTTGAAGCGGATAATGGTAGGCATTGTATTGAGTTTTTAAACAAGCATATACTACCAGATATTTTATTATTAGATATAAGTATGCCAATAATGGACGGCTTTGAAACAGCCATTTATGTGTCGCAACACTTTCCTTTAGTACGTATTTTAACGTTAACAATGCTTACTGATGAACGAAGTATAGTAAAAATGCTACGTAATGGCGCAAGAGGTTATTTATCAAAAAACATATCGCCACAAATACTATTAGAAGCCATAAATGAGATGGCTGACAAAAATTTATACATGCCACAAGAGGTATCTGAAAAGTTATTAACTGGTTTGCAGCACGACTTATCAGAAGTTGTAGCTGTATCTGCCCTTAGCGATAAAGAAAGAGAGTTTTTAGCCCTTATGCCTACAGATTTTACCTATACAGAAATTGCAAAAAAAATGAGCATTAGCCCAAGAACGGTAGATGATTATAGGGAGAAATTATTTAAAAAACTACACGCTACTACACGCATGGGGCTTGCCGTGTATGCTATACGAAACGATTTGTTTTAGCAATACAAATAAAACAGCAGTTGCTCTTTATACCCAACATATTCATGTTTGCAAAAAAATATTGAAACACATAGGCAAATTGAAAAGCCATTTTGGTAAAGGGCTTAAAGCTATGTGCCTATCTGCTTAAGTAGGGATAAAAAAATAATTTATACAGTATATGTATAAAGCTTCTCTTAAGTTTTCTAGCTAATTGATATCTGTTTTATACTGTACTTTTTGCTTACCCATAAACAAAAAGTAGATGGCCATAAAACCAGCCAACACGGCAACACCAATGACAGCTGTTTGCCAATCTTGTACGGCAATACTAACACCTACAAATAAATAAGTAGCCATAAAAATAAGTGGTAATAAAGGGAAAAGCTTCATTTTATAAATACCAGTGCCATCTAAATGTTTGGTTTCTCTGCGTAGTTTAAAAATGGTAGCACTAGAGGCAATCATACCAAAGCAGTCTAAAAAAATGGTGAAGTTTAAAATTTTTTCAAATGTTTGGGCAAAAAACAAAATGATAATACACATAGCTGCAAATACGGTTAGCGATACTGTAAGCACCTCATTTTTGCTACTCTGTTTGCTAAAAACTTTTGGTAAAACACCTTCTGTACTCATTGCATACATTACCCTTGGATTACTCATTAGTAAGGCATTTACATAAGCTAATACACCAAAAAATAAAAAGAAAGAAAAAATATCTGCACCATCTTTGCCAAACACTTTATTAATAACCACATAAGCAATCTCTCTTTCGTTTTTCATATCATCAAAGCCAATAATGGTATAGTAACTAAAATTTACTAATAAATACAACCCAATAATTAACCCAATACCAATAAAAATACCGCGTGGAATATTTGAAGCGGGTTTATCTACCTCGTTACCAAAATTGATGGTTTGTTGATAACCCCCATATGTAAAAGACACAGCAATTAAACTTATACCTAAGCTTTGTATCCAACTCATTGAATTTAGGGATGTGCCAATTTGAGAATGTGCCAATTGGGGTAATTGCACTGCATAGTGTTTAGGAAAAAATAAAGCACTTATCAATACCAAAATCATTCCCATTTTTATGATCATTAATATGTTTTGAGCTTTACTGCTCATGCGTAAACCCATTAAATTAATACCATAAAAAACAACAATAGCCGCACAACTTATAAGGGCTTTATCAATATCTGTCCATTGGTATTGAGGAAACAGTTTGGTAATATAGCCACTACCTATTAACGCCACACCACTTAACGATGCTGCATTAGATATAAGAATAATACAATTAATACCAAAAGCAATGCTGGGGTGATAGGCATAAGAAAATATTTTGTAATAACCACCCGTTACTGGGTATCTACTACCTATTTCGGCATAGGTAAGTGCACCGCATAAGGCCACAAAACCACCAATAATCCAAGCGGCAAAGTACACAGATGGAGCAATAGCATCTTTGGCAGACGTAGCGGCAGTTCTAAAAATACCCATACCTATCACCACGCCTACCACAATCATTGTAAAAGAAAAAAGGTTTAGTTTTTGCTTCATGATATAGTTACTTTTTAGTCGAGTTGAAAAATAGCTATTTTACTGTAATTATAGGTCTAATAGTTTTTATCTGAAACCTAGCCTATTGTTTTCTGAACTATTAAACGGGTAGTTGAATTATATTAATTTTGATATTTTAATCTATTGCCACAAGTAAGGCATAACCCTTGCAAAGATTTTCAGAAACCATATCTCACCTTTTTAACCCGCTGTTGAAAATCTTATTTTGAAATGTTACAATCATAACCACATATTTGCAATGTAGTTGGTTCTTAACGTAATGCCAGCATCTGCGTAATGATGATGGCTTATTGAAAGATTAAAAGGGAATTTGGTGAAAATCCAAAACTATCCCCGTAGCTGTAAGTTAAGTTAGTGGTAAATAGAGAGTGGTAAAAGGGCATAATTGCAATCTTTTGCTACTTGTAAAAAACTACTTGCCTGTTAAAAGTGATACCACTGCTGATGAAAGGTTTTTTGCCGCATTAGTGGGAAGGTTTTTAACAGATAACGAGTCAGAAGACCTGCCTTTTACAAAATCATTCACGGCTTTCGGGTGAAAAGCATGGAATGTAAAAGGCTATCTGCAAAGTGGTCGTTTATATTTCTCCGTTTTTTTGTTGTCCTGAAAGCTCATTGTTACACTTTTAAAAACTAAAAGACAATGAGCAGAAAATTAACGCTCCTTTCTACAGCGTTGCTAACCGCAACGGCATTGCTTGCACAGCAAGACACACTTACAACCAAGTCGCTTGACGAGGTAATTGTTACCGCCAATAAAGTGGCACAAAAACAATCGCAAACGGGTAAAGTAGTAACCGTAATTACTAGCGATGTAATAAATGCCAACGTGGGCCGCAGTTTTAGCGAATTGCTAAACACCCAAGCTGGTATTTTTATAAATGGCGCTAATAATAATTTAGGCACTAATCAAGATGTTTATTTTCGAGGTGCCGGTAGTGGCAATGTATTGGTTGTGGTTGATGGGGTACCAGTATTTGATCCATCGCAAACCAACAATAGCTTTGATTTTAATAGTATTCCTCTACAGCAAATAGAAAGAATTGAAATTTTAAAAGGTGGGCAAAGTACACTTTGGGGTAGCGATGCAGTTGCTGGTGTAATACAAATTTTTCTAAAAAAGGAAGCTAAGAAACTGATTGCTGCAAATTTAGGATATAGTATAGGTACTTTTAATACATCTAAAATTGTTGCTGGCATTAGTGGTACGGCAAACAAATTAGGCTATAACTTACAGTACAATTATATAAAAAGTAAAGGCTTTTCTAGTGCCTATGATAGTACAGGTAAACAAGACTTTGATAACGATTTTTACGAACAAAATAATGTACAAGCATCGCTCAATTATACAGTAAGTAAATCGTTTATTGCAAAGGCTTTTGGCAATTTAAGTACTTACCGTAATGGGTTAGATGCGGGTCCTTTTAAAGATGATAAAGATTATACAGCTAAAAATACTAATAATATTGGCGGATTGAGTTTGCAATACAAAAACAAGAATTTAGTATGGTATATTCAAGGAAGCTACCAACAAGCAAAAAGAACATTTATTGATGACAGTTTTTTTGTAGCAGATCCAGTCTCTAAGTTTTCGAAAGGTATTTATGTTGGCAACACTGTAACCGTTGAAACCTACGGTAATACCCAATTAGCAAAACACATTAACATAGTTGGTGGTGTACAATATCTTAATCAAAATACCGAGCAATCTTACTTTAGCACAGGTATTTATGGGCCTTACCAAACGGCATTAGGTAAGGATAGTGCAAAAGCTAATCAGTTATCTGCTTATGCCTCAGTATTAATTACAGACATTAGTGGGTTTAATTTCGAGGCTGGTACTAGATACAACCATCATTCAATTTATGGTGATAAAGGTACATTTACCATTAATCCTTCATATAATGTAGATGCTAATACTAAGCTTTTTGTAAACATTTCTTCAGCATATAAAATACCATCTTTATACCAACTTTATAGTGATTATGGTAACAAGGGTCTTAAGCCTGAAAGTAGTACCACCTATGAGTTTGGGTTACAAACTGAGAGCGATAATAAGAAGCTAAATATGCGTGTGGTAGCCTTTAAAAGAGATATTACTAATTTGATTGTTTTTTATACAGATCTCACTACTTATAATAGCCAATATATTAATCGTGATAAGCAAAATGACTATGGGTTTGAAGTAGAAACAAAAGTAGAATTAGCAAAGTTTGGCAGTTGGAGTAACAACTTTACTTATGTTGATGGGCAAGGCACACAAAACAGTATAAAATCTAACAATCTTTATCGCCGCCCCAATTTTGTAATTAATAGCATACTTACAATAAAACCTTATAAAAACCTAACCATTACTCCCGCATTTAAGTACGTTGGTACACGTTTAAAAGGCACTTATGATGCTGGACCAACAGTACAGCCATCTTATTATACATTAGATTGTTATTTGGGTTATCAGGTTACAAAAAAGGCCAATTTTTTTGTAGATTTTCATAACATTACCAATCAACAATATTTTGATATTGTAGGGTACAACAGTAAAGTTTTTAACATGATGGCAGGTTTAAATATTCAATTATAAATAAAAAAAATGGGGTTAATTTTTTAACCCCATTTTTAACCAACTTTTGTAATACTACCATCGTTTATTACATTGCCCTTATTTTTCTGATGTACACTATTTATGTTGGTGTAGTATCCCACTTTTAACCTATTAATAAAGCCCACTTGTAACACATAAATTTCATTCAAATGACCACTCAAAAACTCAATCCACGGTTTTCAATTTTAATGATAGTAATAACGCTATTGGCCATAATGCGTATTGCAAATTCTGCAGAGCTAACACCTTGGTCTAATTTTACACCAATTGGTGCTATGGGCTTATTTGGTGGTGCTTATTTTGATAAAAAATGGAAAGCCTTTTTGTTTCCATTACTAACGCTTTTTATAAGCGATGTTTTTATTAACCAAGTAATATTTAAAGGGAAATATGGTATTATGTACAGTAGTTGGTACTTGATATATGGCATATTTGCTTTAATTGTTTTATTCGGTAAAGTCATCATGAAAAATGTAACTATTAAAAATGTTATAGGTGCTTCAATTGCAGCAGCAGTAACGCATTGGTTGCTGGCCGATTTTACTGTTTGGGTTTTTGGTGGTACCGATTTACGAACGATGCAACCATTAAGTCGTGATGTAAATGGGCTTGTTCAATGTTATATACAAGGCTTTCCTTTTATGCGAAATTTTTTGGCTGGTACTATTGTTTATAGCGGGATTATGTTTGGTGCGTTTGAGTGGCTGAAATTAAAAAAACCAAATTTGGTATTAGTTTAAAACTATAATTACTTTTTTAAAAAATTAGTCACTTTAATCATATTTTATGGTCGCCTGTTCTTTTTTACCAGCTGCTACACAAATGATTTACGATATGGGCTTGCAGCATTTACTACAAGGTGTAACCTTTGAATGTTTTGCACAAAGCAGGCAAGAAAACGACATTGTAGTACGATGTGTTTTAGAAGGGAATAATTATACAAGTGCCGAAATTGATAAAATTTTTTCTGCGTCAAAAGCCCAAGGTAAAAGCCTCTACTATACAGAGGACGAAAAGTTAGAAGTGATTGCTCCCGACATAATTTTTACGCAAGATGTTTGTGAAGTTTGCCAAATAGATACTAAATGTACACAAGCATCCATTAACAAATTATCTAAACAACCACAAATTGTAACACTTACACCACAAACACTAAATGATGTATATCAAAGTGCTATTACCATTGCCTCTGCACTTGGAAACGAGGCTGCGGCATATAAATATTTAGCCGCTTTGCAAGCCACTACCGATACTATTTTAGATGTGTTACGTAAGCATAAAATACCGCTAAAAAGGGTATTATTAATTGAATGGATAGATCCCATTTATAATTGTGGGCATTGGATACCTAACCAAATTGCTCAAGCTGGCGGTATAGACATGCTGAGTAATCCTGGCGGCGATTCAATAGTGACCCAGTGGGATAAAATTGTAAAATATAACCCCGAAATTATCATCATTGCACCCTGTGGGTTTGAAGTAGAAAGGGCATCGCAAGAGCTGCACTTACTTACCATAAAGCCAAACTGGCAACACTTACAAGCCGTACAAAATAAACAAGTGTACCTATTAGATTATGATTTATTTACCCAACCAAGTGCTGGTACTTTAGTTAATGGTATTGCTTTATTATCGGCATTATTTCACCCACAATTATTTCCTGTGCCACAACAGCTACAACATAAATATCTCAATATATTTAAAAGCAGTAGGTATGCCAACGCATGAAATAAAAAGTTGCCCACGTTGCAAGCAACCATTTGAGTGTAAGGTGGGTAGTGTTAGCTTGTGCCAATGCAGTAGCATTACTTTAACTGTAGAGGAACAAGCTTTTATTGAAGATAAATACCAAGATTGTTTGTGTGGCAATTGCCTAAAAGATATTAAGAATAAATATATTGTATTTAAAGAAAAATTTTTGCAACATGGCAGATAATATATCATGTATAGTATTGATTACCGGGGGTGCAAGAAGTGGCAAAAGTAACTATGCTCAAAACCTTGCATTATCCCTAAACAACAACCCTGTATATGTAGCAACGGCTAAAGATTGGGGTGGCGATTTTACAGACAGAATTATTCGTCATAAAAATGATAGAACTAGTAACTGGATAAATTATGAGACAGAAAAATACGTTAGTGCTTTACCAATTGATGGTAAAATTTGTGTAATTGACTGTGTTACATTATGGCTAACTAATTTTTTTATTGAGCATAAAAATGATATAACACTAGCGTTACAAGACTTTAAAAATGAGATTGATAATTTAAGTAATAAGTTAGGCACTTTTATTATAGTTACTAACGAAATTGGTATGGGTGTACATGCTGAAACCCAAGTAGGGCGGCTATTCACCGATTTGCAAGGTTGGGCAAATCAATATGTTGCAGCCAAAGCTACAAAAGTAGTTTTAATGGTAAGTGGTATTGCTTTAACAATAAAAAGCAATAAATGAATGGCCAATAAAAGTATCTTTAACTGGAGTGGTGGCAAGGATAGTGCGTTAGCTTTATATCATATATTACAAGACAAAAATTATCAAGTTGAAAGGCTACTTACTAACGTTAATGCAACGTACAACCGTATAGCAATGCATGGTGTAAGGGCCGAGTTAATACAACAACAAGCCATAGAGTTAGGGTTGCCTCTACAAGAACTGCGTATGAACGATCAGCCTACCATGGCTGCGTACAACGATACTATGGCAAGCACTATGGTAGCATTAAAAACAGAAGGCTTTACCCATTCTATATTCGGTGATATTTTTTTAGAAGATTTAAAGAAATATCGAGAAGATAGATTGGCAGAAGTTGGTTGTAGCGCTTATTTTCCACTTTGGAAAAAAGATACAACACAACTAGTGCATGAGTTTATAGACCTTGGTTTTAAAACTATTGTTTGTTGTATAAAAAGTGATTTGCTAGACGAAAGTTTTGCAGGAAGAATTATTGACAAAGATTTTTTAAAAGATTTGCCTAAAGGCATTGATCCATGTGGCGAAAATGGCGAATTTCATACCTATGTTTTTGATGGTCCTATTTTCTCAAAGCCAATACCAATAACCATTGGAGAGAAAGTATTGCGCCAATACGAAGCACCAAAAAATAAGGAAGAGAATTGCTTTTCTGATGATATACCTAGACCAACTAATATGGGTTTTTGGTTCTGTGATTTATTACTTGATACACTATAAAATGACTTTACAACAACAGTTACAACACGCCATTAATACCAAGACAAAACCACTTGGCTCATTGGGGTTGTTAGAAGATATTGCCTTGCAAATTGGACTTATCCAGCAATCAGTTTCCCCCAAAATAACTAAGCCACACATAATAGTTTTTGCTGCCGATCATGGAATTGCTACAACTGGTTTGGTAAATCCTTATCCACAAGCAGTAACGGCACAAATGGTATTGAATTTTGTAAATGGAGGTGCCGCCATAAATATATTTACTAAGCAAAATAATATTGGCTTAACAGTGGTTGATGCAGGTGTTAATTACGACTTTAAAAATGTAGATAGTATTGTTGATTGTAAAATGGCTTATGGCACAAAAAACTATTTAATAGAACCTGCCATGGGCGAAGCAGAAGCCTTACAAGCAATTGAAAATGGAAAGAAAATAATTACCCAAATAGCGGCTGAAGGGTGTAATACTATTGGCTTTGGCGAAATGGGAATAAGTAACACATCGTCTGCTTCGCTAATTATGAGTGCTATAATTGGCAATAAAATTAATGATTGCGTTGGTAGAGGCACTGGTGTAAATGATGCACAATTGCAAACAAAAATTGAGACTTTAACTAAAGTATTTGAAGTTCATAATTTAGGTGAGTTCAGTTGCAAGCCAGTACAACTGTTATCTAAAATTGGTGGTTTTGAAATTGCCACAATGGTAGGTGCATATTTGCAAGCTGTTAAGAGTAATATGGTAATTGTGGTAGATGGATTTATTGCTACAGCCGCTTTGCTTTTGGCGCAACAACAAAATAGTGACATTTTACAAAATTGTGTATTTGCACATGCAAGTGGCGAACAAGGACATGAAAAGATGTTGTCTTTTTTACAAGCCAAACCTTTATTGCAACTGGGTTTGCGTTTAGGCGAAGGCACAGGCGCAGCCTTAGCAATACCATTAATTCAATCTGCTGTATTGTTTTTAAACCAAATGGCTAGTTTTGAAAGTGCAGGTGTAAGTGATGTTATTGATAAATAGTAAATATTTAAAATGAAACAAGCTATTAATACTCAGATTTCTTCAAAACGGTCTTTTGGTGTTGGAATGTTGTATGGCGAATTATCTATTTTTTTTACCGCACTCATGTTTTTAACACGTATTCCTGTACCTAAAAACATCAATCATAGTAGTGTATTATTGCAAAAATCTGCACGTTATTTTAGTTGGGTAGGCTTATTGGTTGGTGGTATTGGTTGTACTGCTTTCTTTTTATCACAACTAGTCTTTTCAACCTCCTTTTCTATCGCTTTTTCTATATTAGCAACCATACTTACAACGGGTGCTTTTCATGAAGATGGCTTTGCAGATAGTTGCGATGCTTTTGGTGGTGGCTGGACAAAAGAAAAAATACTAACCATTATGAAAGACAGTCGGCTTGGCACGTATGGTGTAGTAGGGCTAATTGGCATTTTAGGCTTTAAGTTTTTATTGTTGCAGCAATTGTTTTCCTTAATTAATATGCAACAGTTTTTATGTGTTATGTTAGCTGCACATGCACTTAGTAGGTTGATGGCTGTGTCTGTAATGCAACAGTACCAATATGTACAAGATATTGACACCAGTAAAAGCAAACCTTTGGCAGATAGAAAATTAACATCAATTGAACTTGTAGTTTTATTGCTTGGTTGCTTGCCCCCACTACTATTTTTACCACTATCTTTTCTATTTGCCATCGTAATGATGCTTGTGGTACGACTCTTTGCAGGTCGCTATTTTTATAAATGGATTGGTGGTTACACGGGCGATTGCTTGGGCGCAACACAACAAGTAACAGAGTTAGCATTTTACGTTGGTATTATTATTATTCTAAAATTTTTATAAAATAACCAGTGTTTTTTAGTGTAATTGCTACAAATTCGCCGTATGGAAATTTATCTTGTAAGGCATACCACACCACAAATAGCTAAAGGTATTTGCTACGGCCAAACCGATTTAGATGTAACCGATACATTTTTACACGAAGCAGGTTTAATTAAAAAACATTTGCCACAACGTTTTGAAACCATTTATAGCAGCCCTTTGCAACGCTGTAGTAAACTTGCGGCAACACTTTTTCCTGACGCTATTATCAAACACCATCACGATTTAAAGGAAATTAATTGTGGTATTTGGGAAATGCAACATTGGGATGAAATACCAAAGCAAGATCTTGACCCTTTTATGGCCGATTTTGTAAATATTGCCATGCCACAAGGCGAAAGCTATATTGATTTGTATGGTCGTGTTATTAATTGCTTTAATACTATTATTGCACAGCCCAAACCCGCTGTTATTGTTACGCATGGTGGTGTTATTAGAAGTATTTTATCGCATATTACCAATACATCTTTAATTGATTCTTTTAACGTTTTCAAACTTTACTATGGTTGTGTAGTAAGGCTTTCAGCTGATGGTGACCATTTTAAATACGATGTATTACATAATATTGAGCCATTGCAAGCAGAACAACATAAGCCGTCTATCTAACGATACAATTGTGTAATAGCTTGTTTATCTTTATCAAAATCAATGAGCATGAATTTTACAACTAACGACCTGCTTACGGTAACGTTTACTTTATTTGCGGTAATTGATATTGTTGGTTCTATCCCTTTATTAATTTCATTAAAATTAAAAATGGGGGGTATTAATTCAGCAAAGGCAACCTTAGTTTCTGGGGGTTTAATGATATTATTTTTATTTTTTGGCGAGAGTTTTTTAAAAATTTTAGGGTTAGATAAGCGTTCGTTTGCCGTTGGCGGCTCTATTGTAATATTCTTATTAGGCTTAGAGATGGTTTTAGGTCACGAAATATTTAAGGCAGATAAAGATGCAAAGTCAGGAACAGTGGTGCCCATTGCATTTCCAGTAATTGCAGGTAGCGGCACTTTAACAACCGTCATGAGCCTAAAAGCCAATTATGATAATGTTGTAATTATGTTTGGTATTCTTATTAATTTGATTATCATTTATATCGGATTAAGAAGTTTAAATATTATAGAACGTGCGTTAGGGCAAGCAGGCTTGTTGGCTGTAAGAAAGTTTTTTGGGGTAATATTATTAGCAATAGCAGTTAAAATTTTCAGTACTAATATTGAAGTATTTAGTAAGTAGCCGTTGTGTAAAATTTGATAAACTTTACCTCAAACACTCTTGCTTTTATTCATTCAAATTATAATAATCATAATTATATATTTGCAGCATTGGCCATGTAGTACAATGGATAGTATAAGAGTTTCCGAAGCTCCAGATCCAAGTTCGATTCTTGGCATAGCCACCAATATTTCGACATTCAATGTGCATTATTGTTAATCCTTCGAAAATAGTAAAATCAATGTCCTTTAAAAAACGGGTTACCTACAACTAAATATTTTAAATTTGATATAATACTTTTTGTTTGTATTGATAAATCCATGGCCTTAAATGAATATTAAATTAAAACATCCAATACCTACCAACGAAGAAGAACGCCTTTGGGCACTCAGCGAATTTGATATTGACTACACAGAGGTTTCGCAAGTATTTAAGGATTTAGTACTTCTTGCAGCTAGAATTACTAAAACAGAGGTATCGCTAGTAAATTTAATTGACTCTTATACGCAATGGTCTGTAAGTAATCATGGCCTGCCAATAGAACAAATGGATAGAACCGAATCTGTTTGTCAATACACAATAGCTACTGATGATTATTTTGAAGTAAAAGCACTTTCAAAAGATGAGCGTTTTAAAGAAAATACTTATGTAGTAGAGGAACCAAAACTTGACTATTACTTTGGCGTACCATTAACCACGGATGATGGGTACAACCTTGGGGCCTTGTGTGTTATGGATAAAACTGCAAAAGATTTATCTCCCGAAAATATAGAATTATTAAAAATAATTGCAAAAGAAGTCGTAAGCCGTTTGGTAACCTTAAAAGTAATACAAGACTTGAAGACCCAGGCCCTTACAAAAGAGGAATTGCGAAAAAAAGTAGCACACGACATAAGAGGTCCGCTTGGGGGCATTATAAGCCTCACGCAAATTGTAAGTATGCAGGGCGAAAGTAATAAGTTAAGCGATGTACTTGAGTTTATTTCTATGATTCAAAAGGCTGGTATTTCTTTATTAGATCTTGTTACTGAAATACTTAATTCAGAAGATAAACAAGCAACAAAATGTAGAGAAGTAACCCCAAATGACTTTAATTTAGATGCGTTTAAACAAAAATTAGAACGTTTATATGCGCCACAGGCGAAAAATAAAAATCTTTTATATACGGTAACCATAACACCAGAAAGTGTTGATATGCCTTTTCCTAAAAATAAACTACTTCAAATAACGGGTAACTTAATAACCAATGCTATAAAATTTACACCAGTAAACGGCAGCGTAGCTGTAACACTTAGTTTATTTTCTAAAGAAACTCAACAAATACTTATTATAAAAGTGGCAGATACTGGTATGGGCCTTGATGCAGAATCTATTCAGAATATTTTGTCAGGCAAAAAAAAGACGTCTGATGGTACCGATGGTGAAATTGGCTTTGGCTTTGGGCTAGCATTGGTAAAGCGGTTAGTTGATGATATACAAGGTAAAATGGATATTAAATCTGAAATTAATGGCGGCACTACATTTGCAATAACATTAAAATGGGATATTTAATACAAAAGATTTTTATTTGCAAATCTTGTATTAAAAATTATTTTAATATGTTGTAGCGTACAATTATGGGTGAACAGGATACTACAAAAAATACCATTTTAATAATAGAAGATGATAGTTTTTCGCAAATTATACTTAACGTGTTTTTACGAACAAAATATATTACAGCTTTTGCCGAAAATGGTAAAGAGGCACTAGACCTTTTAGAAGATGGGCTTAAACCAGAATTGATAATATCGGACTTAAATACGCCAGAAATTTCTGGGTTTCAGTTATTGCAAATTTTAAAAGCCAATCCCCAATATTGCACTATTCCATTTATAGTACTTTCTGGTGATGATAGTAGTTACCAGCAACAACAATGTTTACATGCAGGCGCAACTGAATTTTTAGTAAAGCCATTTAATCCTGTAACTCTTGGTTCGCTTATAGAATCGTTGCTTACAGCTACCAAATGATAGACATAGTAATTTTATTGTATACTACATTGGCGTAAACAACTCAAGACCATGGTTTTCTAAATGTATCTTTTATAGCCACTTTATTTACTAAAACTTATTGCTTAAAGAAACTATAATTAGACAGAAATAATTATAAAATTGATTAGCTAAACCCATATGTGTAAACTATTATTTAATACATTATAATTTTTTTAATAATATGATTTTATTGATTAGAAGTTATTGCAACGCACATATTAAAGTGTGTACATTGGTTAAAGTTAGCTTGGCAGCTCTAAAAATATCTATAGCGCATTATAGAAATACTTAAGTTTGTTAGCCTCTTGTTTCAACAATTAAAACCGCGTCTCATGCGCCCAGTATCTATACCCAAGTTCATTCTATCTTGTTGGCAGAGTTCTCTAACTACCCTACAAAAAATAGACGCTATAAAAAATAATTACAGCCATTTGTTAAAAGGCTTACCAAACGTTTCAATAGTAATACCTGCTTATAATGAAGCCGCTAATATTTTACAAACCTTATTATCCCTTAGTAGCAATATTACCCATTACTCGGTAGAAATTATTGTGGTAAATAATAACTCTAAAGATGCTACTGAACAGCTTGTAACTGCAACTGGGGTTGTTTGTGTTAATGAACTAAAGTCTGGTATTACAGCAGCCCGTACCGCTGGATTAATGGCCGCAAAAGGCAAATATGTTTTAAATGCTGATGCTGATACCATTTATCCGAAAGACTGGATAGAATTGATGATAAGCCCGCTAGAAAGTAACCAAATCGCAATGACGTATGGTCGTTTTGCTTTTATACCAGTAGGAGGTACAGGTAGGCTTAGTTATGTTTTTTACGAATACATTACCGATGTTTTAAGACGAATAAAAAAATTTACAAAAGATGAGGCAGTAAACGTGTATGGCTTTAACTCTGGCTACAGGCGAGAACAGGGCTTAATTGTAGATGCATACCAACACCCACCAGGCAGTAATGAAGATGGTTATTTAGCTTTAAAACTAAGAGATAAAGGCTTTGGCAAGTTACACAGAGTAACTAATAATAATGCGATGGTTTGGACAACCGATAGACGTATACAAACAGATGGGGGGTTTGTAAAAGCTACAGGGCAGCGTATAAAAAACCTATTTTGGCCAAGCAAAACAACTACGCTAAGGCAAGATTTATAAATATGATAGATTTTGTATACAGCTTACAATAATTATACTATATTTATTCTAATGATATTGGTATACATAATAATATACAAAAGTGACTTCACTATTAAATAATACCTCCTATGAGCAATGTAAATGATAAGGCTAAAATAATGATAGTAGAAGACGATTTGTTTATGCAAACGCTTTTAAACGAGTTTTTATCAGCCAAATTTGTTGTTACAGCCTTTGTAAATGGTATGGATGCAATGGCTTATTTGCAAAATGGGAGTTTTCCTGATTTGATTATTTCCGATCTTAATATTCCAGAATTAAATGGTATTGAATTAATAGCACAAGTAAAAGCAAGTGATTTTTTTAAAGCTATTCCTATAATGATTCTTTCAGGCGAAGAAAGTTCTGAATTGCGAATTAAATGTTTAAACGCAGGTGCAGATGACTTTGTGGTAAAACCATTTAACCCAAGAGAACTAGATGCAAGAATTAATGTTATCCTTCGTAGGCTAGGTAAATCATAATGTATTTATTAAAAAAATCTAACTATGAGCTCTGAAGAAACCGCTACAACAATAATTGCTTTAATAAATTGTAATACTGTTACCAAAGAGCTTTTTAAAACATATAACTTAGGTAATACAAGCATCATGTATTTCGAAAATGGGCTTGAATTAATAAACGCTTGGACAAAAAATAATCTTCCAATTGTAGCAATAGTATCACAAAGCGATGTGTTATCGGTAAATGGTATATCACTATTAGAAAACTTAGAAAGGCGACAATTATTAAAGACGCCTTTTTGCCTAATTCTGCCTAGAGAACAACTAACAGAATACAAGCTTAAACTAGCTTTAGATGGTGGCGTAGCAGAAATATTTTCAACGCCCTTAAAAGCAGAAAACTTAGAAACTAGACTTAACTTTTTAATTGATAATTGGGCTAAAATTAGTAGCAAGCAACAACAAAAAGCCTTTACACCTTATAGAACATCTACTATTAAACGAGCGTTCGATTTGTTTTTTGCAGGTATGGCACTTATTTTTTTATCGCCTTTGTTTTTATTTATTTATTTATGGATAAAAATAGAATCTAAAGGACCAGCTTTTTACTATGCATTAAGAGTAGGTTCTGGTTATAAGGTATTTAAGTTTTATAAATTTAGATCGATGTTTACCGATGCAGATAAGCGTTTAAAAGAATTACAACATTTAAACCAATACGATGTAGCCAATAATGTAACAAACACTAAATCTATTGATAAAACCGACTTTAGATGTGCAGAATGTAAAGCAGCAGATATTAGCTGCAGGTTTCCTATTTACGCAGATAAAATACAATGGTGCGAGAAAAGCTATATGAAAAATAAGGCAAGTAAAGCGGGTTCAGCATTTTTTAAATTGAAGAACGATCCTAGAATTACAAGAATAGGCAAGTTTATACGTAATTCTAGCATTGATGAATTACCACAATTATGGAATGTAATTATTGGCGATATGAGCATTGTTGGTAACAGACCTTTGCCTTTGTATGAAGCAGAAAAATTAACATCCGATAAATATGCCTTACGGTTTTTAGCTCCTGCTGGCATTACAGGTTTGTGGCAAGTAGAAAAAAGGGGTAAAGGTGAAATGAGCGAAGATGAACGCTTGATGCTAGACAATAAATACGCAGAAAACCACAGCTTTATAAATGATATACGATTAATATTAAAAACAATACCAGCTTTGTTCCAAAGTGAAAGTGTTTAAAAGTATTGGTATAAACGTGCCTACTAAAGCCAATTTGAAATTAATGTAATGCTATAAAAGGTTAAGAATTTTAATTAAAATTGGCTTTCATTTTAATAAAAACTAATCATATTTTAGGGCAGTGTATATTTCATAAAAAGTTAGACAATATGATTGGGTTCTACTACTACAAATTTATAATTTAGGCTAATTTTAAGAAACAGCATTGGTAAAAATATAAACGGAACTGCTTGCAAAAATACTATTAATTATAATAATTCGTCATTCGTACTAAAAGCCAGGCAATTAGAAATGGCAAAGGGCTTACCAAAATTTCAAAAACCGACATCATATTGAGCCATGTTTGGGCACCCCATCTTGGTGAGAGATAATGATAGCCATACTCACTTATTATGAAAATGAGACCAAGTGCATATACCGAACACCATATTATGGCCAAGAAGGGAACAGAAGCCAGTTTTAAATACCAATTACCTAACAGCATAACCCCTAAAAAACAGCCAATATTCACCGGATATTTAAGCATGGGCGAAGCATCTGTTTCATAATAGTAGCCTTTATAATAGATAAGTAATTGCGGTATGGCAGCGCAAAGCAATAATGCTATTACTACCCAAGTACGAAACTGTTTATTTCTTTCTTTCATAAATTATCCACTGTTGAGTTAAACTTTTCCAAATGAAGAAGACAATGAGATAAATAAAAAGCGTAAACAGGTAATGATGAGCAAATATGAAGAAATTAGGGTACGAAATATACACATATATCAGTGTAAGACAACGAGAAACATTGGCAATTACAATAAGAAATATACCTATTAAAGCATAAGTCAATTGTTTACGTAATAAATAAGGTAATGAGAAAACAAATCCTAAGTGTAGCACCATTAATTCTAAACCATTGCAGGCATCAGCTATGCTTATTGTTTCAGTCAGCTTTCCATTAATTATTGCGGTAATTAACATATCTGCTTTAGGTAGTAACTGCGGATGAAGCTGTGGTGAAATCAGTTTAAAAAAACTGGTAGTAATTTGTGCAATTGCATAGGTAAGCTGTGTATCGGGTATATGCAAGGGCTTAAGTAAAAGCAAATACAATAATTTCCATATTACCAAAATGCAGACTCCCCTAATCAAGAATATCTGCAAGGGACGAGGAACTTGACTCCATTTTTGTAAACCCTTTTGAGTATTTCCTAATAATTTACTCATGCTTAATTAGGTTGTATGAATACTAGAACGCGAGTGGATATTTTAAGCAACAACTTGCTTCTTTTTCACATCATATATTTTTTTAGCTACAAATGCCACACCTGCTATCGCTAAAAGGTAAATACCATTGTTTACAGGAACGCTATTACCGTTACCACCATTACCATTACCGTTGCCATTATTGCCTTTCCCGTTGCCATTACTATTGTTACCATAACCATTACCATTGTTCTGGGCATTTACAATTAGAGGAGTTATAAATACTGTTACGAAAAGTACAAGAATGGTGATTGTGCAACGTTTTGCTAAATTAATACAATTCATTTTTTTGAATTTAAAGTAGTGATTATGATTTTTTTACGAAATTAAAACTACTTTTTTAAAACTTCCAATTAAATTCTACATTTTGTTTGGGTTTTTAACAAAATTTCCCAAGAAATAATTTTTAATGTGGAGGTTGTTTTAAATTTAGTTTGTTGAAAACCAATACTTTATAAGAATATTTTTTGGACTATCGAATTATAGAAAAGCCAATAAATATAACACTTTGATAGTCTTAAGATATACGACCCTTGTTACAAATACAATAGAAATAATGTTAAACAACGTCATGCTATATGCTTGCTTTTGTAGTATTTAAGTTAGTTGATTATTAGAGTTAATTTATGCTATTTCATCATCATATATTGCTGATTACATTAATTTTATACACGCAGCCATTCTTTTGCTTCAAAATTGTATTGTTTTATTACTCTAGCAGGATTACCAACTGCTACAGAATAAGGTGGTATATTTTTAGTAACTACGGCTGCTGCAGCAATTACGCTGTGCTTACCTATAATTACACCTGCAGTTATTACAGCATTGGCGGCTATCCAGCAATCATCTTCAATAATAATAGGAGCGGTTAAAATGGGTTGGTCAACAATAGGTAAAGCAACATCTGTATATTGGTGATTTAAAGCACTTGCAACAATATTTTGGGCAAAAATTACATTATTGCCAATTGTAATGGGTCCAATAATGGTATTACCCATACCAATTAAAGTTTTATCGCCAATTATTACTTCACCAACACCATTATTTATGGTACAGAAATCTTCAATAGTTGATAAACTGCCTAAACTAAATTTATTAAATGGTAACACATCTAATCTAACGCTGCGTCTTATTTTAGAACTCTTGCCTCGTGTATGAATAAATGGATTGACAAACCATTGCACCCAAAGTCTAGGCCTAGCCTCAGTTTTAGGTATTAATAGGTAGTGTATAAATTTCTTTAATGCTGGATTTTTATTAATAATAATTTTTAATTGCATCAGTATTTAATATAGGTGTGGAAGCAATAAATGATAGAGCAATTAGCAGAAAATAAACAGAAAAAACATTAACATTTCTGTATTTTTACAAACATATCCAATTTAGTTGGACCAATTCAATTATATCCAATTATGGTATGTTACCCCAAATTGCTACTGGTCATCATTTTTTTGTCAATATGTTCTATTGCAGTATCGCAAGAATCGTTAATGAAAGATATTGATACTAATTATTTACGGAAGCTAATTGATACAGCAAAGGCATACTATCCAAAAGTAAAAACCTTTAATCATTCTCTAGTTATTGCGCAAGAAAATATTAAAAAGGCAAAAGTTTCTTGGTTCGATTTGCTTACCTTTTCGTATTCCTATAGCCCATCTAATACCACTACTATTGTAAACCCAACATTATCTGGCTCGCAAGTGGGTTTGTATTTTAATGTTGGTAATTTATTGGTAAAACCCTATAACATAAAACAAGCAAAAGAGCAGCTTGCTATTGTACAACTTAATAAAGAAGAATACGATTTAAGCATAGAAGCAGAGGTAAAAGCTAGGTATTATCGGTACATTCAACAATTAGGTGTTTTAAAAGTGCAGCAAGAGTCGGCATTAGATTTAGAAACACTTGTAAAGCAAGCAAAATATAAGTTTGAAAAAGGTGAAGAAAAGCTAGAAAACTATAGCCAAATTATTGTGCAGTATAATGAGCAACGTCAAATTGTTTTAACGGTTGAAGGTGCGGTATTAACAGCCAAGAGTAGTTTAGAAGAACTTATTTGTAAAAAATTAGAGCTTATTAAGTAATGGAAACACAAAAATTTATAAAATTACTCTTAAAGCGTAAATACATTTTACTGGCTGTGCCCTTGTTTGCCATAGCCATTGCTTATTTTCTTGTTAAGCGATTGCCAGATGTATACTCATCTAAAGCCGTTATGGCAACTGGTTTGGTAGACCAAGCTGGCCAGTTTGCATTAGATAATAGTAAATCAGAATCTAACGAGTCTAAAATCTATCAACAGTTTAGCAACATTATTCAAATGATGGAGCTAAAAAAATTATTAGACCATATATCCTATCAGTTAATAATACACGATCTTACAAGCAAGCAACCATATATACCACCAAGTAAATTATTGCAGCAACTAAACGATGCAGCCAAAAAACATGCGTTAGCTGTTTTTACCACATTATACACTACAGATCAATCCCTTGATTTAAAAAACGAAGACCACAAAGGGTTATTTAAAGTACTAGTTTCAATGGGTTACGATCAAGAATCGTTAAAGAAAAAATTAATTATTTATCGTGTTAATTCTAGTGATTACATAAATATTGAATTTGAATCGCCATCTCCTAAACTATCTGAAGTGGTGCCAAATGCCATTTGTGATGTAACTATAAAATATTATACCGATATAAATAGTAAAGGCCGTACAGGTGCAGTTAATTTTTTAGATAGTATAAGTAAGCAAAAGAAATCAGTAATGGATAGCCTTGTGCTATTGCTTAAAAATTACAAAATTAATAACCGTGTTTTAAATTTAGATGAGCAAGCAAAGAGCTTTTATGGTCTATTGGCTGATTTTGAAACAAAACGAGAACTTACCAAAAAAGATATTGATGCCTATTCTGGTGCGTTGCGAAACATTGATGCCAAGTTTGACCCCAAAGAAAGAAAGTATTTTGAAAGTACACTTGTAGCTATTAATCAAGATATTGTTACTACCAAAGATATTTTAAAACAGTTAAATTACGAGTATATAAAAAGCAATTATGCGGCCGTTTATAAAGCCAAAGTAGATTCTGTAAAACAGTTACTGGTATTTCAAATAAACAAGTCTAATGATAAATACATCGAGAATCCTTATGCCGCAAAACAAAGCTTACTATTAGAAAAAGTAAAAATAGAAGTAGAATTAGATATTGCCAAAAACAGCTTTAATGTACTTGACGAAGAATTGCGAAAATTGAATATACGCTTCGATAAATTAGTACCACACGAAGCCGTTATTCAGAGCTATGAACAATCTATAAATTTTGCCAGTAATGAATATATAGAGATTCTTAGAAAATACAACCAAACCGCCTTAGAAACTAACGATTCTAACAAATTAAAACAAATAGAAAAGTCATTGCCAGGTACTAAACTAGCTTCTAAAAAAATGCTATTGATGATAATGGCAGGGATTGTAAGTTTTATTTTAACCCTAGTTGTTTTGTTTGCCTTGTTTTATCTTGACGATTCAATTACATCAGCCAAAGAATTGGCTGATAAAACCGGTATAGCCACCTTGGGTTACTTACCATTGCTTGCCAATAGCCAATTGCAACTACAACAGTTATGGGTAGATAAAAGCCCCGCAAGCCTACGTTACAAAAACCTATTACGAGATATAAGATTTGAAATTGATACAGAACTAAAAGACGCTAAAGTGCTATTGATTACTAGCATTAATGCCAAAGAAGGTAAAACAATTTTTGCATTGAGCCTAGCTTATGCCTACTCAATTATTAGTAAAAAGGTATTATTAATAGATGGCAATTTTACCAATCCAGAACTTACCAAAATAACCTTACCAACCAATTATTTAGAAGATTATTTGCATGGCAAAATACTTGTAGACCAAATAAAAACTAACGACCAAATTAATATAATTGGCACGCATGGCAGCGATGTTTCTTTATTAGAAATAAGTAACGAAGCCATTATTGCCAATAAAATAGCCGCTTTAAAAGCCAATTACGATATTGTAATTATAGAATTACCAGCATTAGAGTATTTAAACAAAGCAAAAGAATGGATTGCCTTTGGCGACAAATTAGTAACAGTTTTTGAGGCCAATCAAACCATAACCCCAGTAAAACAGCAATACGTTTACTACCTACAGTCACTTTCACCAAAGTTTATTGGGTGGGTTTTAACCAAAACAACAGATAAAAAGCAAAAGCTACAAAAAGAAGTAGTTTAACCCAAATTCAATACCATGTTTGAAACAATTATTGCCACCATTTGGGATGTTTTGCAACTACTTATTGGCTATAATTTGGTGTTGCCATTACTACTTCTAGGTATTTATATGTTTAAAAAACGGCAACAAGTACAAACTTCATCTATCAAAATAGAGGCTGACTATGCCATAATAGTAACAGCCTATCAGCATACAACAATGTTGCCGGTAGTAGTAAATTCTTTACTGAAACTTAATTATAGTAATTACCTCATTTATATAGTAGCTGATAATTGCGATATTAGTAACCTTAATTTTAGTAGTGATAAAATTGTTTTATTATGCCCTGATGACGTATTGGCAAGTAATACAAAGTCTCATTTTTACGCCATTGAACGGTTCAAGCGCCAACACGAAAGATTAACTATTATTGATAGTGATAACTTGGTTGATGCTGATTATTTATTAGCCTTAAACAAATATTTTGACTTAGGTTTTGAAGCCGTACAAGGCGAGCGAAAAGCTAAAAATCTTAATACCACCTACGCTTGTTTAGATGCTGCTAGAGATGTGTATTATCATTTTTACGATGGGCAAGTATTGTTTGGCATTGGTTCTTCTGCAACATTGGCTGGCTCTGGTATGGCATTTACAGTTTCGTTATACAAAGCTTGTTTGCAACATTTAAATATTTCAGGTGCAGGCTTTGATAAAGTGTTGCAAAACGAAATAGTAACCAGAAAATATCGAATTGCATTTACAAAAGAGGCGATTGTGTATGATGAAAAAACTACTGCAAGCGAACAATTGGTAAAGCAACGTGCCAGATGGATAAATACATGGTTTAAGTATTTTAAATTTGGTTTTGGCTTGATTGCAAGAGGTATTAGCAATGCCAACTGGAATCAATTCTTGTTTGGGTTAGTATTATTGCGACCGCCTTTATTTATTTTCTTAATTCTTTCATCACTATGCATGATTTTTAATATTTATTTTAACTCAGTAATAGCTTTGTTTTGGTTACTAGGTTTTACAATGTTTATTGCAGGCTTTATTTTATCGCTGCTTGTATCTAAAACAGATAAACGCATTTATTATTCGTTGTGGAATATTCCAAAATTTGTGTTCTTTCAAGTGCTATCATTATTAAAGGTTCGGAAAGCCAATCAGGTATCGGTTTCTACACAGCATTCTTATAAATCATCAAGCGATCAAATAAATAATTAGGTAAGTGTTTCTTTAACTATTTACTTTTTCACCAACTATTAAACTGTTAATTTTAATGGTTTGTCATATGTATCTAAAATACTATAAACTCATTTGTGGTTAAAAGTGATAAAATGAGTTTCAAAATAAAAACGTTCGAGATTATAAAAAACTCTCGAACGTACTTATCATATATCCTTGCAATTTGTATAGTATATGCTTATTCTTCTTCTACCTCATGCAAGGCAATTTCTAGTTGATTCTCTTTTACAAATTTGCACCAATGGCAGTCTGGCTTGCCGCAACCTGTATAAAAGTTTCTTTGTTGTATTTTATTCCATACACTAACTATTTGGTCCGTTACAAATGAGATGTCTTCTTTTACTACCATTATTTTTTCTGTATGATACACTTTCTTTTTATCGGGTTCAATAAAGTCAAATTCTATACTTTGTACCTGCCAATCTTTGACTTCATAATTTTCTATTAGTATTTTGTAAAATACTGCTTGACGCCAATAATCACCACCGTTAGGTTCTTTCTCATTTGGTGGTAGTAATTTGGCTTTGGCTTTCTCAAAATCACCAGATTTATAATCTACCACATTTGCTTGTTTGCCATCAAATTCTAGCTTATCTATTTTACCTTTTAGTGGTACATTTTTTACAATCACGTTTCTAATATTACGCTCTACACTTACCACTTTTGGCCAAATATGTATATACTTATCGTAGTAATTAGTCAATATTTCTAATCCATATTCTAATCTGCGGTCGTACTGTTCTTTGGTAAAAAACTCTCTATGACGATGCATGTACCACTTAAAATCATTGACAAATACTTCTTTTGTAGGAAATTGCTCACCATTGTTTTGCATTTTTCTAAACAATTGTTCCAATGCATAATGCACGGCACTACCAAATTCTGTGGCTTCGTTTTTAGAAGAAGGAATACGAATAAGATTACTGAAATAAAATTTCAGTGGGCAGTTTAAATAGTTACTCAAAGCTGTTACGTTCATAGAAAATTTATCCAACAAACGGCCTACAAAATCTGCTTCTAATTGTTCTATTTCTGGTGCTAATATTTTCTCAAATTCTAACGCACTAAATGCAAAAACGGTGTCATCGGTTAGTATTATAGGTACTGCATCTAGTGTATGTGCTTGTTGAATTTCTGCAATAAACATTGATGGTTCTAACTGTTTACCATCAATTTTAAATTTGCTGTACGAGATAGTTAAATGTTGCTCTGCTCTTGTTAGTGCTACATAGAACAAGCGTCGTAATTCTTCTTCATCTTTTTGTTTTGGTTGTGTCGCAAACATCGTATCAGGATAGCTGTAACCACCACCAGGCTTGCGTTTCTTTTCCCAACTGCTTGCATTGCAGCCTGCAAAAAATACATACTCAAACTCTAACCCTTTACTACCATGTGCGGTTAATAAATTCACCCCTTTATCGCTACCGCTTACTTGCACCATTGGTAATTTTATGCCTTCTTTCTCCATCAATTCTATTACAGTAATTAGTTGCTGCAATGTCATAGAAGGATTACGACTTGTTTCTTCTTTTATAAAATCAAACAGAGCCGTTAGCAACTGCATCAGCCAAATTTTATTTTGGTTTTGCATCATGTAGCTCAGTATGCCACCGTGTTGTATCAATCGGTCTACTAATTGCTGTATAGTAACATTCGCAACATCTGCAATTAAATGTTCAATAATGTTGCTGGCTTTTACAAGCTGTGCATTTAAGCCTACACTAAACAAGTTTCTTTTAGGCTCGTTGGCTTTTTCTATAATAATAGCCCGTAACGATGTTCTATTATCGCCCCAGGCCCTACCACTCACCTCTACCGTAAGCTTAGCTATTTCTATTGGTGGAACATTAAACCAATCAAAATGCAATATCTCAAACAGCATTTCATCGCCACCATAAGGAGTGTCGTGTTCTGACGCCAAATAGCGTAGTATTAAGATGATTTTCTTTGCAAAAGGAATATCGAATAAGTTTAAATGTCGTTTACTATAAGCAGGTATTTGTTTCAGTTTTAAATACGCTGCTAATTGCTCACCATACTTATTTTCCTTGTAAATGATACCAATTTTGCCGGATTGAACACCTTGCTGCAACAGCGTTTCAACCTGTAAAGCAATGTCTATCATTTCGTGCCTTGGCGTTTCGTACTCTTTTAAAATTGGTGTGGCAGTGGATTTGTTGATTGAAGGATTTGATGCTACTAGGTTTTTTGTAAGATACAGCTCGTCTCTTTTTTTAATAATCCTATCATCATTTCTTTCTATTAAGGTTCTTGATATATCTAGAATTTGCTGCGTTGAACGATAATTTTTTTCTAATGGTACTATTATTCGATTGGGATATTTATCAATAAACTCAAGCATATTTTCCAGGTTGGCACCTTGAAAATGAAATATACTTTGGTCGTCATCACCTACTACAAACACATTTGGTTCGTCCCAATAATTTATTAATAAATACAACAAATCGTTTTGAGAGCCGCTGGTATCTTGGTATTCATCCACCAAAATATATAAAAAGCGTTCTTGATAATTAATAAGCAAATTTGTATTTTCTTTAAATGCTTTAATTACCCAAAGAATCATATCGTCAAAGTCGTAGCGGTTACGTTGACGCATCATTTTTTGAAACGTATCAAACTCGTTTACAGCTGCACGCAGCTTTGCCATTTTTTCTTGCTCTTCTGTAATTTTATCGGTTCTTACATCACCTTTTTTAAAGGTTTTTGTAGCACGTTTGGCTATATATTCATCACGGTTTGGCAAGTCTTTTATATAGGCATCAATATTTTCGTTAATTAGTTGAGCCGTCCACGCTTCACGTTTCATGGTGCTAAACAGGCTTTTCAAATTGTTTATTTCAAAATACACATCACCCCGATAGCGCTTTAAAGGATGGTCTTTAGGAAATTTATCTATCAATTCTGTAAACAGTTCTATGCTTTCTAGTTCAGAAATTGGGTCTAAAACATTTTTCTCAAACAGGCTTAAATTATCTTGTATCACCTCATTACAAAACGAATGATAGGTATGAATTTTTACTTTATAGGCATCGCTACCAATAAAACCTTGTAAGCGTTTACGCATTGCAACAGTACCTGCATCTGTGTAAGTAAGGCATAAAATATTTTCTGGCAAAGCATCAGTCTCTAATAAAATCTTCCCAATTCTTGCACTTAGCATTTGGGTTTTTCCTGTACCAGGGCCAGCTATTACCATAACTGGCCCTTCAATAGCATCAACAGCTTTACGCTGTTCATCATTTAAACCAGAATATATTAATTGAAATTTTTCTTGTTGTTGTTCTTTATTAGTCATCATTATTTGCGCCGTGTTTTGTAATTAAATCTATTGCCCAGTCGACAATACTTTTTTTATCTATTCCAAAAACTTCTTGAGTACCCCTGCCAATTGGTTGAATTATATATCTCTTGTTTGATTTTTCTGGTACATTCTTAGTTGTATTAATGCCAAATTTTTTTAAATCCTTTTCATCAAAACAGGAAGGAAGATGCCATACACTCTTAGTGGCTTTTGGGGCAGTTAAAATAAGTTCTTCAGAAAATCTAAAGTAACCACTACCATTTATTGTTTCATTTTCAGTAAATCTTCTTTTAGAAACGTATAAGGCATTATGTTCTTTATGGTAAAGATTTGAGTTTTTAATATGTGGATGGTATTTCATCCAATCTTGTATTCGTTCTCCTTGTTTAGATAAATCAATTATTTCATCAACCTGCAAGTGTCCGAAAATTACATGAATATCTTTTGGATATTCAGGTGACAATGATGAATATTTAAAACCAGTTTCACTTTTTTTAATCACTTTTTGAAAATTGCCAAAGAATAAAAAAATATCACTAGGCTCAACATTAAATGTTTTTGATAAACGAGATTGAGATTTATCATCTTGCCCAAAAATAGGTCTCCATTCAGGATGTCTTTGCGGCAAAATATCCTTTCGCAAATCGGGATCTAAATGTGCTTCCGAAAAAAACGTAACTCCGAGGTCTCGCATTACTTCTAAATAGTTATGTTTTTCATCAAAAATGAGGTCTTTATAAAAAACACCACTACCAGCTTCTGGTATAGGGATACTATAAAATTGATTGTTGTAAATGATACTTGGCTTGCCACCTGCACTACTATCAAATCCCTTTCTACTCAGTATTATCTTCATTTAATTGCCTTTATATAGGTCGAAACTTCATCAACAGTTTTAAATATCGTTCCATCATTAAAAGGAAACCCAGATATATTTTGTGGACTTAAATATTCCATATCATACACTTCATCACCATATTCGTTTATGGAACGAAACTCTCCTTTACCTCTAAAATTAAGCACGATGGCTTGTACACCTTTAAGCAGTGCTATCTGTAAGCCAGTTGCTTCGCTTTCATAAAAATCCCAACTATTTAATCTCATCCTAACCCGTTTTCCCTCAAGCAAACATTCTGGGCAATTACCTTTCCAAAGCATAGATATTTCTTGGGTTTCATCTTGTTTTGAATTAAACATGGTCAGTGATTTTAAGCAATACTATTTTTAATTTGTAGCATTTAAAGATACACCATTTTCTGGCTTTAATGGAGGCATTTGAGTAATAATATTCGGATTTTTGCAACTAAATACTATTGCTTTTGTTTAAACAATTAAACCCTTATCATGTCTAAAGTTTATTCCCTAAAAACCGTTCAAAATATACCTGTTACGTTAGAAACAGCTTGGGATTTTTTTAGTAAGCCAGATAATTTAAAAGACATTACCCCTAGCAATTTAGGCTTTAATATAATAAGCAAACACCACGGTAAAAGTATGTATGCGGGTCAAATAATTGAGTACACGGTGAAACCTATTCTGAGTATTCCTTTATATTGGATGACAGAAATTACCCATGTACAAGACCAACAATATTTTGTTGATGAACAGCGTTTTGGTCCATACACTATGTGGCACCATCAACATCACTTTAAAAAAGTAGATGGTGGTGTAGAAATGACGGATATTGTACATTATAAATTGCCACTTTGGGTATTGGGTGATATTGCAAATGTGATATTAGTAAAGGCTCAGTTACGTGGTATTTTTGGTTACCGCTTCACTGCTGTAGAAGCTAAGTTTGGTAGATGGAACGGTGCGTTGAATGAGTTGGTGTTTGGGTAATCAGTTAATTAATATTTGCGATAGATTTACAATTCATTGTCTTTCAGAATTATGCCATTGTATTTAGCAAATAGAATATTTACTGGTTACAAGATGCTGTATCATTATGCTATTATTGTTAATGATGATGGAATGATAACGGATATTCTACCACAAAGTAAAGTGCCAAACGATACAAAAGAAACAGCATCAACTTACGAAATTTTAACCCCAGCTTTTATTGATATTCAGATTTATGGAGCCAGCGGTAAGTTGTTAAGCGTTTATCCCGAAGTAGATGCACTACAAAAGCTATACAATTATTGTAAGGCAGGCGGTGCATCGCATTTTCTTCCCACAGTTGCCACTAATTCATATGATGTATTTTACAATTGTATTGATGCTATTAAAGCGTTTTGGAAAGTCGGCGGCAAAGGCTGTTTAGGTTTGCATATCGAAGGGCCTTGGCTTAACCCAATAAAACGTGGGGCACACATAGAAAGCTTTATACATTCACCAACTATTGAGCAAGTTTCTAGTTTGTTAGATGTTGGCGAGGGTGTGATAAAAGTAATTACACTTGCACCTGAAGTTTGTAGCGACGAGGTAATAAAACTCATCCAATCGAGAGGAATAATAATTTCAGCAGGTCATAGTGATGCTAGTTTACAACAAGCTAATTTAGCTTTCAGCAAAGGCATTAATCTTGTTACACATTTATACAATGCAATGAGTGGTTTACAGCATCGAGAACCAGGATTAGTAGGTGCAAGTTTTTTACACAAGTCAGCTATGGCAAGCATTGTAGCAGATGGTCATCATGTAAATTTTGATGCTATAAAAATAGCTTACAAGCAAATGAAAGGTAGATTATTTTGTATTACGGATGCTGTTACAGAAACAACAGAAGGTCTATATTGTCACAAAAAAGAAGGTGAAAAGTATACTAGCAATGATATTCTTAGCGGCTCTGCATTAACTATGGCAAAAGCATTGCAGAATTTAGTTTTTAAGGTTGAGATTGAATTAGAGGAGGCTTTAAGAATGGTTAGTCTTTACCCTGCAAAAGCCGTTAAACTAGATAAAGAATTGGGCGAAATAAAAGTGGGCTGCAAAATAAATTTTACAGCCCTTGATAATGATTTAAATGTGGTAGAAGTATTACTCTCATAATTGATCTAATAATTCTTTTACACTAGGTCTTTTGCGATAATCCTTGTCAAAGTATAAGTATTTAAAATTGCCATCTTTATCAATTATAAAAACTGCTGGTACGGGTAAAGTATTGTCGTTATTGCCATTAATTGCTGCAAAATCAAGCCCATAGGTTTTGTATTTTTCTACGGTTTTATCGTCTACAGTAAAATTTACACCGTATTGTTTTAATATGGTATTGCTAGTATCGCTTATAATATTAAAACTAACCTTGGTCTTAGCAATTGTTTTATCTACCGATTCGTATTTTTCTGGTGTAATGGCCAATACTGTTGCACCTTTTGCTTGTAGCATTGGCAAGGAGTCGTTCATGTTGCTCAATTGCTTATTGCAAAAAGGACACCAATAGCCTCTATAAAACAGCATTACAACAGGTCCTTTTTTTGTTAATTCTTTTAAACTCATGTTGCTGCCATTATGCATTACGGCTGTAAAATTTGGTGCTTTATCGCCTTCTTTAAACTGTAATGTTTGGGCCTTTAAACTTACCACAGCCAATATGCATAAACCCGTAAACAACTGTTTCATAAATACTATTTTTATATGGGACGAAATTAATGTCTACGCCTTACAAAAATAAAATTTTACATCACAATCCTTATCTTAGCCCCCATGCAAAAAAAGTTGTTTTTATTAGATGCTATGGCACTTATTTATCGTGCTTATTATGGCTTAATTCGTAGCCCACGTATCACTTCTGCTGGTAAAAATACTAGTGCGCAGTTTGGGTTTACTACTACATTAATAGACATTATTAACAAAGAAAAGCCCACACACTTAGCCGTTTGTTTTGATACCCATGCACCAACAGAACGTCACACCGATTTTACTGATTACAAAGCTAACAGACAAGCTGCACCAGAGGATTTATTACTGGCTTTGCCCGATATAAAACGCATTATTGAAGCCTTTAATATACCCGTGGTGGAATTAGATGGCTACGAAGCCGATGATGTAATTGGCACCGTAGCTTGGCAGGCATCTGATGTTGGCTACGATGTATTTATGGTTACACCCGATAAAGATTATGGCCAATTACTTTGCCATAAGGGTGTTTACATATACAAACCACCTTTTATGGGTAATAAAGAAGAAATTCTGGATGCTAAAAAAATCTGCGAAAAATGGGATATACAACGGGTAGAACAAGTAATTGATATTTTGGGTTTAATGGGTGATGCCGTTGATAATATTCCTGGTATAAAAGGCGTTGGCGAAAAAACCGCCGCTAAATTGTTGAAAGAATATGACACGTTAGAAAACGTTTTGGCCAATGCAGATAATATTAAAGGTTCGTTGGGCGAAAAAATAAGAGCTGGTAAAGAAGCGGCCATATTGTCTAAAAAACTAGCCACCATTATTACAAAAGTACCAGTTGAATTTCATGAAGAAAATTACCGCTTAAAAGATTGGAACAAGCAATTGTTAACAGAGGTTTTTGTGGAACTGGAATTTAAAACCCTAGGTAAACGTATTTTGGGTGATGGCTTTAATGCTTTTCATGCTGCCGCACCCGAAAATCAGCAGACCGATTTATTTGGTTCGGTGGTTGAGAGTAAAAAATCAGAGACAACAAGTCGCAAGTCCGAAAGTACAGTTACCGTGCAATCATCGTTGTTTGATGATGTGCCAACTGCTGGTTTGGTAGCCGATAAAAACATCAACAATACCACCCATGATTATCAATTAATTCAAACAGACGAAGAAATTGCCGACCTTATAAAACTATTATCTGAGCAAGAAGAAATTTGCTTTGATACAGAAACAACTAACATTGATGCAAACGAAGCCGAACTGGTGGGCTTGAGTTTTTCGTGCAAAGTTGGCGAAGGTTATTATGTGCCTTGCCCAGCTGATAAAGCCGAAACAATTGCCGTACTAAATAAATTTAAACCGCTATTTGATTCTTCTGTAATAAAATGGATTGGGCAAAATATTAAATACGATTTATTGATATTGAAATGGTATGGTTTTGAACTGGTGGGCAATCTGTTTGATACCATGTTGGCACATTATGTAATTGAGCCAGAAGGTAGGCGTAGCATGGATTTGCTGAGTGCCCAATACCTACAATACGAACCTATTCATATTGATGAATTGATTGGTAAGAAAGGTAAAAATCAGGGTAATATGCGTGATGTAGAGATTGAAAAAGCTAAAGAATATGCTGCTGAAGATGCCGATATTACCTTGCAATTAAAAAACATTTTCGTTCCATTATTAAAAGATAAAGAAGTAGAACGGGTGTTTAATGAAGCTGAAAATCCATTGGTAAAAGTATTAACCGACATGGAATTTGAGGGGATTAAAATTGATGTTGGGTTCTTGAATGATTATAGTGTAGAGCTTGAACGTGAGGCAAAAATATTTGAAAACAATGTGTACGACCAAGCTGGTGTTCGCTTTAATTTGGCGTCGCCAAAACAGTTAGGCGAAGTGTTGTTTGAGAAATTGAAATTGGATCCTAAGGCTAAAAAAACAAAGACAGGTCAGTATGCAACTGGTGAGGAAGTTTTAAGTAAATTGGCACATCAACACAAAATAGTTGATGATATTTTAGGGTTTCGACAACTAACAAAACTAAAATCAACTTATGTAGATGCACTGCCATTAATGATAAACAGCAAAACGGGTCGGGTGCATACAAGTTATGCCCAAGCTGTTGCTGTTACAGGTAGATTGAGTAGCAATAATCCTAATTTGCAAAATATTCCTATTCGCTCTGATAGGGGTAAAGAAATACGTAAAGCTTTTATACCAAGAGATAGTAACCATGTTTTGGTTAGTGCCGATTACTCGCAAATTGAGTTGCGTATTGTAGCTGCCATCAGTGGCGACCCAAATATGTGTGAGGCTTTTCGTCAAGGGAAA
>JBBQLL010000033.1:0-32912 GCA_038327865.1 Chitinophagales bacterium | reverse complement strand
TTTGAGTTTGGGCTTGGTGGTGCAGATTATTATGAAACCACGCCACAACTAATATTTGATTATTTAACAGATTGTGGTTTGGTAATATCAACGTTAGAGTATTTTTTAAAAAAAATGCAGCCATTTAGCAGAGAAGAATTTATTGGGCAATATTCAAAAAGTTATAATTATTTTTTTATAGCTTACGATTTAGCGAAAGTGTAAATTTCAACACATAGGCAGTTACCTAGAAACATAGAAATTGTATTTTTTTTAAATATATATTAGTCCTAGTTAAAAAAATGTGCCTACTGTGCCTATGTGGTAACAAAAACAACAACATGGATTTATCAATCATCTTCGTCAATTACAAAACAGCGCAATTGCTGCTTGATTGCATTGATAGCATCTATACACAAACCAAAACACTTTCACTAGAAATAATTGTGGCCGATAATTTTTCGCAGGATAGTAGCAAAGAGATAGTGGTTGGAAAATATCCTGAAGTCGTTTGGATTGATATGGCTTATAACGCTGGTTTTGCAAGGGCAAATAATGCAGGTATCAAAAATGCTACTGGAGAATTTATATTGATTTTAAATACCGATACCATTATTCTAGATAGTGCCTTGGATAAAGTTTTGGCACTATTTAAAGCCGAGAAAGAAGCCGTTGCCTGTGGCGTACAATTGCTAAATATAGATGGTAGCAACCAGATTTCTGGGGCTCATTTTGTAAAAGGCGGCTTGAATTTTTTATTGCCGCTACCCTATTTAGGCAAGTTTGTTCGGTATTGGGGATATCGCTTACAATCAACCGTACCAAGCATTACAAGTGTTAGCGATAAAGTAGAAGTTGATTGGATTGTTGGTGCTTTTATCCTAACCACAACAAAAATAGCACAAGTGACCTTGCTAGATGAAGACTTTTTTATGTACGCAGAGGAAATTGAATGGTGCTATCGATTAAGAAAACAAGGCAAACTATTTTTATATGAAGCACCAAAAGTGATTCATTTAGGTGGTGCAACAAGTGGCAGCTTTTACAATACCGATGAAAGCGATAACAGTAAAAATTTATGGAACAAAAAAGGTAAGCAGATTTTAATATCGATGATGCTGCGCATAAGAAAGCAATTTGGTATTGGCTGGTTTTTAATATTGCTATTACTATTTATTGGCGAAATTCCAGTATTTGCTATAGGCTTATTTATAGAAAAAATTGCAAATAAGCAATCAAGATTTAATTGGTCTGCATTTAAAAACTATTGTATCAATATTTCTGTGTTGTTATCATTAACAGGCAAAATCATCAATAATAAGCCTCATTTTTATAAGGTATAATTTAGGATATTATTCAATCAGTGATTTATGCAATTATCTATCATCATTATCAACTATAATACATTTCAACTTACGTGCAATTGTATACAGAGCTTGTATGATAAATTGACTGATTTAACGTTCGAAATTATATTGGTAGATAATGCTTCGGTTGAATGCAAGCCTCAATTATTTTTAGCTAAATTTCCCAATATCACTTTGGTTGCAAGTCCTGTAAACACAGGTTTTACAGGCGGCAATAATATGGGTATTGAACACTCAAAAGGCGATTATTTGTTGCTACTAAACAGCGATACTGAACTCATAAACAATGCACCGAAAATTTGTTATGATTACATTGTTACCAACCCGAAGGTTGGTATGGTTACTTGTCAATTACAATATCCAGATGGCAGAATACAACCAACTTGTAGAAAGTTTAGAACCATTACTTGGGAATTATTAGAAGTGTTTCCCGTGTTCAAGTTTCTATCAAAAGAAAAGCAAGGTCAACTAATGCTGCACCACTATTTTGACCATAAAAATTTTGCAGAAGCAGATTGGGTTTGGGGTGCTTTCATGTTGTTTCCCAAATCAATTATTAAGCAATTACCAGAGAAGAAACTATCAGATTTATTTTTTATGTATTGTGAGGATACACTTTGGTGTTGGGATTTTAAACAGCTTGGCTACGATATTCATTATCTGCCACAAGCCAAAGTAATGCACATTCATAAAGGTAGTGTACATAAAGACAAATGGATTCAAATACGTAAAACTGGCATTAAAAACCATGCGTTGTTTATGAAAAAATTTTATCCAGATATTAGATGGTATATTTTCGCGGCTATTTATTTTACCAAGCAATATGTGGCTTTGTGGTTGGCGAAATTGAAGGGATGATTACATTATTTTCTTCACAAAACCTTCTTTCGAAAAGTATTGCTTATCAATCTGAAAGGCAGTATTAAAAAACCTAGTGCTACTTCTTTGTAAAAAGCCAATTTATCGCCGTGGACTTGCCTATTGATTTGTATGTGCTTAGTTATGGCTTTGAACTGCAAATAGGTTAGCAGGTTATAAACAATAAACCTTGTTGTTTTAAAACTAAAAGGGAATTGCTGGTGGTATTTTTTCTTGGCTTTGGTGAAATTATTTAACGCATCAAATACACAATTTTGAATAGTTACTATATCAAAATCTATCAGTTCTATCAGACTATCTGTAGCGATATTAAATTGATCAAAGTCTCGTGAAATTGGATTAGACCAAATAGTATTTGCGTTTAATAATTGTACCATTGGTAACTGTTTTCCTGCGGTAGAAGTGCTAATCCAAGTAATACCGCTAGAGGATCCTAAAAGAAAAGTACAGTAATGTGTTAGGGCTGCGGTTTCTCGTAAACTTAAACTGCTACCATCAATTATTTGTATAGATGGATGATTGATTGTATTGGCCGAAGACAAGATAACAGCTACTTCATTATTACTGGTTAATTGCGTTGCAATTTGTATGGCAAAATCCAAGATCATTTGTGATTGCCCACTTTGCGGTGCAAACTCAAATAATATAATATGCTTGTACTTTTCTAATTGGTGAAAAGCAGCAAAATCTTTAGCCTTCTGTATTTCAGTAGAATTTAAAACTAATATTGGTTGAATTGGAACGGTGATATTTTTTGGATAGCCCCTAAAAGTTGAAGCCCTTGTGCAACCATCATAATTGGCTTGGTTATCATCAATTAAATTGGTAAAAAACACATCATCCCACTTACCGTTTATTTTTTCTTGCAAAATCCTTTTCTTGAATTTTCTATACGCAACAATATCCAACTTCGCTACATCTGTAACCTCTAAAATGGCATCTACAAAGGGATTATTTGCAATGATGTCTTTACAAAAATTGGCAATAGCCCAAGTGAGTTTGCAGTTAGGATAATCTTGTTTTATTTGCCTTGCAACAGCGGTAGCGTACAAGCTGTCGCCATTAGAATATAGGTGGACTAATAATATATTTTGGCTAGGCATCTTGCGGTTGGGTCAACATCATGGTTACTAATTGTTCAAAATTAACCTGCGGCTGCCAGCCTAAATTATAAATTGTTTCTGGGTTAGAAACCAATTGTCTATACTCAGATTTAAAGCTAGGTTTAATTGCAACATAAGGCTGCCAATTTTTACCAATTAATTTAAAGCACCCTTCTAAATAATCTTGAATAGAATAGCCAATACCTGAGCCTAAAGTAGCTTCAAATATTGCATCTTGCTGCACCAAAGTCCAAATGGCTTTTACAACATCACCAGCATAAGTCCATTCTTTTTTCACGGTTGGGTCACCAATTTCTATGATGCGGTTTTCGCCATTTGCTATTGCCAAAACATCGGCAGCAATCATTTGTGCCACATGGCGTTTTGCACGTCGTGGACTATCATGGTTAAAGAAATAACCTACATAAACTTTAATACCCAAAATACGATAATACCTAGCAGCAAAAGCCGATTGTATCCGTGCAATCGAATACGCATCTCTCGCTTCAAATTCATCTGTTTCTTTAATGGGTGCTTCTTTATTTATAAATTGCAAACCGCTGCCAGAAATAAACACTTTTGTATGTGGTGATTGTGTTTTTACAGCTTCTAAAATATTGAGCGTACCAGTTGAAATAGTCGCATGGTTTTCAAACAAGGCATCGTGCCTTGTAGTAGAATTTGCTGCTAAATGAAAAATATAAGTTGGTTGTTCTTGAGCAATAAATTGTTTAATGGCCTCGTAATTAGTAATATCAACCCGCAGCATATTACCACCTCGTGATACTTCTAACACCTCAATATTTTCAGCTTTCAATAAGTTAGAAAGATAAAAACCATCTTGCCCATTTGCACCAAAAATGATTGCTTTCATTTAAAAAAATTAAGAATTAATCTGCTACAAAAATGGTATTAATACGTGTATCAGCATAAACAGAATAGCCTTTAGTTTTTAAAAAATCTGCCACATCGGTTGTCTTATATTCTTGCTGTAACTCATTGTAATTAAGTGTTTCAACACAAATGGCTTTAGGTTTATACTTTTCAAAATCAAGCGATTCGAGAATTGCTAAATCTAAACCTTCAACATCAATTGATAATAAATCTGGAGCTTTATTTAAATGCGTTTGAATGATTGTATTAATATTTATCAATGGCATTGAAATAATTTTTTCGTATTGTATTTTGCCCAGTTTATCCATACCTACATTCGCCCAATAATCTGCCGATTCTTTAGAAAAAGTACTTAATCCATTAGCGCTATTAGGGAATAAATAGAAGTCCGCTGCAGTTGTATTTTCAACACCAATACCTGCATTAACACAAATATCTCGACTTCTCCATTTTTTAATTTTATAGTATAAGTATGGGTTAGGTTCAACACAAACTCCTTTGCTACCTCGAATATAAAAGTAGTACGAATTGCTGATATAGCGTGGATCGTTTGCACCAATATCAAGATAAGTAGGATATTGTATATTTTGGTTAAAAAAATACCTTGCCAAAATCAAATCTTCGCCAGCTTGCGAGTAAATAACGGTTGATTTTAGTAGCAAGAATTTCTCAACCAATTTTCTAAATAAGTTCTGCATTTTGGGATGATTTTTTTCTTGCCTTTAATAAAGCAAGCATCTTTTGTATTGATAATAAACGCTTATATTTTCTGAAACGATGAGCTATAAAGTAACTAACATTATTTTTTTTTTGTACAAGTTTAAAGTTTCCTTCCACTTCTGAAACAACTAACTTATTAGCATGTTTTGTCAATACATTTTCAAACTGCAAAGCAAAATTTTCAGGTGCCCAATCCTTAGCCATTTGCTGCACTTTTACAAGCGATTGTTCTATAGATTGTTTCAAACTCCACTTAGGGTACGACGGCAAATAGGCTATCACATGCCTAAATGTATCGTTTTCAGAAATACTAATTGGCCTATTTGCAATAATGGCTTGGTCTGTTGTTGCTGCAAGCCCGGGCATATTTCTATCATATAGAAAACAGTTTAAGGTATTTGCGGCACACCATTTTATTAATTCATCTTTATTCATGTAATCGTGAGTAACAACTACTTCTATTCCTGGCTTTGACTTTTCTATACAAGTTTTTGCTAGAAAATTGGCGTAGTTTTCTGAGTCAGGTACAAAATTTCCAAAAGGGATATTTATCTTAATTATGGCTTCATCAAACTCTTTATTTACAGCCTCTACTACATGTTGAAACCCTTTACCTTTTGTAGCAAAACCAAAAGTACCAATAACTGGAATTTTATTTGGTTGATATTGTGGTGTGAAATTTATTTTCTCTAACGGTCTGGGAAAAGCAAAAACTTTTTTATTCTTATGTTTTATAGTTGGGTCCAAAACAACATACGCATCAAAGTGGTTATCCGGACAAAGCACAAACGGATCGCCAGGTAATATTTCTAAAACCATTGTTACTTTAAAGCCAGCTATATTTTTGATACAACTAGTATCAAACCATTGCATAGTTGATGGATGATAATTAAAAAAGTAAAAATTGTACCCTTTGGGAATATCATTTTTTTCAGCACTTACCTCAACATAATCCAATTGATATTTACCTGACAATTTAAGGGCATTAAATACCATTATGCCAGACTCATAAATGCTATCTTGGGATTTAAAATTATTTATAAACAGTCCTTTCATTTATTAAATTACCTGCTTACTTTTTATAAATATCAATTACAGGTATAGGGAAAATAAAGCCTGTTCCTTTTTCAATTGCCTCTTTTTCTCTTTCAAGAAATTCAGGTTTAAAATGCCATGGTAGTACCAAATAATAATCTGGATTCATGGCACGGCTTTCTGCTTCGCTGATGATTGGGATATTGGTACCTAATGTGTAAGCACCATATTTATCAGGATTACGTTCAGCAGCATATTCAACCAACATACTATTAATATCACACCATTGCAAAATAGTATTGCCTTTGGTAGATGCACCATAAACATGCACTTTTTTACCTTCATTTTTAAGTTTTACCAACAAATCGTGTAACTCATTTTTAACTTTCTCAATCCGGTATTGAAAAGCCACGTAAGGCTTATCTGTATCTAATTCCAAATCAAACTCTTTCTGACGAATATCGTTCATCAACTTGTAGTTTTCTTTGTTATAATAAAGGCTACTTTCTTTATGTGTAGCATAACAACGGATGCTACCACCATTAATATCGTTGAAATCTATTTTAAAGATTTTCATCTCCGCCATACTAGCTATTTTCTCTAACACAGCCAAGCTATAAAACTCCAAATGTTCGTGGCAAATGGTATCGTAACTATCCAGCTCAAGCATTTCGGGCATATAACTCATTTCAAATACCCAAATACCTTCTGGCGATAAAAATCTTTTAATATTTTTTACAAATTCTACAGGACTTTCAAGATCGTAGAACATAGCAATAGATGTAATAATATCCAACTTTGTATTACCAATAGCTGTTGATAATTCAGCAGAAGGAAAAATATCCTGCACCACAAAAGCATTCTTAACTTCTTGTGCTACATCGCTTGGATCACACCCAAATTTTTTAAAATCAAGAGGGTAATAATCTAATAGAGTTCCATCGTTACAACCAATATCCAAAACAGTACAATTTGTCTTCTTAATTAATTCTAAAGTGCTGTCAACAATGCCTTTCAGATGATTTTTCATGGTACTGTTTGTACCACTGCGGTACCAATAAGCAGCATATAAAATTTCTGGTGGTACACTATGTTCCATCTGCAATAAACCACACGCATTTTCATCTACTTGTGGGTTACAGCGTACTAGTGAGCAATTAATTTTACGATGAGATGGCATCTCTTTTCCTGGCTTTACAAACGAGCCTTGCAAATATTGTGGGCCTAAACTAATAACGGGTGTTAATGAAGCTGACCCACAAACACGGCAAGTTGTTCTTTTACGGATGTGCATACGTTAGTATTATTTTTTTACAATTATAGCTTGAAATGTAAGGTCAATGGCATCAATACATTTATTACGTTCTAGGTTTAAAACCGCCAACATTTTAACCAAGTTGTCCTTTTCAGGCACTGGAATATTTTTTATATCATAACCTTTTTCTACCTCGTGCCAAAGTCTGCAATTTACATCGGCTAATTGCGAAAACAATGCACCAATAGCACCACTCACCTCAGCTACTTCGTTACCCTCATTTTTAAAAACTTTATTGGCCGCAAATGTTAGTTTATCAACAGCAATATTGCCTACAACTGCATCAATGATATAAGTATCAATCTCGTTTTGCAATTGCATTACCTGATTGTTTAAACTTGTTAAACGTTGATCATCTTCTGTATGATACTGCTTCAATTTTACAATCGTTAGCTTATCACACAACATACCGAGTGTTTCTGCCATAATTTTTTGTTAGGGTGGCGAATGTAAAATATTTTAAGTAACTATTTAATAGTTACATATTACAGCTTGCTCAAAAACAATTCCAATCCTTTTCTTTTTTTATCTGTTAGCTGATAACTGATGTTATGGGTGTAGTATTTTTTCAGGTTGTATTTATCGTAAATATTTTCAGCAATCACCTCGTTGATATGTGTAATGCCATACCCATTTGCCCTATTGAAAGTATCTATAAAATCCTCATTCAATTGTTTATTTGCAACCCAAGCTGCAAACACAAAAGGTAAGCCAGTAAAAGCTTTCCAAGCATTTGCAAGATCATAAACATAGGGCGATATTAAACGTTGCTCAAATGCTCTATCACCAATAACTACTCCAGCAGTTGTACCTTTTATTTGGCTACGGAAATCTAATGTTGCTTCTTCAAAAACAACCTCTTTTTGCCAATATTCCCGCAGTAAAATTTTTACCAAATTGACTGACGTTCGGCTTTGATAATCTAACAAAACTCTTTCTATTTTATCTATTGGTACTTCACTAAACAAACAAACAGATGCCACTTCACCTTCTGCACCAATACAAAAATCGGTTACAATATGTGGGTCATTTAAATTTGGAATGATGGCAACAGGCACTAAGCCCACATCAATCTCATCATCCAATAACATCTGAGCAATTTTTGCGGGATATGCTTCTATCAATTCAATTTTATCCATCAAACCACTACGCTTAATACCGTATAACAATGGTTTTGTGTTTAAATAACTTACCGCCCCAACTTTTATCTTCTTCAAATGGTATAGTTTTACGCCGCAAAGAAAACACTTTTATATGGGTTTCAAACACAGTGGTATTAGAGTAAAAGCTGAATAACCTATCAAACTGCCGCAGTGTGCGACGCAACGATGTTATATTGAAATACAAAAGCTGGTAACAAAATTTAAAATACAGAACTTATAACTATATAATATAATGGAACTAACAAACCTCACCGCTATTTCACCAATTGATGGCCGCTACCGTAAACAAGTACAACATTTAGATAATTACTTTTCTGAGTTTGCATTAATAAAATATCGGGTGTTTGTAGAAGTTGACTATTTCTTCTTTTTGGCCGATAAAAAACTGTTCAAATTATCGGTAAAAGCTAAAGAAAAATTACAAGCTGTGGCAGATAATTTTAGCGTTGAAGATGCGCAAAAAATAAAAGATATTGAGGCCATTACCAACCACGATGTAAAAGCAGTTGAATATTTTTTGAAAGAACAATTGGATAAGATTGGCATTGCAGATTTAAAGGAATGGATACATTTTGGATTAACCTCGCAGGACATAAATAACACAGCAATTCCGTTGAGTTGGAAGCATTGTATGGAACATGATTATTTGCCAGCTATTGCCAATATCCATAACAGTTTACATGGCTTGGCCACACAATGGAAAACGATAGCTATGTTGGCTAAAACCCACGGTCAGTCTGCATCACCCACAGTTTTGGGTAAAGAAATTATGGTGTTTGTTGAACGGATTTCTAATCAGATTACGTTATTTTCTCACATTCCTTATGCAGCAAAATTTGGTGGTGCTACGGGCAATTTTAATGCACATGTTATTGCTTTTCCTAATAAAGATTGGGTGGCTTTGGGCAATGATTTTGTAGATAATTATTTGGGGCTAGAGCGAATGCAGTTTACTACACAAATTGAACATTACGATAATTTGGCTGCACATTGTGATGCTATTAAACGCATCAACACCATTTTAATTGATTTGTGCCGAGATATTTGGACCTACATCAGCATGGATTATTTTAAGCAAAAAACCAAAGCTGGGGAAGTGGGTTCATCGGCCATGCCACATAAAGTAAACCCAATAGATTTTGAAAATGCTGAGGGAAATTTGGGTGTAGCAAATGCTTTACTAGAACATTTTTCTGCCAAATTACCAATCAGTCGTTTGCAACGTGACCTAACCGATAGCACCGTTTTGCGTAACCTTGGCGTACCAATTGCACACACAATTTTAGCCATTAAAAGTTTGGAAAAAGGTCTTGAAAAATTGGTATTGAACGAAGTGAAAATAGCCGAAGATTTAGATAATAATTGGGCTGTGGTGGCAGAAGCGATACAAACAGTTTTGCGTAGAGAAAACTATCCAAACCCTTACGAAGCATTGAAAGATTTGACACGTGGCAACCATAAAATTGATAAAAAAGCCATTCACGATTTTATAGGCAAACTAAAAGTTAGTGCTGATTTAAAGAAGACATTAAAAGCAATTTCGCCTAATAATTATGTAGGGGTAAGTGCTAAGTATTAAGGCAGTTTTACAACTGTAAATTGTTGTTCTAATGTAAGTGATTGGTTGTAAATAAGTTGTAGCCAATCTTTACCATATTTAGCATAATAAGTAGAAAAATTTTCTATTCTTTCTTGCAAACTGTTGTTGGGAAATAAATCAGATTTCAATGTTTCAATTTGTCGTTGTTCTGATTCAAATCGTCTTTTTTCGGCACGAAGCATTTTCTTTTCCAACGCGTATAAAGGCTTTAAAGCCTTTGTTTGCAATGCTTCTGTATGTTGGGCTAGTGTAGTATCAATATTTGCAGTAATATTTTTTAGCTGTTGGTATAATGCTGTTACTTCTTCTATTTCTTTGGTTAATGATAATTGTTTAGTGGAGTTTTCTTTTACCAAATCATTTATCAAATCCAATTCTTTTTTAAAAAAATCAGTAATGTCAAAACCCAGTTTTTCAATTTTTTCTATTTGTTTTTTTTGGATAAACAACAGCGAATTTCTCAATACCAACATTGGGTAAGGCACTTTTACAGCTTCAAAGACTTGCTTCAATTCTAACCAATAAGCCAGCTCCCCACCACCACCAATAAAGGCAATATTTGGTAAAATAGTTTCTTGAAAAACGCCCCGTAAAATAACATTGGCACTAAACCTTTCAGGATGGTTTTCTAACTCAATTAAAATCTCATCCAAAGTCCATTCTAACCCCAAACTAGAAACTTGAAACTTGGAACTTAAAGCCTCTATCCGTTCCCTTTTGTCATCAATTAAATAAAACAAATTCAAGTCCCTCCCACCCGCTTGAACCTTATAATATTGACTTAGGATTTTGATGGTTTCGGCAACTGCTTTGTGCGAAAACTGCTCGATTAACTCTTTAGCAACAACCGATTTAAAACTGGCTTTAAGGTTCGCATTATCAGGAATTACTATCAATAACCCATAGCTAGCAAACAAGGCGTTTACCAACTCTAAAGTGGCTTGCTGAATAGTTTTACCAAGTGTGTAACATTGGTTAAAAATGGCAGTCAATTCGCTCCCAAAAGGGTGAATATCAATTTGCCCTTGAATGCTTGAGATAATTTGAAGCAAAGGCTTATCAACCAACATTCTGCCAACGGCACCAACTTGTTTCGTTTGCCAAACTAGTTTCTCGCCACCCAAATTTATATAACCTAATTCATCTAAATCAGCATCCTCACTACCCATATAATACATAGGTACAAAGTCACATTCTGGCAACTCTTTTTTTAATTCATCTGCCAGTTTTATAACATGAATTATTTTATAAATAAAGTACAATGGCCCAGTAAAAATATTGGGTTGATGTGCCGTTGTAATAGTAAAAGTATTGTTACTTAATAACGCTTGCAAATGCTGTTCTTGCTTGGCAGAAAGCTTTAAACCTTGGTATTGTTTAATCAATTCATCTACCAATAATTGCCTATTGGTTGAAAATGATTGTCTTGCCTTAATTGCTGCTTTAATACCAGCTACATTAACTGGATAATTATAGTGCGGTTGTAACTGCTCATTACCTGAAACATAATCTGACACTAGCTTTGAGAAGAAACCTGTTTGTTGATATGAAAGGTGTAAGATATTATTTTCCATGAACAGAATTATAGGTGCAATTTATAAAATTGCAAATATCTGTAAATAGAAAAATAAGTTAGGTGTGTATATCTTAAATCGAAAATTATTGAAAGTTTCACACAAAACTACAAAAAAGGTAAAGTTCACAAAGGGTTATCAATCAGCAATTACAAATCAAGTGATTTTGGTAGCATTAATAAAAAAGGAAGCGCTTGGCTATAATCTAATTGAGGATATTCTAAACCCAGCTGTCTCAAATTTGCATAGTATAAATCATGGTATAAATAATAGTTTTTTTCGCTTTGTAAAAACCAAGCATTCTGCCCTAATTTTTGGGCAATAAACCATTTTTCTAATAGTCTAGCACTTCTGCCATTACCATCGTTCCATGGGTGAATTTTTACAAAAACCAAATGCAAGTAGGCAGCATAGTAAAACACAGTTTCTATACTCATTTCTTGTTGTAGTAAAATAGCTACATCTTTATAAAATTTATCCATTTCTACTTCTAATTCGTATGGCGAAACGGCAACATATTCTATTCTACCATCATCGGTAGTTACATACATATTATGGTTGCGTAATTTGCCTTGTTTGCTAGTTTCTACAATATTTTTACTTAGCAGAATATGGGCTTGGCTTAAGTTTTCTGGTGTTAGTGAATTGGCTTGTGCAAATGTGTAGGCATTGTATAAATCATCAATTTTTTGGGTATAATCTGGTTGAAACTCAAAACCCATGGCTTTGTGCTTAATATAGCTGTCTAACTCTATTGCTTCACCTTCTATTTTACTACTAAAAACAGATGCAACCGATGTATAAAAACTAAACGCATCTGTACTAATTTCTGCTTCCTTTAGTGCACCAACCTTAGCTTGCAAGTTGTGTACTTGCATTAAGTAGTCTGGTAGTAAATGCGGTTGTATTAGTTGCAGGTTGTACATTTAATTGTTTAGGTTCAGCTTATTTTGCAATTTCATTTTCATAAATTTTCACTTTTAGTTTAGGAAATGCCAAACACGCTTTATCATAAAAAGAATTAGGCACTATCATAAAATCAATATCACTAAGATCGAATTTCATCCCATTCTTTTGTGTTATTCCCAACATCTTCGCTTGTCCAGATTCGGGTTCATTTTGACCAGAAACAATTTTAAGTGTTTGACAATTAATTCGCCACTCTCTTTCATAGTAAAATTCTTTCTCTATTGTATTTGAATAGTATTCTTGAGTAAATCCAAATATTTCTAATAAAGAATAGATTTGTTCTGTTGAATAATCAAAATTTTCCGACCCCTCAAGAAATTCTCTATCCCTCTCTTTATCAAGTGCTTTAGTCAAAAAATTATATACTTCCTTAAGTCTATTATTATTTTTATCTGTCAAATAGAAAACTGGATTTGCACCATATCCAATCATCCTATTTTTATTGAACGCAATTCCAAATTTTCCGAAAGTATTGCAATGTTCTTCACTTAAGGATAGAGGAATATCTGTAAAACAAACCATCATTATTTTACAATCTTCTATAGCTGAATTGTGTATTGGGCAGAATGAAAGCCATAAAATTTCGGAATTTATAATTTTTTCCAAAGTAGAGTATGCTTCTTCAAAATTTTTGTTTCGTCCTGTCCAATGTATTAATGAATTGCTGATATAAGATGACATAAATATGATATTTTAAAACTCATTTGCTTGTATTATTAAACATGTAATCACACTAGCGCACAAAATCTGAGAATAAGTTCCTGTCAGTCTCTCTTCCAAATTGATAATTAAATAAATAATTTTTAAACGCGAAATTCATCATAAATCTAAAATCACACATCTACACCACTTCCCCCTCCAAATCGTAATCAAACGCTTTGGTAATTAATACATTTACAAACGTTCCTATTTCTAGTTTCTTTTTGCTATTAATAATCACTTCATTATCAACCTCAACACTGTCAAATTCTGTACGGCCGAGGTAGCGACCACTCTCCTTTCTATCAATAATTACTTTAAACGTTTTACCAAGTTTCTCTTGGTTTTTTTCTAAGCTTATTTCTTGTTGTACCTCCATTATTTCCTGTGCACGTAACTCTTTATCATCTTGCGAAATATTGTCTTCTAGCACATGTGCAGATGTATTTTCTTCGTGACTGTAAGAGAAAATCCCTACTCTATCAAAGCGATGTTCAACTAAAAACGCTTTCAATTCTTCTATATCATCTACTGTCTCACCAGGAAACCCAGCAATTAACGTGGTACGCAAACAAATACCTGGTACTTTTTCACGAATAGTATGAATCAGTTCGCTCATTTCGTCGCGGGTAATATTACGTTTCATAGCTTTCAACATGTTATTACTTGCATGTTGCAAAGGCATATCTAAATACTTGCATATATTATCATGGCGGTTCATAGCATCTAAAATCTCCAACGGAAATTTAGATGGATACGCATAATGTAAGCGAATCCACTCCAAGCCTTTTACTGCTGCCAAAGCATCTAATAAACGAGGTAATTCTCTTTTTTTATAAATGTCTAAACCGTAGTAAGTGAGCTCTTGGGCTATTAACATTACCTCTTTAACCCCTTTACGGACAAGGCTCTCGGCTTCAGCTATTAATTGTTCAATTGGTCGGCTCACATGCTGACCACGCATTAATGGTATGGCACAAAACGAGCAAGTTCGGTTACAACCTTCGCTGATTTTTAAGTAGGCATAATGTTGCGGCGTGCTTAGTAAGCGTTCGCCAATTAGTTCGGCTTTATAATCAACATCAAATCTTTTAAGCATCAATGGCAGTTCCATAGTTCCAAACCAAGCATCAACTTCAGGCATTTCAGCTTCTAAATCGGCACGGTAACGCTCACTTAAACAGCCTGTTACGTACACTTTATCTAATTTGCCACGTCGTTTCAATTCCAGTTGATCAAAAATGGTATTGATGCTTTCTTCTTTTGCCTTATCAATAAAACCGCAGGTGTTTACTACCACGATATTGTGATCGAATTTCTTGTTCTCATGCACCACATCTATGGCACTTGCAGACAGTTGACCGCTTAAAACTTCGCTATCAACCAAGTTTTTACTGCATCCTAAAGTGATGATGTTGACCTTATCTTTTTTGAGTGTTTTTGCTTTCATAAAGTTTGTAAAAATAGAGATTAAAGGTTTCACACAAAGCCGACAAAGATTATTAGTTGTTTTGCGCTGAATACCAAAAGCTGTTTTTATGTACACAACGTAAAATTTTTTGAATTTTTGTTGAAACAGAGTGCAACTTGTTATTGAATTCTATTTGTTGATATAGTATGTATCAACCTGCTTATTATTTTCTGTGGATGTACTTTTTAAGAGAAAGTTATTTTTAAGTAATACGTTTTGAGAGGTGGTATTTTCGGTTTGGGTGATGGCAAATAATACTTGCTTATCCGTTTGATTAAAAAAATATTCTTTACCGAATTTTACCAATTGCTGTGCAAAACCTTTACCCCAAAAATTGGGCATTAAAGAATAACCAATATGATACCCATCTTCGGCAGGCAAGTACAAAAACGAAAAGGTGCCAACACAATTGCCAGATATTTTTTCAATTACGGCATAGCGACCAATAACCGAACCTAGCTGGTATAAATTAATATTTTCTTGTAAAAACTCATCACAAGCTTCCCTATTTTTCACAGGCCGAATAAAACGCATAACCGCTGGATTACTATTTAGTAGATAGAAAGTTTCAGCATCTTCTATAATAAATTGCCTGACAATAAAGTTGGTAGTAGTAAATATATTCATGGTTAGCGTTCTATTTTCAACAACATAAATATTCAACACTAGGCTACAATTATTAAATTATAGTCTAGTGCTCAAATCATCTAAATCATTGATTACTACTTTTGCACTTCATTGGTAAAGTGAAACTGAATATCTGGATTATTACTAATTTCTGTACTTAAAAACCATTCGCTTTGTGCCAGATAAACTGGGTTACCATCTTTATCGACTGCTGAATTTTGTTGTTTGAAACGTAAGAAATCCTCCAGCTTTTTTTGGTCGTTACTGGTAAGCCAGCAAGCCTTGTAAAATGGCAAGGTCCTAAATTCGCAAGCGGCACTATATTCATGCAAAAGCCTGTATTGAATTACCTCAAACTGTAAATCCCCAACGCAACCAATAATCTTTTTATTACCCCCAAATTGGGTAAATAATTGCGCCACACCTTCATCCGTTAGCTGACTAATACCCTTTTCCAATTGCTTGGTTTTCATCGGGTCTTTGTTTACCAATTCTTTAAATATTTCGGGCGAAAACGTTGGTATACCTGTAAAAAAGAAATCTTCTCCTTCAGTTAAAGTATCACCGATTTTAAAATTGCCAGTATCAAATAAACCCACCACATCACCAGGAAAAGCATCTTCTACCACCTCTTTACTACGTGCTAAAAACGAGTATGGATTGCTAAAACGCACATCCTTGTCAAGCCTAACATGATGAAAATATTTATTGCGTTCGAACTTGCCGCTACATACTCTCAAAAAGGCAATTCTATCACGGTGCTTTGGGTCAAGATTTGCATGTATTTTAAAAATAAAACCACTGAATTTATCTTCACCAACACCCAAGGTTCGTTTGCTGGTTTCTCTACTACGAGGCACAGGAGCAATTTTTATAAACGTATCTAACATTTCTTGCACACCAAAATTATTAACCGCACTACCAAAAAACACGGGGGCAATTTTACCACTTAGGTAATCAGCTTTGTTCAGTTCGCCATATACACCATCAATCAATTCCACATCTTCACGCAGTTGGTTGGCATCACGTTCGCCAATTTTTGCATCCAAAACCGCATCGTTTAAATCTTCAATGGCCACCGTGGTTTCTTCTTCCTCGCCTTTGGTGCTGGCAGCAAATAGTCGTAGGCTTTTATTATCTAAATTATACACCCCTTTAAAATCTTTACCACTGTTTATTGGCCAAGTCATCGGGTGCAATTGCAGCTTCAATTCGTTCTCAACTTCTTCCAATAGATCAAATCTGTTTTTACCATCCCTGTCCATTTTGTTTACAAATACAATCACCGGAGTATCTCTCATTCGGCATACTTCCATCAGCCTACGAGTTTGATCTTCCACACCATTCACACTATCAATTACCAATATCACAGAGTCAACAGCCGTAAGGGTTCTATAAGTATCTTCTGCAAAATCTTTGTGGCCAGGAGTATCTAAAAGGTTTATCAAAAAACCCTCGTACTCAAACGTCATTACCGAAGTGGCAACGCTAATACCACGTTGGCGTTCAATTTCCATAAAGTCACTCGTAGCGTGCTTTTTAATCTTATTGCTTTTTACCGCACCAGCGGTTTGTATCGCACCACCAAACAACAATAGTTTCTCTGTCAACGTGGTTTTACCAGCATCGGGGTGAGAGATGATAGCAAAAGTTTTACGCCTGTTTATTTCTTTTTCAAACTTCATAATAGGGCGCAAAAGTAAGGATATGCGAAGCAGGTTTCACACAAAGCCATGTATTTCACACAAAGCAATAAACATGGCAAAGTACGCAAAGATTGTAGTAGTAGATATTGTGTAACCAGCCTTTATAATACTATTAAACTTCGTTGCGTCGCACGCTTGTACGGCTATAACTTTATTTAGCTTTTATAGCAGCGCAAAGATTTCACAAAAAGCAATAAAAAATACGAATGACACGAAGGCTGCTTCTTATGCTCGTAATATTCCACCCGTTTTTGTACCAGTAAATCTAATAATGAAATTTAATTTGCTTTAAAACGGGGTTTAAAACGTTGGCACGATAATATTATTACATCGTGGTTGCTATTATAAATAGTATATAATTATCAAATTTATTAGTGAATTTATAATGATTACGGTATTCCAACTATCCTATTTAAAAACCTATTTTCCAAAAAATGCCATTATACTAACTAATTGGCACCTATACATATTAAATGATTTACAAGTATTCAAAAGAGATTTTTAATGCCATCCCAATACCATGTGTATTGCTGGATGTAGATGCACCACATTTTACAATATTGGATGCTAACGATAGCTTCTATAAAACAACAACTACCGCTCCTTCAGATCTTATTGGCAAAGGTATTTTTCAGGCTTTTCCTTTTAACCCATACGATAGTATTTCTAAAACCGCAGAAAATGTAAAAATTTCTTTACAAAATGTTTTAAAAACAGCTACTCCACAAAAATTAGGACCTCATAAATATGATATTCCGATAAGAGGTAGTGATGGGTATATAGTTAAACATTGGTTGGTTAATAATATCCCCATACTTAACGATGAGGGTGTTGTAGTTGCTATTATCAATTCTGTTACCGATATAACCGAACAACAAATATTACTAGAAGAAACTAGACTAAGTACTCAGCGGTACGAATATGTAGCCAAAGCCACATCTGATGCTATTTGGGATTGGGATTTAATAAATAACACCACCTTTTGGGGCGAAGGTTTACAAACCATTTTTGGTTATCAATTATCTGAAGTGCATAAAAGCGTTAACTTTCATATAAACCATGTACACCCAGATGATTTAGATAGGATTACAGAAAGCTTTTATAGATTAATAAAAAGTAACACTAATAAAGCGGAGGAAGAATATCGCTTTTTAAAAGCCGATAATACTTACGCTTATATAATAAACAAAGGCTTTTTAATTAGAAACGAGCGAGGTAGAGTTATACGTATGGTTGGTGCCATGACAGATGTTACTTTAAGAAATGAAGAAATATTACGATTAAAATTATTAGAGTCGGTAATTATAAATACAAACGATGCTGTAATAATCACTAAAGCAGAACATCTAGATTTTGAAGGGCCTGAAATAATGTATGTAAACGAGGCTTTTACCCGTATGACTGGCTATGCAGCCCAAGAAGTAATTGGTAAAACACCACGTATATTACAAGGCCCAAAAAGTGATAGAAAAGAATTAGACCGATTAAAAGACTGTATTAAAAATTGGCAATCTTGCGATGTAACATTGCTTAATTACAAAAAAAATGGGGAGGAGTTTTGGGTAAATATGAACATTAGCCCCGTTGCAAATGAGAAAGGGTGGTTTACGCATTTTGTGGCTATTCAAAAAGATATTACAGAAAGAAAAATGCACCAAAAAGAGGTATTAAAAGCCATTATTAAAGCCCAGGAAGATGAACGCTATGAAATAGGTGCAGAGCTACATGACAATGTTTGCCAGATATTGGTTGCAAGTAAAATTTCGGTAAAAATGTTGAGTAAAACAATCTCTGAAGATGAGAAAGTATGGTACAACCAGAGTATCAAACAAATAAATTTAGCTTTCAAAGAAATAAGGAATCTATCCCATCGTTTGGCACCAACATTTTTTCATGATACTACCATTGAGGAGGCTTTTACTACCTTAATCAAAAGTTTTAATATAAAAAATACTTTGGTAGTTGCTTTATGCTTTGAGGATAGTTTTAAACAAATTATTATTACGCAAGAATTTCAATTAAATCTATACAGAATTTTTCAAGAGCAACTTAGTAATATTTTAAAATATGCAAATGCAAAAAGCATTAAAGTGCATGGTTTTATTAGCAACAACAAACTGCATTTAAATATAATAGATAATGGTGTTGGCTTTGATGTAGATTCTGCAAAAAACGGCATAGGAATAGCCAACATGAGAAGGCGTACCCATCTTTTCTCGGGTAAGTTTACAGTAACATCATCTATTGGTAATGGTTGTAAAATAGCTATTGAAATACCTTTACAAGATATTTAAAAGCCAATACACAAACCATCACCAGCTAAAACTTAATTTTGGCAACCAAACGGCAAAAAATGTATAAAATTTACCCACAATCCCAACATTGCAAGGGCAAAAAAATGCAAATTTTATCTTGACGAGGTTCCCTTAGTTTGTATTTTCTCAAACCAAAAAACGCACTATAAATAAAATGATATGTGAAGACGAGTACAAAAGTTAAAAAAGACAGATTATGGCCAAAACTTTGTTTTAATTTATGGGCTGACTTACGAAAAATATTAGTTTACAACTACCCAATAATAAGTTCGTTAAAAATAGTTGAAAACCATTTATTTTATATATCATTGCTTTACCAAAAAAATTGAAAATTATGAAGAAACTAATTTTAGCTGCATTACTGTTAATCAACCTGCAGACATTTGCACAAGAAGGTGCAAAACAAGTATTTGAATCACCAAAAATGAAAGAGACGATTAGCCAGCACAAGATTGTTGCTATATTACCTTTTACAACAGGTATTTCTTACAAACGCCCGCCCAAAAACTTTGATCCAGAAACCAACAGACAGGATGAAAAGAAGCTTTCAAAAGATTTACAAAATGAAATGTTTACTTTTTTACTAAGAAAAAGAGATAACTATACGGTAGACTTTCAAGATCCCGATAAAACTAATACGCTACTAAGAAAGGCAGGTGTATTTGACAAAATTGATGAAATAGGCATTGACTCATTAGCTAAATTGCTACATGTTGACGCTATTATTAAAAGCAGTTATTCATATGAAAAAACAGCTTCTGAGGGTGCCGCTATTGCTAAAACATTATTATTTGGTGGTCTTGGTTCTAAAACAGGAAGTGGTCAATTGGTAATGCAAATAAAAAATGGTAGCGATGGCGAATTACTTTGGCGCTTCTCAAAAGCAATGGACGATGGCGTATTTTCATCGCCAAGCCAACTGATGGAGAGAATGATGCGTAAAGTTTCAAGAAATTTTCCTTACGAGAAGTAAATAAGTACACGTCATTTAAAAAAGCAATCCAAAAATTGGATTGCTTTTTCGTTTCTATTAATTGCATAACGGTTTTGAATATCTGTTTACTATGTCTCAATGTACCTATGTAGTGAAGAAAAATCCTATTATCTTGCAGGTATGATAGAACTGAAAAATATTGAAAAGTCTTTTGGCGATAGATTGATATTAAATGGTATTAGTGCAATAATGGAAGCAGGAAAATGCAACCTAATCATCGGTGCTAGTGGCAGTGGCAAAACCGTGCTTACTAAGTGTATGGTAGATTTATTTCAGCCCAATAAGGGAGAGATTATTTATGATGGCAAAAACATCACCATCATGGAAAACGATGAGCGTAAGATGCTGCGCCAGCAAATTGGGATGTTATTTCAAGGGTCGGCATTATTTGATAGTATGACAGTTGAGCGGAACATCATGTTTCCATTAGACATGTTTACAAAACTAACTATCCGCGAAAAAAAGAAAAGAGTGGCACAAGTATTAGAGAAAGTAAACCTAAGTGCAGCGGGTAAAAAACTTCCCTCAGAAATTAGTGGCGGCATGAAAAAACGCGTAGGCATTGCTCGTGCCATAATTTTAAATCCTAAATATTTGTTTTGCGATGAGCCAAATTCTGGCTTAGACCCACAAACATCTTTATTAATTGATAAGTTGATTAAAGACATAACAACAGAATATAAAATAACTACCATTGTTGTTACGCACGATATGAACAGTGTTATGGAAATTGGTGACCATATAATCTATCTACACCAAGGCCAAAAACAGTGGGAAGGAAGTAATAAAGAAATCATTTTCAGTAAAAATGAACTATTGAATGAGTTTATTTTTGCATCAGAATTTTTGCAAGATGCCAAACATATGCGTATGATGGAGGCAGAGGGGAAGCATTTTGAATAATTTTTGATTTTGGGATTTAGATATTTGGCGATTTAAAAAATCACACAATTATAAAATCAAAAATTTCAAATATGATAATCACCCATATACATATCTATAAATATACCATTCCAATGGTGCCATTTACCATAGCTACTGGCACTATGAATTATGCTCAGAATATCTTTATCCGCATTTATACAGATGCTGATAGTATTGGTGTTGGTGAGTGTTCAGCTTTTCCAATGATTGTGGGAGAAACACAAGCCACCTGCTACGAAATGGCTAAAGATTTTGCAGCCATTTTTAAAGGCAAAAACCCATTAGCTATTGCAGAAAGAATGAACGACCTACACAACTTTACAGCAGGTAATTATACTGCTAAAAGTGCGTTTGATATGGCGTTGTACGATATTGCTGCAAAGCACGCCACCCAACCCTTGTACCAGTTTTTAGGAGGTACTAAAAGAACTATAGAAAGCGACTTAACCATTGGTATTGATACCCCAGAAAATATGACCAAGCAAGCAGTTGCTTTTGTTGCTAAAGGTGTAACTATTATTAAAGTAAAATTGGGTAAGCAACCCCAAGACGATATTGAACGCATCAAACAAATACGAGAAGCCATTGGCTACAATACTACACTACGAATTGATGCTAACCAAGGCTGGAGTTTTGATGAATCTGTAGAAGCATTAACAGGTTTATGCAAATACGATATACAATTTTGTGAGCAGCCAATGCGTAAGTACAACGACCATTTGTTACCACAACTTTGCAAACTGTCGCCCATAGCAATTATGGCAGATGAAAGCGTATTTACCCATCACGATGCCGAAAGAATCATCCGAACCAATGCTGCCAAATACATCAATATTAAATTGTCTAAAAGTGGTGGCATGTTAGAAGCCATCAAAATAAATACAGTTGCAGCCCAACATCAAATACCCTGTATGATGGGTGGCATGTTAGAAAGTAGATTGGCCTTAACTGCCAAAGTACATTTTGCAATGGCACACAAAAATATTATTTTTTATGATTTAGATACCTGCTTACTTGGCCACAAAATAGATCCTGTAATTGGCGGTGTTACTTACCAAAATATGTACTTACAACTCAGTGATGCCATTGGTATTGGTGCCGATGTAGATGATGCGTATTTGAAAAATTTGGAGCAAGTGGTAGTTTAAATTAAAAATTACTAATTATAAATTATTAATTAGCTGTTTATATTCGCAGCATGGACGCAAAAAGAGCAAGTGAGAGTTTTATCATTATGAATGAATTGGTACTACCAAACGATACGAACACATTTGGTAATTTAATGGGCGGCAGGTTAATGTATTGGATGGATATTGCCGCTGCCATCGCGGCTGCTAAACACTGCAATAGCCCATGTATGACAGCCTCTGTAGATAATCTCAGCTTTAAAAATCCTATTAAGTTGGGCAATATTGTGCATATAGAAGCTAAGGTATCACGTGCTTTTACTACCTCAATGGAGATACATTTAAAAGTTTGGGGCGAGGATAGTTTGCACCAATACGTTTACGAAAGCAACGAGGCTTATTTTACGTTTGTAGCATTAGATCCTAATGGTAAACCACGCAATGTACCAGGATTAATACCAGAAACTGAAGGCGAACAACAGTTATACGAAGGTGCTTTGCGCCGTAGACAATTACGTTTGGTTTTGGCTGGTAAAATGAAAGCAGAAGATGCCGTGGAGCTGAAAGCGTTGTTCGTCTAAAGTTATGAATGATGAGTTATAAGTTAAAATCTAACACAACTCATAATTCATCATTCATAATTTAACATTCATTCCTATTCCATTTTGCGTAGCACCAACAGCCACTTTGTCTAACCATTTATTTAAGTGCTTACCATTGGCGTGGTGTAAATAATATTGTACAATATCGAATACCAATAAAAAACTGCCTTGCAATACCAAGCTTTTTCCATAACCTTCTGTTTGTTGGTTAGCAAGCCGTTGGCCACGTTCATTTAAGTATAACCCGCCAAATACATACCCTACATCTAACCCAGTATTAAATAAAAGTATTTTTTCAAGTTGGTTTTGTGTGTGTATATTTTGTGCCAGCGACAATTTTTTAGTCATTGCTTTTTTTACACTGTACAATCCAAAACCAGCCAATGCCAAATTAACGGTGTTCCAATAAGCGTTCATTTTAAAAAAGGCTTTATCGGTACCTGTTGCATTGGCTGCAGAGATACTATTCTGTAAAATATTTACCCCGGCCCATGCTGCCAAAATAGTCATATTGGTTTTGTTAAGTTGGTTACGCCGTTTAGCAATAGAATCCAATGATACCAAATCTTGCTTTTGCCGCAGCGTATCAAGTTTTACAATCGCCAAATCGGCACTACTTGTTTGCGAAAACCCTTTTATTCCCATAAAAATTACCATTGCAAACCATACTTTTCTCATAATAATATTTCGTTTAGTTATTTCTAAAAATTAATACTTCGTTTTATTACTTGCTATCATTGTAATCAGATTTATAATATTTTTCGTTAAAATAGCCGTAAGCTTTACTTAGTTTGTAACAATGGATTTTAACCCACTGAAAAAATGTTATGCAATTATTACAATACCAACCCGTTTAACTGAATCCAAATTCTTTACATTTGCCGCTCAAATTAAGTTTGTCAATTTGACTAAAAAATAGTACAGCACTTTATTTGATTAATATTAACATCAATCATACAATTCTATTTTATATATGTTGAAATTTATTAGCAAGTTATTAGGTGGCAATAAAAGTGAAAAAGACGTTGCACAAATTAGACCAATTGTTGAAAAAATAAATGGTTATTATCAAGAATACCAAGGTTTTACCAACGATGATTTGCGTAGCAAAACGCAAGAGTTTAAAACTCGTATTAAAGATTTTATAATAGATATTGATACCCAAATAGCAGAAAAACAAGTAGAAGCAGATGCGTTACCAGCAACCGAAATTCATGTAAAAGATGCTATTTACCAAGATGTAGATAAACTTAAAAAAGACCGTGACAAACAAATTGAAGAAGCGCTAAAAACCATACAGGCAGAAGCTTTTGCGGTAATAAAAGAAACTGCAAGACGCTTTAAAGAAAACGAAACACTCGTGTCTACTGCCACGGAATTAGATAGAGAATTAAGCGTCAAAAAAGATTATATTACCATTAATGGCAATAATAGTACCTATAAAAATACTTGGACAGCGGGTGGCGGCAAAGTTACTTGGAACATGATTCATTACGATGTGCAGTTAATTGGCGGTAGCGTATTGCACAGTGGCAAAATTGCCGAAATGGCCACAGGTGAAGGTAAAACCTTGGTAAGTACTTTACCTGCTTATTTAAATGCATTAAGTGGCGAAGGAGTTCATATTGTAACGGTAAATGATTACTTGGCAAAACGTGACAGCGAGTGGAATGGTACTTTATTTGAATGGCTAGGTCTTACCGTTGATTGTATTGATAAGCACCAACCTAATACCACAGAGCGTAGAAATGCTTATTTGGCAGACATTACGTATGGTACCAATAACGAATTTGGTTTTGATTATTTGCGGGATAATATGGTGCATAGCCCAGAAGAAATGGTGCAACGCAAACACCATTTTGCCATGGTTGATGAGGTAGATAGTGTATTAATTGATGATGCAAGAACACCTTTAATTATTAGTGGACCAATTGGTAAACAAGACAATCTAGAACAATTTTTTGAACTAAAACCACGCATTGAAAAATTAGTAGATGCTCAAAAACGTGCAACTAATGCCTTTTTAAATGAGGCTAAAAAGAAAATAGCCGATGGCAATGACGACCCAAAAGATGGCGGGTTGGCATTGTTTAGAGCGCACAGAGGTTTGCCAAAAAACAGTGCAACTATCAAATATTTAAGCGAACCCGGGGTTAGGGTAAAATTGCAAAAAACTGAGAATTATTATTTGGCAGACCAATCTCGTGAAATGCCAAAAGCAGACGAAGAATTATACTTTTATATTGATGAAAAACAAAACTCTGTAGAACTTACTGATAAAGGTATACAACTAATTACCAAAGCTGGCGAAGACCCCAATTTCTTTATCATTCCAGATATAAGCATCAGCTTAGCAACTGTAGATAAAAGTGCTATTGATGCAGACGAGAAACTTCGCCAAAAAGAAAGCATTATTAACGATTATTCAGTAAAAGCCGATCGTATCCATACAGTTCAGCAATTACTAAAAGCGTACACATTATTTGATAAAGATGTTGAGTATGTAGTAATGGATGAGCAGGTTAAAATTGTGGATGAACAGACCGGTCGTATTTTGGATGGTCGCCGTTATTCTGATGGCTTACACCAAGCCATAGAAGCCAAAGAAAATGTGCAAATAGAAGCTACTACACAAACCTACGCTACTGTTACACTACAAAATTATTTTCGTATGTACCACAAGCTTTGCGGTATGACGGGTACTGCAGAAACAGAGGCTGGTGAGTTCTGGGATATTTATAAATTAGATGTTGTAACCATCCCTACAAATCTTCCCGCTATTAGATTGGATGAACAAGATTTAGTGTATAAAACCAAACGTGAGAAATTTGGTGCGGTTATAGAAGAAGTATCAAAATTAAGAGACGCAGGCAGACCAGTTTTAGTGGGTACAACCTCTGTTGAAGTAAGTGAACTATTAAGCAGAATGCTACGTCAAAAACAAATTCCACACAATGTGCTAAATGCCAAGCAACATGCTAGAGAAGCACAAGTAGTAGCAGAAGCAGGCTTGCCAGGTGCTATTACCATTGCTACAAATATGGCTGGTCGTGGTACAGATATTAAACTAGGGCCTGGGGTTAAAGAAGCTGGCGGATTGGCAATTGTAGGTACTGAACGTCATGAAAGTCGCCGAGTAGACAGGCAGTTACGTGGTCGTTCTGGTCGTCAAGGTGACCCAGGATCTACGCAATTTTTTGTTACATTAGAAGATGATTTAATGCGTATGTTCGGTAGCGAACGTATTGCTAAAGTGATGGATTTTGCTGGTTATAAAGAAGGTGAGGTAATACAACATAGCATGATTACCAAAAGTATTGAACGTGCCCAAAAGAAAGTAGAAGAAAATAACTTTGGTATCAGAAAACGCTTACTAGAATACGATGATGTGATGAATAAGCAACGTACCGTTATTTATGCAAAACGTAACCATGCGTTGTTTGGTGAACGCTTGGCTTTAGATTTAGATAATGCATTTTATTCTGTAGCCGAAAGTTTGGTAAGTTCATTTAAAGAGCAGAATGATTATGAAGGTTTTAGACTAGCTATTATTGTAAATTTTGGTGTTGATTCTGCCATTACATCAGAAGAATTAAGCAAACTACCAGCGCAACAATTAGCCGAAAAATTATACGATGAAGCTATCCTAAATTACCAACGTAAAAAGGAAGAATTAGCAACACAATCAGTTCCTGTTTTTCAAAATATCCGTAAAGATCAAGGTAAGCATATTGAAAATGTAATTGTACCTTTTACAGATGGCAAACGAGGTTTACAAGTATTAGCCAATATGGATAAAACCCTTGCTACCAATGGCTTAGAACTGATGAACAGTTTAGAAAAAACAGTTACATTAAGCTTGATTGATGACGAGTGGAAAGAGCATTTGCGAGCAATGGATGATTTAAAACAAAGCGTTCAAACAGCCACTTATGAACAGAAAGATCCCTTGGTAATTTACAAGGTAGAAGCATTTACATTATTTAAAAATATGGATGCTGAAGTGAACAAAAATATTATTGAATTTTTGTGTCATGCAACCATACCAATTGAAAACGAGGGGCAAGTAAAAGAAGGTCGCCAACAAAAAACTGACCTTAGCAAAATGCAAACGCGTAAGCAAGATATTGATAGTGCTGGTAATCAATTACCAGCAAGTGAAGATGACTATTATGATCCTACACCAGTAAAGCAGCAACCTATAGTTGTTGGGCCAAAAATTGGTCGTAACGATCCCTGCCCTTGTGGTAGTGGCAAAAAATATAAAGCTTGCCACGGCAAGGATGCAGTTTAAAATATTTTAATATATAAAAGATAGTGGCAACCCGTAATTGGGTTGCCTTTCTTTTAAAAAAAATTTAATTTTAATTATGTCAATCAATCAATACATCGATCATACCATACTTAAACCAACTACCTTAATTGCAGATATTGAAAAGCTTTGTAGCGAAGCTATTCAATACCAATTTGCAGCCGTTTGTGTACCACCCAATTTTATTAAAACGGCAAAAAAAATTACTAAATACACCCAAGTAAAAGTAGCAACGGTGATAGGTTTTCCATTCGGTTATAGTGCCATAGAGGCTAAGTTAGCCGAGGTATTATTGGCCATTGTAGATGGTGCAGATGAGTTAGACATTGTGATTAATATTTCTGCTATAAAAAATAACGATTGGGAATATTTGGCTAATGAAATCAATCATTTATTACCCATTATCAAACAAAATAATCGTATTGTAAAAATAATTATAGAAAGCGGTATTTTAACCGATGATGAGATTATAAAATGTTGCCAACTTTATGGAGTAGCTGGTATCAATTACTTAAAAACATCTACTGGTTATGCAGAAAAAGGTGCAACTATACAAGCTGTGAAATTGTTTAGGCAAAACCTACCACCAAATGTTCAAATTAAAGCGTCTGGCGGTATTCGTGACTATGCTTTTGCTAAGCAATTAATAGATGCGGGTGCTACGCGTTTGGGTTGCAGTGCTAGCGTGGCTATTGTAAATGGCGAAAAAAGTGAAGGCAATTATTAATTACTTGTTACAAGTTGCTAGTTCCTTGATTCTTGTTGCACAATTCTTGTATCTTGAAACTTCTACTTTACTTTGTAACAATAAAATAACTACTATGCAAAAAATATTGGCATTATGTATTCTACTTGCGTTTGTGCAACAAGCTATAGCCAATAAGGATACCACAATTGTACGTAAAGATCCTAGGTTAGATATTTTAACTGCCAAGCAAGCACAAATAAACAAACGCAGCAGTATGATGACAAGTAGCGGTTTGTACAAAGGTTTTCGTATTCAGGTTCTAAGTACTCAAAGCCGTGGTGAGGCTTTTAAAATGAAGACCGATTTATTGACCAGATTTCCAGAAGAGAGAACTTATCTTATGTTTCAATCACCAAATTTTAAAGTGCGTTTGGGTAATTATCTTAAGCGCTCGGACGCTGAAAAATTAAGACAACAGTTAAACATAATTTTACGTAGAGGAACCTACATAGTTGAAGATGCCATAGAATATACACCAAAAGAAGGAGAAGACATTTTTTAATTAATTGTTAAAAGCTCAACGTGCTTAGTTTATTGTTTATGGTAATAATAAAGAATAACTTATCATCTACTATCTATTACACACCATCTTCCAACCATTCAATATGTTATTACAACAAATAAAAGGGTTAGCTACTAAATATTCGCAGGATAATATCGCCATTAGGCATCACTTACATCGTCATCCAGAATTAAGTTATCAAGAGTTTGAAACGAGCAAATATTTACAGCAAAAACTCACTGAATTAGGTATTGCATTTGAGGTAATGGCAACTACAGGTATTGTTGCTATCATTAAAGGCAATAACCCAGAAAGCCGTGTTATTGCGCTACGTGGCGATATGGATGCTTTACCAATTACAGAAGAAAATGACGTTGATTATCAGTCTAACAACCAAGGCATTATGCATGCTTGTGGGCACGATGTACATACCACTATATTGCTTGGTGCAGCCAGAATTTTAAACGAATTAAAAAATAATTTTGAGGGTACCATTAAACTATTATTTCAACCGGGTGAAGAGCGTAACCCTGGTGGTGCCAGCTATATGATTCGTGACGGCGCATTAGAAAATCCAAAGCCCCAGGGCATTATTGCACTGCATGTACATCCGGGTTTAGATGTTGGAAAACTCAGTTTTAAAAAAGGTCGTGTAATGGCTAGTGCCGATGAAATTTACATCACCATTCGCAGTAAAGGTGGCCATGCTGCGGCACCGCATTTAACAGCAGATACCGTATTAATTGCCTCGCTATTAATTGTGAGTTTGCAACAAATTATTAGCCGTAACAATAACCCAACATCGCCTTCTGTATTAAGTATTTGTAGTATTCAAGGCGGGCATACTACCAATGTTATACCTAGCGAAGTAAAATTAATGGGCACTTTTAGGGCAATGGATGAAACTTGGCGGTACAAAGCCCACGAACTCATTACCAAACAAGCAACAGCTATTGTAGAAGGTATGGGTGCTGAATTGGATTTACGCATAGATGTGGGCTACCCTACTGTAGATAACGACCCCATTTTTACAGAAATTGCTTGGCAACAAGCCAATACATTTATTGGTAAAGAGAATGTAGAAGAAACCGAATTACGCATGGGTGCAGAAGATTTTGGCTACTATACCCAAGTTATTCCAGGCTGCTTTTTTAGATTAGGTGTACGCAATGAAGCCAAAGGCATTATTTATAATGTACACACACCAAAATTTAATATTGATGAGAGTGCCATTGAAATTGGTGTTGGAATGATGGCTTGGTTGGGTGCAACGGTATAATTTTATATGCATAAATTAAAATGTTTTTAAATGTTATACATTTATTTTCTCCCCTTCTTGGCAAGGTATAAAGCAATTTGTTCATTTAAACTTTACTAATTTAGCTTTGTTTATTTGCGAGAAAAGGTCAATATTTATACATATTTCACTAAAGCAAGTGGTACAAAATCTAAGGATAAAGGGTTATTGCGCACCTATTTGCTTGTAGTTATTTATTAGAAGATATATTAATTTTATTTTATTTGAAGCCAACTATTTTAAGCTTGAGCGTTTACAAATGACTAAGGGAATACATTACATTTTTCACGGCACAATAATTACACTATAATTTGTGTAGTTCTACACTTTTAATTAAAATTTAAAAAACGAAAATGGAAAATTTATCAGAAGAGAATTTTACAGGCAATCTACATGAAGGCGAAAATTTTAATATGCCGTTTAAATTATTAACCGCAACGTCAATTATAGGCGATAAAGTGCATGATGAAAAAGACGCAGCTATGGGTGATATTAAAGATATTATGTTAGATATAAAAAGTGGAAAAATTGAATATTATATAGTCGAATTCGGCGGTTTTCTAGGCATTGGCACCAAATATTTTGCAATACCTTTTAATCTACTTAGTGTAGATCCTATAAAAAGAATATTGGTTTTTAAACACAGCAAAAAATTGCTAGAAAGTGCACCTGGTTTTAATTATGACCATTGGCCAGAAACAAATTACCATGTTGTAACAGACTACTGGCAATTTGAGTGATTGTAGTTTATTGAAATCAGGAATAGTTCTAAATGTAGCATCTTTACTGGATGATTCAATAAATAAAAGACAATGCCTCGAGAAGTGACCATTAAAGAAAAAGAAAAAAGCTTTACAAAATAAAGTGGCTCTAGCAATAGTTTAGGCTTTCTAAACAGGTCATTACTCAAAAAATTACAAGCCGATAAAAAAAAGGAAAGGGTAAAATGGTGTCAATTTAAGTGGTAGATAAAATTTATAGAAGATAATAAAAATGGTCAGAGTTCTTATTAAGTAGACCAAAAGGCTGAATTATCTAACTTTTTGATGAAAAATTTTATCGAAACAGTTGATTTTATTAACCTTTAAGAAGTTGAGTTATTGGCAGTATAACTATTTTAATAAAAAAATGATTTTGTTTACCTGTTCTTTAATACCAAGTAATACTTTAACTATATTCTTTTGTAGAGGTCATATTGACAATACACATTAAAAAAAGCATCCCTTGTTAGCATATTCAACTAATCATAGCTAATCAAATAGCAGTTCTCTCTTACATCAAGAGTTGCTTAATAATTTTGTTCAAAATTTGATTTTATTGATACATTGTAATTCTCTCCATATAAAAATTCTATGTGTGTCGAAAAAGTTTCCAACATTAAGTTTTGCTTCTTGCAGGATTCAAGAAAATTCTTAATGACAATTTTTAGGCTCTTTTTATAATTTTTCCGCTTAACCCATTTTGAAATTCCTGCCGCTGACCATGTTATAATAAAACCTAAGCAGAAAGTAAATAGCGATAAAATGATTGTTACTGCTACGTTAAATTAAACACCCAAGTCCTTTACTAAATAGTCTCTAATGCTTTTTATCATCGTGAGGCCTAATATTATTGCTGACAACTTTAGGTCTTGCCGAAGTGGTAGAAATAGACTTCCGCCCAGAACTGCTGCATGGCTTTTGATAAAGTTAAATAATAAGAAGTAATGTTTCAGCGATGTTTTGTTGCCCGAACAAATGCCGCTATGTTGATGCTGATGATTGCTAGGACTTCAAGCCGCACTTGCACAAAACCCATCCTAACAGAAGTTTATTATAGTATGTCTTTTAATTCTACAACTTTAAAATTTCTGTCAAGCTTTATAAATTCTTTAAGCATGGCAATATGGCTTGCCCCTAATAACACCATTACCCTTTTGTCGTTGCTTTCTGTTATTTTTTGAATTAAAGAATAGATGTATAAGTTTCTCCTGTACCATTCTGAAACCAAATAGGCACCAACGAAATTGTCTTGTCCCCCTGCTTTATTAAACAATGTAATATAACTTCCTATATCAAAATTTCTGTACTTTTTTTTATTTAAATTAAGTAGAAGTTGCGTTAAGGATAACTTACCTCTATCTTGGTTTTCTTTTTCTTCATAAGCTTTCAAAGTAGCTTCAATTTCTTTTTTCAGGATTGCTTGGTTTGCTTTATCAATAGCAAGCATTAAACTGTCAAAAGGAAAATTAGTTTGCCGATAGTCTACACCGTAAACCTTAAGAAGCTTACACTTATTAGCCGCTTTAAATGCTAATTGGAACGTTTCATTTTGTTGATAGAATGTGTTCTTGGGATATCTTGCCTCTACATAACTAAAATATTTATTATTAATATATAAATCATATAATGTGTCTAACCTTGCCTGTTTATTGTACTCCCATTCAACAAATATCTTATCCGGTTTATAGGCGCTTATTTTATTTGCTATGACTTCAAGCTCGTTTTGAGTTTTTTTATTCATTATGTCAAAATTCTTTACCTGAGCGATATCTGCACCTGGATTATTGAAGTGAAAAGTACCGATAAGTAAGATTTCTTTCTTAATGCGTTGCGCATGCAAATGCACTGATAGTATTACAAAAAAAAAGAAAAAGAAATTTTTCATATTGAGAAGGGCTAAATTTTTGCTAACGGCAGGGCTTGCTGCAGTTTGGATATTAGAATTCCATCAGCCCACAACTGAAGCCCAATGATTGCAATATTGCTGATATTTGATTCATAAGCTAAATTTATAACGTCGAGCTGGAACTAAAATAAAATAACCATACTTAGCTGAAGTTTGATTGTCCAGCCCCAATTGCAGCAATACTTTTGTTGAACCAACACCTTCGGTGAAGATTTTCTATTCGGGAATAAAAGTACGACCTTGTAAATTCATTAAAACATTTTATCGTGAAAAAAAAATGAGTACAGTAAGGTAACACTTTCTGTCGAGGCGCAGGCTTGTCT
>JBBQLL010000032.1:0-34299 GCA_038327865.1 Chitinophagales bacterium | reverse complement strand
GTTGTAGTAATGCGCCACTGCCAGTGGTTTAAGTTTATGCACAAATTAATGTGGATTGGAAAAGAAAAAAAGAACCAAAAAAAGAAAAGTAGTAATAGTAGCTTTATCTTTAATTAGTTAAGAATGCAAAGCTAAAGGACGTTGTAATCTTCGGCTGCGGTTTGATCCTTTAATTATAAACTGATGTTACGCAGCAATAGTTTTTGGGTTATTAATTCGTTATAGGTCTGTGAATACAATTTTAGATTTATACACTGATTATTTGATGACGACAACAAGTAAAGCAACTTGTACGGGATTGTCCAAAGTTTTAGATAACGCGTACAGCCACTATTCGTTTACTAGGCTATTAAGTGGGTCAAACTTTGACAGTAAATTTTTATGGCAAGAGGGCAAGGTTTATGTTAGGGAATTGAGCAGCAGCTATATCTTGAAGGTTTTGGTATTGGATGACAGTTTGCAGGAAAAGCTTTGGACGGATGAGAGTGAACTGGTTTGTTGGCATTTTGACCACAGCAAACAGCGTAGTATCAAAGGCGTAAATTTTATGAGTTCCCTGTTGGTATGTGATGATGTGAGCATACCTGTTGGCGTTGAGTTTGTGAAGAAAGATCTATGGGCAACCAATGCTAAAACGGGCAAGCCACAACGCAAAAGCAGCAAGAGCAAAAATCAATTGTTTAGGGAAATGGTAAACAATGCCAATGATAGGATGGCAATAGATTACGTATCAGCCGACAGTTGGTACAGCAGTTCAGAAAATTTAGATTATTTACATAGGGATTTAGGTTCAAAATTTGTGATAGCCTTAAAATCAAACCGCAAAATAGCTATATCAAAAGCGGCTAAGTTTGCTGGTCAGTATTTAGGTATCGAGTCATTGGAACTGAAAGATGCACCGGTCCAAGTTTGGTTAAAAGAACTTGACTTTCCGCTACTGCTGAACAAGCAAGTCTTCAAAAACGGGGATGATGTAGTTGGTGACATTTATTTGGTAAGCAATGACTTGAGCCTATCTGCTGAACAGATCACTACAATCTATAAAAAACGATGGAAAGTAGAAGAATACCACCAATCATTAAAGCAAAATGCAGCGTTTAGCAAATCACCAACAGGCACTACCAAAACGCAAACAAACCATTTTATGGCATCGGTACTGGCTTTTATTAAATTTGAAGCATTAAAACTCAAACATCAACAAAACCATTTTGCCCTAAAAGCTAAGATTATGATGGCAGCAAACAAAGCAGCGTTAATAACTTTGAGGGATTTAACCCAAAATAATAAAAAAGCTGCGTAACATCAGTAGATAAATTAAATGTGATGGTAAAGTCTGGTAATTATACTGCCAGAGATTATACGGATAATAAGGGAACGGGTGTAACCGAAATAAAGATAAAACGGTAACTACATCTTAATATACCAGTCAATTATAGCAAAACACAACATTGGATTTAAATCTAAAAAATCCTGATGGTTATCTCTTTAAAGCAGCAGCCTATTACAATCAAGAAAAATTTAATGATGCATTAGTAACAGCAACAACTGGTATCGCTACAATTCCAGATTATTATCTTTTATATTATTTCAGAGCTTCTATCTACAGAAAATTAAATAATGCAACCCTTGCAGATGCAGACGATGCAAAAGTGAAAGAACTTGCATCCAAATAATTATCATGAAAAAATTACTGCTCATTTCATTTTTGTTTTTACATGTATACTCATTTGCACAATGTAAAAATGGAGACTGTAATAACGGTATAGGCACTTACGATTTTAGCTGGTGCGTTTATAGCGGTGAATTTAAAAATGGAAAGCCCGAAGGAAAAGGGCGTATGACATATGATGACTATACCTACAAAGGAGATTTTATAAACGGATTGGAAGATGGTGTTGGTACCATAATAAATAGAAATGGAACGGTAGAAAATGAAAAGTATAAAAACGGTATAAAACAAGAAGGTTATCAGTTAGAAAAATTGTAGCAAGTGACTATAAGCGACTTGTAGTTCAAGATGTGAATTGTATTTCTGGCGATTGTAGTAATGGTTATGGAACTTATAAATTTCCATCGGGTAATAAATATGTGGGCAACTGGATAAATAAAAAGTTAATGGAAATGGAATATTTTATTTTTCTGATGGCAAAAAATTTGAAGGAATATTTAAAAACAATAAATATGGCAATGGCACTTATTTCTATAAAATTGGAGCTACCTACAAAGGTACTTATGACGATAAAGGTTTTGAATTAAATAGAACAATAACAGCAGTAACAGGCATTTCTATTCCCTATGTAAAACGGGAAACCCATTTTGCCACCAAAACCCGAAATAGCTAAAGAAGAAAAACAAGGTAATGATGTAAAAAAAAGAGGTATTTTAACTTGTTGCCGCACCTGCAATGGCACGGGTAAGGTTACAGATAGAATTGTAACAACTACATTATATGAAACTACATATTACAAATCTTGCCTAAAATGCGGGGGTGCAGGCATATGGATGGAATAATAATTTTAATGTTGAATTAAAAAATATCTATTTACCATTATTAAAAGAGGTTGTTTAAACTTTTAATTTTCTAGCGAACATTGTAACAAAAGCCATCCACTGTAATGCTAACCAAGTTTCTGCTTTCCTTTCATACCTAATTTGTAGTGCTTTAAAGGCATCCATCCAAGCATTTGCATATTCAATCTTGGTTCTTTTTTATATAATTCTTCATCGAAATATCGGTAATTAGTATCAAGCTGCTTCTCATTTCTTTTATTAGGTTTTACATTTAATTCAATGCCTTTTTCTTGGCATAATATAGTGATGACGAAGCAAGCAACATTTCTGATAATACAAACAATTTTACTGATGCTTTTGAAGACAGCCTTACAAAAAAGTTGAACAAAATAGACGAAGAGGTTTATGGTACTCCCAAACGTTCGGACAGAAAGTTATATGCTAATAGGTAATGGTTAAAATGTGTTATTTGTAAATGTATAAAATTTTGATTTAGAATACATTACACTAAAGTTTAAAATGGCCAATGGGGTCAATATGCTTTGGAAACGAAGGGTCAATATAATAACTAACATTAGAAAATAATAGAGTATTAAATGTGTGAATTATACAAATTTTTTAAACAATTATGAAATAGATGAGGATAATTGGATAACTAACTTTGCTTTTATTTCTATTAACCGCTGCATAGTACAACTAAGTAGTTTATATCAACCATTTGCTATTGCTTGCGAATTGAAAATATTTTTGACTATTTGTATCGTGATGAGTATTAAAACAATGGAAACAAAAAATTAATTATATGCAACGAAATATTAAAAGTTTGATAGGCTACAGCATCGGTGCAACTGATGGTGAAATTGGACAAGTTAAAGAATTTTATTTTGATGATCTCACTTGGGATGTTCGATATGTAATTGTAGAAACAGGTAACTGGCTCAATGGTCGCAAGGTGATTATAGCACCAGAAGCGCTACTAAATCCCGATTGGAAGAATGAAGTTTTCCCTGTTAACCTTAGTAAAGAACAAATACAAAAAAGCCCAAATATTGATACCGATAAACCAGTATCACGCCAGCAAGAGATTGCATTATACGGACACTATGCCTGGCAACGATACGGCGGGAATGGCTTTTACGCAGGTGGTTTATGGGCAGTTTTGCCCGAATTACCTATAGTAAAAGAAGAAATATCCCAAAATGAGGGAAAAGGTGACTATGACTTGCATTTACGAAGTACTGAAACTGTAACAGGCTATAATATTCATGCTACAAACGGTGATATAGGGCATATTAACGATTTTACCATTGATGATGAAACTTGGAAGCTTTCCTTCGCCGTGGTTGATACACATAATTGGTTTGGTGGCAAGAAGGTACTGATACCTGTAAATAATATTAAAGAAGTGCAATGGGAAAACTCAATAGTTATCCTCAACATTACTATGGATGAGGTTAAAAATAGCAAGCTTTTTAATGAAGATGAATTTAAGTACATGGAAAATAATAAACTGTAATCAATTTTCTAATAATTAAGTATGGAAAATCAGGTAGTTTTAAATAGAGCTAACGTAAAAAAGAAAAAGAAAAAAATATTGCATAAACTCTTTATAGAGTTGGTGAAGTTGCAAAAGGAAGTGATTGCTTCAGATTTAAAATTACTAGTAATACTTGAAGGAAGAGATGCTGCTGGTAAAGATGGAACGATAAAAAGGATTACCAAACATTTAAGTCCACGCGAAACAAAAGTAGTGGCTTTGGGTAAACCAACCGATTTACAGGAAAAAGAATGGTATTTTCAGCGTTACACGGCTCACTTGCCTGTATCTGGGGAGCTTGTGTTTTTTAATAGAAGTTGGTACAACCGGCTTGGTGTTGAAAAAGTAATGGGCTTTTGCACCCATAAGCAATATAAATCATTTTTCTCAGAAGTAGAATCATTTGAGAGCGGGCTGGTTGAGGGAGGTTTTATAATTTTGAAATATTATTTGGATATCAGCAAAGAAGAACAGCAAAAAAGATTAGATGACCGCAAAAAAGACCCACTGAAGCAGTGGAAAGTTAGCCCTATTGATGAGGTGGCAGAAAAGCATTGGAAGGACTATTCAGAGGCGAGAAATGAAATGTTGCTAAAAACAAATTTCAAAAATACTCCTTGGTTTATTGTAAGTGCAGACCACAAGAAGGCAACGCATATTGCGTTAATAACGCACCTGCTAGGCAGGGTGAAATATCATCACGAAAATAAAAAATTGCTCTTAGAAAATTATGGCTTAGTTAATTCCGCCACACCTGAAATTATTTCAGAAAAACTTTATTAATTGTACAAAAAACGGTCTTGACATACTTTCTTACCAATTAAAAATAAAAATATTGCTAGTTCTTATTTCACACCGCACAGAGGGGAAACAAAAGCTAAAAGCCAGTATCATTTACAGAAGCATCTAGGCATTTGCTTTATCTTTTGTAACATAAATTAGCATTAAACGATATATTATGAAAACACAACAAATAGTTCTAGCATCAAGACCAATTGGCATACCAACTTTGGACAATTTTCGAACCGAAAATATTGACTTAACAGAGATAAAAAATGGCGAAGTTCTCCTTGAGGCATTGTATTATTCAGTAGATCCTTATATGCGTGGCAGGATGAATGATGCAAAATCTTACATACCGCCTTTTGTAATAGATCAACCAATATCTGGGACAGTTATTGCAAAAGTAATAGAGAGCAAATCCGAAGATTTAAAACAGGGCGACATCATTTCTGGTGCTTTGCCTTGGCGTGTTCAAACGGTTGTACCTGCAAAGGGATTAATAAAAATCGATACATCTGTTGCACCATTAATTTATCACCTCGGCGTACTTGGCATGACTGGCTTGACAGCGTATTTTGGGTTAGTGGAAATTGGGAAGCCAAAAGCTGGTGATACAGTAGTAGTTTCTGGTGCTGCTGGCGCAGTGGGTCTGGTAGTGGGTCAAATAGCCAAACTACTTGGCTGCCATGTGGTAGGCATAGCTGGCTCTGACGAAAAAATAAAACTATTGAAAAACAAGTTTGGCTTTGATGATGCTATTAATTACAACACGGCTACTGATTTAAAAATGGCAATTTCAAAATCATGCCCGAAAGGAGTAGATATTTATTATGATAATGTTGGAGGCAAAATATCAGATGCCGTTATCAGCAACATCAACTTTCATGCACGTATTCCGTTATGTGGTCAAATCTCATTATATAATAGTATAGAAACTCCAGTTGGGCCGCGGTTGCAGCCCATGTTGCTTACCCGTAGTGTTTTGATGCAAGGTTTTATTGTTGGTAATTTTCAAAGCCAATTTCCTGAAGCAATTAGTCAACTGGCAAAATGGGTGAAAGAAGGTAAAATAATAACTGAGCAAACAATAGCTCATGGGTTCATTCAGTTGCCAACTGCATTGCTTGGGTTGTTTAAAGGTACCAATATAGGCAAGATGGTTGTTGAAGCATAAGTTAGTCTTAAAAAAAATGGAATAAGAAGAAGAAAAAATAAAAAGTCGTACACTGATGTCAACTTAAACAAAAGAAAGCATTTCACATGAGAAGATAGTTAAAAAAGAGAATATTGTTTTTCCCGGTTCACTTCAATATCCTGCATGGGGTGATATTTATAACAACCCTTTACAAGTGCATTTAAAGATGGATGACTTTAATAAAACGTAGAACCCCTTTGGATAAATCAGGAAAACGAAATAGAAAAAACTTTACTTTAATAAAGATGTAACAGGTAGAGACCTTGATGTTACTCGGTCGGAAGTTGATGAAACTCAGGGAAATTCTGGAAGTGAAGGGGATGAAAATAAATACTACACCTAAAAGCGACAGTAATCATAATGATTTTGATAAAGATAATGGATGAAAATTTAAAGTCGCACACTTAAGGTTTGGTTAATTACGCAACACTTGAGATCATCGAAATTTTTTTTTAATATAATCTCATCAACTTAAAATAAATAATAATGCATATGTATAACAATTATAATTTCTGGGGAATGAATTTTATATGGTGGTTTGTGTGGATGGTTTTATTGTTCTGGATTTTCTTTACACCGTGGAGTATTCCTGGTGAAAGAAGAAGAAAGGATAGCCCACTCGACATTTTGCAAAAGCGGTTTGCTTCAGGTCAAATAGCACAGGATGAATATTTTAAACAAAAGAAAATATTAGAAACAGTTTAATAAAATACGCGATATTTTAGAAGATAATTCAATAAATACCAAAATTTAAAAAAATGACAAACAAAACAGCATTATAATAAAACTAAACAAGTTATCAATCAAATTGATAAAAAAGAAAAAATAATAGCTGAAAAAATGGTAGGGGAAAAGCAAAAAAAGCTATTAAAAAAATCATCCGCTTTGTTTGCGGCATCAATGAGCCGTAGCGCAGTTGATGCTGTTAAGCCTCATTCTTCAAAAGATGTAAGAGGATCTAGTGGCTTGGCAAATACGAATTCCATTATTTCTTATGATTAGCCAATCTTAGTTTTTTATAAAAGTTTATTAGATAATTAGGCAAAGGATATATGAATGTAAATAAAGATAATATTACAAAAATTCGCTATGGAGAAATTATTTCTGTTCGTGGTAGTGTTGTAGATGTACGTTTTGAAAATAATTTACCGCCTATCTACACTTTATTGCATTCAGGAAAAAACAAAGAAATATCTATTGAAGTTTTAGCGCAACTAGATGAGCATAGTGTACGTGGCATTTCGTTAAATCCTACTCAGGGATTAGCTCGTGGTATGGTCGTAGAAACAAATGAAACAGAACTAACCGTTCCTATTGGTAAAGAAATTCTTGGTCGCATGTTCGATGTGTTTGGCAATACGATCGATCACCTTGAACCATTGAAAAATATGCAACAGCGCAATGTGCACCAGCTGCCACCACCATTAACAAACCGCTCTACCAAATCTGAAGTATTTGAAACGGGTATTAAAGCCATTGATGTACTGGTGCCATTGGAACGTGGGGGTAAAGCAGGATTATTTGGTGGCGCAGGTGTTGGCAAAACGGTTTTGCTTACCGAGATGATACACAACATGGTTGGGCACAACAAAGGCGTAAGCATGTTCTGTGGTATTGGCGAGCGCTGCCGTGAAGGCAATGAATTGTATCATGCCATGAAAGATGCTGGCCTACTAAAGGATATGGTAATGGTATTTGGACAAATGAATGAACCGCCTGGTGCACGTTTTCGCGTGGGTCATGCGGCGCTAACAATGGCTGAATATTTTCGAGATGAAGAACATCGTGATGTGTTGTTATTGATTGATAATATTTTTCGTTTTATACAAGCCGGCATGGAAGTGTCTGGCTTAATGGGTCAAATGCCTTCACGACTTGGTTATCAGCCAACGATGGGTACAGAACTTTCTGAACTGGAAGAACGCATTGCGTATACAAATACAGGTGCTATCACATCTATACAAGCGGTGTATGTACCCGCCGATGATTTAACCGATCCTGCCGCAGTGCACACCTTTTCACATCTCTCTGCATCTATCGGTTTGTCCAGAAAAAAAGCAAGCGAAGGTTTGTATCCTTCTATTGATTTGTTGCAGTCAAATTCTAAAATGGCAACCCCAGGAATCATCGGCGAAAGACATTATAATCTTGCGCAAAAAATACGGCAAACATTAGCGCAGTATGAAGAATTGAAAGACATTATTTCTATGCTGGGCATGGAGCAATTATCAGTGCAGGACCGCAATGTAGTGAACCGTGCAAGACGTATTGAACGCTTTCTTACGCAGCCATTTTTTGCCACCGAACAATTTAGTGGTATTAAGGGAAAGCAGGTGAGTTTAAAAGACGCATTAGATGGATGTGAACGTATTCTCACCGATGAATTTAAAGACTACCCTGAAAGCGTTTTTTATATGATTGGATCAATAGATGAAATAAAGAAAAAAGAACCAGGGAAGAAAGAAAAATAATTTTTATGAACCAGGCGACAGAATATGTATCAAGCATTGTTGCGTCGCATTCTTGTACGTTCGGTTCATTTTGCAGCGTAAAGACGCTATGAAAATATGGAGTACAAGGGAGTGACACAACGAAGGTGCCACGAAGTACCAATGCTTGTTAACAAAAAAATATGGACACACAATCAATGCATCTCAAAATATTATTACCCTTTAAAGTGTTTGCCGACATTAACAATGTAAGCAACATAGTGATGGAAACAAGTAAGGGTTCTTATAGTTTGTTGCCGCAGCGCCTCGATTGTGTAGCGGCTTTGATACCTAGCATTTTTATGTATGAAATAAATGGTGCTGCAAAATATTTGGCAGTTGATGCAGGTGTGATGGTGAAAACTGGTACTGAAGTTTTGGTTTCTGTACGCAACGCCATCGGCGGTGTTGATCTTGGCAAATTAAGTGACTTGGTGAAAAAAGAATTTTCGCAGCAGCAAGAAATAGAAACGAACACGCTTTCAGTAACAGCAAAATTAGAAAGCGGTTTCATTTATGCCTTTGATAAATTTCGCAATACGTAACTATGGAACCTGTAAAGAACAAAATGAACGTAAATTTTTTCAGTGGGCAAATCGCTGAAAAAGAAAGGCAAAAGCTAAAGGCGTTGCGTAATAAAAACAAAGGTGTTTGGATGGGCTTAGGTATGATGGGGATGATAGGCTGGTCTGTTGTGGTGCCAACAATATTGGGTGCTGCATTGGGATTTTGGCTTGATAAAAAATATCCACAAACCTTTTCATGGTCTCTGTCTTGCTTGATTATTGGCTTAGGTATCGGTAGCCTTATAGCATGGTATTGGGTGGCTAAAGAAGATAAAGAAATGTATAACGATACAAAAGAAAACGATGAATGAAACCTTATTAATATTACTCGCTTTTGTTGCAGGAATAGCACTGGGAATAATATTCTTTGGCGGGCTTTGGCTTACAGTAAAAAAAATGGTTACTGCTAAAATACCTGCCCTATGGGTGTTGAGTAGTTTTATTATTCGTTTTGGTATTGTATTGCTTGGCTTTTATTTTATCAGTTTTGGAAACTGGCAACGCCTTATTAGTTGCTTACTTGGTTTTATAGCTTCAAGGTTTATGGTTATTCAATTCACTAAATCAATAGATGCAAAACAATTGAAATTAAAAAAGAAAAATATATATGGAGCTTAGTCCTGACCAAACCATCTTTTGGCAACATAGTTTTATTACCATTAACCTTACGCTGGTCACCACCTGGGCTTTAATGCTTGTGTTGGTAGTATCAGCAGCGTTGCTTACACGAAACCTAAAAACAGACATTCATATTTCTCGTTGGCAATGCTTTCTAGAAATGATTGTCACAGGTATAAACAACCAAATTAAAGAAGTTGGTTTAAACAAACCAGAAGATTATATTGGCTTTATAGGCACTTTATTTTTGTTTATCGGCATTGCCAATCTTTGTATCATATTTCCGGGCTATAGGCCCCCAACTGCATCACTTTCTACAACAACCGCTTTGTCACTTTGCGTGTTTATAGCAGTACCATTTTTCGGTATTAGCAAGAGTGGATTAAAAGGATATTTAAAATCTTACTTACAGCCAACTTTTATCATGTTGCCATTTAATCTTATTGGCGAAGTTTCACGCACACTAGCCTTAGCAGTGAGATTGTTTGGCAACATTATGAGTGGTGGAATGATTGTTGCAATTTTATTAAGTATATCACCTTTTATATTTCCAATTATCATGAATGCCTTGGGTTTACTTACTGGCTCCGTGCAGGCATATATTTTCAGCATTCTAGCAACAGTATATATAACCGCGGCGGTACAAGATGGTAAAAAAAAATCAACAACAATCAATAACAACTAAATAAAAACAAAATGGATAGTACAACTTTAATAGCTATCGTATCAATTCTTACCGCCGGACTTACAACAGGTATTGGTTGTATGATGCCTGCAGCCAGTGAAGGAAAAGCAGTAGCAGCAGCATTAAGTTCTATTGCACAACAACCAGACGCTGCCCCAACAATTACAAGAACACTATTTGTAGGTTTGGCAATGATTGAATCAACAGCGATTTATTGTTTCGTGGTTTCTATGATTCTCATTTTTGCTAATCCTTTTTGGAACCATATCATAGCAACGCATAAGTAATAGAGTGAGAAAAGAGAGCATTGCATATTGACTGCAAATATGTTTCCAAATTCCCAACCCGTTCCCTTCAAATGGGCATTAGGTAAATACAAAATAAAAAGTATCAAATGAAAATAAACTGGTTCACTGTAATAGCTCAGATAATTAATTTTCTCATTTTAGTTTGGTTGCTTAAAAAGTTTTTATATAAGCCAATACTAAATGCCATTGATGAAAGAGAGAAAAAAATTGCTGCAGAAATACAGGATGCCGATGATAAAAAAGTAGCCGCAGAAAAAGAACAGGCTGACTTTAAAAAAAGAAATGAAGACTTTGATGCTCAAAAAAAAGACTTAACAGATAAAGCCATTGCTGCTGCAAGTACCCAACGCAACAAGCTGTTGGAAGATGCGAAAAATGAAGCCAATATACTTCGTGACAAGCTTGAAAAAACGGCAAGAGAAAAACAGGATACTGATGCGCTGGCAAGTGAATCTAAAACTCAAAAACAGGTTTTTGCAATCACAAAAAAAGCGTTGAAGGAGCTGGCTACATCAAGCCTAGAAGAACAATCAATTAATACTTTTATTAAACGCTTATATACATTGAATGATGATGAAAAGCAACAATTTAATGCAGCCTTTAAATCCAATTCAAACAGTATTTTAGTGAAGAGTGCATTTGATTTACCTACACTATTACAAGCAGCCATTAATGAGGCTGTAAATAAAACGCTTGCAACAAAAGCAACACTCCAGTTTACAACAACACCTGATTTGATTAGTGGCATCGAATTGACAACAAACGGTTATAAACTCGCTTGGAGTTTTTCGGAATATTTACAATCACTTCAAAATAGTATTGCTGCGACAACTAAGGATAAACAAAATACAAAGCCTGAATTGAATGGCAAACCAGTAACAGCATAATATGACAGACACTGAAATAAATACAAGTGCTAAAAGCGAATCTGAGCAATTCGAAAATAGCATAGACAATTATGTATTTCCTTTTTCAACCCGTGAAATTGGTACTATAACTAGTGTATCAACTGGTATTGTAAAAGTGTCTGGTTTGCCAAATGTTAGCTTTGAAGAATTATTACAGTTTCCAAACGGTTTATTTGGGATTGCTTATAATATTGATGAAGATGAAATAGGGGTGATTCTTTTAGGTAAGGATTCATTATTAACCGTTGGTGATGAAGTGGAACGAACAGGTCGTGTGATGGATATTCCTGTTGGCGATGCTTTGAATGGTAGAGTCGTTAACCCATTAGGAGAACCATTAGATAATAAAGGTGCTATTGTGAGCCAACAAAGATTAGCAATTGAACGTCAAGCGCCTGCCATCATGGATCGCAATGCCGTTACCGTTCCATTACAAACAGGCATTAAAGTAATTGATGCCCTCATTCCAATTGGTCGTGGACAACGTGAGTTGATTGTTGGTGATAGGCAAACTGGTAAAACAACTATTGCAATTGATGCCATTCTCAACCAAAAAGATAAAAATGTTTTTTGTATTTATTGTGCTATTGGACAGCGGGCTTCTGCTGTTGCAAAAGTGATTGCTAACCTGCAAGAAAAAGGAGCAATGGATTACACTACTGTTGTTGTTGCGGAAGGAGATAATTCGCCTGGTTTGGAATATATAGCACCATATGCTGCTACTAGTATTGGTGAATATTTTATGGAGCAGGGTAAAGATGTATTGATTGTTTATGATGATCTTACCCATCATGCACGTGCCTATCGCGAGATATCCTTATTACTTAGAAGGCCACCTGGGCGTGAAGCTTTTCCTGGTGATATTTTTTATATTCATTCTCGTTTGTTGGAAAGATCAACACACCTAAGTGATGATCTGAAAGGTGGTTCGTTAACCGCTTTGCCCATCATTGAAACAGAAGCACAAAACATTTCAGCTTACATCCCAACCAATCTTATTTCCATCACAGATGGGCAGATTTATTTATCGCCTAAATTATTTGAGTTAGGTATTTTACCTGCCGTTGATGTTGGAAAATCTGTATCAAGAGTAGGCGATAAAGCACAACTGCCTTCATATAGTTCTATTGCCAATTTAAAATTGGAATATGCTCAATTTGAAGAACTGGAAACCTTTGCCCGCTTTGGGACAAGGCTGGATGAAAACACCAAAAAAACCATTGAGCATGGAAAGCGAATTCGTGAATGCCTTAAACAACCCGAGCTGCAGCAGATGCCAGTTTCGGAACAAATTATTATTCTGCTTGCCTTGAAGAACGGGCTTATGGATAATATACCAGTTGAAAAAATTAGGGATGCTGAAAATGTGCTGTTAAAAAACTTTAAAGATTTCCCGGATGAAATAATCAAGCGTTTATTTTCAGATGCAAAACTGAGTGATGAAGATAGTAAAGCGATTTTGAAAATTGCTGAAAAAATGCTGGTTCCTTTACAGGATAAGTCTAACCCAGCTGAAAATAACGATAAGTCAAAGCCGAATGAAGAAGACAAGGATATGCCTAAGACAGAAGAAAATAAAAAGTAATGGACACTTTACAAAATTTACGAAGCAAAACTGAAGGAGCAAAAGACCTAAAATCTGTTGTAAGTGCCATGAAGGCGATGGCGGCTTCTAATATTGTTCAATACGAGACTGCGGTTACCTCGCTTGATGATTATTATTACACAATTGCATTAGGCCTTATTGCCTACTTTAAAGCAGAGAAGATTGACGCCATTAGTAATAAAAAACAAGTAAAGAAGAACAAGGATGTAACAATTTGTGCCATCGTTTTTGGATCAGACCAAGGACTTGTTGCACGGTTTAATGATGCGATTGCTGATTTTGTAACAACTTCCCTGAAAGGATTACCTGGCAAAAAAGAAATATGGTGTATTGGCGAAAGAGTTGATTTACTATTGTCAGATAGTGGTATAATAACTGAAAAATTATATTCTGTTCCTAATGATGTGAATGCCATCACACCGCTTATTACAGAAATTTTGGAAAGAAGTCAGGAACATCTTGATAAAGAAGACATACAAGAATTTTATATCTTTCACAACCAGCCAAATAAAGGTGCAGGTTATACTTCTATTATGCAGCGCTTTCTGCCTTTGGATGAAAAATGGAAAGAATCTTTAGAAGAAATCAAATGGCCTACCAAACTGCTTCCGCAGATTGCAGGTGATGCAAAACAAACACTTACTGCATTAATCAATGGCTATCTTTTTACTTCCTTATTCAAAGCCTGTATTGAATCGCTAGCTAGTGAAAATGCAAGCCGTTTGGATGCGATGCAAAGAGCGGAAAAAAATATCGGTGATTTACTTGATGATCTTAACAAAAAATATCACCGCCTACGGCAGAGTTCCATTGACGAAGAATTATTTGATGTAGTTTCGGGATTTGAGGCTTTAAATGATTAAATAAAATATTGAAAATGAAAAGAGAAAAAAACATCACAACCTTGTTTATTGACATTGGCGGCGTGCTACTTTCTAATGGTTGGGGGCATGAATTTAGACAAAAAACGGCAGATAGATTTCATCTTGATAAAGCCGAAATGGAGGAGCGCCACGGCATCATGTTTGTGACTTATGAAGAAGGCAGAATAACATTAGACCAATATCTTAATCGTGTTATTTTTTATAAAAAACGCGATTTTACGTTCGAGGAATTCCGCGATTACATGTTCTCTTTAACTACGCCTCATAAAGAGATGATTGCCTTTATAAAAAAAATAAAGCAGCAATATAATTTGAAAATAATTGCCGTAAGCAATGAAGCAAGAGAGTTGAATGAATACAGAATAAAAACGTTTGAACTGAATGGGTTTATAGATTTTTTTGTTTCGTCGTGTTATGTAGGTATGAGAAAACCAGATGCAGCTATATTTCAACTAGCACTAGACGGTGCACAAGTACCAGTTGATGAAATTGCATATATAGATGACGTGAAAATGTTTGTAGAAGTTGCCACCGATTTAGGCATCAAAAGTATTTGCCATAAAGAGTATGCTTCTACAGCTAAGGCATTAGCAAATTGGGGATTAACGATAAAATAGTTAGGGAGAAATTTCGAAAACGTATTAATTAAGGATGGTTTGTAAATGAATACAGCCTAATAAGTAACTTTAATTTTAGACATTTGATGTAAATGAATTATTTTTTTATATTAGTTATTCTACATTACCTCAACAAGCCTGCGCATTTATAGTAACAAAAATTGAGGTGTAATATTTTGAATTCTAAATTCAAAAGTGAAATCATTAACATTTGGTAGAGCCTACACTCAAATGTGTGAATAGTGTAATAGTTCCCAGTAATTGTGTAACATATAAATTGGCTGTAGCCAGTACCTTCGTTAAATATGAAAATGGTAGGTGTATGTTAAGTTATCAGACGTTGGAATCAAATTTACAAATCACAAATTTTTAAAAAAGCAGTATTATTAATCACTTAATTACGTATAAAAATTTAAGAAAATGTGAATTATTTCTAACTAAGTTAAATAGCATATTATCATAAGAACTAGACAGAATTTTTTAAATACATAAAACGTTTAGATGTTCATTTATCTTACTAGAACGGTTTGACAAAAGGAAAAATGATAAAAGATATTTGCTAGAAGCAAGCCTTAAATGCAGGGAGCCAATTGCAATTGGTGGATTAGCGAACATTTATGAGTTTGCGTTTAACAGTGCGATTGATAAATTAAAAATGTTAAAAACAAATTATCCTAACAATAAAAATAATCAAAATATATTAAATGAGTCTGATTGACAATATTTCTGAAACAGATTATAATAAGCTATTAAAATATCCTGTGTATATCTCACTGCTTGCTGCTAATAACGATAGTAAACTAGATGATACAGAAAAAAAAGTAGCCATAAAATTTTCTCATATAAAAACATATTCGTGCAATCCTTTACTTACTACATTTTACGAAGACGCCGATAAGATTTTTGAAAAAAATATGGAGCAACTTGATAAGGATTTGCCAGTAAAAAAAGAAGAAAGGGATGCTGTTATTAAAAAAGTGCTAGCTAATCTAGAAAAAATTGTTTTGAATTTAGGAATAGAAGACAGTACGGTAATGCATCGCAGCATGTAGTCATTTAAGGAGCATGTTTCAGAAGCACATCACAACTTGTTGGTAGATTTTATTTTTCCTGTTCCAATAAAAGGGTTAACCTATTAATTTAAACTACCTAAAATTAAAAAAAATATCAAGTACAAGGTATGAGTTGCGGGGGTTGTGTAAATAATGTAAAGCAGGCACTGCTTAAAATTCCCGGGGTTGAAGATGCGGATGTTCAGTTTAAACCACAAGGTGCATGGCTTACGATGACTAAACCTATTGCCATTGAACTATTACAGGCTCAGTTAAGTAAAGCGGGTAATTATAATATAAAGAAAATTGATTTAATGGCTTAATGTATAAAAGTAATAAAGCCAAAACGTAATAGTGTAAACATGAAGATACCTCTTGATTATAAATTTTTTAATAATTAAAATAAGAAAAATGAAAAATGAAAATGAAATGCCCGATGAATCAAATGTAAAAAAAACAGGTCCGGGAAGTAATCCTAAAAACAAATTTAAAAAAGGTCAACATACAACTGTAGCAGAGATTAACAATATTATTTCAAGTGTAGTTGAAAATGTAAAACCACGAACTGGTAGTGGGTTTGCAGATGAAGGAACCGTACCTATTTATGAAGAAGAACGTTGATAATTAACTTAGATTTTGAAATCTAAAAAATTCGAATCGGGGGATAAAATCAGTTATGAAAGAAAGTTATGGTACATTATCAGAAACAATTAATGCTTTAAAAAAAGAAGGCTATACAATAGACTTTAATATCAATACAGAATATTTAGTATGTCATCATGAAGCAATGATTTTATCACCCGATGATTTTATAATAGATAAATTTTTTCGGTTTGAGGGTGAAACAAATCCAGATGATCAGTCAATATTATATGCCATTTCCTCAACAAAGTTTGGCAAAAAAGGTGTATTGGTAAATGGCTATGGCATTTCTTCAGATGAAATATCAGATAGATTGATTTCAGAATTAAAAATCAATAAATAAATAAAAATAAACTAATGGAAAATAAATCCAACGAAGCCACTGCCTTACGCCCTGAGGGTAAAAGGCAGTTGAATGCTAGGTTAGTTGAAATTGATCTTAATAAGTTTATTGCTGAACTAAAACAGGAAACTACTTGGGCAGACACTGATCATAATTCCATCACGGTATTCAAATCTGATACTACTACAATAGTGTTAATTGGATTGCATGAAAATGCGGAATTAAAAGAACATACCGCCATTGGGAATATTAGTGTTCAGGTGCTGGATGGTAAAATTAACTTCCTTGCTGAAGAAAAAATATTTTCATTAGCAAAAGGGCAAATGATCACTTTAGAAGCGAATGTTCCACATAGTGTGACTGCGTTGAAAGAAAGTTTTTTTCTGCTTACAATGGAAAAAAAATAAAAAATTAACAGTATGGACCATTCAAAAATGAAACATGATGAAATGCCAAAGGGTGATAATCCACCTATGGGCCATGCAGGTCATAACCATCATGCGATGATGATTGCTGATTTTAAAAAGCGATTTTATGTGGTATTGATATTGACGCTACCAATAGTATTGTTATCACCAATGATACAGCAGTTCATTGGTGTAGACTGGCAATTTACGGGTTCGCATTATATCTTATTTGCATTATCAACCGTGGTATTTATTTATGGTGGCTGGCCTTTCTTAAAGGGGTTGGTTAGTGAGTTAAAAGATAAAAATGCTGGCATGATGACACTGATAGCCTTTGCAATTTCAGTCGCCTACATTTACAGTACTGCCACGGTTTTTGGCTTAAAAGGGATGGATTTTTATTGGGAACTGGCAACGCTTATTCTCATCATGTTACTCGGGCACTGGATAGAAATGAAATCCATTGCTGGAGCTTCCAAAGAACTGGAATTATTGGTGCAGTTAATGCCATCAGATGCCCACATGGTAATGGGTGATAAAGTACAGGATGTAAAAACGGATACATTAAAACAGAAAGATATTATTCTTGTAAAACCTGGCGAAAAAGTTGCTGCCGATGGTATTATTTCCGAAGGTGAAAGTTACCTGAATGAATCAATGCTAACAGGAGAATCGAAGCCGGTGAAAAAGATAAACGGCGATAAAGTAATTGCAGGTTCCATCAATGGAAATGGTTCTATAAAAGTAATCGTATCTAATGCTGCCAAAGACTCGTATCTATCTCAAGTTATTAAACTGGTGGACGATGCGCAAAAGGCAAAATCAAAAACACAGTTGTTAGCAGACAAGGCTGCAAAATGGTTAACTTTTATTGCATTAGCTGCTGGTATTTCAACATTTTTATATTGGTATTTAACTGGTCATCCTTTAGATTTTGCGATGGCAAGGATGGTGACAGTTATTGTGATTTGTTGCCCACATGCTCTGGGATTGGCGGTACCACTGGTGGTAGCAAGATCAACTTCGCTGGCTGCAAAAAATGGATTGCTTATTAAGAACAGAACAGCATTTGAAAATTCAAGAAAAATTACCACCATCGTATTTGACAAAACCGGTACACTTACTGTTGGAAAATTTGAAGTATCGAAAATAGTATCGCTGCAAAAAGAGGTTAGTGAAAATGAATTGATAAGGCTTGCAGCTGGGTTGGAGCAAAAATCAGAACATCCAATTGCGACTGGTATTTTGCAAAAAGCAAAAACTTTATCCCTCACTGTTCCAGCAACTGAAAATTTTAATGCCATTACAGGCAAGGGTGTGGAGGCAACTGTTGAAGGAAAAAAAATACTAGTTGTTAGTCCAGGATATTTAAAGGAAAAAAATATCGCTATTCCGGATGGCTTTAAAGCCAATGATACGGAAACTGTTGTGTTTATTATCATCAACGATGCACTTTCAGGATACATTGCTTTATCAGATGAAATACGCCCCGAATCTGCAGAAGCAATTGCCACATTAAAAAAAGAAAATATAAAATCGATATTGTTAACTGGCGATAATAGTAAGGTAGCAAAGAGCGTAAGTGAAACACTCGGCATGGATAGTTTTATTGCAGAAGTATTGCCCGATCAAAAATTAGAAAAGATAAAAGAGCTGCAAAGTAAAGGTGAGTTTGTAGCGATGACAGGCGATGGTGTAAACGATGCGCCAGCACTTGCTCAGGCTGATGTTGGCATTGCAGTTGGTAGTGGCAGCGATATAGCAGCAGAAACTGCAGGCATTGTTTTAGTAAATAGTAATCCGAAAGACATTGTGAGTTTGATTTTATTTGGCAAAGCCACGCATAGCAAAATGATTCAAAACTTAATATGGGCTACAGGTTATAATGTGATAGCATTACCATTAGCCGCAGGCGTATTATATCATTGGGGAATATTGTTAAGCCCTGCTATAGGTGCCGCATTAATGGCCGTAAGTACCATAGTGGTAGCAATTAATGCAAGTATGTTAAAAGTAAAATAAACCTTAAAAAAAATAAAATTATGGAAACTGAAAATATGCGTGCAGCAGATGAAACAGTATCGCTGGAATTACTTCAAAAGATGGATGCCTATTGGCGTGCCGCAAATTATTTATCTGTAGGGCAAATTTACTTGTATGATAACCCGCTTTTAAAAGAACCGTTGAAACTGGAACACGTAAAACCATTGGTGGTAGGGCATTGGGGTACTACCCCCGGACAGAATTTTATTTATGTACACCTAAATCGTGCAATTAAAAAATATGACCTTGATATGTTTTACATAGCTGGGCCTGGGCACGGTGGACCAGCATTGGTTGGCAATGTTTATTTGGAAGGCACTTGGACAGAAGTATATCCAAATATCACACAGGATGAAGACGGATTAAAAAAGTTGTTTAAACAGTTCTCATTCCCTGGCGGTATATCTAGCCATGTTGCACCCACCACACCTGGCTCTATTCATGAAGGGGGTGAACTCGGATATTCATTGAGTCATGCTTTTGGTGCAGCTTTCGACAATCCTAGTTTAATTGTTGCCTGTATTATTGGTGATGGTGAAGCGGAAACGGGACCGTTAGCTACTGCTTGGCATTCCAATAAATTTTTAAATCCAATTACTGACGGAGCAGTTCTTCCCATCCTTCATTTAAATGGGTATAAAATTAGTAACCCTACTATTTTGGCAAGAATAGACCATGAAGAATTGGAACAATTTTACAAAGGCTGTGGATGGACGCCTTATTTTGTAGAAGGTGATGATCCTTCAACGATGCACAAACTTATGGCTGCAACGGTTGATAAAGCAATTGAAGAAATTCACCGCATACAAGGCAGGGCAAGGGCTGGGAACGATACGACAAGACCCCGCTGGCCCATGATAATTTTACGTTCACCAAAAGGTTGGACCGGACCGAAAGAAGTGGATGGTGTACCAAATGAAGGAACTTTTCATTCTCATCAAGTACCTATTTTAGTTGATGCAGAACATCCACAACATGTAAAGCTGCTAGAACGCTGGATGAAAAGTTACAAAGCAGAAGAACTATTTGATGAAAACGGAAAGCTCATTCCTGAACTTGCTGAGCTAGCACCTGTTGGCAACAGACGAATGGGCGCAAACCCACACACCAACGGCGGCGTACTTTTGCATGATTTGATGATGCCTGATTTTCACAAGCATGCAGTGCATGTTACTTCGCCAGGTGAGGTAATGGGACAAGATACGATGGTGCTTGGCAAGTTTCTGAGAGATATAGCAAGTCTCAATCGCAATCAGCATAATTTTCGAATATTCGGTCCAGATGAAACACTATCGAATTTGCTCGGTGCTATTTTCGAAACTACTAATCGCCAGTGGGAAGCATCAACAGAATCATATGATGAGTTTCTTGCACCAACAGGTGAGGTGTTGGATTCTATGTTAAGTGAACACCAGTGCCAAGGCTGGCTGGAAGGCTATTTGCTTACCGGTCGTCATGGATTATTCAACAGTTATGAAGCTTTTATTCGCATTGTTGATTCTATGTTTAGTCAACATGCAAAGTGGTTAAAAGTAACATCAGAATTACCTTGGAGGAGAAAAATTGCCTCACTAAATTATTTGTTGGCATCACATGTTTGGCAGCAAGATCACAACGGCTTTACACATCAAGACCCAGGCTTTTTAGATCATGTTATTAACAAGAAAGCAGATGTGGTAAGAGTTTATTTGCCACCAGATGCCAATTGTTTATTGTCTGTTTTTGATCATTGTCTAAGAACTAAGCATTATGTAAACGTAGTGGTAGCAGGCAAACATCCGTTACCGCAATGGCTTACTATGGATGAAGCGGTAACGCATTGTACTGAAGGAATAGGTATTTGGCAATGGGCCAGCAACGACCAAGAATCTGAGCCAGATGTAGTAATGGCTTGTTGCGGTGATACTCCTACGCTTGAATTATTAGCGGCCGTTTCAATTTTATGGCAACATCTTCCTGAACTTAAAATAAGAGTTGTGAATGTTGTAGACCTAATGAAATTACAATCCAGTTCAGAACATCCACACGGATTAACAGACAAGGATTATGATTCAATATTTACTAAAGACAAGCACATCATTTTCAACTTCCATGGCTATCCATGGTTAATACACCGTCTTACCTATCGTCGTACAAACCGCAATTTGCATGTAAGAGGCTACAAGGAAGAAGGTACGATAACGACACCATTTGACCTTAGGGTACAAAATGATATTGACCGTTTCCATTTAGTGATAGATGTAATTGACCGCTTGCCAAATTTAGGTAGTAAAGGCTCGTACCTAAAACAACAATTGCAGGATAAATTAATAGAACATAAGCATTATGTACATAAACACGGTAAAGATCTTCCAGAAATTCTCAACTGGAAATGGAAAAACCAATGAACAATCAACTACCAAAAGATATAATATCCCATCTTTTGCCAGCAATAAAGGACTGTTGGCAATGGACGAAAGTAACGGCACCTGCAACAAACGATTTGCCTCAGCAGGCATCTCGCAAACAGTTGAGACGCGGTTTAAATACCGTGAACTGATTAACACAACGCCAGTATCTTATCCTAAAATAGCGTATCAAAAAACTATTAAGGATGCCATTAAAAGTGCAAAAAAAGTGAAAAATGTAGCTAGCCATATGTAAGGCGGAGCAACGCAGAAATGTATAAAAGTATAAAGAAAATTCACGAAAATGGTCTATCAAAACGAACACCCTCTTAAAATATGGTCTTAATAGAAACACCTTACATCTTTTCATTTTAAAACAAGCAACAAAAGAAATAGCTGGGAATAAGTCATTAGATTTATTATATACCATAAATGACAATCAACAACATGTAGCCTTAACTAAAAAATTAAGGAACTTTCTTCAGCCTTTGAGAAATCGAATATAAAATTTATTATACTTGACAAAGTGATAATAGTAGCTGAAGAAGACCTTAAAATTAGAATTAGAAAAAGTATAGTTGAATATACCAAACAAATTGACCCTTCTAAAGTAAAGTTCTAAGTTTTTATGAAGTATTTGTTTTAATTAATAATTCTACCATCTTCCATTTCTATTATGCGGTTGGTTTTAGCTGCAAATTCATTATCGTGTGTTACAATTAGCAGTGATTGCTGATACACATCTGCCAGCTCTTTAAATATGTTAAACACTATCTCGCTGTTCTTTTTATCTAAATTGCCAGTGGGTTCATCACCCATAATAATCAATGGGTCGTTTATTAATGCCCTTGCTATGGCTACTCTTTGTTTTTCGCCACCAGATAATTGATTTGGCGATTTAAGTGCCTCATCTTGTATCCCTAATATTTTTAGCTTTTCGTAAGCCCTGCTTTCTATTTCTTTAGTTGCATATTTACCTAATTTCTCACCTGGTAGCATCACATTACGCAGTACTGAAAATTCGTTTAATAAGTAATGAAATTGAAATACAAAGCCTATTTTCTGGTTTCTAACTTCTGCTAATTCTGTTTCCCTCTTTTGCAACATACTTATTCCGTCTATTTGTACATCGCCTTCATAATCTGTATCCATGGTAGATAATATGTATAGCAACGTAGATTTACCACAACCCGATTTGCCAATAATAGACGCAAACTCGGCCTTGCCCAACTTGAAGGAAATATCTGTAAGCACCTGAACTTTTACAGGATCAGAAAAGTACTTGTTGATGTGAAGGGCTTCTAATACAATATTGCTCATCTTATTTACCACGTATTATTATGACAGGATCTACTTTACTGGCTTTGCGTGCAGGAAAAAAACCAGCTAGATAAGTAGTAATTATTGAGAATACACCACCAATGATATAAAACACAATGTTGTAGTTGATGGGGTAGGTTTTTATGGTAGGCAGGGCTGCTGTTTTAAATGGTATTTGTCCAATTATACTTGATACACCAAGGCCAAATAATAAACCTAAAGCACCACCAAATATACCTATTGTTAGTGCGATTGCGATAAAAATCCACCGTACATCTTTACCCGAAAACCCCGTGGCTTTTAGTATGGCAATGGTATCCATTTTCTCATAAATCATCATGTTTAAAATGTTGTAAATACCAAAACCAGCTACAATTAATAAGGTAATGCCTACCGCATACGAAATTAATGTACGTATAAAACTGCCAGTTTCAAATTGCGAGTTTGCGGTTTGTATGTCTATGGCCTCTGTTTGGTATAATTGATGATATTCTTTTGCAAGGCTGGGAGCTTGCAAAATGTCTTTCAGCTTCACCTGTATATCGGTTATATAATTGTTCGATTCGCCCAATAGCTTTTGGGCAGTAGCTATAGAGGTATAGCTTTGTACCTTATCAATTTCTACAACACCCGATTGAAAAAAGCCCACCACTTTTAATTGAACATGGTCGCCTTTAGCGGTAGTAATCTGTACCATATCGCCTATATCTACCAACATTGTCTCGGCTGCACCTTTACCCAAAACAATACTATTGGGTATATATTTTAAGTTAATAAAATTACCTGCTACTACATAGCTCTCAAAAGCAAATAATTTATTTTCTGCATCTATATCTATGCCATTAATTACACCTGTTAGGTTAATAGTGCCTACATTGTAAAATACTTGTGCTAATATTTTTGGTGCAACACCTAGCACCCTATCATCCTTACGTAAGTTGGCCATAATAGCTGCACTGTTATGTATTTGCAATAGCTCGTAACTGGGTTTTATAGACCGTATAAAATTGTATTGACCCGAAATTTTAAATGCAATATCTATTGGTTGTTGCTCGGCTTGTTTTATATCGTTGTATAGCCGTACGTGTGGTGTTCTGTTTAAAATAAGCCCATCTAGCAACGTGTTTAGCCCGGCCATAAAACTAAGTAGTGCGATAAACATAGTAATGCTAAACGTTACACCAATGGCAGCTATTAAAGTTTGTTTCCAGCGTGCTAACAGAAGCGATAGTGCAATATCATATTTTAGTTTGGTTTTGCCAATCATGGCACTGGGTTTATCAGTTCATCATCTGCTGTAATACCAGATACCACTTCTACCATATCATAATTTTTTAGCCTAGTTTTAATGACTACTTTACTGCCATCTGCTTTTACCACTGTTGAGTCATTCAGCAATAATTTTCTCGGTATTAATAGTGCCTTGGCTTTTGTTTCTAGTACAATATTGGCTTCAAAACTTACAAACGGATATAGCGTTGCTGGTGGTGTTACAAAGTTGGCTTCTACCAAAAAAGTTTTACTACTTTCTTTCATCATTGGCGAAATATTGGTTACCCTTGCTTCAAATACTTGCCCTTTATAGCTATCCATGCTTACCCATACCTGCTGCCCTTGCTTTATTTTAAAAATGTCATATTCATCTACCTGCATTTCTAAAATAAATTTTTTATTATTGCCTACTAATGCTAGTGCTGTTTGTGGGTTTACTACCTCGCCTTTTTCTTTATACAGTTTATATACTATACCATTTACGGCACTTTTAAGCGTAAAGTCACCTGCTTGCTGCTGACTGATTTGTAGATTTTTATTGGCTTGAGAAGCAGCAAATGTTAGCTGCTTTTTTAGGTCGTTATATTTAACTATAGCGCTCTCATATAATGTTTTAGAGTTCTTATAAGCCAGTTCTCTTTGTTCTAGTTCTACCTTGGTACCAATATCTTCTTTCCATAGGTTTTGCTGTCTTTGCCGCATCAGCAGGTCGTTTTCCATTTTATTCTTTTGCAGGGCTATATTTTGCTGTGCATCCTTTAGTTTATCCTCGTTACTGGCTGCATATTGTGCTGCTAAGGAGGCATTGTCTCTATTAAGTTCTTGCAAAGTATTACTGATAGCTAATATGGGTGTACCTATTTGTACACTGTCACCTTCTTTCACATACATTGTTTTAATAATACCATTTACAGTTGCAAATGCTTGGTATTGCTGCATTGCTTTTATGCTACCGGCTGCATATACAGATTCTGTAATAGCCATCATTACTGGCTTTGTTTTTACAACTTTACTTTTACAGGCTATTAAAATGATAAGAATTAGAAAGGTTAAAAGTCTTTTCATGTTGTTTGTATTAGTAAAATACTACTGTAAGTAACTGTGATAATGGTTGGTATTTTTCAGAGCAATATAATTGTCACATTGATTGTATTTATAATTTGAGCTATGCAGTTTGTCAAAATTAAGTTATACAAATTTATAATTGGGTTTAAGGGATTTTCCTATGGCAGATAAGATCAGTTTTGTTGAATAAAAGAGTTGCTCCTATTAACAGCCACATTAATGGGCTTTTAAATTGTTCCAACAAAAGCAATATATCTTTTTTAAAATGAGAGTTTGTTTTTCTGCCAGAACGAGATTGCTTTAAAATAGTTTCTGCACTGCTATGCAACAGCCCATTGGCAGATGTATTGAGTTGTTTGAACCAATAGTTGGCATCAAACTGCCAAAAAGTATTTGAGATAGTTGGTGGCTTAACCATTTAAAATCTTTCTAGTTTATTATGTTCAATCATTATTATATTAAATTTGTATATATAAAATTATCTTCTGTCAATCTACAAAATACTTCTACTTGATGTTGATAATTATACCGTTTTTTCTTTGTAGTTATCTGGTTTTATAAACCATATTTCTAACCGCTTTTCAGTTTCCTTTATGGAACTTTCAAAGAATTTCTTTTAAACATTATTGCAAGTAGTAGCATGGCAGTAGGTGCTGTAATTGTTCACAATAACGCAAGTAACAATAACCTTTCAGAAAATATTGGGTAAGAAATAAACATATACAATTAAAGGTGTAACAAACGCATTAGCCAGAAAAGCAATTCTTACCCATTTTTGAATTCCTATTTTTTCAACAACTTGAGTAGTAAACAATGGTGCCAAGCCTATAAATATGTAAATGCAATAATTCCTGCATAAAAACCTATTTTATTGTTACTTAAATGTCCGTCCGAACGGCTTTTAGCCTTTTTTTTATTTTTACCAACTCATACCAAATCACTGATATAAAACCTATGGTAATAGCAATAAATAACTGCCAAATAGTAAGCGTCTCAAATTGAAAAAAGGTTGTTAATGGTGGTACAAATAGTAATAGACCTGTAATAATAATTGTGATGCCAATTATCACAAACACCATATTATTTTTATATCTTAAAGTGGTAAAAATGGAATAATAAAATGAACGGTTTACAAGGGTTAAAAATATATTAGCAGCTATTAGAACAGTGAATATAATTGTTCTGGTATGTGCTTCATCAAATGCTAGGTAAACAGAATATTGGTAAACAAGCAACGTGCTTGCTGTAATTACGAATCCTTGTACGATACTTGTTGCTAGTTCTTTCCAATTGAAAAAAGTAGTGGTAAATGGTCGTGGTTTTTGAAGCATGGTATTTTTCTCCATGGGTTCATTTTCAAAAATGATAGAGCAGGTTGGTCCCATTATTAATTCTAAAAAAATGATGTGTACTGGCGAAAATATATTTGGGTAAACCCAGCCTAATGCTAATGGAACAAAAACGGTAAGCATAATAGGTATGTGAATGGATATAATGTATTGAATGGCTTTTTTAAGATTGGTATAAATCCTTCTACCCATGGCTACAGCATCCACCATTTTAGATAAATCATCATCCAGCAAAATTAATGATGCAGCTTGTTTAGCCATTTCTGTACCTTTCTTTCCCATGGCAACACCAATGTGTGCAGCTTTTAAAGCTGGTCCATCATTCACACCATCACCAGTCATTGCTACAATTTGATTTTCAGCCTTTAAAGCATTAATAATTCTCAATTTTGCTTCAGGAAACATTCTTGTGAAAATATTAGTTGTCATTACTTTTTGTTGCAAATCAATGTCGTTAAGTTTCATCAATTCATCGCCAGTAATACTATTTTTAAAACCAATAAAACCTATTTGCTTTGCAATAGCAGCTGTAGTTGCCGCATTATCGCCAGTAATTATTTTAACAGCAATACCTGCTTTGTCAAATTCTTTTAAAACGGCTTCAATATTCTTTTTTGGAGGGTCGTAAAAAGCAACAAGACCTTTAAAATTAAATTGAAATTCTTGTTGTGTGGTTGGATAATTTATGCCTGAAAAAATTGCTTCGCCAACTGCCAATACTCTAAAACCATCTACCGATAAAGCTTCTATGGCTTTTTCTATTTGTTGTTTTTCTGTAGTAGTTAAATTTGAAATATTAATGATTGCTTCGGGTGCGCCTTTCGCTGCAATAATTCTTTTGCCATTATTATCTTCAAAAATATGGGTCATCATTGGCGGTTTACCACTCAAAGGATATTCGTGTACTAGCTTAAAATTTGGTCTTTCATCAGTTAGCTTTAAATCGCTGTAAGCCTTGTGCAAGGCTACTTCCATTGGGTCAAATGGTATTGGCTCACTTGCCCACATTGATAGTTGTATCAGTTCTCTTTCTTTACCATTTAAAGCCTCATTTGCATTGGTAATTTTTTGAGTAACTAAAGTAAATACTTTAGCCAAACTCATTTTATTTTCAGTTATCGTACCTGTTTTATCAGTACAAATAACTGTAGCACTACCTAATGTTTCCACTGTTTTCATTTGCTTTACCACAATACCCATCTTCATTAATCGCCAAGCACCAATTGCCATAAATGTGGTAAAAGCCATTGGTATTTCTTCGGGTAAAACACTCATTGCCAATGTGAGTGCTTTAAGCAAACTATCTAATAAATTCTTTGAATGGAAATAATTGATAGCCCATACAATTAGAAAAATAATTACCCCAGCAATCACTAATTTTTTAACGAAATTGTTTATTTGTAATTCAAGTGGTGTCTTCTCTTCCTCAATTTTTTCAAGGCTTTCCCCAATTTTGCCCAGTTTAGTGGCATTGCCAATGGCGGTGATGGTTGCAATAGCCAAACCGCTTGCAACTGTTGTACCGTGGAAAACAAGTTTATCATCCTTATCCTTGTCTTTATCTTTAAAAACAGCAAATGATTCGCCAGTGAGTATAGATTCGTTTACAGAAAAATCGTTGGAATGAATAATTGTTCCGTCGGCTGCAATAGATGTTCCTTCTTCAATTATCAAGCTATCGCCGACAACTATATCTTCACTTTTAATTTCTTGAATAGTTCCATCTCTTATCACTTTACAATTGGGTTCTGTAAAGTTTTTCAATTTTTCCAAAGCATTTCTACTTCGTGTATCTTGAAATAAAGTGATAGCAGAAACAATCACAATGGCTGAAAGTAAAAAAATACCATCACCTGTTTTGCCACTAATAAAATAAATGCAAGAAGCCACCAACAATAGCAAAATCATTGGTTCTTTAAGCAGATTTTTCAGTGCTTCAAAAACAGGATTCACTTTTTTATAGGCTAACCTATTTTCTCCAAATTTTCCTCTAGCAATTGTTACTTCTGCTTGTGTTAAACCTTGTATGTTGAAAGTTTTTATTTGCATATAATTTTATTTTTTACTAGACTAACATCACATTTATTTGACTGTATTTTCTAAAACCAATGCAGCCAAACGTTTATCCCTTTCATACAAATCTTTTCTAAAATTTAACTCACCTTTTGAATTAACCTACGCAGTAAAATGAACGATGAAAACAGTCTCTATTTTTTACTATTACAAATCTTTCTTACTTAGTTGCATGGTTATGTTAATTTTTTCGCTGTCCATGCGGTATCATTTTTCAATAAATAATTAGCCAGTTTTTCTGCATCTGATAAGCGTATTTAGCCATAACTAAAGGTATGGGTACTTACGCAGAATAATACTTTAGCCAGTGTATCGTGCAGGTATATATTGTACGGGTATAGAAATAAAAATTTAGCTTAGCCCAATGCGTTATCTGGCCCTGACCTTTGCCTGACTTGGCCATCAAGCCACTCCATGAATTGCCTTACTAAATAGTTTTTATTACGACGTATTGCAGTCAATTTTTCATGCTGTAAAATAATGGGGGGGCACATTACAATAAGTGCTAAATACCACATGTTTTATGTTACCAGAGAAAATAACTGTTTTGTGTAAAGGCCTACCTACCGCAGCATCCATGCGCCACACTAGGCTATCATATTCATAGCCATGTAATATAAATTAGGAAATATTTAGTACCAGATAATCATTTAAAGCAGATGCTGGTACCCTACGACTACTTTCCATATTTACCATTATTTGCTGCATCCTTGCCCCCAACGGCACATTTATTTCTTTTTATTAATACGGTACTAATAATGCCACGCTTTTCAACCCAAAGCGGTGTTGAATTTTTTTAACCGCTACCTCAAGGTTACTATCAAATGCAGTATTGACAATTTTTGTAGGTAGATCGCCTGAAACAAATAACCATTTTTCTAGGGCAACAACAATTAAAGATGAATCGCCCTTTTAAAGACTCTTTTTTATATCAGCAATCACTGAAATACCACTAGTTTTCTCAAGGTCTTTGTATTTTTTTAATTGATTTTTCAGCAACGCATATTGCCGATAAATAGGTAGACTTTTCAAAACATTTTTTCCGTTAATGAACGAATGGAGCTGCAAAGACTAGGCTATTTTTTTTCGCGGTAGGCACCAATTAATACCTTTTGTTTCATTTGCATTTAAACTTGCCCACACATTTTTTGCATACACAAAATATTGTGCAGTCAACATAATTTCGGTAGCCACATTCAAACTGTCCGCATTATTAACACCCATCATTAAGGCAAATTCAGTTTGATATGGCGATTTATCTTTTACTCCTTCTTTACTGATATTTTGAATGTAGTTGTAAAAGTTGCCAGCCAGCTCTATCATATCTTTATTATCAAGCCAAGCGAAGGCATTATGCCGATTGCGATAAAAAGAATTGAGTTCTATTTTTATAGAGGACAGTATAGAAAATTTTTTGAAGAAAGCATTAATTTTTGTAGAATCGAATTTTATGGTTTGTTGGTTACTAAAATTTCCTGCAATTGTATTTGTTTCGGGCGTGGCGGCAGCAACAGAAATTTTCTGTAAATGATTGTTTTGCCCACTATTGCTATTGCAAGGGATATTAAGAATTAGAACAAATAATATATCTTTTTTAAATAATTTCATTTTATTTAACCAGTTGCATTTAAAAATTATCAGATTGCTGTTACAAACTCATTCAATGGCTTTTACTGCTTTGAGCTTTACTAACCAATCTTTTTACTTTGTCAATATCCCCGTGCTAAAATTGCGATGCTTTTTTGCTAATGTATTTTTAGATCTAAAATGAGTTAAGATTTACAGTCAATACTTGCAATATCAATTTCACCTCTCACCAAAGTATGAATATGTATTTACTGTATTTAGTCTAGCAAAATTGCAAGCCAAAATGATGAAATATGTCTTTCTCATTTACTAGCAATTAATATAGGGGTCACTTCAATATGTATTTCTACAATGACCTTTGACTTAACTGAATTTCCTATCAAACAAGCATCTTCTGCTTTTTTTAAAATGCGAACTGCCTTATCTCTAAACTGCTCATTATAGATTACAACTTTGGGTTCAAGCAGAACTTCGCTCATTATCAACTTACCAGCAATCATTTCAATTTTCCCTTTTCCTTGGCAACTAAAACTTGCAAATTCAAGTGTAGAATTTTCGGCAATAGCTAAAAATGTAGTCATTAAACAACCGCTAATGGCAGCCACAAACAAATGTTCTGGAGACCAAATTCCTTCAATTCCTTTTGGAAATTCTGGTGGTGTGGCTACCTCAATACAAACGCCATTCTTCTTATTTAATTCTGGCGAACAGATGATGCCTTTACGGCTGTTTTCCCAATTTACTTCTACATTATAATAATGTACTTCCATAATTGTGATATTTAAAAGGTGTTTTTAATGTTCCAACTATTTAATGAGAAATATGTTACTTTCATTAAAATAGAGGTTTTAGAGTTGGTTTTTTTTCTTTGTACTTAATCCAAAAGGAAAATACAGTGGACAAAAGCTAACAAGGCTTGTTATAACAAAAATTCCCATAATTGTTAATAGAATTAATGCTAATGTACCTGTAATAATGTGAGTAAAGTATAAAGCAACGATAAGGATGGCTATAGCCATTCGGATGATTCGGTCTGCTGACCCCATGTTCTTTTTCATATTTATATTATTTACTTTTTTTGAATTATTTATCTGTTCCAAAAAAAATTTTTGTGCAAAAGAAGCAATCATAGCAGGTAACTCCTTATTCTTTGCTTTCCATTCTGTCTTTAATAGTATAACAGAAATATGTCATTTAAATAATCACCTCATCATCTGGATGGCAATGATTAGTTCTATTTACTTTTAATTTTTGATAGACAACACTTTCTCTCCAATTATACCTATTCAATTTATTATTTTTTAAAATACGTTATTTTAAAAATTTTCAATATGGGCATTCTCAAAAAGAAAATTTATAGAACAATGCAATGTTCTTTTAAAATGTTATTTAGTTTATAGTGAACTTTTTCTCTACAATTTCTTTTCAAAAGAAGCATACGGGTACCATGCCAAATGCCTTATAACGTCTCATTTCATCAATTACTATTGCTTTAAAAATGCCACAATCTTTTCCTTTTCTGTTTCTGTAAGCAAAGCCCTACTTTGCATGTGCAACCCAATTGTTTCCCATTTTTCTGGTGAGAAGGTAGATGGTGGAGGCGTATTATGGCAACGCTGACAATTTTCTGACCATAATTGCACACCCGATTTTGTAGCTATTTTCTGACTCACAGCGCAGCTATTAAGTATTACTATATTTAACCCAATCATTATCAAGAAGGCCGTTGAAATGGTTGTTTTTTTGTTATATAAGTACTTCATAGTTTGTTGTTTTATAATTGAATAGAAAATTGCAGATACATTGAGTTGGATTGGGTAACAACGCCTGGTGTGCCACCAGTATTGATGCTTGTTGTATTCGTTGCTTTTATCCCTTCGTAAGTGAAACGCACTACAGTTCGCCAGTTTAGCCAATAATTCAGGCCTAGTGCAAGCGAATTATCTTTCGTTCCCAAAAGTGAATTGGCAGGACTTGTATAATTACCATAACGGGCAGCTACTTCAAAGTTTTTAATGACCTTATTATTACTGAACATAGGTCTTAGCGCAGCCATAATATAACTAGTGTGGGTACGATTGTTAAAACTGTAGGTTTTGGTAGTATCAGTTGGATTGATATAATCTGCATGATCAACATTTGTTGTACTAAACTGACCTTTTATATTTAATTGAAATGGTTTAATGTTTTCTACTAGATTCATATCCAATGCATACAAGTTGGCGCTAATATTTTCAGTTTTAGAACTGGCATCCCCTACTTTTCCAGTCATTACTGAAGCTCCCAATTCAAGGGAAGAGTTTGAAAAAGGCAACCATCCTATTCTTCCAGTAATTGTTCTGTTTCTGTTATTATCCGTTATTCCTGCATTCTGCATAGTACCATCTGGCAAAAGCTGCATGCCGTTGGAAATAGCTATATCATAGCTCCACTTCATACTGCCTGCCTGAAACCCCCCTTCAGCTTCAACACCATAGTCTGTTGCTCCAGCAACTCCTTCAGGGTCTGAAGCAAATTTATTGATCCATCCCGCACCCAATCGTTTATTATAAGTGCCAAAAGGCAATACCAAATACCCACCTCGGAGGATAAGTCCCGGCACTACAAAATAAGAGATGGCTGCCCAGTTAACACCAAGTTGATTCTTACTGAAAGATGGTTCAAATTCGAGGAGGAATTTATTTCCATGTCGCCATAGAAACATGGGACTAAATTCATAATGATCAGCATCGGCAAGGCTATTAGTCTTTGTAACCTCTCTTGAGGCTGCTATGGTTGTAGTGGTTTTATTGCTTACAAAACCAAAAGTTGCTAACCCAACAACCATAAAATGGTCTTCACCTGGCTTAGTATAGGCTGCTTGTTTTTCTAAGACATTGATCCTGTCAAGAAGGGCGGAATCAACGGCATTTGCGGTTTGCTGCGCCATAGAATCAGTTAAAAATACGAAAAGCAGGCAAAAAATCAGTAACTGCCGAATCTGCTTCGTTATAAATTTCATGATATTTTTATTTCAGGGTTCATTATAATGTAAAACGAGTGGAGATTAAAGTTGTTATTTCCGCTTTTTAGCAAGTGTTCTGATATAATTAACCAACTCCCACCTTTGGGTTTCATTAAGGGCAGATTTGTATTGTGGCATTGGTGGATGCCCCTCTGAAATTTTATAAAATAATGAGCCGTCTGTTTCATCCTGTATTATAGCTGAAGTATGATCAGCTGGTTTGATACTCAAAGCTGCAGAAGCAACACCATCACCTTTTCCTTTATTGCCATGGCAGGGGGAACAGTAGGTTGCATACAGCGCTTTTCCAGTTAATGTTGAATTGACCTGAGATGCTAATGGGTTTTTGACATTTACTGCTTCTCTCGGAACAGACCATTGCTTAGATTGCGCCTGAGCAAAATTGTGGGCAAGTAATAATATTGTAAACATGGATATGATTTTTAAAAAATCAGAAAAACTATGTAACTTATTCATAATATAAAATTAATTTATTATTATTTTTAAATGATAATGCAAAATAAGAAGTAGCTAAGAGGTATAAAATGATATATATCATGAAAAAGAAGGAGATATATCATGGAAAGGATAACTAACGTAACCACTACGATAGAGGTAAATGCTGGTTGCTCTTTAAAAATTCTTCACTGATAATTTAATCACTTACTTCTCGCTTACTAGGGATGCCTAAGTTTTATTATATAATTAATCATATAAAAAACATCTAAATAATCCACCAAAACAGGTGCATGCCCCCAAATTGATAATTGTTGTAAAACATAATTTTTGATTTTAAAAGTGGATGAAATACCTGTTGTGAATGATTACTTTACAACAGCGGGTTTCCTTTTAGCAATAACTTTTTTCTTACTTTTTTTTACAATCTCTTTCATTGACTTTTTTACGATTTTTTCAATTTTAGCAGTAAGTATGGCATTATTGTTAATTAGTACTTTTTTTACCGCTACCATCAATTTTTCCTTTAGTTCCTTTTTTTCTTTCTTTTTCATTATCGAGAAATTTGATATAAAATAAGTGAGATGTTGTT
>JBBQLL010000031.1:0-34335 GCA_038327865.1 Chitinophagales bacterium | reverse complement strand
ACGTATAAGGCGTAATACTAAACTTACCAATTTGAAAATCAACTACAATCTTATAGAAACCAGTAGTAGTTGGAGCTTTAAAATTATCGCTTAGATTATATCCAAAATCGCCACCTGCATTGATACCACCCACATTGTTATTAGCAACTGCATACTTATTGGTCCAATCACCATTAACAGGCAACAATAAAAATTGATTACCACCATTCAAATTAAACACACCAGCAAACGTAGTTTCATCTAACCTCGCAAACTCTTGGCTTGGTGCCGGTACAGGGTTATTCCAACCACCTTGTGTGCCATCGCCTACAATAAATAACTTGCCAGAAGTTGGTAAAGCTATTTTAGGAGGAACTTTGTAAGGTGTCATTTTTACTTTAATGGTATTAGATTTAAGTTGGTTATTATTATTAGCATACGAAGCTGTAATACGAATATCCATATCGTAAGCTACCCCAATTTTAAAATCGTAAGCCAATAAAATAGTATTAATTTCTTTACCAGTATATGAGGTATTTAAACTACCAATTATAGTACGGGTTACTGCTTTTGAAAAATTTCTACCTGTAGAATCCATTTCTATAATATACTTAGCAGTAGTAGAATCTATTGCAAATTCAGGATAACTCCATGAAAATGTTATAGCAGTTTTTGAAGAATCGACTGGTAAAACTGCAATATTAGTAGCAGAGGCAGACAAAGTAGTAGCAGTAGCACTTTTGTATAATGGTAGGCTATCAACTTTATCGCAAGCGGTAATAAGTGTAACTACCACCGTTGCCAACAACATAAGTTTTGAAAAGTATTTCATAAAAATAATTTAATTGTTTATTGAACAATGAATTTGCCTGTTTTAAAATCAACAGTAATTTTATAAGATTTTGTTACTGATGGCGCTAATAAATCGTTACCATTTGGTTGAAAATCATCACCAGTTACATTATTTGCATTACCAGCAGCAACACCACCATATTTGGCAGACCAGCTGCCATACGCAGGTAATAACAAATACGAATTACCAGCTGAAAGTGTAATTGTTAATTGAAAAGCAGTTGAGCTTATTTTAGCAAATTTTTGAGTAGTACCTGCCCCGTCAGAAGCGCAACCACATTGCCAACTTAAAGGCGTTGCAGCACCAGTTATGTATAAGTTAGCAGGCACTGGATACTTTACATCTAAATAAGGGGTAGCCACTATTTTTATTACATTAGAAGTTAGTGGCACAGCAGAGCCAGTTAATGATGAAACAATTCTTATTTCTATATTGTGTGGCATATTCTCAACCAAATCCATAGAAAGTAAGATGGAATTTAATTCCTTAACAGTAAGCGACATTGATAAGTCTTTAGAAACAGATCTAGAAACCAATTTTGGGTTGGTAAAATTGGCACCTGTTGTATCAAACTGCAAAGTGTAATTCACATCTTGTGAACTAGTGCCAGTAGTAAATTCATAGTTTGGGTTTGTCCAAGAGAACTTTATTGCTTGATTATCTTTATTAATCAAATCAAGCACTAGTGGAGCGGTTGAACTTGCACTTAAAACAGGATTATTACCAGATAAGATGTATTCTTTATTTTCATCTTTAGTACAAGACCATAAAGTAGTTGCCAGTACTAATGACAATGATATTAATTTTATTATACTTTTCATAAAAACTAATTTATTGTTTCGTTTAAATTAATAACCTGGGTTTTGTTTAAGATTTGCATTAGAAGACAAATCGGTGGTTGGTATAGGATAGATAGTTCTGAAAGATGCCACAGCAGAACCAGATTTTACACCCCCTTTCCAAGGCCATAAGTATGTACCTTCTACAAATTTACCGTAGCGAATTAAGTCCGTTCTTCTAAAACCCTCCCAATACAATTCTCTAGCTCTTTCATCTAAAATAAAATCAGTAGTAAGCGCTACAGAATTTACATTACCCGATACATTACCATAAGCTCTTGTGCGGATATTATTTACATATGTTAATGCTGTTACCGCGTCTCCACCAGTACCACCACGTAGTACCGACTCAGCATATATCAAGTACATTTCTGATAATCTGAATAAAGGAAAATCAATGTCGGAGAAATCCAAGCTTTGACCATTAGCACCAGAACGCTTTACGTTACGATATTTTGTAACAGCAGTACCATCTGTAAATACCGTTTGATCGGTAATTTCTAGATTTTGACCCGATGTATAAAACTGAGATCGTTTGTCTGCGGTACCTGTATTATCTGGAAAAAGCGACGGTAAATTTTTAGTAGTTCTATAACCAGCCCAACCACCACTGATACCGTAATTGCTTGCCGTCATAGATCCACCAACTGGTGCGTGTGTTAAGAAAGTAGTACCACCATAGCTTTGTGTTTTTAAGCCATCGTAATTAATGGTTAAGATAAACTCACTAGTGTTAAGGTTATTATCAGCAAGCATCAACTGCGGATAATTTGTAATTAAAGAATACCCTGCATCTATTACTTTTTTAGAGTACGTAATGGCATCGGTATATTTTGTAGTACCGGTATAAACACCTGCATTTAAATAAATACGAGCTAGCAAAGCCCAAGCTGCAGCTTTATCTGCTCTACCATATTCATTAGCTCTTGCAGTTACTAAGCTAGCATCTAAATCTTTTAGTTCGGTTTCTATGTAAGTAAATAGTTGGCTGCGTGTTGCTTGCGATGGCAAGGTTGCAGAACCAATTACATCTTTATCAGTAACAAAAGGACCAGTACCAAATAAATCCATAATTACAGAATATTGGTAAGCTCTTAAAAATCTTGCTTCAGATTTGTAAGTACGAATGCTATCGGCAGAAGCGCCAGTAATACCTCGTTTGCTTAAGTTAGCATCAGAGGATTGATTAATAAAGTCGTTGCAGAGTGTAATTTGGTAATAACAACGATAATATAAACCAGTTAAGAAAGGATTACTTGCAGACCAGTTCATATTGTGAAAGTCTTGAATACCAGCATCGCCCCAAGCTACAACTGCTTCATCGGTAGACAATTCTTGAGCGTTAAAATACAAACGTACAAAATCAGAAAAACCTTCATCTATACCTTGTACATCGCCATTACCTGCCGGACCAGCATTGCCAGTTAAGGCATAAGCACCGTATACTTTTGCAAAAGCTTGTTTGTAACCAGTAGTTGTGCTATATACATTAGCAGAGGTAATTTCATTGGTAGGTACCAAATCTAGCTTCTTACTGCAGGAAGCAAACACAGCTGTCGCTAAACAAGCTGAAGCTATTTTTTTAAAAAAAATTGTTTTCATATTTTTTATTTATAATAATCGTTTTGCACAACTTGCATATACGATTTTGTTTAACTAATAGTTTTAGAAATCTAAATTAACCCCCAATACAAATGTTCTTGGTCTTGGGTAAAGATTATTGTCAATACCGCCATTAACTTCTGGGTCTAAACCTTTGTACTTAGTAATTACAAATACATTTTGCACATTGGCACTAATTCTTAAATTGGCTTTATTGTTAAATACTTTACCAGCATTGTAGCCTATGTTAATGTTATCCATTCTTAAGAAAGAAGCATTTTGCACATAGTAATCTGATAAAAAATATTTATCACCACTACCACTAAAAGAGGTATTTAAATAATCTGTAGAACCATTGTTAATAAAGCCAATTGGGTTAATGATGTTACGTAAAGTTCCAGTATTAGACGCTACATTATTGTAAACATAATTGCCAACATTGGCACGCATTACAAAACCAGCATTCCATTTTTTTACTGTAAGATTTGAACTGAAACCAAAGAATACTTTTGGATCGGACCCTTTGTATTGATATAAATCACTAGAGTTGATTAAACCGTCTCTATTTTTATCGGCAAATAGATTATCTATTGGTTTATTGGTTACAGGATCGTACACTTGTTTGTACACATAAAAAGCCCCACGGTTAAAACCAACAGTATGTATTCTTACTGTATTACCAACACCACCAGCAATACCGCCAAACTGTGCACCTGCATAATTAGGATCATCTGAAATGGTTAACTTGGTAATTTTATTTTGGTTGTAGGTTGCGTTAAAAGCGAAATCAAGAGATACATCTTTACTTTTAATTGCTTGTACATTTACTGTAAACTCAACACCTCTATTTTCCATGCTACCAATGTTGGCAACTATTTTATTAGAGAAATTGGTGCCTGCAGGTTGGTTAATTTCATTTAAAAGATCGCTAGTATTTTTATAATAATACTCAATGCTACCCGTAATGCGCCCGTTTAAGAAACCGTAATCTAAAGCAATATTGGTTGTAGCAGTTTGCTCCCATTTTCTATTAAAGTAGTAGCCGCCTGGTCTGTATAGCTGATAAAAGTTATTGCCAAGTTGGTATTGTGCTTGTGTGCCACTTAAATTGTAGTAAGAAATGTAATCGTAGTTGTTAATACCATCTTGTTGCCCTGTAACACCGTAACTAACCCGTAGTTTTAAATCAGATATGGCTTTTACATTTTTCAAAAAAGATTCTTCTTTTAATTTCCAAGCAAATGCCCCAGAAGGAAATATTGACGCTCTGTTAGTGGGATTGAACCTAGAAGAAACATCTCTACGTACAGATCCTGTAAGTATATACTTGTTCATAAACGTGTAATTAACACGGCCAAGAAATGACACTATTGTATTCTCAGGTTTATTAAACGGATTATTTGGTGTAGAAATAACAGTGCCATCAGTTGTATAATCAGCAAAGTTATAATAGGTGGATAAATAGTTTTGATACTCATAACCAGCAATTGCTTCTATTCTACTATCAATAGATTTAATATCCTTAGCGTAGTTGAAATAAAAATTTAAATACGTGTTCTGTCTTGTTTGTCTGTACTGATTATTAACACCACCATGTTTTTTATCTGGCGAACGCATATATGCAGAGGCAGCACTATCTGGTATTACAGTTGTTCCTTTACCCTCAGACAAATCTGCACCTACATTTAACACTGCATGTAAATCTGGTAAAAAATGGAATTTATAATCAATTAGCACGTTACCAACAGCACGTTGTACTTTGCTTCTATTGTCGTTTTGTAGTAATAAACCCAATGGATTTAATGGCGCTAGCGATTTAAGACCTGTTGTTGTGTTGGGGTCTAGCCATTCCCAATAACCGCCAAAGCGACTACTTTTTGAATTTACAGATTGTGTAGGATCGAAACTAACAGCTGAACCAATGGCGCCTTCATTTGCAAATCGACTTTGGCTATAAGTACCTTTTAAGTTTACATCAATTTTTAAATGATTATTTAAAAGCATTGGACTAACGTTGATGCTTAAAGATGTACGTTGTAAATTACCTGTTTTTAAAATACCATCTTGGTTTAAGTAGCCAACAGAAATACGGTAAGGTAATTTTTTTAATGATCCAGATACACTCAAATTATTATCTTGGCTAATAGCTGTTTGATAAATTTGATTTTGCCAATCGGTACTAGCAGTACCTAGTAATGCAACGCTTGAAGCATTACCCTTAGTGTTTACAATTTGTCGAATTTGATCAGCAGTAAGAACATCAACATTTTTAACTATTGACGCTGCCTGCAATTGAGAACTAAAACTGAAAATAGGCTTGCCGCTTTTCCCTTTTTTTGTAGTAATTAAAATAACACCATTAGATGCTCTAGAACCATAAATGGCTGTGGCAGAAGCATCTTTTAATATTGTAAATGTTTCAATATCGTTTGGGTTAATTAAACTTAATGGACTAGCAACACCCGAAATACCACCATTATCTAATGGCAAACCATCTACTATTATTAATGGATCGTTACTAGCATTTAATGAAGCCCCACCCCGAATACGAATAGTACTACCAGAGCCTGGCGCACCACCGTTAGAGCTTATTGCTCCCCCAGCTCCTTTACCCGACATTAATTGCTCGGGAGAAGTAATAGCACCTTTTACAAAGTCCTTAGAGCTTACAGTAGTTACAGAACCTGATAAATCTTTTTTGCGTGCAGTACCATAACCAATCACCACAACCTCGTTTAGAATAGCATTGGCTTGAACTAAACTTATTGCCAAATCCCCATTGCCTATAGCCACATCTTGCGATGTGAATCCAACCGACGAAACAGTTAATGTTTTAGCACTTGTAGGCACTTTAATTTTAAAGCTACCATCAGTACTAGATTGCGTAATGATTTTTGTTCCTTTAACCGAAATAGTTACCCCTTGCAGGGCAGAGCCATCTTTAGAGTCTGTTACTTTACCTGTAACAGTTTTGTCTTGGGCATTTGCAAAAGTTGCAAAGCAAAATGCCATCATGACAATAAGCAATCGTTTAAAATTCATAATTGATGGTTTACGTGTTAGAATGTAAATTTTTGTAACAATAATTAATGGTTATTAAGTGAAGGATGTTTTAACAGGACTAAAGTGTTACAGCAATTGTTGCATGCTAGACAAAAAACATTATTTTTCAAATGGTTTAGTGCAAGCAATTTTTTTGTGGGGGTTAACATGAGTTTCATTTAGCTATTGTAAGCGTTTGCGATAATGTGTATTTTTAACACATTATACTGCAAATATGTGTATTTCTTACACAGTAAAAAAATATTTTTTACATTTTTTATCCGTTAATGTGTTACCATAAGGAATGAGTAAATAATTAGCATAAATACTTAAACAAAAAGCTATTGAGTTTTATGATTTATACAATTTAATAATAATGCAGCCACAAGCAATAGAAAGATGGCTTTTGGGCTGAGCAATATATATGAGAATGGTATGATATAAGGTTGCCGATAAAAAGCAGCTATTAAAAATTTTGAAACAAAACATTTGCTTTTACCATAAACCTATCAATCTTTGCAAGCATGGCAAATAAGCTAATTATCATCACAGCACCATCTGGTGCAGGAAAAACGTCTATTACAAGATTTTTACTACATAAATACCTAGTATTATCTTTTTCTATTTCTGCGGCAACAAGGCAACCTCGAGGGCAAGAAAAAAATGGTGTTGATTATTATTTTTTAACTGCTGATGATTTTCAACAAAAAATACAAGCCAATGCCTTTATTGAATGGGAAATGGTATACGAAGGCAAATATTACGGCACTTTAAAAAGTGAATTAGAAAGAATTTGGAACGTAGGTAAAATACCCATGTTAGATATAGACGTAAAAGGAGCTATTCATGTGCAGCAACAGTTTCCAGATAATTCATTAAGTATTTTTATAGAACCACCAAGTGTAGATGAATTAAAAATTCGTTTAGCTAGCCGTGGTACGGAAACAGAAGAAAGCTTGCATGCAAGAGTAAGCAAAGCATCGTACGAAATATCGTTTAAACATCATTTTAATAAAACAATATTGAACGATGATTTAGAGAAAGCTTGTAAAGAAACTGAAACTGTAATTGCAGAATTTTTAGGTTGGAAAAATACAACCACATAGACAGCTAAGCCACATAGAAAGAAATAGTCAATCTTTTCAAATCCACTAACTTACCGTTTTAAACAACCGCTACTGTGTCTATGAGACTATGTGGTAAATAAAATTTTACTATGCCATTTAAAAATAAAACTGTTTTTATTACTGGTGCCAGTAGAGGTATTGGTAAAGCCATGGCGCTTCGCTTGGCAAAACAAGGTGCTAATATTGTAATTGCAGCCAAAAGTACCGAGGAAAATCCCAAACTTGGTGGTACTATTTATTCTGCTGCCGCAGAAATAGAAGCTACTGGTAGCAAGGCTTTAGCCATTCAAGTTGATATTAGATACGAAGTCCAAATTGCTGCTGCGGTGCAACAAACTATAGATACATTTGGTGGTATTGATATACTTATTAATAATGCCTCTGCCATACAACTTACTGGTACAGAACAAACAGAAAGTAAACGTTTTGACCTGATGCATAGCATTAATGTACGTGGCACTTTTTTAATGACAAAGGCTTGCATTCCTTATCTTAAAAAAAGTAACAATGGGCATATTTTAACGCTATCACCACCAATAAATCTGGCACCTAAATGGATTGGTCCACACATTGCCTACACCCTTACAAAATACAATATGAGTATGATGGCTTTGGGTTGGGCAGAAGAATTTAAAAATATACCAATAGCTAGTAACGCTTTGTGGCCTCGTACAACCATTGATACGGCTGCCGTGCGTAATTTACTTGGTGGTCAAGCCCTTGCCAATATGAGTCGTACGGTTGATATTTTGGCTGATGCTGCTTATTATATTTTGCGTCAACCTGCTGCACAATGTACCGGCAATACATTTATAGATGAAGCCGTATTTGCCGCTGAAGGCATTACCGATTTGAGCCATTATTCTGTTGTGCCAGGTGGTAAATTATACCAAGATTTGTTTGTATAAACATCTCAGTTAGTTATACTAAACTAACTGAGATTTGCACTTTTTTATTACCACAAAGGCACATAGCTTTAACTCTTTTCCAGCGTAGCTTTTCTATATGTCTATATGTCTGTGTGGTGAAAAAATTTTTGTTGCAAGATCTGAATGCGTTTAGTATAGCAAATAAGTATTGGCTACTTTACTTCATCTTTTTTGGTATTAAATGCACTGGTTATTGTATCCCACAAGCCTTTAGCACTTTCTTTTGCTTCTTCCAACTTTGTCTCGGCTACTGCTGTTAATTCTGCTGCCTTTTCTTTTGCATCTACTAACTTTTCGGCTGCATAAATTTTCGCTTCTTCCAACTTTATCTCTGCAACTGCTGTTAATTTTGCTGTCTTTTCTTTTGCATCTACTAGCTTTTCGGCTGCATAAACTTTTGCTTCTTCAAACTTTGCTTCTGCTATATCTGTTAATTCTGCTGCTTTTCCTTTTGCATCTACTAGCTTTTCGGCTGCATAAACTTTTGCTTCTTCAAACTTTGATTCTGCTATATCTATTAAACTGTCAACTTGATGTGGATTGTTTGGTGACAAATTATTTGGTGTTGTTTCTGCGTTATTTGACGTGTTTTCTAACATAGTATTTTTGGTTTGTTTTAATTAAAGTTAACCACTTATTGCATTAGCTTCGTTTTAATGCTTTAGGTAATTTTGACTTCCAATTCTTAGGCATTTACGTTTAAAGTTACTAACACTTTTTTTTACTTTTAATTATTAAATCATGAAGAACCAAGTTACAGAATGCTAAATAGTGGCTACTCTCAAGAAACAAGAAATCCATTTAGCAATTAGACAAATATTTGGTATTTAAAAATGAGTATGGAATTAAGCTGAGGCAAATGTGACCTTAAAAAGTTCATAAACGTCTTTTAAAATTTGTGCTGATAAATAATGTCTACTTCATACATGGTTTGATGCAAGGCTATCTAGTAGAATGAAGAATTGGCATTTTCTCTAATATATAGTTGCTTGGGCAAAGTAAAGATCGCTGAACTTTTATGCTTAAATTATGTTTTTAAATATGTAATGGTTATGGGTAGCTGAATTAGTTATGTATAATTTATGATTAATAAAAATACCATTAAACTAACGAAATACTTTAATTAAAATACTTCCTTGAAAGACGATTATATCTTTTATTTTCATTTAAAAGAAATTTTAGAATGACAACAAAGCGTACTATGAAACCGAATATATTTTTAAGGATGCACGCTTTGCAACGCGTATTGGTAAGCCTTTTAACATCCCTTATTACTTTTTTATGTGTTTACAATAACCATTTTGATTGGGTGCTCATTATTCCAATAGTTTGGGTAACTTTTGCTTTAACTTTTATAATTATAAGTGTTATCATTTTCTTTAAACTACAGGTTTCGGACATTGAAAAGAGGGCAAATGATGAAGATGGCAGTAGAATTTTCGTGTTTATAAGCATTTTGCTAAGTTCGTTTGCAAGTATGCTTACTGTGTTGTTATTAATGTTATCAAATACGATGCGTACACAAGAAGCCCTTACCGTAACAATATCTATTTTAGGAATTATGGTCAGTTGGATATTAGTACATATCATATTTACTTTTCATTATGCAAATATGTATTATTCTAATCAAATAGATAATACATCAGATGATGAGCCACTTATTTTCCCTGGGAAGGCCAAACCAGATTACTTAGATTTTGCTTATTTTTCGTTTGTAATAGGTATGACTTTTCAAGTATCAGATGTTGAAATAGCTTCTCAACGCATTCGTAGACTATCACTTGCACATGCGCTCTTATCGTTTTCACTAAATACGTTTGTAGTGGCACTTACTATAAATTTAATTGCTGGCTTAAAACATTAATCAATTAATACTACAAACCTTAGAGGTTTACATAAAAAGGATGCCCACATTTTTTAAAAGTGGGCAACCTCAGTAGCGTAATATTCATTTAAAAAAAGGCAAATTATTTATTTGTAAATGTTTTATGCTCAACACCAACACCAGTAATGGTAAGACTTTGCCATGTTGGTGGCAAGGCAGATTTTATTTGTATAATACCTTTTGAAGTAATTTCTAGCCCACCAAAACCCATCATAATGCTTTGTAGAATACCACCTGCACCAGTGGCAAAATAAGGGTTAGTACCACCTTTTGTTTCAGCAATTACACGCAATGGCGGCAGTAGATTTGGCACATAAGCATCTTGAAAAAAGTGGTATGCTTTTGCACCATCACCAAGCCGAGAATAGAGCAATGTAAAAATGGCCTGTGTCATAGCAGGTGTACCTTCTGTTGGCACTCTTGTTTCGTAATATGCCAAGTCTTTTTTAATTTGCTTAATATCTGTAATTTCTTTTAAAGGATAAGATAATAAGTTTACATCAGCTTGCTTAATACCTTCGCCATTATAGGTGGCATGTTCTTTAGTTACCCCATCTTCCATTTTTAAAATAGGAATATTATTAGCCACTTGTAGCCAATCTGCTTCGGGTGTAATACCTAATAAATTAGCAGCTTCGGTAGCATGTTGTAACACTGCTTTTGCGGCAGCATTTGTAAAGGCATCATTATCTACATTTTCGGCCCACTCATCAGATGCTACTACATTATTAATGTCATATTTACCAACACCATTTCGTTCTACCCTACTAGCCCAAAAAGCAGCAGTTTCTTTTAAAATGGGATACCCTTTTTCACGTAGCCATTCTTTATCTTGCGTTACGCAATAATAGTTCCAAGCGGCAATACCAACACAAGCAGTTATATGCTGTTCAAAGGGGCCACTCAAAGCCCAAACTGGTGTTTCTTCTACACCAGTACCAGCACTTTCCCAAGGAAACATCGCGCCTTTAAACCCATGGTTAAATGCATTTTGCTTGGCAGCACCCAATCGCTGAAAGCGATACTCAACAAGACTTTTAGCCATTTCAGGATGTAGTACTAAAATAGACGGGTACATCCATAATTCAGTATCCCAAAATACATGGCCATTATAACCCAACCCACTCAAGCCCATTGGTGAAGGGCTATTAGAAGACCCTTCTCTAACAAAAGAATACAAGTGATACATCATACTATGCACATCTTGTTGTGCTTGTGCATCACCACCAATAATAATGTCGCTTTTCCATAGTTCATCCCAAGCTTTATTATGAAAATTTATAAGCCTATCTCGGCCTTCTAACTTAGCCGTAATCGTCATACGCTCTGCTTCATTTAACGGGTCATCGTGGTGGGCAGAAGTGATTGAAGAACCAGCAATTGAGAAGCTATATTTTTCGCCAGCTTTTAGCTTTTTTGTAAACTTCATCAAGTGCATATTATTATCCCACATTTCGTGTATTACCCTTGGTTCAGAGCCATGCGCTTCGCTAAATAAAAAGGTATTAGACGCACACATTAATAACTTACCAGTTGGGCTTTTTGCAGATGATGTAAGTAAGCTAATTACCACATGCGGCCTATCAATTTCGTTGTAATAATTCTGTACATCTTTCAACGCATCTGGTGCTTCCATCACACTGGCAGAGGTAATTGTAATATCCCTTTTTGCAGTAATTGTTACGTTCATCAATACAGTAAAGGGCAACTGCCTTAATGAGTAGTAAGTGTAGCTTACATCTGCTTTATCGCCATAATTAAAAGTAGTTGTAAAGTTGGCATGACGCATATCCAATTCTTGTTTCATATTACTAGCATCGTTGCCACTGATACGTTTGCCATCAACTTCTAAATACATATTTAAAAGGTTGAAACTTTTTAAAAAATTACTAACCCTACCTCGGCCGTATAAATCGTAAGCACCAGCCAAAACCACGTCTTTAACTTTAAAAGGTTCTGGTGAAGAAACAACACCAAGCATACCATTTGCAACGGTAATACCATAATAATTTGAAGGGTCAATTTTATTAGCGGTAATCTTCCAAGGGTCTTGAGCGAATAAGGTGCATATAAAACACGCTAATATTGTTATCAACAGCAATCTTTTATGTATCATGAGAATGGCATTTGAAGAAATAAAATAATAAACAATAAAAGTAAATATACAAAGCAACCTAGTTCCCAAAATGATAGAATATATTTTTGTTTTAGCCAATTAATTATCCACTGCAAAGCGTGTAACTATTTTATAAAATTGATAGAATTCCCTACTAGATTAAATGCTATTTTGCACCACTATTTTATTGACTAGTTTATTGTTTTAGATATGAAAAAATGGATACTTGGTATATTGGTAATTTTAGGTTTAGCTCTATTAAGTGTGTATGCATTTATCCCCAAAACATTAGTAGTGGCAACTGTAACGCCAATTAATACTAACTATACAAATGCTGTGGCGTATTCATCTGATAGTAATAACTGGGCCAAATGGTGGCCTACTATACCCAAAAATGATAGTAAGCAAGTAGGTATGTACAAAGGTGTTGTGTATCAAATTGTCAATAAATCGTACAATAACACACAAATAAAATTGGTGTATAAAAATGATACAACCATTGCGAATATGGCTGTTGCTGGTTTTATTCACGATTCGGTAAAAGTAATTTGTCAATTTACTTTTGAAGCCGGCTTAAACCCGATAACAAGAATAAAGCAATACAATACGGCTGTATATTTAAAGCAAAATGTACATGAAGTAATGGATGGCTTAAGAGCATTTCTTGAAAAGCCTGAAAACGTTTATGGATTTAAAATAAAAAGTACCATTGTAAAAGATACTGTTTTATTAAGCACTACAACTGTTTTTAATCATTACCCTACTACAATTGAAGTTTATGCAATGGTGGCTAAATTAAAAGCATACATTAAACAAACTGGTGGTACAGAAACAAATGCACCCATGCTAAATGTAACAAAGCATGATGATGTTACCTATAAAACAATGGTCGCAATACCAGTAAACCATACATTACCAGAGTCAAGTACCATAGCTCTAAAGCGAATGGTAATAGGTAAAATTTTAGAAAGCGATAATATTAAAGGCGGCAAAACGATTGTAGACAAATCTTTTAAAATATTTGAACAATATTTTGAAGATTATAATCACACATCGCCAGCTATTCCATTTCAATTATTAGTGACTGATAGATTAAAAGAACCAGACTCTTTAAAATGGGTAACAAGATTCTATTATCCTATTTTTTAAGCTGCTTTATTATCATCACACTATCATTATTTCTAGCTAGTACAAAAGCATTTTGTTTATTAATGGTAATTGGCTTTATATGTCTTACCTGACCTTTTATTTGCAAGCCATTAATGCTTTCTACTGCAAATTGATTGTTGCCTTTGTTAATTAATAGCGTACCAAAATCAGCATCGTATCTACCCATCTGGATATTGTTCTCATAAAAATTACCTACTAGCAAAATGTCTTGTAATTTATCGTTATTAGCATCTATCACCACAGCATCTTTATAGCTAGACAACTGTGCTTGCCAAGGTAAAGCTTGTGTAATAAAATTTCCCTTACCGTCATTGATTAAAACAGCATTGGCAAAATAATTGGCTTGTAACTTATCTGCACTGCTTAATTTTTCTTGTGTAAATAATTCTTGCAAAGTCGCTTTTGCGAAATCCTGTGCATATAAGAATTTCTTTTTTAACAATGGAATTTGCTTTTCTAATTCTCCTTTATTTGCAAAAGGCAATTCTCTGCCATTTAGAAAATAAGTTAGCACTTGCTCCTTCTTGCCATTGCCATCAAAGTCATTGTAGTAAAGGGTTACAAGCTCTTTATCACTAGCAGTTAAGCGACTATTTAAACCAAGATTACCAACTATAAAATCAACGTTACCATCGTTATTTATATCGCAAGGTAAAGTAAAATTCCACCAGCCTTTTTTATCAGTTAATAGCTTTTGGGTAAAAGTACCTTTGTTATTAATGAACGCATAAATACCATCCCATTCTAAACTTAGCACCAAGTCTTTAACGCCATCTTTATTAATATCTATCCAAATGGCATTTTGTACAAACCCTATTTTAGATAAGTCTTTACTGTATTGCTCAGTTACATTTTTAAAATGCCCTTTGCCATCATTCAGCAATAAATACGATTGCGGTTTTTCGCCATAAGCCCAAGGTACTGCACGGCCACCAATAAATAAATCCATTGCACCATCACCATTAAAATCGTAAGGCACTACACATGATGCAGTCAGATATAAACCATTAAAAGCATTACTAAGTTTGGTAAAATTACCTTTACCATCATTCAAATAAACTTGCGGTTTCTGGTGTTCATCTTGGCCATAATATTCGTTGCCTCCTGTAGCAATTACAAGATCTAAAGCCTTATCACCATTTACATCTACAAAACAAGCATCAACATTTTCATTGGTACTATCTGCATCAATATTTGGTTGCTTAGTTTTAATGAACTTACCATCTTTTTGCTGTTTAAATATGGCGGACTTATTCCCTTTTGATGAGCCTACAAATACATCTTCCAAGCCATCACCATTAATATCAGCAACAGCTAATGCTGGCCCTTCACGAGACACCATGTGTGGAATTAAAGGTTCTCTATCAAATTCATTAAATTGATTCTCGTCATGTTTCCAAAGCAAATTGGTTTGCTTCGTAATATCAACCATTGGTATAGTTGTATTTATTTGGTGCTTAGTGAGTATTTGATAATTGAATTTGGGTAAGCCCAGTTTATAATTAACTGACAGCTTTACTGTACCTGTTTTATACATAATATGCTCAAATGTATTGTCTGGCCACACAAGCAATAAGCTATCTATTTTTGTATTATCTAACCCTATATGAATGGGTAATTGCATGCTACTTTGAAAACCTTTTACAGGATAATTTTCATAGGTTCTTATTTGGCTGCCACTAAATAAAATAAGCTTTGCACCAATCGCATTTATGTTATTTACTGAACCTTTTAAAGTAATATCTACTGAGGGCTTTATTTTTATATCGTTTGCTTTATTTTGATAAATAAGCACAGCATCATCAATATTATTTACCACCACATCTAAGTCACCATCATTATCTAAATCGGCATAAATAGCGCCATTAGAAAAGGTTTGTTTATCGTTTTTTATTTGTGCTGATAAATCTTTAAAAGTTACATCCCCATTGTTTTTAAAGAATTTATTCGGCAACTTAATCTGCGGAAATTCATCAATAATTTTCTTCTCTTTCTCAGCCATTTTATTATTCCTAATCTGATCTTGAATTTCGCTAATCGATACATAATTTACGTAATCAATATCGTTCAGTCGTTTAGGTATACCGTTGCTAATAAACAAATCCTTTAAGCCATCGTTATCAAAGTCCATCCACAAAGGGCTCCAACTCCAATCAGTTGCCGCAACACCGGCATATAAACCTACTTCGCTAAACATGCCGTTTCGTCTATTTAACTGTAAATTATTTCTGGTATATTGGTAATTATAGCCGTAACCAATTTTCATATAAAAAGTGTTGTATTCATCTTCGCCTAGAGAGCGTTTAAGAATGTATGGATCCGATGGCAACATATCCATTGAGATAATATCAGGGTAAGCATCGTTATTAATATCAGCCACATCAACACCCATCGAAAACTGGCTAGTATGCATAATTCTATTTGTCAAATCATCTTTAAATGTGCCATTTTTTTGATTGATATACAAATAATCATTCTCGTGAAAATCATTACCAATATACAAGTCAGGATAACCATCTAAATCTATGTCCGACACACATATTCCTAACCCGTAACCAATAGCAGAACTGTTAATACCACACTGCTTAGTTGCATCAGTGAAATGCCCACCATCATTGCGATACAACCTATCGCCAGTTAAAGGATGATAGGTGCCTAAAAACATTTTTCGCTCACCAAATGTACCATTTTGATGTACAGAATGATTGAGTAAAAACATATCCAAATCACCATCATTATCGTAATCAAAAAAAACTGCTTGTGTACAAAAACCACTAAAATCTAACCCATATTCTGTAGCCTTATCTATGTAAGATGGTACACCATTTTTATCAATACCAGTACAAATTAGCAACTGATTTTTACCATGTAAACTTTCAAATTGACCAACCCTGCAAACATAAATGTCCAACAAGCCATCGTTATTAATATCAACTATACTAACCCCAGTACTCCACCCACCATCATTAGGGATATTTGCTTTTGCAGTCACATTTTCAAATGACATCTTACCCTTGTTTAAATACAAACTATTTTGCCCTTGGTTACTAGAGAAAAACAAATCAATTAGTCCATCATTATTAAAATCGCCAGCACCAACACCAGCGCCATTGTAGAAATACATATACTTAAACATGTTAAAACTATCAGTAGGATTGAGTTTATTATTAAAATTCAAACCTGTTTGCTTAGCCTCCAAAACTTCAAATATGGGAGTCTCAATAGCAGCTGTTTTTGAGGAACAAGCTTGCAGTAAAATGACCAGTAAAATAAAGTAAACTATTATCTTCATGTTAGTTATTTGTTAGCAGTCGCTAGTACTACTATGATGCTTATGTTGTGTCACTCACTTGTACATTCTTCTCATTATTCAGCTTATATATTAGCGTGATAATCTTCTTAATTTTTAGCCTTCCCAACCGCTGAAAAGCCATATAACACTGGCACTTCATTGTTTTGCAATATTAAAATCTGTTTACTTTTTTTTGTAGCAATCGTTTTAATATCTCTAATCTGACCCCTTAAACTAATACCTGTTTCAGAATTGTTTAACCACTCAAAGTTTCCGTTTCCTTTGTTAATAAGCACATGACTATAGCTAGCGTCAATCCTAGAAAACTGCGGTAAAAAATCAAATCGATTACCCCCTAAAATCAAATCAATTTTACCATCATTATTTACAGCCATTGGTAGTATTGCATTTACAGATGATAACTGAACTTGCATTGGCAAAGGCTTTATAGTGAACTTGCCATTACCTTCATTAATTGCTACTATTGAGCTAGAGAAATTAAATTGCTTAACCGTACTATTTTTAACTACATCATTACCAAATAAATCTTCAATAGATTTTGTAGCATAGTCTGCATGTTTTAAATTTTGCTTTTTTAGTGAGGGGATTTGATCTGTTAAATCACGTTTCATAAACACAGGTTTATCCTTACCATCAACAGTTCTCGTCATTATTTTTTTTATAGATCCAGAGCCATCAAAATCGTTCATAAATAATTTAACAGGATTATTTTCTGTAGGATGTAAGTAGAAATTATCACCAATATTACCAAGTATTAAATCCATGTCACCGTCACCATCAACATCGGCTGCTGCAACAGTTTTCCACCAACCAAAAAGGTTATTAAGGTTAGTAACAACCTCTTCAAAATGATTATTTTTATAAGTAAAAATCTTCGGGGTCATCCATTCACCAACAACAATTAATTCTTTTTGTTTATCGCCCCAAACATCAGCCCACAAAGCATTTGATACCATACCAACCTTACTAATATTAGTTTGAGCAACATCTTTAAAACCGCCTTTGCCATCATTTAGTAGCAAATAACTTCTAGGTATTTCGCCATAATTAGCTGATACATTTTTACTGCCTACAAACAAGTCTAAATCGCCATCATTGTCAAAGTCGTTGGCAATAATAACAGACGTGTTACCGCTATTTAGAGGCAATGCTTTCGTATCAATTGTAAAATTCCCTTTTCCATCATTCTTATACAAACGGTTCTGCATTTGCCGTGTATTTGCAGCCGCATTATTACCACCAGAACCTACTATCAAATCCAAATCACCGTCCCCATCACAATCAAAAAACAAAGTTGCTACATCTTCAAAATCGGCATACTGCTTAAATACCGGTTCTTCTTTTTTAATAAACTTTCCGTCCCTATTTTGTAAATACAATTGCCCGGCTTGATTGGTAGCACCGCCAATATATACATCTTCTAAACCATCGCCATTTACATCGCCAATCGCTGCACGTGGCCCTTCTTTTGATAGCATTTCGGGAATATTCCTTTCATAAAAAAAGTCATCATAATCATCTTCTTTATGCTTATCAAAGTTTTGTTTTTGTACTGTAAATATTGGTTCAATTATTGCCTCTGGATTCTTATAAATTTGATTGTCCTTGCCTTGTATAATGGTATGTAATTGATTTATTGCAGGCTTTATCAATTTTACAAAAGTTCTATTTGGCCAAATGACAATCATCGAATCCACAGCCTTAGTTCCTAAACCAATTACAGCCTTATAATCCATAGACGATTGGAAGCCACGGCTTGGTATAATTTCTTTAGTAAAAACTTGTTTATCTTGATAAACTTTTATCTTGCTACCAATAGCAAGAGTGTTGCTACCATTACCTTTTAGCGATATACTGATATAGTTATTATGATTAGTTTCACGGCTATTGTTCTTATAAATAAAAGCTGGTTCATTAACATTATTTACCACCAAATCCAAGTCGCCGTCATTATCTAGATCGCCATAAGCTGCACCATTAGAAAAGGATGCTTGTGTAAAGCCAAAAGCTTTGCTATCATCACTAAATTTCAAACTGCCATTGTTGTGAAAAAACTTGTTTACCAATTTTTGAGAAGACATCTTTTTGATCAATTCGCTAACCTGTTCTTTCTGCCCGGTAGCTACCATTTTCTGCAACACATCATTGGCAAAAAAATCTATAAAATCTTGATCTGTAATATCATGATAAATACCGTTAGAAACATAGATATCGTTTAGTCCATCATTGTCTGCATCAAATATTAAACCGCCCCAACTCCAATCACTAGCGGCAACACCGCTGTAGTGTGCAGTTTCAACAAAGTGACCATCTTTATTATTTACCTGTAAACAGTTTTGCATGTACTGGTTATAAAAACCTGCTTTGATTTTTAAATTATTAACATCGGAACTTTCAAAAGCTGTTGTTGTTTTTAAACGCACATCATTATCGGGCAACATATCAGTTGTAAATATGTCCACATAGCCATCATTATTTATGTCGCCAATATCTGCACCCATTGAAAAATGACCAGTATGTTGTAAGCGATTTTCAAGGTCTTCTTTAAACGTTCCATCTTTTTGGTTGATGTATAAATAATCCTTCTCATAAAAGTCGTTACACACATAAATATCAGGATAGCCATCGTTATTGATATCGCTAATATTTACACCAAGCCCAAAGCCAATAAGGCTTCCATAAATATGTGCTTGTTCGCTAACATCAACAAAATGTCCATTATCGTTCCGCATCAACTTATCGCCACCGCCTTTATAATAATCTGCAACAGGCCAATCTTTTGCACGTAATTCTCGCTTGTTAGCGTAGTTTAATGTATTGGCAGAAATAAAACTATTATTGAGAATATAGCAATCTAAATCGCCATCCATATCATAATCAAAGAAGGCAACTTGGGTACAATAACCACCTTTATTAGTTAAGCCATAATCGCTAGCATGTTCAGTAAAAGTATTGTTATGATTATTAATATATAGCTTATTTTCTGGCAGCTTCCCTTGGATATAACCTGCATTACAAACGTAAATATCCAACCAGCCGTCATTGTTTATATCTACCATTACCACACCAGTGCTCCAATCATCTTTTTTAGTAATGCCAGATGAATCTGTAATGTCTTGAAATTGAAAATTACCTTTGTTTAAATAGAGTTTATTACTACCCATATTTGCGGTAAAAAATACATCAGCTAAGCCATCATTATTTATATCGCCAATAGCTACGCCGCCACCATTATAAAAATTTCGATAGCTAAAAATATTAAAGTCATTCGTATCTCGAACGGTATTTACAAAGTTAATACCAGTATTATCCATTAGCTGGAATATAGGCTGCGAGGCATTCCTAGACTTACAAGACAAGCAAATACAGCAAACCCAAAGTGCTATTATAGAAACAATATAAATTGGTATTTGCCGCATTATTTCGAGTTAGTCAATTTGTATAAAACAGGGAATTCATTGTTCTGTAAAATGAGTATGTGCTGCATTTTATTAATTATAATTTGCTTAATATCTTTTATTTCACCTCGCTCAGAAATGCCAGATTTGTTGGCGTCAGCGTAAGTAAAATGTCCCTTACCATCATTTAACAATACACCGCCTAAACTAGCATCAAGCCTACCAAATTGTGGTACTAAATCAAAATCATTGCCACCAAAAACAATGTCCTTAAATCCATCATTATTGGTATCAAATACTTGCAAAGCATTAATGCAAGACCATTGCGTTTGTATTGGTAATATTTGAATTTCAAATTGGCCATTACCTTTATTAATGGCTACAATTGAACTGGTATAATTGAACTGTTTTACTGTACAGGCACTTATTATTTTTTCAGGAAATAATTCTTGAATTGATTTTTTTGAAAACACTTCATGTAGCAAATTTTGCTTCTTTAAAACAGGTAATTGCGCTTCTAATTCATGCTTTAAAAACACTGTCATATCCTTACCATTAACAGTATGGGTCATTACTTTATCAAGTGTACCGTTTTGGTCAAAATCATTAATAAAAAGCTTTACAGGATTTTTCTCATTTGGATGTAAGTAAAAATTATCGCCAATATTACCAAGTATTAAATCTGTTTTACCATCACCATTTACATCAGTTGCTACTACACTTTGCCACCAACCAAATAAGTTATTCATATTGGTAACTGTTTCTTCAAAATGGTTGTTTTTATAAGTAAAAATATGTGGCGTCATCCATTCACCTACAATAATTAATTCCTTGGCTTTATCGCCTGAAACATCCGCCCATACAGCACTTGTAACCATACCAATATTTGTAATACCGCCCATTTTGTTTGAAGGCAAATCAGTGAAATGTCCCTTGCCATCATTTACATAAATATGGCTTAAAGGGTCAACGCCATATTTTAAAGGCGTACTTCTACTACCTACAAATAGGTCTAAGTCACCATCCCCATCAAAGTCGTAAGCGGTAGCAACCGCAATGTTGGTATTGCTTATGGGAAACGCAGTCGCATCCAAAGTAAAATTACCTTTACCATCATTTTTATATAATCGATGTTGTAATTCACGACTGTTTACTTCGCTAATATTATTACCACCAGCACCTACAAACAAGTCTAAATCACCATCACCATCGCAATCAAAAAACAAAGTTGCTACATCTTCAAAATTGGCAAACTGAGTAAATACTTGTTGTGGATTTTTAGTAAATGACCTATTTTTGTTTTGCAAATACAATTGCCCAGCTTGATTAGCTGCCCCACCAATAAATATATCTTCTAAACCATCGCCATTTACATCGCCTACTGCTGCTTGTGGGCCTTCACGAGATAGCATTTTAGGGATATTTTGTTCTGCATAAAAATCTACCACATCGTCTTCTTGATGCTTATCAAAATTTACTTGTACACTTTCAAATAAAGCTGTTGACTTAGCATCTACAGTTTTACCATTACTAGCTTTATTTGCTTCACTTTGACCAATTACATACAACTTATTTACTATAGGATTTTTATAAAAAGCGGTTGCCAAATTAGGCCAAGTAATTATCATTGAATCAATGTTACCAGCAGCCCCTAAGCCAATAACTTGCTTATAATCCACCGAAGATTGAAAGCCTCTAACAGGTTCAATTTCACGAGTTAAAATTTGACTGCCTTGGTAAATTTTTATTTTGCTACCAATTGCAAAAGTATTGCTACCATTACCTTTCAGCGAAATACTGATATAGTTATTCTTGTTAAATTGGCGAGCATTATTTTTATAAACAAATGCAGGTTGATTTTCATTATTTACAATCATATCCAAATCGCCATCATTATCTAAATCCGCATAAGCAACCGTATTAGAAAACGATGGTTTTGTAAAGCCCCACTGTTCACCAATGTCTTCAAACATCAGCTTACCAGTATTACGATAAGCTTTGTTTAATAAAGGTGTTTGTGGTATCTTTTTAATTAAGCTATCTGCAATATTTTCTCGTGAACCTGTTACCAAAATACGCTGATATATATCACTTGAAAAGAAGTCTAAAAAGTCAAGATTGCTCAAATCTCTATTGATGCCGTTACACACATAAATATCATTATAGCCATCATTATCTGCATCAAACATGGCAAATCCCCAGCTCCAATCTGTAGCAGAAACGCCACTACTATTTGCAATGTCTAAAAACTTACCATTCTTATTATTTAGTTGCAAACAATTACGTACATATTGGTTATAAAAGCCTGCTTTTATTTTACTTCTAAATAAATCAACGTTATCAAAAGTACCCGTTGTTTTTAAGCGATAATCGTCTGGCGGTAGCATATCTGTTGTGTACAAATCAAGGTAACCATCGTTGTTAATATCGGCAAAATCTGTACCCATAGATGACATACTAATGTGCTGCATCCAAGTTTCCAGCTCATCTTTAAATGTACCATTTTTTTGGTTGATGTACAAGTAATCTCTTTCTAAAAAATCGTTGCCCACATAAATATCTGGATAACCATCACCATTAATATCAGTCACAGAAACACCTAATCCAAAACTTAATAAACTGCTGTGAATACCAGCTTTTGCAGTTACTTCTTCGTAGTGATTATTTGTGTTTTTAAATAAATGATTACCGCCGCCTTTATACTGTTCAGGAATTTTCCAAGCAGAGAGGGCTGTATCACGCATCCCTTGGTAGTTAAGGGTTCCAAAAGGTATTGGGCTATTGTCAATTATAAAACAATCAAGGTCGCCATCTAAATCGTAATCGAAAAATACGGCTTGTGTGCTATAGCCAGAATGGTCTAAACCATACTGCTTAGCAGCTTCAGTAAAAGTGTTATTATGATTATTAATATACAATTGATTCACCCGATTATTTGTACCAACATGGCCCGAATTGCAGATGTAAATATCTAACCAACCATCTGCATTAATATCTACAAAAGTTACGCCAGTACTCCATTGATTATTCTGCTTAAATCCTGATGTTGCAGTAATATCATCAAATTTAAAATTGCCTTTATTAAGATAAATTTTATTCTCGCCAAGGTTAGATGTAAGCACCACATCGGGCAAGCCATCATTATTAATATCACCTAAGGCAACACCACCACCATTGTAAAAATTACGAAACTGAAAACTATTTTCTTCCTTATTATCAACCACCGTATTTTGGAAATGTATGCCAGTACTATCGGCATCTAACAATTGAAACAAAGTTGGCTTTGGTTTAGTAGGGTGGCAAGACATCAATAGGCAAACGCTAGCAACAAGAACTACTAGTGGGCAATTATTATTTAAGAATAACCAAGTATTTTTTACATCAAATTTCATTACTACAAACTTCTTTTAAACAAACAGGGCAGTCACTAAAATCATTTACTCAGTGGCTATATTCAATGATTTACTTTATATAAAACTGGGTACGCATTATTTTGAAGTATTAATAAATACTTACCATTTTTTGCAGGAATTTCAACAATATCTTTTATATCGCCACGTAACAAAATACCCGATTGATTTGAGCCTAACCATTTAAAATTCCCTTTACCATCATTAATTAATAAGTCACCATAACTAGCATCTAATCTTTCAAATTGCGGTAAAAAACAAGAGAGATTTCCACCAGCCACAATATCAATTTTACCATCATTATTTACATCGGTACAAAGCAAAGTATTAACTGATGACAGCTGCATACGAGGTGGTAATTTTTGAATTAAAAACTGCCCATTACCTTGGTTAATGGCTACACAAGAACTGGTGTAATTGAATGTTTTTTGAAGTGCTGATTGTATTAATTCGGGGCTAAACAATTCTTGAATAGACTTCACTGCATACAATTCGTGCTTTAAATTTTTCTTTTTTAATGGTGGCACTTGCTCTTCCATTTCATGCTTTAGTAATACTGGCAAATCTTTTCCATCAATCTCGCTAGTCAATATTTTATGCTTAGATCCATTTTGATTAAAGTCATTTACCCACAGCTTTACAGGGTGTGCGCTATCAGGTTTTAGGTAACAGTTTTCACCAATATTACCCAATATTAAATCCATTTTACCATCACCATTTACATCGGTAGCAGCTACTGTTTGCCACCAACCATTCATTGTATTTAAGTTTGAAATAACTTCCTCAAAATGATCTTTTTTATAGGAATAAATGTGTGGCCCCATCCATTCACCAACAACCACTAATTCTTTATCAGCATCGCCTGAAACATTTGCCCACAAAGCATTTGTGACCATACCAATATTGGCAATACCTGCCATTTTAGAAGCATCCATATCGGTAAAAATACCTTTGCCGTTATTGATGTAAATATGGCTTCGTGGACTGTTTCCATAAATCTCTGTGACGTTTCTTGCACCAACAAATAAATCTAGGTCACCATCGTGGTCAAAGTCGTTAGCTATAACTACAGAAATATTATCTTGGTTTAAAGGAAACGCCGCTGTGTTAATTGTGAAGTTTCCCTTACCATCATTTATATACAAACGATGCTGCAACTCTCTGCTAGATGGACTTACAGTATTGCCACCAGCACCAACAAACAAGTCTAAATCACCATCTCCATCACTATCAAAAAATGTACATGCTACATCTTCAAAATCTGAATATTGTTTAAATATAGGCTCATTTTTTTCTATAAATCCTTTATCTGTTTGCAAATACAAATGCCCTTGCTGCCCTTTTGCACCACCAATATAAACATCTGCCAAACCATCACCATTTACATCACCGACTGTTGCTTTTGGGCCCTCGGTTGAGATCATTCTTAGTATACCTCTTTCAAAATAAAAATCTATATGATCATCCTCAGTATGCTTTTGAAATACATTGGTTGCAATTTGTGAGAAATAGGTTTGAGGTATTACTTTTTTAAGCTCATCAATACTATTCTTTTTTTCTTTTTGGGCAATAATATGCACTTGGTTAATAGCAGGATGATATACCTTTTCAAACGATCGATTAGGCCAAGTGATTTGCATTGAGTCAATAGCTTTTGCAATACCTAACCCAATAATAGATTTATAATCAACAGAAGACTGAAAGCCACGACTAGGAACGATTTCACGCATTAATACCTGATCTCCAACATACAGTGTAACCTTGCTACCAATAGCAAACGTATTTTGTCCTTTCCCTTTTAAACTTATACCGATATAGTTATTTTTATTAAGCTCACGGGCATTGTTTTTATAAACGAATGCCGGTTGATTTTCGTTGTTTACAATTAAATCTAAATCACCATCATTATCTAAATCTGCATATGCAGCACCGTTAGAAAATGTGGGTTGCGTAAAGCCCCAATTTGTACCAACATCTGTAAACCCAAGGTTTTTATCGTTACGATATACTTTGTTTTGCAACGGTGTTCTTGGTATGTTTAAGAGCAACTGGTCTATCTCTTTTTTCTTGCCGCCTAATGCCATTTTATGATAGGTTTCATCGGCAAAAAAGTCCATAAAATCCAAGTTTGTTACATCTCTATTTACACCATTACAGACATATAAATCGTTCCAACCATCGTTATCCATATCAAACATTAAAGCCCCCCAACTCCAATCTGTAGCTTGCACACCGCTGTAATTTGCAATGTCAGAAAACTTACCATTTCGATTATTGAGGTGCAAACAGTTTTTAGTGTACTGATAATAAAATCCAGCCTTTAGTTTGGCATTAAACAAATCAATATTATCAAAAGAGCCTGTTGTTTTTAATCGTAAGTCGTTTACAGGCAACATATCGGTGGTAAATAGATCTGGGAACCCATCATTGTTAATATCGGCGATATCTGCACCCATAGATGAGAAGCTGGTATGCTGCATCCAGTTTTCAAGTTCATCTTTAAATGTGCCATTTTTTTGGTTAATATAGAGGTAATCTCTTTCGTAAGAATCGTTAGAAACAAATACATCAGGGTAGCCATCACCATTAATATCACTTACAGAAACCCCAAGTCCAAAACTTATTAACGAGCCATGAATACCAGCCTGCTTTGTAACCTCCGTAAAATGCCCATTATCGTTACGAAATAAATGATCACCACCACCTTTTAAAAACGCACCAACTGACCAGTCTTTTTCGGGTAAATCCCGCCTATTTGCAAAGCCTAATTGGTTTACAGGAATAGGACTATTGTTAATCATAAAGCAATCTAAATCGCCATCCATGTCATAATCAAAAAACGACACTTGAGTTGTATAAGCAGCAATATCTAACCCGTATTTAGCAGCAGATTCTGTGAAGGTTAAATCGTGGTTATTAATATAGAGTTTGTTCTTGCGGTTGCCAGTACCCATGTGACCAGAACTACTTACGTAAATGTCTAGCCAACCGTCGCTATTTACATCGGCAAAAACTACACCTGTATTCCATTTATCATCTATAATTATACCTGCTTTGTTGCTAATATCATCAAATTTAAAATTACCTTTATTAAGATATAATTTATTAGCACCAGTGTTAGAGGTAAGAAAAACATCTGCTAAACCATCGTTATTAATATCGCCAGTAGCAACACCACCACCATTATAAAAATTACGGAACAAAAAACTGTTCTCCACCCTGCCATCTTCAACCGTATTTGTAAAATTAATGCCTGTACTATCCATTAATTGAAATAAGGTTGGGGTAACTTCTTTTACGGCATTTTTACAGCTAATAATTAATAACATCGGGGCAAAAGCAAACAATAAAAAAGGTACTTTTCGCATAGAAATAAACATCGTGTAATCTACATAAAAATGAGAGGTCATTTTGCAATGACCTCTCATAAATTTATATTAAAATTAAACCAAAAAACTAATTATTAGTATCCAGGATTTTGTTTAAGGTTAGGATTAGCCGCTAAAGCTTGGTTAGGAACTGGGAAAAACAAGTTTTTAGGATTATCTGTTGGTTTTAAACCCCAAGGTTTAAGAAATACACCGAAACGTAACAAGTCTGTTCTTCTATGACTTTCCCAATATAATTCTCTACCTCTTTCGGCTAAAAATGTATTTGCGTCATCAACATTATTTGTATTTACCAATTGTAAAGTTACAAATGGTGCAGCACCACGAGCTAATCTAAGCTGATTAACCAAAGTTAAACCTGCTGCAGTTGCACCTGTTCTCATTTGAGCTTCAGCAACCATTAAAACCGCATCAGGGTAACGGAAAATCATTACATAGTTGCCCGCTGGACCACCATAAAAAGCATAATCTGGAACATATTTTACTACTCGAATACCAGTTACTTCTAGGTTTGCCCCAGTTTCAATCATATTTGCTGCAATAGTTGGATCATATGCTAAAGGAGCACCTTTTCTATCCTTAATAGCTACTCCATTTTCGTTGTATTGTTGACCAACCAAGAGCCCTGGACGTAAGCCAGATACATTAGTGGCTCCTGCATAGTATCTACCACCAATTCTATTGTCAACTATGGTATCAGCAGGACCGAACGCAGTAGGTACAGCTGTCGTGTTGAAGCTATTGTAGAAGTCGCTAATTGTAGAAAACCCATTCCAACCAGCGTTTGGATTATTTGGGGTATATGAATTATAATGTAGTGTCATATTCCAACGGGTTTCTACACCCGCATGGTTCGCATTAACACCACCTTTATTTGGATAAACAAACACACCTTCTTTAGATTTAGTACTATTATCTGGGCTAAAATTGTCAAAGTAGTTTGGTGTAAATGAATAATTACCACTATTCATAATTGTATTACCAAGTGCTATTACTTGACCCATATCTGCAGCATCAAAGGTTGGTGAAGTTCTGTTAATATACATGCCTTTATTTAAATAGCATTTCATCAAAAGTAACCTTGCGGCATTTTGGTTTGCTTTTGTATTATCATTACCAGCCGGTAAGTCAGCAAGAGAAGCTGTCAATTCACTAATAATAAAATTAATAGCGTCAGCACCAGATTTTACGACAGGAGCATTTAATAAATTATCACCTGGATTTCTAAAGGGAAATTGACCATATAAATCTAGAAGGTAATATAAAGATAAAGCTCTTATAAATTTAGCTTCTGCTGCTTGACCCTTATTAGGATTAAAACCTAAAACATTGGTTGCATCGAAATTAATTTTATTTAAGTCATTGAATACATCACGAACTTGTCCATGATCGGCATTCCAAGTATGACTGTGAATAACTCTCCATACACCATTATCATCCCAGTCACCACCTCTTGTAGGTACTAAAGACTCATCTGTAGAGTTTTCCTCTAATGAAAATACACCACTTTGACCTGTAAAAGGACCAGCAATATCTGAATAAGCTGCTGACAATAATAACCCAGTACCTGCAGAACCTAAAGAAGATGACACTTGTGAATTTGTAAGCGTGCCGTTTAATCCTTCATCAAGCTTGGTACAGCCAGACATTGCCACTACGGTTAAAACCGGTAGAACAAACTTTTTTAAATTTTTATAAGATTTCATACGTTTAAATTTTAAAATTGACTATAAAGAGAAGTTAAGACCAAAGCTAATATTTCTTGGCGTTGGATAAGGTACATATTCGATAGATCTTGAAGGATAAGAGTTGTTACTCTTGTCAATATTAACTTCAGGATCAAAACCAGTGAATTTAGTAATTGCGAACAAATTACTACCGCTAACAAATATACTAACATTTTTAAGGTATTTACCAGTGTTCCCAACGTTGTATCTAACTGTTACATTTCTTAATTTAAAGTAATCACCTTTTTCTAAGAATCTTGTAGAAGCGCCTACACCGCTAGAAGGCTTTTCAGCAGAGTTATACGCTGCAACATCAATGTTTCTTCCTTGAGCAATACCTGCAATATTTGTTACAGCAGTTGCAGTATTGTTATAGATCAAGAAGCCAAATGCACCGCCCATATTTAAGCTAAATGTAAATTTCTTGAAACGTAAAGAAGAACTAAAACCAATAAGTGTATGCGGGTTTGGATCGCCTGCAAACTGAGGATTGGCACCAATTATTTGATTACCAGTTGCATCAAACCCTTGGAATGGTTTTAGATAATAAGCATTTACTGGTTGATTATTAGTAATAACCTGAGCTAAGGTACCAGATACACCTTGACCATTAATTTGACCAGTTTGTACAAAATTGTCTAAACCAGTGTTAGGATCTGTGAATTTTGTGATAAGATTTTTGTTGTATGCAAAATTAAAATTAACATCCCAACCTAGATCTTTTTTATCTATAACATTCGCTCCTAAAGCCAACTCAACACCTGAATTTTTTAGTTGTGCATCTTTTAAGTTAACAAATGTTATTGAAGATGGCGCTGGTTGAATAGCACTTGTTTGGAACAAGATATCGGAAGTTATTTTGCTATAGTAGTCTATTGAACCATAAATTCTACCTTTTGCAAAAGCAAAGTCGGCACCTATATTCACTGATTTACTAGATTCCCATTTCAAATTAGGATTACCGTTTACAACTTGCGGAGCATTATTGTAAGAATTTAATCCAAATTGCTCTTGAGAAGCACCAGCAGGAAACTCTTGATTACCAGTTAAACCATAAGATGCACGTAGACCTAAATTAGAAAAGATTTTGTTGTTTTTCATGAAATTCTCATTACTAACAATCCATTTAGCACCAACAGCTGGAAAATAACCATATTTATTGTTTGTACCAAATTTACTAGATCCATCGGATCTTAAACTTGCATTCAAAACAATTTTATCTTCAAAATTTAAAATAACACGTCCGAAATAAGACTGCAATTCAGCAGTTGGATTTGCGTAGGTAAAATAAGGATTTTGTGTTTTAGCATTTTGAAAAATATTAGTATATGGAATACTAATACGTGTAGATTGATCTAAATTAGTATTGAAACCACTTGCAGAAACACCATTACCAGAGAAATCTGTTTTAAAATACTCATAACCTGCAATAGCATTTAAAGTAATACTCTTACTAAGTGGTGTGATATAATTTAAAGTGTGTGTAATTGTTTGAGACAACAATCTAGCATCAGCAATACCAGCATTACCTTGTCCAGATAAACCTGGGAAGCCCTGTAACCAACCTTCAATATTTAATTTTCTATTACCTGCACCATGATTTACACCATACAATAATTTGTATTCTAATTTATCGGTAATTTTATAAGAAGCTGATATATTAGCTAAAAAAGAGTTTACAGTACTCTTATCACTAAAGGCATCATTAAATGCCAAGGGATTACCAGAGCCGTTGGTAGGAAAATTGTATAAACCATTTGAACCAACTAATGCTACTGTTGGATTCCAGCTTAGGGCAGAGGATATGATGTTACCTGTAGAACCAGCAGTATTAGAAACACTAGTTAGTACTTCCCCATAATTACCAGCTATTACGTTGAAATCTAATGTAAGGCGTTTGTCTAGGAATTTATAAGTACCACCAAAAGTTCCTAAATATTTATCAAGTGCTGATTTTTTTAAAAACCCGTTTGTGTGTGAGCCTAAGAAAGATGCTCTAAATTTACCTACATCGTTACCTCCGCTAAATGCTGCAGAATAGTTTTGTGAAAACGCGCTTTGAGTAATTGCTTTTAAGGCATCTTCATTAGCACCACCATCTAATGTGGTGGCTTGACCATATTTCTTAATTGCGTCTCTGAATTGAGATGGACTCAAAACAGCAAACCTTTTCATAAAACCTGCATTGGTACCAAAGTTTGTATTAACCTCTACTTTCATTGGGCCTGCAGAACCTTTTTTAGTTGTAATAACAATTACACCATTTGCACCTCTTGCGCCATAAATGGCGGCGGAAGATGCATCTTTCAATACTTCAATTTGAGCAATACTGTTTGGATCAATAAATAGTAATGGGTTAGAACTTGGAGTGCTACCAAAAGCATTACCTAAGTTTGGTCTAGCAGTTCCACCATCCAAAGGCACACCGTCTACAACATATAGAGGGCTGTTATTAGAACGGATAGAAGAGTTACCTCTAATTTGTACTGTAGATGCAACACCTGGCTGACCACTAGTGTTTGTAACTTCTAAACCAGCAACTTTATTTTGCAATAATTGATCAGGAGCTAAAATAACACCTTGATTAAAGTCTTTTGCTTTTACTGAAGTAACAGCGCCAGTAATGTCTTTAGAACGCGGTGTAGCATAGCCCAAGACTATAATTTCACTTAGTTGATCAGAGGCTGCTGCCTTGAGTAAAACATCAACAGATGTTTTACCAGCAATTGTTACAACTTGGTTGTCAAACCCAATTGATTTGATAACAAGTGTTGTAGTACTAGAAGGAATGATAATTTTAAAAGTTCCATCTGCGGCAGTTTGCGTACCTACTTTACCTCTATCTCCATTGGCAAGCACTGAAGCACCAGCAATTGGTGAGCCATCTTTACTATCGGTAACCTTACCAGTTACCACTTTGTTTTGGGCTAATGCCGCTGTTGAAAACAAAAAAAAGCAAGCATAGAGAATGCTTTTCACAAGTTTTTTTAGGTTCATAATCGTTGATTGGTTTAAGTGTTTTTAACACATTTTAAAAAAAAGGATGAGCTTGCGCAAAACGTAGCAGTTGAAAAATATACTTGTTTAAATGTTAAAAGTGGCTAAGAGGTAAATATTTTTCAATGACATCATTATTAAGGCATTAAGCAAATCGAAAATAAAACTAAACGTTAAAAAATTACTAATAACACGTCTAAAAAAATCATTGTAGCGCAATCGTTTGCGAACGTATTTGCGGGGGATAAATTATCACTAATATTTAAAAATCAGATTGTAAAAGCAGTACCGCAATAAAAATAATGATTTGTTAACAGGACGTTTTTAAATATTTATAATTACAAGTAAATTTTAACCTACGCTGCTAAATAAAATTAATACAATTAAAAATACTATTATACTACTATGGCATGACAAAAAGTTAGTGTAAACGTAATTATATTGCGATGTTACTATCAAGTATTTTTAGGTAATTGAACATAGCATCATTTTACAGAACAGCTTGTTTTAGAATGATATTAGCAATATATTATTAAAATATAATAAAAACACTCCTGTAAAACAAAAAGCCCAGACATGAAAAAACTACTAAAATTAATTGCAAAATGTAGTTGTCAAGTGTTATGGCAATATTAAATGAGCACCAACAAAACATTAACTCTAAAAAATTTTACACAAAAAGTTTGCATACCTATGTTATCTTATTATTAAGAAAAAACTTACCAATAGGTTTACAAGGTATAACTCTATTTTTGTTCTAAATAACCTACCTACAAATGGGATTAAATAGTATTGGCAAGTTGTTTATGCCAAAAAATAAAGTGTTTTATGAGTTGTTTGAACAAGTTGCAGACACTGTATATGATATGGGAGTGCAATTAAAAAAAGTAGTAGCAGAACCTGATAGGGATAAAAGAGCCCCATTAATAAAACAAGTGGAAGATTTAGAACATAAAAATGACGATCACACACATCGTATTTTTACAGAATTGGGTAGAAATTTTATCACGCCATTTGATAGAGAAGATATTCATTATTTGGCAACAGCCCTTGATGATATTTGCGACTATATATATAGCTCTGCTAAAAAAATAAATTTTTATAATCTTAACCCCAACGATACAGGTATTCAAAAAATGGCCGACTTAATTGAGCAAGGTTGTAAAGAAATTAAGATAGCGGTTTATGGCTTACGCGATATGAACAATCTGCGTCAAATGACTGAAGCTTTGGTAAAAGTAAATAGCATTGAAAACCAAGCTGATGATGTATTTGATATGAGCATCGAGATTTTGTTTGAAACCGAAAACGATGCGAAAGAAGTCATTAAAAAACGTGAAATTTATCAAGTAATGGAAGTTGCAACGGATAAATGCGAAGATGCTGCTAATGTAATTGAGAGCATTATTATAAAATATGCCTAATCCTTATCGCAAGTCCAATAATCGTTAATAGCAATACACATTTTGCCATTAACGATTACCGATTAACGCACAACCGATATTAACCATGCTTACCCTACTAATTGTTATTATTATACTTGCTTTTGTTTTCGATTATATCAATGGTTTTCATGATTCGGCAAATTCAATAGCTACTATTGTTTCAACCAAAGTATTAACGCCTTTTCAAGCAGTTTTATGGGCAGCATTTTTTAACTTTTTAGCCTTTTTTATCTCAAAGTATTTTATTGGTGGTTTTGGCATTGCAAATACAGTTGCTAAATGGATTAATCCTGAATTTATAAACTTACAGGTTATATTAGCTGGTATTATTGCAGCTATTTGTTGGAATCTTATTACTTGGTGGTTTGGCATTCCTTCAAGTTCGTCTCATACCTTAATGGGAGGCTTTATTGGTGCGGCCTTAGCTCATGCACACGGTTTTAGCAATGGTACAATAGATGTAATTAATTACACAAAAGTAATTCCTACTTTTTTATTCATTTTTTTAGCCCCGTTAATAGGTATGGTTATAGCCTTTTTTATTACCATACTTATTGTGCATTTGTTTAAAAAATCTAACCCTTACAAGGCAGATACTTGGTTTAAAAGATTGCAACTTATATCGTCTGCTGCGTTCAGTATTGGTCATGGTGGTAATGATGCACAAAAAGTTATGGGATTAATTGGTGCAGCTGTCATCTTCTACGAAAAATCTATTGGCCACAACTTAAGTTTTAGCGAGTTTGTGGTGCAATATGCTTGGGTACCTTTTACTAGTTTTTTCTGTATTGCCCTAGGCACTTTAAGTGGTGGTTGGAAGATTGTAAAAACTATGGGTACAAAAATTACCAAGGTTACACCGTTAGAAGGTGTTGCTGCAGAAACAGCAGGTGCAATTACGTTGTTTTTAACCGAACATTTTCAAATACCAGTATCTACTACACATACTATTACAGGGTCTATTATTGGTGTTGGTGCAACAAAACGTTTAAGTGCTGTACGTTGGGGTGTAACCGTAAACCTAATGTGGGCTTGGATTGTAACTATTCCTGTTTCTGCTTTAATGGCAGCTATTTTCTATTACATCATCACAATATTTATCTAAGCTATTTTT
>JBBQLL010000030.1:0-35713 GCA_038327865.1 Chitinophagales bacterium | reverse complement strand
TGTCATTTTTATGATTTGTCAATTAGTGTAGGGTGTCCAATAAAATAGCCGATAACTCGTAAATAGCCGCTACTTATGAGTTTATGAAATATTTAAATATATGTATAATGCATTGATACTAATAAACTTTATAGCACAGATTACCATATTTCAAAACTACGTACATTTTGTATTGTCCATACCGTACTTTTTCACCGACAATACAAAATGTACGGTGTTTTCTAGCTTGTATTTTTATTCCTAAAAATTTTATCCAAAGGGCTTTCTATCTTATCTAATTCATTCTGCCTAACAACAAATATAATATGTACATTTAATTACTCTCACATGCATAAATGTTTATGGCTTCGCAATCTCACTTACAGCAAGGCTCTCAATTAGCATGGAATTTATGGTGCGATGAAAATACAATATCTATTTGATAGTACTTAAAATAGTTATTTTTTAGATTTTCTATCAACGTCACAAAATATTACAAAAAGCTTCTTACCCTTTAATTCCCATTTTTGAAATCAACTACGACCCTAATTCATTTATAATATTTTGCCCGTGTAATCTAATATACACCTTCAATACTACCAACATGCATAAACTCTTACTAGTCAATTGTAGAGTGCAAATTAGTGTGCTTTATACGCTATTTAGGGTGCTATGTAATAGCCCCACTGGTAACATTCCTTTGAATACATGGGTATATGTAGAAGCAGAAGCAAGTAATAGCCAAGACTAGATAATAAAACTATAACAGAAACATACTTTTGGGAGAATCTACCACCTTTAGGCAAAGACGAAGCAACTACTATATCAATGTTTAATAAATCTATATAAACTATATCATCAAAAGAAAAGCAGTTATTTAATTAGGTAGTAATTAGAAAAATGCTACCACAAAAAACAGTTTTTTAGATGCATAAACGTGTTAGTAAGGCTAGTTTCAAACTAATATTTTTAAAATTAATCTGCAATAACGTGGTTATAGTATTACTAACCAAGGGTTTATGAATCTACCTAAAAAGAGGCATATTTTATTTTATGCACATTATTATTTGTAATAGTTAATTGCAATAGTTTCAATGTTCAATTTAAAAAAAAGCACCTAAAAAGCAACATGAAAAAAATATTGAACCATAGTAAAATAGCAAATAGAGAATATAAAATGACTACAAATGAATTTGAAAACGAGCCATTTTTTGGAACGAAAAATAATTTCTGTGACCATTGTAAAATATTGGGTTATTGTGTAGCATCCAAAAACATGCGGACTTACGTTCAATCAGATTTTGTAAGATTTACGGTTAAAGACTATTTAGACCTTGTGCCTGTTCAAATTAAAGGTGCACAATTTGGCAACTATTCAAAGCTGCACTTACAAATTGCTTACGATGCTTTTCACCAGCAAGATTACGAAACTGCCATTTTGCATTTTAGAGCAGTAGTTGATGTTATAGGCTTTAACAAAGAAGTAACTACAAGCCTTGTAGTAGCAAATTTTATGGCAAAAGATTATGAAAACGCTCTAGTGTTTGCTGAGTACTTACCAGATTCTGACATTATTCAAGCCCTTAAAGAAGATATTGTTAAATTAAGTATTGAGGAAGCTGCACAAAAAGAGAAAGCAATTATCAGTACCGAGAAAGCTGAAAATGAACACCATTTTAATGCTATTTACGATGTTAGCTTAGCACTTCAAGAACGTTAGTTAAAGAAATCTCAGTGTTAAAATATTTGGGTTGTTGGGTAGAATGCCAACAATTGCTAAATAATTAAATATTAATAAAATTTAATTATCATAATTAAAATGAATTCTATTTATATTGGTATAGCGTATTTAATTTTAAAGTTTATATGGAAAAGTATGCAAAATAATAATACTGATAACGAAATAAATACTGTCACCGCACACCATTCAGTAAATACCCATACAACTCAGCTACAAGCAGTTAAATATTATTCAACAAATTATCATGTGAGAGGACTATCCAAAACACCTACATTGAGTAACCCTTTAGATATAGCATATTACAAACAAGGGCAAAATCAAATTCCAGATTTAAAATATAATTTTTACATCGTAAACAACATTACTATTTCTACCACCTTTAGAGCCTATTATCAAAAATTGCTTGCATTGGATAATGCAGATGAAATAAATCCTAAAATTGTTCGTGAAGCATATAAGAATCAAAGAAAAGTGATATATCAATTAAAAGAAGAGGGTGTTTTAATCGAAAATTATCTTAAAGACCTTGATGCTGCAAAAGAATATATGGTTTATTTATGTGCTTATGTTGGCAATAAAAATTAGCATTTTTAGTTTGCGTGTTCAATAACAAAAGGAAAGTTAAACAATCCCCCCAACGCACAAGAAATACGGTTTATAGCATCAGGGAAATTGCCAAAGCATTTCATAATCATCCTAAAAAATAATAAGCCACCAATAATATTATCTACCAAACTTCACCACCACTTATTTTACCCCCCACCACCACCACACATGCTACACAGATTTTATGATGTAATTAAGTGTTAGCAATAAGCTGACCCAGAATTGGTCTAGTATCATGCTAATACCCCTTAATCCCCCACCACATTTCTTCCCTGCAAGGTAAATCGGTGTTCGTCACTTGGTGTCAGCAAGTAGATATGCCAAACCAATACAGCAGTGGCAATTATTTGTAGCGTTGCTTTGATGGTATTGCCACACCTGTATTGCCCTTCGGGTGCTTAGTGCAGTTTGTCATACGTCTTGCAGTTCCACCTGCGTTTCTCACGGCTGCTACCTGTGTCCTGCAAACCACTTCAACCATTTCTTCCATCGCTTCGCTTAGTCATACATGCCTTTCAGTCTTGTACAAGCCACTCGCAGCCCATAATTTTTGCGTGCCTTGCTGCCACTATAGGCTACGTGTTTGTCATGCTTTTTGAGTCGCTTTGCTCGTAACAAAAAATCACGCCAAACCCTTGCGATAAACGTTGCTATCAAATGCCCTTCGGTCTGTCTTTGTTAGCACCTATTGTGGCACACGCAGCCACCTTCGTTCGTGCCTCTCTTTGGTGTCTTTAGTCGGCACGCTACGCTGCTCAGGCTCATTGCGGATAAGTGTACCGCAAGGCTAGGCTTCTTTTGGCTCAAGGCTGTTTTACCTTTTTCCCACACACATTCAAAACAAATACTTGGGAATTATTGGCACTTCTAGTAAGTATCTTTTTTTCTTTTAATAATTAAACTTTTCTCACATGACAAATGCAAATGACTACTTCGGAAATTCAAACGGTTCAGAGAATCTCTACCGTCACCCATTAACAAAAATGGTATTCACAGATGGTGTTAAAGACATGGCTGACACTTGCGGTGCTTACTGGTTAATTGACCTTGTTTTTAGCTACCAAATACAAAAGCAAGTACGTTTAGAAACCTTTCAAGTATGGGCATTAAAGCGTGTAAAAAATGCAGTGTTTACTATCCAAGCTACTGATGGTAATGATAACCATGTAGTCAGTCAGCAAATACCGTATAGCGATTTTAAATACGATACTGCAACACTTTGGCTGGTCGATGGTGTTTTGCTACTACCTAGCGAATACTAGCACCAATTATATAGGCAGTCGTAAAACAGCTGCCTTTACATCCCATTTTTAATAAGCAAAATAGCTATTGCAGGCTCACGCACTTAGCTGAGTAATGCCACCAAAAGACTACGGCATAAACACAAAACCTAACGCTTAGAGCCTTCTTTTATTCCGTTTCCTTTTGGTGTCAATAGCTGCTATAGCTTGAGATAAGCTTATAAAAAATTTAGTTATGCAAAAGCAACTTCGCATCATCACTCGTCACCATGTAACAGTTTGCCCTTTTAGCAGCTCGTCTATTACAGCACCAGTGCAACCACTAGCCAATAGTCGACACATCAGCAGGTTACCAGTACATTATAGACCATTGCCCTTTGTGCAGGTTCGACGTTTACCAAGTGGTTTGTTCATCTGGTGTTACCCATCAGGACGTCGTCAACTGTCAATATTGCCCTTTTAGGGGCTTTGTTATTAAATTAGTTGATGGTTATGGTAATTAGGTTAAAAATGTTATTACAAGTCAATTCTTAGAAATAAGGCTTGTAAATATTGATGCACCAGAAATAAAGAAATATAAAAAATTATTACACTAATTTAAACTCTTTAACTTAATTTTAAAGACTAAAAGCGGGGGCAACGCCTAAAATTCTGCATAATAAAAATGAGACCAAATAAAAATGGACAAATCGCAAAATTTCACACCCCACTTCCTGATGAAGACCCCAATCAACTTTACATTGTTTTAGAAGTAAAAGAAGATGAAGAAAGACCAAGAGCAGATATTCAAGCATTAAATACTGGTTTATCTTTTGTGCCAATAAACACTGTAATTTTAAATGATTTAGAAGTTGTAGAAGTTGATACACATGATTTAATAGGTCATCGTGTAACTATCAAGAAATCAGATTACTCTCAAGTTCAGGGCAAAGTAATTAGTGTAAATGAGCAAAAAATAATGCTTGACCTTTCAAAAGGTGTTAAAGGTGTAGAAACCAATGTGTGGCTTACTATAGTTGACAAAGAAGGGAAAGAGCATACTGGTTCACTTTTCGTAAACTAATAATCAATTAAAAAAGATGAAGGAAACTGAGAGAGATAAAGATAGTTCCATAATGGATTATCGTTTAAAAATTGGGGATGCCATTAGAGAAATTAGAGAAAAAAGAGGTTATAGTCAAGATGAACTTGCTGAAATAATGAATGTCAATCGTTCTACAATCTCAAAAATCGAAAACGGTAAATTCAGTTTCAGTATTGATTACTTAGTAAAGTTTGGTTCCTTTCTCAAATTCGATATCAAATTAATTCAAGACCACAATTAAATTTTTTTAAAAAGTATAATAAGCAAATCAATGATTACTAAAATAAACTCAATAGAAGATATAAAACTATTCTCGAAGCAGATTATAGATGAAAGTGTAAGTTTTCATCCTGACGATGATTTTAACGACTATGTTAATTTAAAAACTAATGAGCCAAGTTACACCAAAGAACAAGCAGAAGTAAGAAATAATTTAATGAATGAGTGTTTTGATTTTTTGTAATAAATCAAGCGTAGACATATATGATATAATGTTAGAATCAACACTTGTAGAAACTGGTTTAGATAAATATATCCCACTACCATCAAGCTTAAAATAAATAAATAATTTTAACCTAAATGTCTCAACTCAACTACATAGATTTATTTGCTGGAGCCGGTGGGTTGTCAGAAGGCTTCATTCAACAGGGTTTCAATCCAATTGCACACGTTGAAATGAATAAAGAAGCCTCTGATACATTAAAAACCCGTCTAGTATATCATTACCTAAAAAGAATAAATAACACTGCACCCTATTTTGATTACTTGAATAATATAATGTCTAGAGAAAGTCTATGGCAAAAAGTGCCAAATGAAATAATTGATTCAGTTTTAAATGATGAAATTACAAGTAATTCAATTGAAAATATTTTTAAAACAATTGATGAACAGCTTTACAAAAAAAAGGTTGATGTTATCATCGGTGGTCCACCTTGCCAAGCTTATTCATTAGTAGGAAGAAGCCGAGATCCAAATAAAATGGCGGGTGATAAACGTAACTTTTTATTTCGCTATTATGCTCAATTTTTAATCAAGTACAAACCAAAGTTTTTTGTTTTTGAAAACGTGCTAGGATTAATATCTGCTGGCAACCAAATATATCTAAAAGAAATGTTGGCTTTATTTGCCGAAATAGGTTACTCGGCCGATTTTAAAATATTGAATGCAGAAAATTATGGTGTTTTACAAAAAAGGCGTCGTGTAGTTATTATTGGTAGAAAAGGCAAAGCAAAGTTTGATTTTCCGCAATTAGATTTAATGGATAATAAATGGCAAATAAAAAAAGACCTTCTTGCCGATTTACCAGTTTTAGTTCCTAGTCAAGAAATGCTCATTGCAAATTACACAACCAAAAAACCTAACAGTTATCAAATAGCTACTGAAAGCAGAAACGGTATTGATTATACAACCCAGCATATTACTAGAAACCATAACGAACGTGATTTAGAAATTTACAGCATTGCAATTGATAAATGGCTCAACAATAAAGAACGTTTAAAATACAACGATTTGCCCAAAAGGCTTCAAACACATAACAATGTAGCTGCATTTTTAGATAGGTATAAGGTAGTTGATCCATTTGGTCATTCACATACGGTTGTAGCTCACATTTCTAAAGATGGCCACTATTACATTTATCCAGATAAAAATCAGATTCGTTCAATCTCTGTTCGTGAAGCTGCACGAATTCAATCTTTTCCAGATAGTTATTTTTTTGAAGGCGGTAGAACAGCAGCCTTTAAACAAATTGGTAATGCGGTGCCCCCATTGATGGCAAATGCGATTGCGAAAAAAATTTTTGAATTAATCTAAAAATGGAAAGCAATTTAGACTACTCAAATTACAAAACCCAAAAAGCTGAGCCCGAAGCCTCATCAATGATTGAGACTTTTCGGACTATTGGTTATAATATAGAAACTGCCATTGCTGATATTATTGACAACTCTATTTCTGCTAACGCAAAAAATATTTGGGTAAGTTTTGAATGGAAAGGAGCAGAAACTTGGTTATCAATTAAAGATGATGGTACTGGTATGAATAACGAAGAGTTGGTTCAAGCAATGCGACCAGGAAGTAAAAATCCATTAGAAGATAGAAACAATAAAGACCTTGGTAGGTTTGGCTTAGGGTTAAAAACGGCTTCATTTTCACAAGCAAGAAAACTTACTGTAATCAGTAAGAAAAGTGAATACAATACTATTTTCTGGACTTGGGATTTGGACTATGTAAACTATACGGGCAATTGGCATTTAATAGATTTAATGCCACAAGGTTTTAGTACAAAAGCATTAGATAGCTTGCAATCAGGTACATTGGTTATTTGGAATGAAATTGACAGAGTAGTAAAGCACTTAAAACAGGAGGATTCTAATGCTTTAGATAAATTTCAAATTATAATGGAGCAAGTGAAAAAGCATTTAGCAATGGTTTTTCATAGGTTTATCGAGAACAAAAAAGTGAAGATATTTTTTCACGATAATGAAATTAAACCTTGGAATCCTTTTTTAATTGATGAACAAGCCACACAATCATTTCCCGAAGAACCTTTACATAATTGCAAAGTAACTTTAAAAGGTTTTGTGTTACCTCATAAATCAAAAATTAGTGAAGAAACCTACAAAGAAGCAGAAGGAACTAGAGGCTGGAACGAACATCAAGGCTTTTATATTTATCGAAACGAAAGACTCTTATTAGTTGGCGATTGGTTAGGCATGTTTAGAAAAGAAGAGCATTATAAATTGATACGAATACAAATTGATTTACCTAATTCATTAGATGCTGAATGGCAAATAGACATAAAGAAATCAGTTGCACGCCCACCATTAATTTATCGTGACCAAATAAGAGCTTATGCTCTAAAAGTAAGAGCACAAGGTGTTGAAGTATACCGTCATAGAGGTAAAACAATTCAGCGAATAGCAGGGCAGCAATTTGTGCCATTATGGGTTGACCATAAAAGAGCCGATAAGTGGTACTATAAAATAAATAGGGAACACCCATTACTTGAAAAAGTAAAATTACAAGCCAAAACAGAACCTGATAAAGCAATTGAAATGTTACTTCGTTTTATTGAAGAAACAATTCCTACAAAATCAATTTTCATTAAAGAAAGTGAAGAGCCAGAGGCTCAAGGCAAGCCATTTGAAGGTAAAGACCAAGATGTCATAAGAGATACCATGCAAGCAATGTTTGACAAGCTTACTAAGTCGGGGAAAAAACCAGAGGAAGCAAAATCAATTATTATCAATATTGATCCTTTCAATTTATTCACTCACTTCTTAGAATTCATCAATTAGAATCATTATGCTACAACAAGCTATAAAAACAATAAGAATTTTATTACCAACAACAAGTTCGGTAACACTACAAGAAATTGAAGATGCTGTTGAGCAAGTATTATTTATTCCTAACTATTCTAATTTAGATAAAAATATTTTAATTAGAGAAGTTCAAGCTATCTATAATATTCGTGTAGATGATTTTAGAATAATTGAGGCAGCAGAAAGAAGAATGCCTTGGATTAACGAAAATAAAAGTAAAATAACTTGGAATTTTTGGAATAGATACAGAGAATATTTACAATATGACAAGAACTATCCTGAGAATGTTCTTACACAATTAGATAAACTAACAGACCGTACTTTAGATGGCTTATTTAACCCAACAATAAAAGACGGAATAAGTAAATATGGTTTAGTAGTTGGCCAAGTACAATCGGGAAAAACATCAAACTACACTGGCTTAATTTGTAAAGCAGCCGATGCTGGTTACAAACTAATAATTGTTCTTGCAGGTATTCATAACAATCTGCGTAGCCAAACACAACTAAGATTAGATGAAGGTTTTCTAGGCTTCGACACGCAACATCAAAGAGCATTCGACCAAAATGGCATTAAAATGGGTGTAGGAAGAATTAATCAAAGTGGCATTGCGCATTCTTTAACATCAAGCCTTGATAACGGCGATTTTACAGCAGGTGCTGCAAGCTCATTAGGTATTAATTTCAACACAAATGAACCAATTGTTGCAGTTGTAAAAAAAAATTACAGGGTACTAGAGAGATTGTTAAGATGGCTAACTGCACAAGCAATAGAGTTACCAGACGGAAGAAAATTTATTGATAATAAATCCATTTTATTAATTGATGATGAAGCAGATAATGCATCAATTAATACAAACCCAGAAGATGATAAGTCAACTAAAATAAACAGCTTAATAAGGGATATACTTCGCCTATTTTATAAAAGTGGCTATGTTGGTTATACGGCCACACCATTTGCAAATATTTTCATTCCGATTGAGGAAGACCAAATCTTCCCAAGAGATTTTATTATAAATATTCCTGCAGCTACAAATTATATTGGACCAGATAAAGTTTTTGGCGTTAGTCCAATTGATGACAATGAAATTTCTGACTTTGTATTACCAATTGTAAATAGAATAAATGATTATCAAAATTTGATACCAAATGGGCATAAAAAAGATAATGAATTACCTGATGAACTTCCTGCTTCATTAAAAACAGCAATTAAGTGTTTTATTATTACTTGTGCCATTAGAAACTTAAGAGGTCAAGAAAATATACATAACTCAATGCTTATTCACGTAAGCAGGTTTATTAATTGGCAAAATCATATCAAAGGGTTAGTCGAAAATGTTTTTGATTTTTATAGAAGAGGTATTGAATTTAAAACACCTCAAATAATTGAAGAGCTAAGGAAAGTTTTTGAAGAAGATACCGAACAATATAAAAGCTTTAAAACTACATCACAGCAAATATTAGATACTGAATTAAGAAACATTGATAGTAATACCCAAGTTCATAATTGGGTAGATGTTAAGAAACATTTACACGATGCTGCATCAAGAATAATTGTAAAAGAAATTAATGGCGGTTCAGGGGATGCATTAAATTATTTTGATCATAAAAACGGTTTGTCTGTCATAGCAATTGGCGGAGATAAATTGTCAAGGGGCTTAACCTTAGAAGGCTTGTCTGTAAGTTATTATTTAAGAGCCTCGCGTATGTACGATACATTGATGCAGATGGGCAGATGGTTTGGTTATAGGCCAGGCTATGTTGATTTATGCAGATTATTTACAAGCACAGAATTAAACGAATGGTTTTGCCATATCACGCTAGCTTCTGAAGAATTAAGAAGTGAATTTGATTATATGGCTGATGTTGCAAGTAGTACACCAGAACAGTATGCACTTAAAGTCAGAACCCATCCTGGAGTATTACAAATCTCAGCATCAAATAAAATACGTAGAGCAGAAAGTGTTAGAGTTTCTTGGTCTGGTAAGCTAGTAGAAAGTTATTTGTTGAGTAAAAAGGAAGAAGTTATAAAAAAGAATCTTTCAGTAACTACTAAATTCATTAATAATTTAGGTTCAAACTATTCACGAGATAAAAATTATTTTCTCTGGAATAATACATCAATAGATAATATCAAATATTTTCTAAATGGTTTTTCCGTTCACGACAATTTAAAATCTGCTTCAACTTTAAATATTTTGCGTTTCGTTGAAAGCAAATATTCCTATGGTGAGTTCCAAGAATGGAATGTTGGTTTAATTACTAAAACTAATGGTCCTGCATTTTCAATCAATAATGATATAAGTGTAAATCTCATCAACAGAACACCTTCAAAAGAATCAACAGAGGAAATATATTATATCAGTAAATCACATATCATAAGCCCTGATGATGAGTTTATTGATTTGTCACCAGCAGAAAAAGATTATGCTTTAAGTGCTACTATAGCTTTAAAAGGCAAAAAACAAGATAGTACACTTAATCTCTCACGTATAAATGGCAAATTCGTTAGAAACAATACTAGAAAACCTAATAAAGTTCTTTTACTTATTTATTTATTAAATCCTGAAATAGTCGAAAATACAGATCCTTCAGTACCAATAGCAGGCTTTGCAATTAGTTTTCCAGGTACAGATAGAGATGATGCTGAAAGTTATATGGTGCATAGTCAGCTATTATCACAATTCAATACGCAAGATAATATAGAAAACGATAACAATGATGAAGATTAAACAAATTTGGGATGACTTAGAAAACGATAAATCTCTCAATAGAGGTCTTTTGGTAAGACGCTTTTCAGGCTCAGTTTTGCCAGATGTTTTTGTTGCTTTACAGCAACCAGAAAAAATGTATTGCATTGCTATTTCTATCTCTCAGAGTATTGAAATAAATATTGCAGCATTTGCTAATTTACAAGAGATAAGCGTAGATGTGTTAGAAGGTAATTTACACGCAAATAAAAATACGCTTGTCTTTAAATTAGTCAATGTATTACACAAAGATATTTTTGCTGTTTTATGCGAAGATTTAGTAACAAGTGTTTCATCAGAACAGGACGAAAAGAGTTTAGTTCGTACCTTATTGAATAGATTTGAAAAATGGAAATCGCTATTCACAAAATTTGCTTTGCAAGGCCTTACGCCAGAACAACAAAGGGGTCTATTTGGTGAATTATATTTTCTTAAAAAATATTTGTCTAATCAATCCAACTTTTCACAAGTCATAAATTCTTGGGTCGGTACTTCAAAGGAAATTAGAGATTTTCAGTACAATAATTGGGCTTTAGAGGTCAAAACTACCATTGGGAATAATCATCAAAAAGTACACATAAGTAGCGAAAGACAATTAGACAACTCTCATTTGCAATGCTTGTTCCTATATTATATATCATTGGAAAAAGCACAAGAAAGTGGGATAACTTTAAATGACATTATCAGCTCAATAAATATTGTTTTAGAAAACGACCAAATAAATAAAAATCGTTTCAAAGCTAAACTTTATGAGGTAGGATATTTTGACCAACAAGAGGCACTTTACGCAGATATTGGGTACCATATTCGGCAAGATAATTTTTATCTAGTTGAAAACGAATTTCCAAGAATTCAAGAAGCTGAAATAAGAAGAGGTGTGGGTGATGTTAAGTATTCAATCATACTTTCCCAATGCCAAGACTATTTACAAACAGAAGAACAAATTTTTCAAAAAATTAGTATGTAATGAGTATGACTATTGAAAGCATAGAGCTAAATAATTTTTATGCCTCTTGGATGCAAGACATTATTGCTACGCAACAAGCAGATGAAGAAGGCTCTAACTCTGAGCAGATATTTACCTTGAATGCAATTGATTTGCTTGCCGAAGCAGGTGAGGTAGAAAATGCTAGATTAGCTTATGACGAGAAAGCATTAGGCACAGCAAAGCAACATAAAATAAATGCTTATGCCATTTCAGAAAATTATGAAACAGTTGATTTATTCATTTCAATATTCAAAGGCAATGCAGAAATAATAAAAATAACAAATGAAGAGGTAGAGACAGCATCAAAACGTATATCAAATTTCTTTCGTAAAGCAATATATTCTAATGAATTTGAAAAGTCGAAAATTTACAAAAATGAGTACGTTGATGAGATAGAAGAAACATCAGAGATATTTCAATTTGCTAATACACTTGCTAAACAAAAAGAATTAAGAGATAACCTAGTTAGAGTTAACGCAACTATAATTACTAATGGCTTGTATGCAGGGGTTTTCCCAGAAAGTATTGAAATATCTGGGTATAAAATTTATTTCAAAGTTTTCGATTTAGAAGCCCTTTATAATGTGGGTGAAAAATCGCACATTCCTATTGAAATTAACTTTTTTCAAGAAGGTTTTGAAATTCCTTGTATTGCTTCGCCAACTGAAAACTTAGAATATCAATCTTACTTAGCAATAATACCGGGGCTCGCATTGGCAACCATTTATGAAAGATTTGGTTCACGATTATTAGAACAAAATGTTCGTTCTTTTTTACAGTTTTCAGGTAAAATTAATAAAGGCATCAGGAGTACTATCAAAGAGGAGCCACATATGTTTTTGGCTTTCAATAATGGTATTGCCGCAACAGCAAATGATGTTGATTTTAAAAAAAGTAAGGATGGTTTGGGGGTATTGTTATCGTCAGTAAAAGATTTGCAAATTGTAAATGGCGGACAAACTACTGCATCAATTTATCATACTTGGAAAAAAGATAAGGCCGACATCAGTAACTTATTTGTTCAAGTTAAATTATCTGTTGTAAAAAATAAAGATAACTTCAGCAATATTGTATCTAGGATTTCAGAATATGCAAACACACAAAACAAAGTTTCTATTGCCGATTTAAGTAGTAATAGACCATATCACATTGAGTTCGAAAAACTATCTCGGTCAATATTTACACCAATTTCTGACAGCAGAAATATCCAAACAAAATGGTTCTATGAACGTGCTAGGGGACAATATAAAAATGCTAGATTAAAAGAGAGTTTACCAAAGTCAAGATTAAAAACCTTCGAAATTAAAATCCCAAAACATCAAGTTTTTACAAAAGAAGAATTGGCAAAGTACATCAATGCTTATGAAGAAGTAACTGATGGAAAAAAAGTATTAATTGCGCCTCATTTTGTTGTTCGTGGCAATCAAAAAAATTATATTCAATTTATCAATCATAACCTAGAAAAAAAATTAAATAATATTTACTTTGAAGACACTATTGCTAAAGGAATTTTATTTAAAGCAGCCGAGAAAGTATATGGAGTAAAACCAAATGCTATTGGAGATATGAGATATATAACGGTTCCTTATGCCATTGGTATTCTCACTCATATTACATCCAATCAAATTGACCTTTATAAAATTTGGCGTAAACAAGAAATTTCAACCGAGTTAAAAGAATTTTTGTTTCAATTGATGATAGCTATTGAGAAATTAATTAAAGCAACCGCACCCGGTGGATTATATAGTGAGTGGGGAAAAAAAGAAGAGTGTTGGTTGAGAGTAAAATCACACAAATTTAATTTCGACATTTCAAGTATTAAACAAGATTTTATTGATAAAAAAAATTCGATAAAGCGACAAGTAATATCAGAAGATGAAGCAAATCAAACACAGCTACTAGAGGAGTATGAAAGACTTAAATCGATTCCATACAGTGTCTGGAAAAAAATTGAAGAATTTGGTGATGATACTAGGTTATTAACTGATTACCAATGTAACATCATATCAAACATAGCAAATAGAGTTAGGACAAACACCAAAATACTGGAAACTGAAAGAACAGTTGGGCTAAAGATTTTAGATATAATTATTGAAAAAGCACCAGAGCTATTGCTTGACGAAAATGATATTACAGAATAAGGCATTATAAAATAATGAAGATACCAGAAATAACAATCGAATTAATAAAGAAGATGGTTATATGGGAAAAGAATAACAAAAAATTAAAAGACCATCACTATAAGCTTTTAGAAGATATTTTAGTTGGTAAACAACAACTATCTGAACAGAATAAAAAGTTTTGTTCAATGAATTATCAAACTCTATGTAAATATGGGTTTAAATAATAAACAATTATCTCTCTATAAATCAAGTTTATTAAACTCTTAATAAAATTATCTAAACAATTCAATTCTAAACAAGAGGTCAAAATAACCCACCAAGCCAACGCTCAAAAAAATACTGCTTGTGGCAAGTATAAATTGCCACTTTGTGTTGCCGCCCATTTTCAACTGCTATACTTTTTATTGCAATGCAGCTTAACCTTTTGGCACATTGCAAGCCTCATACTTCTTTTGCAAAGAGCCAAGCCAAAACATAAGCATCCCAATAAAAAGCCAGTCATTCCAACCCCCACCACAATTACTTTATGTTAAATAACCAACACAAGCATTTTAATTAAATACAGCCATATTTTTACCTAAACTTCTAAAAAAAATGCCTCACTAAACCCGTTTTCAATTATACAACAAAAAATACCCGCGAAGGAAGGAAAAGGAGCGTATTTAAACGTGGTACAACATTTTTATTCATTTGTTGTACCTATGTTGTACCCAAGAAATAAAAAACCCCGTAAATGATTGATTTACAGGGTTTTATAATCTTATTAAGTGACCCGGATTGGATTCGAACCAATGACCTACAGCTTAGAAGGCTGTAGCTCTATCCAGCTGAGCTACCGAGTCTTTTAAATTTGGAGTGCAAATAAAGGGAAAAATGCCCAGTTAAACAATTATCAATTTTAGATTTGCCAATAGCTGTTGCAATAAACCCAGTATTTTTAATGGCTAATTACATTTTTTATGAGTTACAATTATTTACCATTAGATAGAAAGAAATTATATTTTAATCAAGTTAAAAACTTATTAGATTTTGACCAATTGGTGTCTATTACGTTTTATGCACACGAACAAATAGAAAATTGTAGAAACTATTTAGATAGTAAACTAGCTGCAAATGAATTGTTTGAAGATATTAATATCATAAATAATATAAAACTTACCGCCATACAAATTGAGAAATTACAACAAGATATATTATGCAATAATGCCGTGATTGAAGGTGTTGAAATACCAAAACCTATTGTAAAGTTGCTAATAATGCTAAAAATTAAAAGCCTTAGTTATGGGCAATCTGGTATTGATATACAAACGGTGAAACGATTGATGGAAATGTACAACAACGATGTTTTACCAGTAGTTTATAGTACAAACAACCATAACGATAAAGCAGTATTAAGCCAACTTAGCTTGCCATTAATTGGTTTAGGTTCTGTGTATTTTAATGGTGAGAAATTGCCTATTTCTACTGCTCTGTCGCTTTTAAATTGGCAGCCATTGCAACTTAAAAGCAAAGAGGCTTTAGCATTAATACATGGTAATCAATACACTTGTGCTTATGGCTTATATCATTTAAAAATTGCAGAAGCGCAATTACTTGCAGCAACTAGTAATGTAAAAACAACGACTGAGGTATTTGATAAAGTGCTAAAAGTTTTTATGACTGAGGCCAATATGGTAGTTGATAGTCCACAAATTTTTGCTGAACAAAATACTATTTCCTACTTACCAATGCCTACCAACCAAAAAATGGCAGATGCCTTACAGTTACTACATAACAGTATTGATTTTTAATGCGTTAATTAAAATACCAATCAATCCTTCCATAAAAAAGGGAAAAGTATAACAGCTAGAGCCACTACCAAAAAATCTAAACCAACTAAAGAAAATACCAAAAACCACCAGCCCTCTAAAATAATAGCGGTAAATGCAGTGGTAGTAATTTTCATTAATATTAAAATTTGTGGAATAATAATGGGGAAACCCATAATGGCCATTAGTGCAGCCGATTGTTGGGCTTTGCCAGCAATGGCAGCTAAAAAAGTAAATACCAAACTAATACTTGCGCCACCTAAAATAGTAATGCCTAAAAATTGTAATTCATTGTTTAGCGGGTTGCCTAATAGTAATGTAAATGCTGCCAAACTCAATAAACTCATCACTATCATTAATAATAAATTAAACAATAGCTTGCTTATTATAAAATCTTTAGCGCCAGCAATTGAATAAAAATATAACAGCCTACCTTTATTTTCTTGTAAAAAACTTTTCGCCACTGCATTTACACAAACAAACAATTGGGTTATCCAAAATAAGCCATTCCAAACCTTGTCTTCTGGTTGCCCCATAGATAAATAAATAACAAATATGGTAGATATGACATACAATAAAATGCCGTATAAGCTATATTGCTGCCTAGTTTCAAGCAAAATATCTTTTTTTAAAAGCGCTATTATTTTTTGTAAGGATGTTTGTTGCATTGGTAAGCAAAAATAACTACCTACCCTTAACAAAGCACTATCAATTAATGTGCAGAAGCAGTGTAAGGTATTACCTTAAAGTGTAAATATTTGTTATTGGTGTAAGTTTAACTAACTAGTTCGGTACATTTACTATAAACTAAAACAATGACATTGGTTTTAAAATTAGCAATTCGTTTAGTGGTAGTTACAACAATACTATTGTTGGTGTTTTTTATTGGTCGATGGATTTTTAGTAATAACAATAAGCCACCAGAACCTATAATTACACACAATGCAATATTGCAATCTATAACTGCAATGGGTAAGTTAGAGTTGGTTAAATACCAGTTTAAAGATGTGGTTGAATATCAAAAAGAACAAACCAAATACAGTGTACTTAACAAATTACTACCCAAAGCTAAAGCGGTATTAATTGTAAGTGGAGAAGCAATAGGTTGTATTGATTTAACAAAAATTACCATTGATGACATTGTGACTAATCAAGATACGATGATTATTAATTTACCAGCACCAGAGTTATGTTTGTATAAAATTGATCATCAAAAGTCTAAAGTTTACGATGTGCGAAGTGGGTATTTTGTAGAGGAAGGTAAAATGGTAAGTGAAGCCTATGCCGCTGCAGAAATACAACTACAAAAAATGGCCATGGAAATGGGTATTTTAGACCAAACAAATGCAAATGCTATAAAAATATTAACCCCAATTCTTGAAAAAATAGCTGCAAAAAAAATTAGTCTAAAGCAGCACAAGTAGTAATTGAATGCTAAATGCTAAGAAAATTGCAGTAAAATAACTACTTTCAAAAATTAAATAACAAATGCTATGATGAAAAATGTTTTGCTTGTTATAATTGGCATTTGCATGTATCTTCCAACATTGGCACTTACCGAAAACGAAGTGTACTGTTACATAAAAAAAGTAGGTATTAAACACGCAGATATTGTATTTAAACAGGCTATTTTCGAATCGGGGCATTTTAAATCGCATATTTATAAAACCAAGCAAAATTTATTCGGATTTAGGCGAACAAGAAATTATTTGAAATTTAAAACTTGGCAAGCATCGGTTGATTTTTATAAAAAATGGCAAGATAAATACTACAAAAACGATGAGGAAGATTATTATAAATTTCTACAACGAAAAAACTATAGCGGCAACAAAAAATTTAACTATTCTAAAGAGTTAAAACACATTAAAATTAAGCGGTCTTTCAATTGCGAAGTTTATGATGAAGAATAATATTAAACAACCAGTTACTTTAATACTATCTGTTATTGTAATATTATTTGTGATTTCTAATATACAGTTGCCAGAAATTAAATTTATTACACAGCAAAAAAAGGTAGATATTTTAGATGATATTAGACTTACAACACCTCAGAATAATAAAAAAAATAGTTCTATAGTTAATATCACACCAACTACAACACAGCCATTTGACTCTACAATATTTATAGATTATGGCAATAATCAAACCGATGCACTTAGAACATTTTTTGCCAAATTATCTACAACTAAAACAGACCATAAAAAAGTACGTATTGCTTATTTTGGCGATTCGTTTATAGAATCAGATAATATTACCGATGAGCTACGAAAAAAATTGCAAGCCTTATATGGCGGTAATGGTATTGGCTTTTTACCCATACAATCGGTAGTGGCGGCACAATACAGAAACATTAAATTTTTTACTGCTGGCAATTGGGTTGATTATAATTTTAGAAGCAATCCTTACAAATTACCACTGGGTTTATCTGGTCATATATTTTACACATCTGGCAATGCAACAACTGAGTTTGCAGTAAAAAATGAAACTTTTTTTAACGATGTAAAATTATACACTGGCATGTCTAATACACCCACTAGCAAAGTGTATATTGCAAAAGATGGTCGAGAAGAATTTATGAACATCAACAATACTAGCCTAGTAAACGAAACCACCATTAATGCCAATAATCCCATAAAAGATATACGCATTGCATCTGCTGATGGCAACTTGCCAGTGTATGGCATAAGTATAGAAAGTAATGAAGGGATATTTATAGATAATTATTCGTTTCGTGGCAATAATAGTGTGCTTACCAACCAGCTTTCTAAAAACATAATGCAGGCTTTTAACCAATATTTGCAGTACGATTTAATTATTCTACATTATGGCTTAAACGCGGTAGAACATGATAAAGAAAAATTTACTTGGTTTGAAAACAGCATGAACAAATTGATAGAAACAGTAAAAAAAGGTTTTGTCAATACACCCATATTGCTCATAAGCACCAGCGATTTTGCTTATCGCTACAATGGTAAATATAGTAGCGAGTATGCAGTACCTTTTATGGTGGCAACACAGCAAAAAATTGCTTCAAAAAACAAAATTGCTTTTTGGGATTTATACAACACTATGGGTGGCGAAAACACCATGGTAAATTGGGTAGAAGGAGATACTGTTTTGGCCTATAAAGATTATATGCACGTAAACGAAAAAGGTGCAAAAAGAATAGCTAATTTATTGTTTACCAAACTGATGGCTTCTAAAAAGTTTTACGAACAATATGCCCAAAACTAATGCACTAAATGAAGTCTATTGACCTGCAAAAATTTCTTCAATCGCTAGTGTATAACCAGAAAGATCCACTACTGTTTAACAGTGCTTTCTTTTTACTATTTTTTGGTTTTTTTTTATTAGTGTACTTGTTGTTTTACAAAACAAAAACAGCACGAACCTATTTTCTCACCTTCTTTTCGTTATACTTTTTTTACAAAACCTGTGGTTGGTATGTAGGCTTTATTGTACTATCTGCTGTGGTAGATTTTAACATCAGTATTATTATTGGCGAAACGCCTTCTAAACATGCTAAAAAATTATTGCTAACTATTAGTATTTTACTAAACCTAGGGCTGCTTTTTTATTTTAAATACACCAACTTTTTTATAGGGTTTATAAACGATGTAGCCCATCAAAATATTAACCCACTACAGCTCATTCTACCTATTGGTATTTCGTTTTATACGTTCGAAAATATTAGCTACACCGTAGATGTGTATAGGGGAGAATTTAAACCCGTTACTAAGTTTATTGATTATTTATTTTTCCTGTCTTTCTTTCCAAAGTTAATGATGGGGCCAATTGTACGTGCGGCAGATTTTATACCGCAAATAGATAAAAAGCCATTTGTTACGGATGCACAAATGGGTCAGGGGTTGTATTTAATTACCGCAGGCATTATAAAAAAAGTAATCATTAGCGATTATATAAATGCCAATTATGTTCTGTATATTTTTGATAATCCCGCTGCACATACTGGTATAGAATGTTTAGTTGCTGTTTATGCCTATGCAATGGTTATTTATTGTGACTTTTCAGGCTATTCAGATATGGCAATTGGTATGGCAAAATGGATTGGGTTCGATATTAATATCAACTTTTTATCCCCTTACCAATCTGCCTCAATAACGCAGTTTTGGCACCGATGGCATATTTCATTATCTACTTGGCTGCGGGATTATTTGTACATACCACTTGGTGGTAATAGGCAGGGCAAATTTAATACGTATAAAAACATACTAATTACCATGTTGGTAGGTGGGTTTTGGCATGGTGCTAGTTTTAATTATATTGTATGGGGCGGATTGCATGGTACTGCGTTGGTATTACAAAGGGCCAAAACAAACCTTAGTAAGCAGGCATATATTAAGGTGCCCTATTCACCACAACTTACCAAGCTATTTACAAAATTATTATTTCAAACACACTCGTTTGCTATACCATATTCGCCCCTGCTTACCAAGTATTTAAAAGTGTTTATCACTTTTCATTTTGTGTGCTTTTGTTGGATATTTTTCAGGTGCAATACCTTTAATAGCAGCATTATTTTTATTGGACAAATAATTAGCCATTTTAATATAGGAATACTACCACAACTGCTAACCAACTATGCCAGTGTCTTTGTAATGTTAGTCATTGCTTTCTTATTGCACAGTGTGCCCATTAGCACCGAAAATGACTATCAAAAATTTTTAGCCAAACTGTCTGTACCTTTAAAAGTGGTGTATCTATTTATTGTTATTTACTTAGCAATACATTTTAAGCAATCCGCTCCCATACAACCCATTTACTTACAGTTTTAAAGGGGGAAATAGGGTACAGTGATTAGTAATAATATCAGAGTATAAATAAAATATTTTTATTTATACGGCAACAATTCCACTCTTACACAATTTAAAATCAGAAACAACAGCTAGTGCTTATGATTTTTTACTGCGCAAGTGTTAATGCCTATAGCTGAATAAAAAGGACAAAAATTAATAAAACTTGTGGTTAATAGCACGCCACCTGCAATCAATAAAAGCGTACCAAATATGCCACTAACGGTATGTGTTACATACAAAGTGGTACATATTGTTGCTACAATTAATCTAATAACTTTATCTGCTAAACCTATATTTTTGGTCATGCTAAGATGTTATGGTTAGGATAATAAATTGTGTACAATTAATTTAATACGGCTTTATATTATTTTCTTTAATTGTTCAATTACCATATCTATCTCTTGTGTGGTATTGTGTTTACTAAAAGAGAAGCGAACGGTAACTCGATTTGGGTTATTGTCAATAGCACGAATCACATGCGACCCCTGATCTGCCCCACTAGTACAGGCGCTACCACCACTAGTACAAATGCCATTAATATCTAGATTAAACAAAAGCATTTCGCTCATTTCTGTTTTTGGTAGATTGACACTTAATACTGCGTACAAACTATTGCCTTGCAAATCGCCATTAAAGCCAACATCTGGTATATGTTTTTGCAACTGCTCAATCATATACTGTTTTAAATCTTTTATGTACACACTTTCGCTATCGTAGTGTGAAGTAGCTATTTCTAATGCTTTTGCAAAACCAACTATGCCATACAAGTTTTCAGTACCTGCACGCATATTACGCTCCTGCGAGCCACCGTGTACAAAGGGTTCAATTTTTACATTCTCGTTAATATACAATATGCCTATACCTTTTGGCCCATGAAATTTATGCCCAGCACCTGTAATAAAATGCACGGGCGTATTACGTAAATCAAATGGAAAATGACCCACAGTTTGCACCGTATCACTATGAAAAACAGCTTGATATTTTTTGCAAATATTACCCACTTCGTGTAGGCTAAGCATATTGCCAATCTCGTTATTAGCGTGCATCAAGGTTACCAAACATTTGTCTTCGCTTTCAGCTAATAACCTATCAAGATCTACCAAATCAATATGCCCATCGTCTAGCAATTTTACATAGCTCACTTTTGCCTCGCCAGTATGTTGCAAATAAGCCACCGTATGTAATGTAGCATGGTGCTCTATTTCAGACGAAATAATATGTTTGCAACCCAAATTTCTTACTGCTGCTGTAATTGCAGTGTTACTACTTTCTGTACCGCCAGAAGTGAAAAATATTTCTGCTGGGTGTGCATTTAAAATTTTTGCTACTGATTTACGTGCATTTTCAATTGCCATTCTACTTTCTCTGCCATAGCTATAAATGCTGGATGGATTACCAAAGTGTGTGGTTAAATAAGGCATCATAACATCTAAAACTTCTGGGTCTAACGATGTAGTGGCAGCATTGTCTAAATATATTCTTTGTTTCATAGTGTCTATAGTTATGAATTATGAGTTATGGGTTATGAGTTGTAGGTTCTATGTTTTAGAACTTAAAATTTACAACTTATAACTTTAAACTTTAGGCTATTGATTGCAAACCTAACTGATTCGCTTTTTGTAGCATAAATTGATATGCAGCCTCGTATGTATTTGGTATAATGCCATCTAGCATAGCATTACGTATAGCATCTTTAATAATACCTACCTCACGGCTTGGTTTTAGCCCAAAAGTTTGCATAATTAACTCGCCAGTTACAGGAGGCTGCCAATTACGTATATGGTCGCTTTCCTCAACTTCTTGTAGTCTTTGTCGTACCAACTCAAAGTTTTGTAAATAACGTTTTACCTTCACTTTATTTTTACTGGTAATATCCGCATTACACAGCAGCATCAAGGCTTCTATGTCTTCACCAGCATCAAATAACAAGCGCCTTATAGCACTGTCTGTAATGTTTTCTTTGGTTAAACTGATGGGGCGTAAATGCAACTCAACTAGCTTTTGAACAAGCCGCATTTTCTCGTTTAGTGGTAGTTTTAGTTGGGTAAATATTTTAGGAACCATTCTAGCCCCAACCACTTCATGGCCATGAAATGTAAAGCCATGACCAGGCTCAAAACGCTTAGTGGCGGGCTTGGCAATATCGTGCAACAAAGCAGCCCAACGTAGCCATAAATCGTTGGTTGTTTCGCAAATATTATCAATTACTTGTAGGGTATGATAAAAATTATCTTTATGTCCCATGCCATCAACATTTTCTGCACCGTGTAAAGCCATCATTTGCGGAAAGATAATTTTTAAAAGCCCACTTTTACTTAATAAATCCAAGCCCACAGAGGGTTTTACGGTAAGCATTATTTTATTTAGCTCATCGGTTATACGCTCTTGCGACACAATTTTTATACGATGTGCGTTATCAATAATTGCCTGAAAAGTTGTTGGATGAATGGTGAAATGTAATTGCGTTGCAAAACGGATGGCACGCATCATGCGTAAAGGGTCATCGCTAAAAGTTTGTAGCGGATCTAACGGTGTTTCAATATTTTTCTGTTCAATATGAAAAAGCCCATTAAAAGGGTCAATCAGTTTGCCAAAATTGTGTTTATTAAGACTTATGGCTAAGGCATTGATGGTAAAATCACGGCGGTTTTGATCATCTTCTAAGCTGCCAGGTTCAACGGCTGGTTTGCGGCTATCATAGTTGTAGCTTTCTTTTCTAGCACCTACAAATTCTACCTCAAAATCGTTAATTTTTATTTGTGCTGTCCCAAACGTTTTAAAGAATGACACAATAGGTTTTGGGTTAAACATTTCAGCAACTTTATGGGCTAATTCAATACCATCACCCATACATACAATGTCTGCATCTTTTGTAGCTCGGCCAATAATTTTATCACGCACAAAACCACCAATTAGGTAAGTTTCTACTTGCAATTCATCAGCAGCAGCAGCAATTTTTTTGAGTAAAAACAATTCTTTATCTGTACAGTTTATATCCACCGTAAAACTTTCTTTTTTAATATTAAGTAAGCTATTTTGCCAGCGAAAGTAACAACTGTTGGTTGGTTATTAAATTAGCACAATTAAAATGCCCAAGCGGACAAGCTTTTTTACCATGAATACCACATGGTCTGCATGGCAAGTTTGGCGTAACTTCTACAATAAAATGGCTATCGCTTAGTGGGCCGTAACCAAAACTTGGCAAGGTGCTACAATAAACGGCTGTAGTTGGCGCATTTACTGCCGATGCAAAGTGCATGGGTGCAGAATCGTTTACATAATTCATTACCGCATCTTGCTGCAAAGCTGCAGATTGTAAAAAGCTTAATTGCCCTGCAAGATTAATAATATTACTACCAGTAGCAGCTTGTTTAATTTGCTCACAAGCAGCTTTATCACTTGGCGAACCTATTAAGTAAATAGTATATTTTACTGGTAGAGCTTTAAAAAGATTTATCCATTTTGCCGTAGGAAATTGCTTTGTAAACCAAACAGATGTTGGCGCAATTACAATATACTGTTGTTGTTTGTAGGGCTTTACTTTTTCATAGTCTGCTTTTGATGGATATAGTTTTGGCTTGCCAGCTACATCATCTGTAAATGAAGCTATCAATAAATGATTCCGTTCTATTTCGTGAATACCATTAACAATATTATTGCTGAACTGATGCTGTATTTTTTTTGTAAATAAAAAGCTAAATGGGTTTTTATTAAAGCCAATAGTCAATTTTGCATTTGAGAAAGCGGTTAAAAAACCTGTGGCGGCAAAACGTTGGGCATTAATAACAATATCATAATTTTTGCTACGAATTTGTTGTAATAAGTGTAATAAATGTTGGTATTTTTTTTCCTTTTTGTACCAAATTAATACGTCATTTATGAATGGATGATTGGTAAATAAGGTTGCATTACCATCACGAACCAATATATCTATTTGTGCAGTTGGAAAGAATTGGTGTATTTTCTCTAGCAAGCCTGTGGCCAAAACCACGTCACCAATAAAAGCAGTTTGAATAACTAAGAATTTCTGCATAATGCAAATTTATTGGCTTGAGTTGGAGAAAAAAAAGAGTTTGAAATTATGAATATATTTAATGTAAAAATTCTATGAGCGTATTATTTGCACCGTTCCATTACATAACCATTTTACAATAGATGATGGTGCGTTAGCAGTAGCTTCGTCTTGCCTGTACTTTACCACATAGTTTACACCTCTTAAAATTTGTGTGTCAATATCTTTAAAGTTTTGCGGGGCAAGCTGGCCACTAATGTTGGCAGATGTGCTTACAATTGGCTTTTGAAAACGTTTTATTAAATGTTTACAAAACGCATCATTACATATTCTTATGGCAATACTTCCATCGGCAGAAATTATATTATTGGCCAAGCCAATGGCGCCATTATATATAACAGTTGTAGGTTTTTCAACCGTATTTAAATAATTAAATACTTCAAGATCTAGTTGAGAAACATACTGCATCACGTCTCTTTCTGTAGCCACCAAAACAATCATTTTATTAGTTTCTACACGTTGTTTTAAAGCGTAAATTTTTTTTACAGCAGCTTCGTTTGTAGCATCGCATCCAATACCCCAAACTGTATCAGTTGGGTACAGTATTAAACCTCCATTTTGTAAAATGGTTAAGCAAGTATCAATATCTTGTAAAAAGTTGGGCATTAGTTGGTAAGTTTTTTAAAATTAGATTACTTCAATTAATTTTTACAAAACTAAAAAGAATAAGTTTTAAAGAAGCTTGTTAGCTTTTTTATAATTGATGCTTACTTTTACGCTTTCTATTATGCTAAAACTAGATACAACATCTACATTAAAACGCCTTCAAAACCGCTACCGATTAGTGGTAATGAACGATGATACGTATGAAGAAGTGGTAACTTTTAAACTAAGTAGGTTGAGTGTTTATATAGCCATGAGTACCGTTTTTGTATTGCTAATAAGCTTTACTCTAGCACTAATAGTATTTACACCTTTAAAATATTATATACCTGGCTATGGTAGCAGGCAAAGTAAAACTGAATTACAGGTGCTTAAAATACGAACCGATTCATTAGAACAAAGTATTAAATACAAAGACCAATATCTTACCAATTTAAAAAAGATTTTAAGTGGTGGCAATACCGATAAATTAGATACCGTTTCGTTAATATTACCTAAAGTACCTACCACTAACGAATAATGGAGGATGACAAACCAAATATATTAGCTAAATATGGCAGCCTAGGTACACAAATGCTAGTTGGTGTGGGGCTAGGTGCCTACGGCGGTATGTGGATTGATAAAAAAACTGGCATTACAATACCCATTTTTATTTGGCTATTGCCATTATTAGTAATAATAGCAATGATTGTAAAATTGATAAAAGATACCACACCAAAACATGAATAGTTTTAAAAATAGTTTCTTTAAAAAGGCAGTACCGTTTATTGTTTTATTTGGTATAACAATGTTGTTGTTACTAGTATTAGCACCTCAACTAAAAATAATAAAAATTAATGCGAATGTGGTAATGGTTGCCAACATAATACTATTTTTTATTGCTTTAATAACCTTGTTACTGAACATAAAATCTGTACAAAGTACCAATGCAAGATTATTTGTAAATAATGTGATGCTAGGTATGCTTGTGAAGTTTGTAATTATTGGCATTGCTATACTTATTTATACGTACAAAGCTGGTAATGCAAAAAGTGTGTATGCCATTTATACAAGCATGTTGCTATATATTTTTTATACATTGTTAGAAGTAAAAATTGCTTTACAGTTGAATAAAAAGCCAAATGCCAACAACTGAGCATCCTATGCAGGCCTTAGAAACGTATTTGCCAGAAAATACGTTTCAGCCAGTAATACAATATATAAACCATTACAAAGTACACTTAACTGTTACCAAAAAGCGTAAAAGTGTTTTGGGCGATTATCGGCATTCTGGTATGCTAGGCGATAACCATCGAATAAGCATAAACGGCAATTTAAACAAATACGAATTTTTAATTACATTACTGCACGAGTTAGCCCATTTATTAACTTACGAACAGTACAAAAACAGGGTAGAGCCTCACGGCAAAGAATGGAAAAATCATTACAGCCGTTTATTGGTTGATTTTGTACAAAGCAAAGTGTTTCCTGAAAATATAGAACAGGCATTGCAAAAAAGTATTCTTAATCCTGCTGCAACTGCAAATGGCGAAACTGATTTAATGTTAGTTTTAAGATCCTACAATATAACCCAAAAAGTAGGTTTTGTGCCAATAAGCCAGCTACCTGATGCTGCTTTATTTACTACAGAAGATGGTCGTGTATTTAAAAAAATTGGTAAGCGTACTAAACGTTATCAATGCCTTGAAGTAACAACCGGTAGGCACTATATTTTTAGTGCATTAAGTGAGGTAAAACCAATTACAGATCATTAGCACTATTTAATTAATATGCTGTTTTTAATCCATTATCACGCCATTTTTTAAAAGCTTCCCCTGCTTCTTCTCTTAGTAGTTGTTGGGTAAATAATTTTCTTTCGGCAATTGGTTTAGCAATTTCTTCGTAAATAAATTGATCGTCAAAGTTAATGGCAGCAGCATCTTCTTTGCTATTTGCATAAAACAATCTATCTGGCCTTGCCCAATAAATAGCACCCAAACACATTGGGCAAGGCTCGCAACTAGTATAAATATCACAACCACTTAACTGAAAACTCTGTAATGTGTTGCAAGCATTACGTATGGCCACAACTTCTGCATGTGCAGTAGGATCTTTTGTTACTATCACTTCATTTGCACCTCTCGCAATAATTTTTCCATCTTTTACTATTACCGCACCAAATGGCCCCCCATTGCCAGACGATACATTGTCTACAGATAACTTAATGGCCTCTTGCATAAATTTAATATCGTCATCTTTCGCCATCGTTATATAATTATTTTGAATGTGTGTTATAATCAAAAATTCAATCATTGTGAAAGTAGGCATAAGCATTGTAAGCAGCAAAACAAACAATGTTACAATAAGGCGAGTAACCTTTTGAAATTAACGATATTGAAATTTTATAATAAATAGTTGCTTGCAAAAAATCTACTTATAATTTCTGTGATTCCCCTACTTTTGCGGTCCCAAAAAGTTCTTTCGATAAAAAAGAATGATTGATCTTGGGAGTTTGGGCATAAAGTCTAAACGCTATAACCAATAAATCGTAAACAAAAATGGCAAAAGAAATCTCTGGCTACGTGAAGCTGCAAGTGAAAGGCAGTCAAGCCAATCCTGCACCTCCAGTTGGGCCTGCACTCGGTAGTAAGGGTGTAAACATTATGGAGTTCTGCAAGCAGTTTAATGCAAGAACCCAAGACAAACAAGGAAAAATAGTTCCTGTTTTAATTACAGTTTATACAGACAAGTCTTTTGACTTTGTTATTAAAACTGCACCAGCTCCAATCCAGTTATTAGAAGCAGCAAAATTAACAGTAGGTCAAGGTAGTAAAGAGCCTAACCGTGTAAAAGTTGGTAAAGTAACTTGGGCACAAGTAGAAGCAATTGCTACTGATAAGATGCCCGATTTAAACTGTTTTACCATACACAGCGCTATGAAAATGGTAGCTGGTACTGCACGTAGCATGGGTATTACAATTGATGGACAAGCTCCTTGGGAGAAAAACTAATTATTCACCTTAATAAATCATTCAAAAAATGTCGTTGACTAAAAAAAGAAAGGTTGCTAATACAAAGGTGGATAAAACTAAAAGTTATTCCCTTAAAGAAGCTACAACCATTGTAAAAGACACAAATTGTACAAAATTTGATAGTTCAGTTGATTTGCACCTACGTTTAGGTGTTGATCCTAAAAAAGCAGACCAGCAAGTTCGTGGTACTGTATCATTACCACACGGTACTGGTAAAACTAAAAAAGTATTAGTGCTTTGCACACCTGATAAAGAGGCTGCTGCAAGAGAAGCTGGTGCTGATTTTGTAGGATTAGACGAATTTATCCAAAAAATAGAAAGTGGTTGGACAGATGTTGACGTAATTATTGCAACACCATCTGTAATGCCCAAAATTGGTAAATTAGGTAAAATTTTAGGCCCTCGTAATTTAATGCCAAATCCTAAAACTGGGACAGTAACTAATGATGTTGCTGCTGCAATAAAGGAAGTAAAAGGTGGTAAAATTGCCTTTAAAGTTGATAAAGCTGGTATTGTACATGCATCCATTGGTCGTGTATCTTTCGCACCAGATAAACTGGCCGAAAACAGTACAGAATTTATTAACGCCATTATGAAATTGAAACCTGCTACATCTAAAGGTACTTACCTTAAAGCTGCAAGTATGGCAAGTTCAATGGGCCCTGGAATTTCATTAGATACAAAAGCATTATCAAACTAATCCTGGTGATTGTTTCTGCCACGCAGTAATAAAGTGACCCGGGTTTCAATAAAAGTTAGTTATGACAAAACAAGAAAAAAATGACGTTATTGTGCTTCTTAAAGAGAAGTTCAATCAATACAGTAACTTTTATGTTACTGATACAGAATCTTTAACTGTTGCTCAAATTGGCAAATTACGTAATACTTGTTTTAATAAGCAAGTTGAAGTAAAAGTTGCTAAAAATACCTTAATAAGAAAGGCTTTAGAAGGTTTAGATGCAGAAAAATATGTTGGTGTTTACGATAGTTTACACAAAGTAACTGCGTTAATGTTTTCTGAAAACCCTAAGGAACCAGCTTTAATTTTAACGTCTTTTCGCAAAGAAAGTAAAAAAGATAAGCCAGTTTTAAAAGCAGCCTTTATTAATGGTGATATTTATATTGGCGATGACCAATTGGTAGCGCTGACAAATATTAAAACCAAAAATGAATTAATTGGTGAAGTATTAGGCTTGTTACAAAGTCCTGCTAAACGAGTATTGGCAGCCTTACTAAACCATCATGAAAATGGTGCTAATGCCACCACAACTGAAGAAGCTGAACCAGTAGCTGCAGTTGTTGAAGATGTAGCTGTACCAGTTGTTGAAGCTGCTAAAGTAACCGAAATCGCCCCAGTAACGGAAGTAGTACCTGCTGTAGAAGCTGTACCAGTTATAGAGGCTGTACCAGTTGTTGAAGCTGCAACAACTGAAGAAGCTGTTGCTCCAAAAGCTCCAGTTGCTGAATAAATAAACATAAAATACTTGGTTGATTTACGTTTAAAATCGTACTTCTTACTTTGTAAATAAAATAACAGCCTTGGCCTCGGCTTAAAATTGGCAAATTTTTTTAAAACCTCCGTCGGATTCATCAAAAGATGGATATGAAGCCGGGAAAAATTTAAACATTATGGCAGATATTAAAGCATTAGCTGAAAGTTTAGTAAACTTAACAGTAAAAGACGTACAAGAGTTAGCCAATATTTTAAAAAGCGAGTACGGCATTGAACCAGCTGCTGCTGCTGCTGTTGCAGGTCCTGCTACCGCCGCTGCTGAAGTAGTTGAAGAAAAAACTGCATTTGATGTGGTTTTAGTAAACGCTGGTCCTAGTAAATTAGGCGTGGTTAAAATTGTAAAAGAATTAACAGGTCTAGGTTTGAAAGAAGCGAAAGATTTAGTTGATAGCGCACCAAAAGCAGTAAAGGAAGGTGTTTCTAAATCAGAAGCTGAAACAGTAGCTACTAAATTAAAAGAAGCTGGTGCTGAAGTTGAAATTAAATAATTTCAAAACCATTTATATCGTTTTAAAGTTCCCAGTTATTAAATTAGCTGGGGATTTTTTTTGGTGGTTGAACTACAGTTTTATAGTACTAGCAAAAAATTCTCAACTAAAAGAGTAAAATGTATAACTATAGAGGTGAGTCAAGCTACTATAAGGGTTAGTACAATAATTAAAGAAGTGAAATAGCAGCTAAAAAGGTTTATTATACAACTATAAGGGTGAATAGCAAAATTGAAAGGGAAAAATCTACTTCTAGAAAGGCGATTTGATTAACTAAAAAGGTAAAATAACTAACTTAAATAGTGGCTAGCCCTTTTAAATAAGTGAGGCTTACTACTTGTTAAGTTTATAAGCCTTCTATTAACTGGGGGTATTTTTTATTTATAATTATTTGTTTTAGTGGGCAAAGTGGTTTAGATGTTCACAACTATTATTTACTTTTTGTCTTAAAACAAAAAAGTAACAAAAAAATTCAAGGCTTAATAAAAAATGCTAAAAAATAAAATACTTGTCTAAAATGAAATTAGCCCAAGCTTTTGTGCAAATCCAAGCTAAATAAAACTTACTAGCTAAATATATCATTCGGCTTTTGCAACATTGATTTCATTTCTTAACGACAATCATTTTATTTTTCTTAACGCTTTTTTATAATGCCAATGAAAAGAAAAGCTAAATGCCAATTACTATTTAATTGGTGGCGTGGTAGTAGTGGCTGCTTTTTTTACTGTTGCGGTATTACTCATTGCTTTTTGAGCAGCTACTAGTTTGCTATATATAAAACCAGCTTGTTTTACCTTATCTTCTTTTAAAAATTTAGCTGCTATGGTGGCTACACCTATTACATCATCGTAAACATCGTTAAAGGTAGTAATGGCTTCTGCGGTGTTGGTTGGTTTGGTACTTTTATAGGTTTCTTGGGTTATGTTAGCATTTTTAAGTGCGTCGGCAAAGTTAATAACCGCTTCTAGGCTGCTTGCCTCGGTCCCTTTGGTGGTAATTTCTGTTTTTAAAGTGGCGTTTAGGTTTTGCTTGATGCTATATAGCAAATTGATGAGGGCTATTTGACTTTTTGTTTTGTAAGCATCTTGGTAATGTGCTTTAAAGCCAAGGGTATTTAAAATCTCATCTCTACGGTCGGGCTGTTTTTTAAAATCGGCAACAATTTGTGTATTTATTTCGCCAAGTGTGGTAAGGGCTTGTTTTTGTATGGTTTCTACTACTTTGGTAGCAGCACGTAAGTCTTTGGCAGTATCTACCCCAAGATAGGTTTGAATAATGGTATTTATACGTGAGTGCAAATTTGGCAAAAATGGATTAGCCCAAATACTACGCTTAGTTACTAAAAATGCTAAATTGGTAATGGCATTATCTATAATAGTAGCCAATGTAATAAGCATAATAGCATCGGATGTGGTGTACTTGCGAGTAGGTGTAGTAGGCATGGTATGGTGGTTTATTTGTATGGCTAAAGTAGCGCTTGTTTTTAGAAAAGAGAAAGATGTAGGGGATTTTTTGGAAAATATTATTTTTCTAGGTGGTAACTGTTGTTAAACTTAAAGACATGTGTGACTACAGATAAGAACGGGTCTAAAACCCTTTTTAACTAAACTTTGGGATGCAGTAACCGAACATCACAAAAGAGATGAGGATGAGGTGTTAAGCATACACTAAGTAATTTGTTCTAAAATCAGTGCAATGAGGTTTCTTATTATATGTATCAGACACGTTAGAAGGAAAGCTTTGTTACTAATAATTCCAAATATATAATAACAAAAACATAAATATGAACCAAAGAAAAATGCCCAAACAATATACGAAAAACTATAATAGTGTAACAGGCCAAATATTAATCCAGAAATAATTATTATCAAATACTTTTTATTTGAGAAGTAACTATATTTAGATAATGTGTTGAAAATAAGATATTGATTTAGCCACGTTTCTAATATTGGAAATAAAATAACAAAAAAAATAATAGACCTTACTGAGATTTTCTCTGTTTGTAATTTACTATGTAAATTACCATCAAATAGCGCAACTAATGGAACAGATAAAAATGTTACTACATAACTCCCTATTAGAATTATAATAAATTGTAAGGCTAATCTTTTTCTTAGAAAATAGTTGTTAAATTCATAAAATAATTTCACTAAAATAAAATTTAAAGGTCTATAGCTATTTTTTATTCTAAATATAATAATTAGCGGAACAAAAGAAATGCGAAAGGCTGGACGGGATAATAAAAAACAAATACAAGCTCTCGGTGCTATTATTTTTGCTTAATAATTAAGATTTCCACGAAATTACAAGTGCATTGGGTGTATTTTTTAATTATACACCCAATGTGTTTAATAAATATTCTAATAAGCATTATTCAATAAGGCTGATGTTGTCATATGCTAACCTTAAACTGACAATTATACTTAAAGAAATTTCTACTTGTCTATCCACGATGCATTGTTGTTTGAATTGTGAGTAGCGTTCTTAGCTGCGCCAATGACAAAAGCTAAAGATGCATCAAAAATTTTTTCTGCACCCCAAGCCTTTGCTGCATCCCACCACCATGGGCTCCCCCCTTCCATTTTCATCATTTCAAATTCATTCATAGGCATTAAGCCCATTTTGCTTAAATCTAATGTTTGTGTCATTTTGTTTAAATTTAAATTTTAGTTTTTAAAACGACTCTTTTTTAGGCAGGTTCGTATCATCTCCTGCACCAATGGCCATTGATTGTACAAAATTAATTTTGCCCACTCTACATAAAAAGTAGTGAGTAAAACCTCCATTTATTTTTTTACTTATTCTTCCGTAAGGTCTTTTAGTTGCAATGTTGCTTCTATTTAAAGGATTTGGTATAGTAATAAGTTTCTCTTTTACGGCAATAAGCTATGGGTGCATCCTGCAATTTTAAATCATCAATAATACAATATAAACGGCTTTCGCAAATGCCTAATTTTTCAGCCAATTGTTTAGGTGTGCCCGTTTTTTCTGCACTAAACAGTTTGTTCATTTTATTAATTCTGTCTATATAGGTTGTTAATTTCATAGCGTTTATAATTGAATTAAGTTAAAATATTAGTCCACAATGCTGCATAATACCCTTGCATGTTTATTAATGTTTGGTGTGTTCCTTGCTCTACCAGTTTACCATTGTTTAAAATTAAAATAGTATCGCAGTTTTTAATAGTGGTTAAGCGGTGGGCTATTATAATTACGGTTTTACCCTTTTGTTTAAACCAATCTAGCGTTGATAATACTTTTTGTTCGCTAATTGGGTCAAGCGAAGCGGTGGCTTCATCTAAAATTAATATTTCTGGGTTGCGGTACAATGCCCTTGCTATGGCTACCCTTTGGCGTTGTCCACCAGATAGGTTTACGCCTTGTTCATTTAAAATAGTATTATATGTAGCTGGTAATTTCTCTACAAATTCATCTATACCCAACATTTTAGACAGTTGTAAAATGCGTTGTACGTCTGGCTCAAAATCGCCAATGGCAATATTTTCAATAATTGTACCTGCAAATAAATCTATCTGCTGTGGCACTACTGATACCATTTGGCGTAAACTTGTATTGCTGATATATTGCAAATCAATACCACCAATGGTAATATTGCCTTCTTTTAAAGGATAGAGATTTTGTAGTAATGATAACAAGGTAGATTTACCACTACCACTTTCGCCAACAATTGCTGTGCTATTACCTTTTGCTATTGTTAGGTTTAGCCCATCAAAAACAGTAACCCTTGTGCCATACCTAAAATGCACATTATTAAACTGTATATCGCCTATTAGGGTTGGGGTTAATTCTATTTTATTATCGTTAGATGCTTCGGTTTCTAAATCAATAATTTCAAATAATCTATCTGCTGCTATCAAAGCATCTTGTATACTTTTATTAGCCCCAATAAGTGAGGCGGCTGGCCCAGTAAAATAGCCAATTAATGCATAAAAAGATAACAACTCACCTGGTGTTAACTCACGTTGAATAACAAAATAACTGCCTGCCCAAAGAATGACAATGGTAAATAATCTGGTGATAAAATCTGAAGTTGTACCAAGATACAAACCCTTAATGCTGCTTTTGTAAATACTTTGTAGCATTATAATAAACCTGTTCTCTGTTTTAATATTGGCAGCCTTTTTATTAAATCGGCAATACTATTTTCGTTACCCTTTACAAACGCCGACACTTTAAAACTAGTCGTATCGCCACGCTTTGTAATATCTTGGTCAGCCAATACATGAACTTCTGGTAATTCTTTGGTAAGGGGTTCTATTATAAATTGATAGTACTTACCTGTGATCCTATAAGTCACTAATACATTATAATTGATGTAGCCAATAGAGCTAATTTGTAAGTATAGCTTATAAGTAGTTGTTGGCACTAAAATTTTAAACTTACCTTCTTCATTGGCGAAAACAAATTTTTTTACTACACCGTTGGTATCATTTGCAATAATTTTAATAGTTGCATTAGGTATGGGTTCAAGTCTTGGGTTTATTATTATGCCTTCAATACTGGTAGCTGTAGTTTGAGAAAAAACAATAAATGGTAGTAATAAAACAGTAAGTAAAGCTATTCGTAGCATAATATTGGCTTATTGTCTTATTATGGCTCCTTGTTTTTTATATTCATTTATCATGTTATTCATTGCTTCCATTGATTTTTTTCTACTCTCACCTATTATTATTAGCCATTCTTTTTTAGAAATAGTTTCTCCAACATCATTAAACTTAGAAATTATGCCTTTAAATGGTGTTTGTATTTCTATTGCTTCAAAACCTAAATTTTCATTTGGGTTACTAACTTTTAAGATTAAGCCTGGCAAACCGCTAAAAACATCTGGTCCAGCATTATATGGCAACTGTGTAGTAAACCAAGCAGAATATTTAATTCCTTGATGATTTATGGTAGCTTTTTGGCATTTATATCCCAAAAATGTTAAGGTATCCCCTAAAATTTCCCAACTATTCATCTTGTCTAAAGTATCTACGATGATATAATTGCCTTTTAAATTTGTAGCAAAAAGAGACGTTTTTAATATATCTGATTTGTAATACTTCATATTAACTGTTTCTGGGTTACTTTTATAACCTTGCTCATTATCGCTCACAAATTCGTTAAATTCTTTATTGTATTTTGTAGTATCTGTTTGTGTGGTCATAACATTGTTAAGTAGCACTGGGAAGCCTCGCATACAGATTGCTCTGTAATTAGGTATACGACTAGCAATTAATTGGTCCTGGTAAAACCAATGATTAAAAGTGCCAAGCATAACTTTTTGCTTTAATTCTTTGTATTTTACCAAACAAACAGACTTGTTTTGTGCGTTTGTATAAAATAAAATTGTAAATAGTAGAATGATAGTTAGTGTGGTGTATCTCATGGTGTGATGATTTATTTGTATGACTAAAGTAGGGATTGTTTTTAGAAATTAAACAAAAATTTCACTACAAATTGCCTTGGCCTAATGCCATAAATGTTTTCTGATAAATTATTGGCGGATAGGTTGATAACACTGTATTGCCTTGTATCTGCTATGTTCAAAACATCAAACAGAATGTCTG
>JBBQLL010000029.1:0-37885 GCA_038327865.1 Chitinophagales bacterium | reverse complement strand
GCGTACATGCAGAACTACCTCAATGAATTTTGTTACAAGTTTAATAGAAGGTACTTATGCGACAAACTATTTGATAGACTGGTTATAGCCGCCTTAGAAAACCCTTGGTACAGACCTAAACCAAATTGCGGATAGTCATTAAGATTTAATTTTTTTGTAAAATTAAATTTGATTAATCTTATTATCATTTTTAGGGTCATAATGCAAAGATTTAGAGTTTTTTAAGTAGATTTTAAGTTTTTATTATAAAATCGCCTACTTTTACTACATCTTTACTACATCGACTGGTATGAATTTTAAATAGTATTTATGTTAACAAGAATTTTACCGAACATAACATCTGAAAAAAGATTAGTCAAAATTGTTGGTTCTACCTACGAAACGCCGTTTGATCTTAATTATTTATTCGAAAAAGCCAATAATATTGATAAAAACTTATCAAAACGAATATTTGATGTTACATTCACTTTATTAGCTACTATATTTCTATTTAGCTGGTTATTTCCAGCCTTAGCCATCTTAATAAAAATCTCATCAAAGGGGCCTGTATTATTTATGCAGCAACGACATGGTGTAGATAACAAAATATTTCATTGTATGAAGTTCCGTACAATGAAGTGTGACAGTGAGCATGTGGACGAAAATGGCAAATTTTTACAAGCAACATTTAATGATGAAAGAATCACAAAAATTGGCACATTTTTACGTAAAACCAGTTTAGATGAACTACCACAATTTTTTAATGTATTAATGGGTGATATGTCTATTGTGGGTCCTAGGCCGCATGCAGTTTTAATGAATACTGAGGCTGAAAAAACAATTGAAGGCTACAATTTGAGACATTTGGTAAGACCAGGCATTACTGGTTTGGCACAAGTAAGTGGTTTAAGAGGCGAAACAAAAGCAGTAGATGCTCTAAGAATGCGTGTTGAAAGTGATATTAAATATATTGAAGTTTGGGATAATGCTTTAGACTTTCAAATTATATTCAAAACCGCCAAAAATATACTAATTGGTGAAGCACATGTTTTTTAGTTTAATCTTCATTTTTAAATTTCACTCCCTCTAAAATTAATAGTACAACATAAATCAAAGGACTAAATAGCATCAATTTTATTGATGTAAATCGAAATTGATTGTTAATTGTATAATGGTAAATAAAAGCTTGAACTAACGCCATTAGAGTTAAAAAAATAACGCTAATTAAGTAAATAAGTGTCCAAATATTAAGTGTCCATTTATTTGAAAAATCTTTTATACCAAAATTACCAACTACAGCTAAAATTAAAATGCAACTAATTTCTAAAACATTTTTTAAATCTGTGTCAACTAGTTTATACGATTTTTTATCGAAAAATAACTGATTAGCAATTGCAGGAATTACTATTACTAATGCCAGTACTACCCATTTTGCCCTAAACACTGTTCTTTTAAATGTCATTAGTAGATTGTTTGATGTAAGAAGCCCACCCGAAAAAAATACCTACATACACCACCATTGTAAATAAATAATGGTGAGCAAAATCAACATAATTACTTCTATTAAAATTTAAAATACCTAAAACGCTACATCGTAGTATATTTAACATGTATAGGCTAAATATACCCAAAATTATATACAATGCCATGCGTTTAAAATTCGAAGGCAAACAAATAATGAGTCCTACATATATAATAAAAACTTCCAAAGCATTGCAGGGATCGAAAATACCAACAATTCGCTTAGAATCTTTCATGATATAAATACCAAAAAAATCTACTTTTTCTTTTGGTATTTTTTGTTCACTAGTAAAATTAAAGTTGGGATAAATTGCTGCTAATAATTGCTGTGTATTTTTAGCAGTTTGTACGGTTAATGGAATGTCAATAAGCCTTGTAGGTTTAAAATATAAATGATAAGTAACCTTCCAAATAGAAAAGAGAATGAGTGATGTGATTAAGAATTTTCTCACAGAAGCAGGTATTTCTTGGAAATATTTTTTTACTGCACTTGTATTTGGCTTCATATTGTAGCAATCTTTCTCAAATATAAGCTGCAATGCTTTTCAAACATATTTTTGCTTTATGCAAATGCAAGTCTCAATTATTAATCAATCTAAAAACCCATTACCAGTTTATGCAACATCGGGCTCATCTGGTATGGATATTAGAGCAAATTTAGAATCCCCCATTGCTTTGTCACCGCTTGAACGTATACTTGTGCCAACTGGTTTATTTATTGAATTATCTGAAGGTTTAGAAGCACAAGTAAGACCAAGAAGTGGCTTAGCCATTAAACAAGGTATCACATGTTTAAATAGCCCAGGCACCATTGATGCAGATTATCGAGGTGAGATAAAAGTAATTTTAATAAACTTATCTAGCGAAATACAGACCATCAACAATGGTGATAGAATTGCACAAATCGTGATTCAAAAAGTTGAGCAAATAAACTGGCAATTAGTACAAAATATTAACAAAACAGATAGAGGTACGAGTGGTTTTGGTAGTACTGGAAAACAATAACTTAGCATCATGAAGTGCATACTTACCATATTGTTATTTTTTATACTTGCATTAGGTTGTAAACCCGTAAAAAAGGTGCAAACAATTAATGCAGCTATTGCTAAAAAAGATACGATACAAACCGTTGTTATAAAAGAAGCTGAAAGAGTTGATTCTAATGCTATTATAAGAGAAATAATGGCTAAAGTTGTAAAGAAAAAAATTGACTTTATAACGTTTAATGCTAAAATAAAAGTTGATTATGAAGGTCAAGAAACAAGCCAACACGTAACAGCGTATTTAAGCATGAAAAAGGATAGTATTATACTTGTAAAAGTTGTGGGGCCATTAGGGATAATTGGATTGCAGGTACAAATTACAAAAGACAGCGTAGTGGTGGTGAATAAACTAGATAAAACTGTAAAGATTAGCTCAATAAATTACCTACAAGAAACAACCCAAATTCCATTTGACTTTTACACACTGCAAGATGTAATTATTGGCAATCCTATTTTTATAACTAACAATATCGTTTCGTATAAAACAACCAATCAAGAACTTTTGGTGTTTATGATTGGCAAAATATTCAAGCATTTATTAACCTTAGATAATGTTGACTATAAACCTTTACATAGCAAGCTTGATGATGTAAATGCGTTACAAAACCGTACGTGTGATATTACATTTAACAATTATGAAACAAGTGGTGACATACAATTTGCCACTTACCGTAGCATTTCGGTATCTCAAAAATCTAAACTTGATGTTTATCTACATTTTAAAGACTATAAATTTAATGAACCGTTAAATTATAGTTTTTCTATCCCTAAAAATTACAAGTATCTATAATTTATTTACATCTTTAGCGTTATTACAGTTACCTATTTATTTAATTAAATTTTAGTTGATGCCTTTTAAATTGTTGTTATTTTGTATTTGCCTATGTGCTACTATAGTTCCTGCTATGGCACAGCAACTTACTAGAGATGAGTTACAAAAACAACAACAACAAATTCAAAGAGAAATTAATGAACTTAACAATGAACTTGCTTCTATTAAGGGTAATAAAAAAGCTGCTTTAAGAGCTTACAAAACTGTACAAAATAAAATTAAAGCAAGAGAAAGCCTAATTAATAATATTAGAAAAGATGTAAAAATATTAGAAGAAACATTGTTTAAAAACGAAAGAGAAATTTATCGTTTAAATAAAGAGTTAGATACACTTAAAATGAATTATGCCAAAAGTTTGGTATTTGCTTATAAAAATCGTGGTAGTAACGAGTACCTAAATTTTCTATTTTCTTCACGAGATTTTAATGATGCTATAAAACGAGTGACTTACTTAAAAAGTTATAGACAAAATAGAGAAACTCAAGCGCAAACCATAAGTAAAACTCAAGATTTAGTAAAAGAAACAATTGGTAAATTAAGCACTAATCGTAATGAAATGAAGGGTGCTTTACAAACTCAAAGTAGCCAATTACTCATTTTAGAAGACGATAAAAAAGAAAAAGACCAAGCTGTAAGCCAATTAAAAGATCAAGAAAAAGATATTAACGCACAAATAACTAAGCGACAAAAAGAAAATCAAAAATTAGCTGCCGCAGTAAAAGCTGCTATTAGAAGAGATATTGAAGATGCACAACGCAAAGAAAGAGATCGCCTAGCCAAACTGAAGGCGGCTAGTGCAGAAGAACAGAAGCGTCAAAAAGATTTATTAGACAAAGAACGGCGAGATGCTATAGCAAAAAATAACAATAGGTCATCACCAACAACTAGTAGGGCAAAAACAATAGACGAAACAACAACAGGCGTAACAGTTAATAAAAGTATTGATAGGGTTGCAAGTGTATTTGAATCCACACCAGAAGGTTTAACAATGAGCTTAAACTTCGAAAACAATAAAGGTAGATTGCCTTGGCCAATTGATGGTGGTACCGTAACTGGAGAATTTGGTATTCAAATGATACCTGGTACTAAATTAAAAGAAAATAATGATGGTATTTTAATTACTAGTAATGTAGGTGCAACCATAAAATGCGTTGCAGATGGCGAAGTAAGTTCTGTACAAGATTTAGATGGTGAGTATCAAGCCGTTTTGGTAAAACATGGCAAATATTTTACACTTTATAATCGCTTATCCAGTGTAAATGTAACCCGTGGGCAAAGTGTGAGAGCAGGTACTGTGATAGGTAAGGTTGGGGCAAACCTTCAAAATGATGGCCTTTTTGAATTTCAAGTAATAACTGAAAAACAACAATATCAAAACCCAAGAAATTGGTTAAAACGTAAATAAAAACTAATTAAAAAGGTTGTAACAATTTACGTTACAACCTTTTTAATTATTCTACATTAACTTAAACATTTAATACCAAAGTCCTGCGGGATAAATACCTGCACTTACCAAGGCACTAATGCTGGCTCTTACACCTTTTGCATCTTCTTTATAAGTTACACCAAACCATTTTGCATCGGTACAAATTACTTCTACTTTACCCTTACCGGATTTTATAAATTCATCAGCAACTTTGGGTATAAAAAACTCAGATTTAGGCACATCAATTTGTGTGTTTAAAAATACATCAAACAATTCTTCCGAAAGGCTGATGAAGTTGTTACTAAAACAAAAAAAGTTCATACTTACGTAGGTTTCTGCTGGTAACGGTGTTGTTTGTCCAGCTTCCTCAAAAACTATTGCCTCATCTTTTCTATAAATCTGTGTTTTTTCAGTAATGCCTACTAAATTTCCGTCGGTATCAATTTGGCAGACGCCGCGGCTTACGCTACCATTGTCGCTTAGTGTATTTACCAAACTGTAACCAATTACTGCATACAAATCATCATTACATTTGGTATTTAAAAATTCTGCCGATTTCACAAACCCATCTTTACCATAAAAATCATCGGCATTTATTACAGCAAAAGGACCATCAATTACCTCTTTACAACACAACAAGGCGTGTCCAGTGCCCCAAGGCTTAGTTCTTCCTTCAGGTATTTTTTTATCGCCTAAGTATGCTTCTAATTTTTGATAAACGTATACAGTTTCTATTTTACCAGCTAATTTCGGTTCAAAAATGGCCTTAAAATTTTCAGCAAAATCTTCTCTAATTATAAATATCACTTTACCAAATCCAGCATCAATAGCATCGTAAATAGAGTAGTCCATGATGGTCTCACCCTGCGGGCCAAAAGCCTCTACTTGTTTCATACCGCCATATCTACTTGCCATACCTGCGGCCAAAATAACTAATGTAGGTTTCATATATATGTTTTGTATTCAAGGCAAATATAGTTTCTAGTTGTAGCAACCATATATCTTTATTGTCTTTTTAGCAAATGTTTAAATTAAATTACTCTCACGTTACTATTGATAGCATTCCATTGCTTAAAATAAATGTATTGCGGCTTGATAAGCTGCACCCTGTTGTAAGCGGCAACAAATGGTTTAAACTGCAACTACAGTTGCAAGAAGCTATTAAAAAAAATTATACAAGTATTACAACATTTGGTGGTGCTTATTCAAACCATATTGTTGCCACGGCTTTTGCTTGCCAAAAAATGGGTTTAAAATGTGTAGGCATTATTAGAGGTGAAGAACCAAAAGCATTGAACCATACTTTATTAGCCGCCACACAATTAGGCATGCAATTACAATTTGTAACCAGAGAAGTATATGCTATCAAACAGCAGCTTTTTACCAATTCCACCATGTATTATATTAACGAAGGTGGTTACGCAGTTTTAGGAGCAAATGGCATTGCCGAAATATACCAATGGATTGATGAAAGCTATACCCACATTGTATGTGCAGTAGGTACAGGCACCATGATGGCAGGCTTAATTAAAGGTGCTATGCCACATCAAAAAATAGTAGGCATTAGTGTGTTAAAAGGTAATGCAACTTTATTACAGGATGTAAAAGCCTTGCTAAATGAACCGGAAAAACAAAAACAATTTGAGATAGTACATGACTATCATTTTGGTGGCTACGCCAAGCATCCACAATCCTTAATTACTTGGATGAATGACTTATATCAACAGCATCAATTACCCACAGATATTGTATACACGAGCAAACTACTATTTGCAGTAACTGACTTACAAAAACAAACTTATTTTGCCGCTAACAGTAAAATAATGGTAATACATAGCGGTGGCTTACAGGGTAATTTATCGTTACCAATGGGCACTTTAGTATTTTAGTAAGTGTTGCAAAGTATATATTTGGAAAATGAAATTATTTGGATTGATTTTGTGGGTTAATAATTTTCTTTTCGGAAACACAGCTAAATTTTGTGGCTTTAAGATGCAGATGGTGTTAAAAATGAGAAAAAAAATAGTAAACCCACTTTTATTACTTGTATTGTTTAATATGGCTGGTTACGCAGGCTTGGCCCAAGATACTTTGCCCAAGTTTACAATTAGAGAAATAGGCAGCAGTAAAGTTTTAGTCAGTTGGACAAACCCATTTCCTAATTGTGTGCAATTGGCAGTACAACGCTCATTTGATAGCACACGTTACTTTAATACAATTTTTTCTGCCATTTCGCCTGATTTACCTCAAAATGGTTTTGCCGATAATAAAATGCCAGCAGGCGTTAAGGCCTATTACCGTATTTTTTATGTGCTAGAGGGTGGGGCTTATTATTTTTCAAAATCCCAATCAAATGGTATTATAAATAGAGGGATGCCAACAGAGATTGTACTCGAAAACGACATTCCCAAAAACACCGATAGTAAAAAATTAATTAAAATTTACAACAGAGATAAACCAACAGCTGTATTAGAAATGGATTATACCCATTATAAAAAATTTCGTGATTCTATTATTTCTAAAACAAAAGATAGTATTTATGTAGTTAGCGCCGATGCTATTATGCTAAAGCCATTTATTGGAAGGCCTTTTTGGAAGCCGTCAACATTTATTTACACCACAGCCAAAGGTTATGTTGACTTACATTTTCCATTAGCTAAACAGCGTAAATACAAAATAATTTTTTATGATGAAAGTGGTACAGAATTATCTACCATAAAACAAATTAAAGAACCTTATTTAACCCTTGACTATACCAACTTTATACATGCTGGCTGGTTTAATTTTGAGATATTTGAAGATGATAAACTAAAAGAAAAAGGCAAGTTCTTATTACAGAAATTGTATTAGAAACATCTTTAGGATAGGATTTCAGGGATATTTTTAACCCCCCATACCCCTGAAATCAATCAATCTGTAAACCCGTATTGCTCTACCTAAATATTGCTATCACGCTTTATTTATTGGTCACCTCAACTATTAAAAACTTTAAATAATTAGTATTTTCCATGCCCCAAATAATAGGGTGGTCGCTTGCTTGTGACTTAAAAATTACTTGTCTAATACGTTTTTTAGCATCTCTTGCAGCAGATTCTATTGTATGTAAAAATAAATCAGCGCTTACTAAATTGGTACAACTACTGGTTACTAAAAAGCCACCATCTTTTATCAGCTTCATTGCACGAAGGTTTATTTCTTTGTAGCCAATTACAGCTTTATCTATACTCTCTCTACTTTTAGTAAATGCTGGCGGGTCTAGCATTACCACATCGTATAATTTGGCTTCCTTATCCCATTGCTTTAGGGCATCAAAAGCATTCATGGCTTCAAATTTACAAATACCATCTAGCCCATTTAAAGCTGCGTTTTTATTAGCTTGTGCAACAGCTTGTTCGCTAATGTCTATACCATAAACACTTTTAGCACCATAGTGTGCCGCATGAATTTCAAATGTACCTGTGTAGGTAAATACACCCAATACGTCGGCATCTTTTACAATGTTTTGTATGGCTCTTCTATTGTCTTGTTGGTCTAAAAAGTAGCCTGTTTTTTGCCCATTCTCTATGTCTACATTAAACTTTAAGCCGTTTTCGTTAATAACAATATTGGTATCAAATGGGTCAGATAAAAATCCTTTTTGTTGTTTCAACCCTTCCAATTCTCTAACAGGCACATCGTTACGTTCATAAATACCTTTTGGCTTAAATATGGTTTGCAAAGCAGTTACAATGGCATTTTTCCAAAGATCCATGCCAAACGATAAAGTTTGGATTACAAAATAATCGTTGAATTTATCTATTATTAACCCTGGCAAATAATCGGCTTCGCCAAATATTAAGCGGCAATTTTCGGTATAGCCAAGCTTTTGGCGGTACTGCCAAGCCTTTAAAATACGATCATGAAAAAACTGGGCATTAATCTCTTCTCTATCACGATTGCGACTCACAATACGCACCGCAATTTGCGATTGGTGGTTATAAAACCCTCTACCAGCATATTTATTATCAAAATAATGCACGTCTACAATTGTACCCGGCTCTATTTGACTCTCCACTGTTTTGCCGTTTTCTCCTACCATTTTTTCTATCTCATTGCCATATACCCACGGATGACCATTGGCAATACGCAGCGCTATTTTGCGCTTCAAAAACACTTTTATCATGCGGCAAATATAGTTGTTGCATTTTTGAGGGGATTGTATAGATTTTTACAAAAAACGTATCATTTTAAATGAAACAAGCACTTAGATAGTTATGCATTTACCCACCCAAAATCCCCCAACCCAACTTTACCCTCAACCCTTACCTTTGCGGCTCATTTAAAAAAATGGCATGAACGCGGATAAGAATACAATTATTGGAGTAGTGTTGTTAGTGGCACTTTTTATTGGCTTTTTTTACATTACCAATACACAACAACGGGCTGTTGCAGATATGCAGCAACACCAAAAAGACTCACTTGACAAAATAAAACTAGCACAAATAAAACCGGTTGATAAAGTAGATTCTTCTCGCAGAGATACGGCTACTAAAATTGCTGCTGCTGGCGATTTTAATACAGCTGCAATTGGTACAGAACAATTGGTAGTGGTTGAAAATGAAGTAGTTAAAATAACATTTACCAATAAAGGCGGTGCAGTAAAACAAGTAGAACTTAAAAATTACAAATCATCGTACGATGGGAAGCCTGTAGTACTAGGTGGTGCTGCTAAAGACGACATATCTTACAAAATAAATACGGGTAATAATACTACCAATTTGGTATCTAACTTATTTTTTACACCTGCTGCCATTGTAAAAAATGCTGATGGAAACCAAACTATTAGTTACACTATTGCTGGTGTAAATGGCGAATCTGTAACCCACCAATTTATTGTTAAGCCAAATAATTATTTAATTGATTGGAATGTTAATTTAACTGGTGCAGATAAATTATTAACCAGTGGCAACTTAAATATGGTGTGGAACTGGCAAACCAAACAAGCTGAAAAAACAGCTTTATATGAGCGCCAAATGAGTAACGTTTGCTTTAGCGAAGGCAACGACTTTGATTATATTTCTCAAAAAAAAGAACACAAGTTTGAAAAACCTGCACAATGGGTATCTATGGTGCAGCAGTTTTTTAATACTACAATTATTGCTAAAAACAATTTTAATGCTGGCCAAATAAATTGGACACGTTCACTTGATTCTGTTAAAGACAATACTTTAGCCACGCTAGATAATACTACTTTAAACATAACTGTACCTGCTACTGCAACAGCTAACATTCCATTGCAATTGTATTACGGACCAAATGATTATAAAATATTAAAAGGTGCTGCACCTAATATGGATAAAATTGTAAATCTTGGTAGAGATATGTATTCCTTCGTTCGCCCCATTAACCAATGGATTATTATGAACGTGTTTAACTTTCTTACAAGTATTATTACCAATTATGGATGGGCCATTTTAATGCTTACTTTATTCATTCGTTTATTTACAGCACCATTAATGTATGGTAGTTATTTAAGCGGTGCTAAAATGAAGGTTTTACGTCCAGAATTAGATACCTTAAAAAAGAAATTTGGTGATGACCAACAAGGTTTTGCCATGGAGCAAATGAAACTGTTTAGAGAGGCTGGTGTTAATCCCTTAGGTGGTTGTATTCCTGCATTGCTGCAAATTCCTATATTCTTTGCCTTGTATAGTTTCTTTAACTCCAACATATCGTTACGTGGGCAATCGTTTTTATGGAGTAACGATTTATCTTCTTACGATGTAATTGCGAAGTTACCATTCTCAATTCCTATGGGTTTTGGTGATCATATCAGCTTGTTTACTATTACGGCTGTATTAACCAGTTTTGCTATTTCGTTGTACAATATGGGCAACACGCCAACTCAGGATAATCCGGCCATGAAATACATGCCTTACATCTTTCCATTTATGATGTTGTTTTTCTTTAACCGTTTACCATCTGCTTTAACTTGGTATTACACAGTATCTAACACCATTACGCTATTGTTGCAATTTGTTATTCAAACGTATATAATAGACCATGATAAAATTTTAGCAAAAATGCAACAAGCACGCAGCAAGCCAAAAGTAAAAAGTAAAAGCAAATGGCAAGAACGTTACGAACAAGTAATGGACAGTCAGAAAAAAGTACAAGAATTAAAAAGTAAAACACTACCTAAAAAATAAAAATTAACAAAAGCCCCGCAATAAATGTGGGGCTTTTTGTTGAAATGAACTATCACAATGACCACCAATAGAGTCGTTTTCAATCACTCATACCACTCATAATACACGCTTTACCATTTATGAAATCGCAAGGCCAGTTATTCCCAAATTCATTTCACAAGCCTTTCGCCATACATATATCTTTACATGGTCAATATAAAAGTAGCCACCTGAAAATATAACATAAACCACGCTTTTGATAGTGATCAACAACCACTTTCTGCTTTTATTCTTGTAGCCAACCAACGTAAAAGCAGTTACAGCAAGGCTTTTAGCCTAAAGCATTATTATAAATTGTTAATAATAACAAATCCATGTAATCCTGTATATTTAACTATAAAATTTTAAATAATGAAACTAAAATTAACTATTGCCCTTGCGATAATGGTGCTATCAATAACCGCTTGTAGTAATGATAAAAAGGAAGATGTAACCAACGATGTAAACAAAGCTGGTTCAGTAGAAACTTCTGTTACCATGAGCCATTTAGATAGCACTACCGATGTACTAATTACAACACATAAAGTGTGGCGCAACTTTAATGCGTACAAAACCATCCAATACCGTGATACCATACCTGCACTTGGCGAAACAAATACCGAAGCTGAAAATACTGATGGCGATAAAAAGCAAGTAAAGGTGAAAAAGGATTATGAAATTTTTATTACAGTAAAGTAGTTTTTTTTGAGGTCGGCTTTAGTGATTCTATGTAACATCGTTGCGTCGCACACTGGAGCTGTTAGATACTTTATTTAACTTAGAAACGCTGCGGTTATCAGCGAAATCTGTAAGAAAAGCTAAACCTAAAAACAATGAAAAAAACAAAATCTATTCAATTAATATTAATAACAGCAGCATTAGCAAGTTGTAACCAACCAAAAAAGCAAGACGATTGGGAAAGTGGTAACAAAACCCATATTCGAGCCGATAGTACGGCACCTTACACAAGGGTTGAACATCATAGCGGTATTGGTGGTGTGGGCACGGCTTTGCTTTGGTACTATGCTTTTAGGCCTTATGGCAATTATAATAATGGCAGCTATCAACGTGCTGGTTACTATTCAAGCGCCATTAACCAAAGCTCAAATATTGGTAGCAATGGCTTTAAAAGCAGTGTGGTACGTGGCGGTTTTGGTAGAGGCGGTTATAGTGTGAGTAGTTAAACCCAATTTGAAATTTGAAATTACAAAGCAATAATGAAAAGAATTACAACACAACCACGCAACAACTGGCAAACTGAAGTAGAAAAATTAGGCTTTGGCTTTCATACAACCAACGTTCCTTATTGGGACGAATCGGTTTTTTATAGCTTTACTATGGATGAGGTTTTGCAAATAGAAAAAGCAACAGCGGAGCTTTGGGATTTATGTCTTGGTGCAGTGCAGCATGTAATGGATAACAACTTGTATAGCCAATTTGGTATTTCAGAACAGTATATTAAGTATATAGAAAAAACTTGGACAGAAGATCATCCTGCTATTTATGGTCGCTTTGATTTTTGCTTAAAGAATGGGCAGTTAAAAATGCTTGAGTTTAATGCAGACACACCTACCAGCTTGTATGAAGCAGGTATTGTACAATGGTTTTGGTTACAAGATTTTGATAAAAGTAAAGACCAGTTTAATAGTATTCACGAGAAGCTGATTGCTTATTGGAAATACTTGAAACCCTATTTACAACCAGGCACATTGCACTTTACTTGCATAAAAGAAACATTAGAAGATTTAACGAATACAGAGTATATGCGTGACTGTGCCATGCAAGCAGATTTAGAAACAAAATTGATATTTATAGATGATATTGGTTGGGATGAGGATTTAAAAATATTCAGAGATTTAGAAGACAACCCTATTAAAAATATATTCAAACTTTATCCTTGGGAATGGCTGGTAAAAGATGAATTCGGTGACCATATTTTAGAAGATACTAACCGTACTTTATGGATAGAACCTAGCTGGAAAATGATACTTTCAAACAAAGCGATTCTACCAATACTTTGGGAATTATATCCTGATTGCGCTTATTTATTACCTGCTTATTTTGAAAGTAATAAATTATTGAACTATGTAAAAAAGCCCATCTTATCAAGAGAAGGTGCCAATATAAAAATAGTACAAAACAATACCACAATTCAACAAACAGACGGGCAATATGGCATGGAAGGTTTCATTTACCAAGAACTGTTTACACTACCAGAATTTGAAGGTAATTATCCCGTAATTGGTAGTTGGATTATTGGACAAGAGCCAGCAGGCATGGGTATTAGAGAAGCTACAACATTAATTACAGATAATGTAAGCAGGTTTGTGCCGCATGTGATTGTCTGAACCTATACCCAAAAGCTATCAGGCTTGTAGGTTTAGATGAATTTTATGTTGCTTTTAATTTCAAATACAGTTAATTTTTATTACTATAATATAAGGAAGGCCTCGGTTTTAAGAATAAAACCAAGGCCTTTTTGTCCCACTTTAACCTACTTTGTACTTATTTATAACCAATATTATCCTGCAATTTTATACGAGCTTAAAATTGATGGCATCACATCGTCGTCATTTACCTCTACCAGCGTTTGTTTGTTTATTGTTTCTGATTTAATATTAGCAACTGTTTTTTGGTATCGGTAGCTTTTAGTGCTATCAATAGTTTTTTCAAGTTTGCGTTTGTCTTCATCTATCTTTTTCAATTTGTCCTCAATACCTCTGTTTAACTCTTTCCTCTTTTCGTCTAGTACACGTTGTTGTTCTTCTAATTCTTGTTTTAATTGCTCAGGATTAACAGTATTATCATCATTATCGTAGCTATATTTATCGCTACCTAAACGTTCTAATCCTTTTGCAGTTTGTATGTATTCTTTACCAGCTTCCCAATCTTCATCCTCATCATTGTTATAATAATTACGATTCCAATGGTCGTCATTCCAATCGTTGTTAAAGCCAAAATGCACATTGTGTTTCCAACCAATTTTATCATCAATCATTATACGTTTACCAACTGGTACTGCAATGGTAATTATGATGCGTTGGTTACGGAATTTATCAATTTTATTTACCGTAATACCTTTGTACAAGGCCAATACACTATCCGTTTGAGCAATATTGTAAGTAATTTTTTCGGCCAAACTATTAGCTTGTTCTTTACTGTAACCTTGGCTCATTTTCAACACCATTACTTGAAAACTATCAGTTTTAGATTTGATAATGCGAATTCTTGTGTTTGGTACATAAGCCGTATCCTCGTTAAAGCCAGCAAAAGGCTCCATCTCTAACCAACGTTCGTGGTTTTTATAATATTTACCATCGTAGCCACTTAAGCGTACTTCTAGTTTATCAACTTTAGCATTAGTAAGCGTTACGTTTTTTTCTACAGGGTTATTGGTATATCTAAAATCTCTAGTTACAGAGGCAATTAAGCAGATTAAGCAAACCCAACCCACCACATTTAAGGCAATAAATGTTGAGCGTAAAATAAAGCTGTTACGTTTGGCTTTTATTAATTTTCTAATTATCCAAGTAATGATGCCTATAACTGGTATCCAAATAAAGAATAGCAATGTGCCCCAAGCATATACATTTTGCCAACCATTATCAATTATAAATTCTTTTATAGGTAATAAACCAAGGCAAGCAACGCCAAGAGCAAACAATGCCGTAACTATTGAAACCAGTACGCAACCAAGTATAAAATAGGCAAATATTTTAGCTATCAATGCTATAAAACCACCTAGGCCTCTACTACCTCTTCTCGCTGCATATGCTGCTTCGTTACCAAACTGTTGTGCTTTGGGAGCAAATGCTGTACTAAATTCTTGGGCCTTGTCTTTTACTTCTTCGCCAAACTTTTTGGCACGGCCACTAAAGCCCTCCATATCGGTTTGTATAGTTTGTTTAATGCTGTTTAAATCTACAGGTTGGCCTTTCATTTCTAGCTTATCTGCACTTGTAATTGCTTCAGGTAAAATCAACCAAAGGATGATGTAAATAATGGTTGCACCTGGGCTAAATGATAAGCTAAGAAAGTGGGGGAAATCGAATAAGTCCCAATGGTTCCAACGCGTGATAAAAGATAGAAATGGCACCAGAAAAATAACCCTCGGTATCCATGCACTTACACCAAAATAATTACCCAAACCACTGGCCACACCAGCTATTATTTTATCATCCATATCTCTAAACAAACGCTTACGTGGGCTGCCAATAACCTTTGTAGCACTGCTTGGTACGGCTATCCATACAATTAAATAGGGTATAAAAAATATGCTAAAAAGTAATATGGCAATAATTCGTATTACAATTTTATCAATACCAAAATAATTGGCAATACCACTACAAACACCACCTAATACTTTGTGGTTTTCATCTCTAAACAATCTGCGTGGCTCACCATTAAACTGCTGCTGATTGGCTTGTTGTTGGTAGCCATTTTGTTGCTTTTGCTCGCCACCTAACTGTGTTTTTGCATGTTCTTCTTCGCCTTCAAAGTCCTCAGGGCGGCCCATGCTGGTAATGATGTTGTTCACATCAATATCTGTAATGCAAGTGCTACCTTTTTTAAGCACTTCGGCAAATAATTCTGCAATTCTGCTTTCTATATCATTTATAATCTCTTCTTTACCTTCTTCGTTGGCAAAAAAGCGTCTTAAAGCTTCCACATATTGTTTTAAAATATCGTAGGCTGTTTCTTCAATAGGTACTACCCTACCTTGAAAATTTATATTTATTACCTTTTTCATGATGGTGTTATTGTGGTTGGTTAAAGTGGTTGGTTGTTATTGTTAGTTGGTGTTGCAGGTTGGGTTAATAAATGCACCGCATCTGCCAATTCTTTCCAGGTTTTTTCAAGTTCTTCATAAAAAGCTAAACCAGATGCCGTCATTACAAAATACTTACGTGGCGGGCCACTATTGCTTTCAACCCAGCGGTAGGTTAGGTATTCTGCATTTTTAAGCCTTGTTAATAAAGGGTATAATGTACCCTCGAAAATGTTTAGGTTGGCAGCTTTCATTTTATCAACAATATCACTTGGGTAAACTTCCCCTTGTCGAATTACTGATAATATGCAAAACTCCAGAACGCCCTTACGCATTTGACTCTGTGTGTTTTGGATATCCATTTTTTAAAGTTTTATTAAGATGATGGTCTGCCGTTAATGCCTCATTATAAGTGGTTAGTGGCAACCCGTTTAAAATATAGATGGTTAGTGATTTTTAGTGATAGTAATAGTTATTAAAAAAATCTATTTTATCAATCCAATTAGTGTTTCTATTATTATCGTACAGAAATTGTAGGAAATTTACCACAACCTCTTGAACGTTGCATGCGTTGCATATTCCAAAAATCTATGGCTTTTAAATTTGTTTTAGACGTGTTTGCATTTATATTAATGGCTACTGTTTCTTTTACTTCAGCAGTTAATAATACTAAATTGTTTTGACTAATTGTGTTTAAAATGTTTGTTGTTTGCGTTTTCATGATTCGTTATTTTAATTTTTTCTTTAAATTATTTTAAAAGCCCTTACCCAATTTTTAAGCTAATAACTTTTAACTTATTTTACATTGACAACACAAAGATGTAGTTTATTTGGTACTATGCAAAACAAAGTACTAAGTATTTTTTAGTAATGGGCTAAGAATTTTAATAAAATTATTGATAATCAATAAGTTATGTAAAAAATATATTTTAAAATAATTTTTATTTTATTAAAATTTCTTGAAAAATGATGAAATAATAATATTTTTTTGTATACAACAATCGCCCTTACAGCAAATTATTACCACAAACACCCTATAAAAGTTGATTATTTTTTGTTTAATTAGTTAAAGCCAGAAAATTTAAACCATACATCATTTTGCTGCTATTACTTTGCAATATCAATCAGTTTTATATGAAACATTTTGTAATAATAATTTGTCTATTCCCTTTACTTAGCAATGCCCAAAGCAAAAAAAAGAAATTGCAAATGGTTGTTGCAGCCGAAAAAAAAGTCAATGAAACACTGGTAAGCAACTTAAAAAAACATGTGCAATATTTAGCCGATGATAAATTAGAAGGCAGACGAGCAGGAACTGCTGGCGAAAAGCTAGCTATGCAATACATTATAAATCAATACCAACAAGCTGGTTTAGAGCCAAAAGGAGATAATGGTTATTTACAAGCATTTACCATTAACGAAGGCAAACAAATAGATGCTACCACAACACTATTAATAAATAATAAAAGCCTTACCATACAACAAGATTTTTTTCCCTTAAGTTATTGTGCTCTAGCAACCATAAAAGGGTCTGCCGCTTTATCGCTAAATGAGACTGGTAACCCCTGGTTTAGAGATGTAAAAGAGTGGATAGAAGACAATGCCAATAACCCGCATTACGATATTGACGAAACCATAAAAAAAGAGGCTGAAAAAGCTGCTAAGAAGGGTGCAACTGCTTTGTTTATTTACAACAGTTCATCTCTAATAGATAACATTCTATACAATAAAAATGATATATCTACTACTGCAAAAATTCCCATTATTTATATTACTAAAAATGGCCTAACAGCTTATTTTTCAGACCATTCAGCCACACAAAACATAGTTGCAACAGTTAGCATAAGCGAAAAAGTTCGTACTGCTTACAATGTTGTGGCTTACATTAATAACAATGCAGTAAATACTATTATACTTGGTGCACATTACGATCATTTGGGTTATGGTGAAGATAAAAATGCGTTAGATACTGGTCACATTATTCATAATGGTGCCGATGATAATGCTAGCGGTACTGCTGCCCTTATTGAATTAGCAAAAGAACTAAAACAAGCTTCCCCAAGAAATAATAATTATTTATTTATCAATTTTAGTGGCGAGGAATTGGGTTTGTTTGGTAGCAAATATTGGCTAGATCATCCCACCACCAACATTGCGGCTAATTATATGATAAATATGGATATGGTAGGTAGATACGATTCTGCTCACAAATTGACGATTGGTGGATATGGTACTTCACCTGCTTGGGGTAATGTGCTTGCAACCACTACTAATAAAACGTTGGTATTAAAACTTGATAGCTCTGGTAACGGCCCAAGCGACCATGCTAGTTTTTACCGAGCTAGTATGCCTGTGTTATTCTTTTTTACAGGAAGCCATCCTGACTATCACAAAGCCACCGACGATTGGGATAAAATCAACTACGATGGTGAACGACAAATTGTACAATATATTTATCGATTAATAGAAACTACTGACGCCAAAGGCAAACTTTTTTTTACAAAAACTACCGAATCGAAAATGACCCGAAATACCTTTACAGTAAGCCTTGGCGTTATTCCCGATTACGGTTTTAGTGGTACAGGAGTGCGGATAGATGGTGTAAGCTCTGGCAAAATAGCTGAAAAAATAGGTTTGCAAACTGGCGACATTTTACTACAACTTGGCGGTTATAAATTTGTAGATGTAATGAGTTATATGCAAACGCTTAATAAGTTTAAAAAAGGTAACGCTACCAAATTGACCATTAAACGCAAAGACGAAGAAAAGAGCTTTGATATAGTGTTTTAGTAAAACGAGAGACGTACTAATAATGCTGAGGTTGAAAACCAAAAAACATCAACACATTTAAATGCAAAAGGTGAAAAACTATATTCGTCTTTCACCTTTTTTGGAGGGAAATATCACCCCCCGTTACTGATGTTGTCGTTTTATGGCAACAGTTATTATTGGCATAAAAGTAAACATCTTGTTTAAGAGATACAATGTTTTAAGAAAAAAGTTTAGCACAATCTTATTTGCGGAAATTACAAGTGCAAGGACTCTTTTTTAGCTAATAATACCGCCACTGTTTCTTCGTACATTTCATCAGGTACACAACAATCTACTGGGCATACTGCTGCACACTGTGGCTCTTCGTGAAAACCTTGGCACTCTGTACATTTATTTGGGGTAATATAATACGTATCAACACTAACTGGCGCAAAGCGTTGTTTTGCTTCAACTACAGTGCCATCTAGCAAAGTAAAACTGCCAGTTAATGATGTGCCATCTGCCATGGCCCATTCTACACCACCTTCGTAAATTGCGTTATTTGGACATTCTGGTTCACAAGCACCACAATTAATACATTCATCTGTTATTTTAATAGCCATAAGAGTAATTTTGTTTTTTTAATGATGCGAAAATAAACTTCTAAACTGATTAAATAAAAATGGATTTACAACAACGTATTAGCTTAATGGTTCAACTAGGTAAATATATGCTTAGTAACAATGAAGAATGGTTAGCTATTAAAAATAAAGCTGCAAGAGATAATGCTTGGTTTACAGAAGATTTTGTGAATTTATCTATTTCAAATATTGCCAATCACTTTTTACAAGAAGAAAAACTATTGGCTTGGATTAGCCAATATGATATAAAACAAACAGTGGTTGCGCCCAAAAATGTTGGTTTAGTAATGGCCGGCAATATACCCTTAGTAGGCTTCCACGATTTTTTGTGTGTATTTATTAGCGGGCATCAACAAACCATTAAGGCGTCTAATAAAGATGATGTACTGATAAAGTTTTTGGTAAAAAAATTGTACGAGTGGGAAATAACTGTTCAAAACGATGTTGGCTTTGCCGAAAACCTAAAAAAATGCGATGCCTATATTGCCACTGGCAGCAATAATAGTAGCAGATATTTTGATTATTATTTTGGAAAATATCCCAATATTATTCGTAGAAATAGAACATCTGTTGGGATTTTAAATGGTACAGAATCCGAACAAGATTTAGATAAATTAAGCGATGATATACAATTGTACTTTGGGTTGGGTTGTAGAAATGTAACCAAATTATATGTGCCAAAAAATTACGATTTTATACCATTATTAAATGCATTGCGCAAGTTTGATAATTATTTTTTGTATCATAAATACAAACACAATTACGACTACCAATTGGCAATATTAATGATGGGCAATAAATTTTATATGACTAATGAAACAGTTATTTTTGCAGAAAACGAATCACTTTTTTCACCAGTTAGTCAGGTTAATTACGAATTTTATGAAGATATAATTGCCCTAACTGAAAAATTACAAATCAATAACGATATTCAATGTATTGTTGGTAAAAAGTTTACAGCATTTGGTACTGCACAACAACCATCTTTAACCGATTATGCCGATGGTGTAGATACCATGGTATTTTTAGTTACTATTTAGTATTATTTCACTAAAAGAAATACAGAAAGCAATAAAAAAAATAAAGCCCTCCTGTGGAAACAGGACGGCCTCTAACGATTGCTTGCCATATGAAAAAGCATTAATAAACTATCGTACATGCAAGCTGCATCTCAAAATCAATCTTCACACGATAATTAATCTAATTTATTTATTTTTTGATTGAATCAACTTTTGCTTTCGCAGTGTCCACCATCATTTTAGCTGTATCAACAACTTTTTTAGCAGAATCTAAAGATCTTAAAGAATCAGCAGCTTTCATTGAATCAGCAGCAGAAGTGTTAGTTTTACCAGTACCACAAGCAGCAAATGCGCCAAGTACACATACGAATAACAATTTTTTCATTTTTTAGTGTTTTGTTGTGAGTGAATTTAATGTTAATACTACGAGGACATAAAAAGTAACCCATCTTTTTTAAAAAATTTCAAAATATATTTTTTAGTAGGCTTTTGGGTTACTTTTATAGCCCTACATGTATAAATAGTACACAGTGAAAGTTGAATTAAACGAACAAGCATTACTGAAAGGATTGGCAAACGATGATACAAAAGCCATTGAAACCATTTACAAGGATAACTTTAATATGGTTCAAACTTTTATCATCAATAATAATGGCAATTACGATGATGCAAGGGATATTTTTCAGGAAGCAATGATTGCACTATATGAAAAAGCTAAAAGTGATTCATTTGTTTTAACCTCTAAAATTAGTACCTATGTATATTCCATATGTCGGCGGCTCTGGCTTAAACGACTTCAACAATTGGGAAGATATTCGAACCAGATTGATAGCCTTGAAGAAACTGTGGCTGTTGAAGATGACCTCGAGTATCATGAAAAAAAAAATGCAGAATTTGTAATTATGGATAGGGCATTAAACAGCCTAGGCGAGCCTTGTAAAAGTTTACTAGACGGGTTTTATGTAAAGAAGATAGATATGCAAGCATTGGCAAGAGAATTTGGATATACTAATGCTGACAATGCTAAAAATCAGAAATACAAATGTCTAATACGGTTAAAAAAATTGTTTTTTGCTCAATATAATATTGGAGAATAATTATCATGAACATCCACAACGAAGACATATTAATGTTACAAACAATAGAACGCTACCTTGACGGTAGTATGCTACCCGATGAGCAAGCTTATTTTGAGCAACTCAGAAAAAATACTCCTGAAATTGATCAGATGGTGGTTGAGCATTCTATGTTTTTGGGGCAAATGGATGACTATGTGTTGCAGAGAAATTTTAAACACACCCTACAAAATGCACATGCTAAACTATTGGTAACTGGCGAAATTAATGAAGGTGGTAAACTATCTGCAAAAGGTAAGGTTGTACAATTGTATAACCGATATAGAAAAGATTTGTTAGTAGCCGCTTCGGTTGGTGGAGCTATTGCAATATTAGTTAGTTGCATAGCATTGTATATATCACCTACTGTAAATGTTAGCCAATTAGAACAACTCGGCTCTAAAATGGCAAAAATGGAGCGTAATGTAATGGTACAAGGTATTATTTTAGATAACGTTAAAAATAAATTGCCCAATGATGTAAAATTTATTAGTGGTGGTACGGGGTTTTTAATTGATGCCAGAGGCTATATTGCGACTAATGCACACGTTTTAAAAGGCTCCGATGCAATAGTAGTTAATAATAATGGTGATGAATTTAAAGCAACCATTGTACATATTGACAAGCAAAACGATTTTGCATTGTTGAAAATTGAAGATGCAGATTATACTCCACTAAAAATATTGCCTTATGCCATTGGCAAAGCAAGTGCAGACTTGGGTGAAGAAATTTTTACACTTGGTTATCCACGAGATGATAATTCAATTACTTATACCCAAGGGTATTTAAGTTCAAAAAATGGTTTTAAGGGCGATACAGCTAGTTACCAAATCCAAATGAACTCTAACCCTGGTAATAGTGGTGGACCTATATTAAATAAAAATGGCGAAGTAATTGGTATTTTAAGTAGTCGTCAGGTACAAGCAGATGGCGTAACATTTGCTATAAAAAGTAAAAATATTTACCAGTTAATAGACGATTTGAAGAAAGACGATACTTCACTAGTAAAAATTAAAATGCCTATTACCACTACATTGCGTGGTAAGGAAAGAGAAGTACAGGTGAAGAAAATTGAAGATTGTGTGTTCGCTATTAAGGCATATAATAAAAAATAATTAATTAATTTTTATAATTAATACAAAAGCGTCTCGCAAATTTTGCGAGACGTTTTTGTATTGTATCAATAGATATAACATAATTATTTAAACATGGCAGGATGCATTTCATCGCAACCTGTTGCGTTTTGATAAGCTTTGGCAGCACTTAAAATAGTGGCTTCATCAAACAGTTTACCAATAAACGTGATGCTTGTTGGGGTGTTAAAGCGTTTATCGAAACCAGTTGGTATCACCACCACAGGATGGCCAGTTAAGTTGGTAATAGCAGTTTGATTACCGCTACCTCTTGTTGGGCAAATAATCACATCAAATTGATTGACTACTTCATTTACTTTTTGCATCAGCAAATAGCGATGCCTATTAGCATTTATATATTCCACTGCAGGCATCAAACGAGCTACCCGAAAAGTATTTGGCCAGTCGTATTTGCCTTGCCAAGTCATTTCATCATCAATATTATTGCGTGTAAAATCATCAAAAGCGGCAGCACACTCTGCACTAATTACCACATCCATAATATTGAAATTGTACACCCCACTATCAGGAAAATTTACAGGAATTAATTGTACACCCATTTTCTTAAACTCGTTCAAAACTTTCCATTCATTGCGGCTGGTATCGGTTATTTTATCAAAATAGTTTTTGGCATAGCCTATTCGCATCTTTTTCACATCAGCAGTAGGTTTATAATTAAATGGCATATCTACTGCACAAGCATCTTTGCCATCTGTACCATGCAAGTAGGCAAACACAACAGCTGCATCTTCTGCACTTCTACAAATTGGGCCCGCTTTGTCAAGGCTCCAACTTAATGTCATTGCACCACTCCTACTTACACTGCCAAATGTTGGTCGTAAGCCTGTAGCGCCACAGGTAGATGATGGCGATACTATGCTACCCCAGGTTTCGGTACCAATAGCAAACGGCACTAAACCAGCCACCGTTGCCGAGGCAGAACCAGCCGAAGACCCTGATGAACCAAAACGCAAATTCCAAGGGTTTTTGGTTTGTCCACCAAACCATTTATCGCCTTGCGCCAATGCACCTAAAGTTAATTTTGCTATTAAAACTGCACCTGCTTTTTTTAGTTGTGTGTATACAAATGCATCTTCATCTATCACTTGATTTTTATACGGCTCAGCACCCCAAGTAGTTTTGTAACCCTTTACTGAAAACAAATCTTTTAAACCATAAGGTATGCCTTGCAACGGGCTTTTGTAAATGCCTTTTGCCAAAGCGGCATCAGCTTGCTTGGCTTGCAGCATGGCAGTATCTTCTGTAATAGTAATTACGCATTGCAGCGAGTCTCTGTATTTTTTTAGCCTGTCTATAAAGAATTTAGTCAACTCAACAGAAGATATTTTTTTGTTTTTGATGAGCGAAGCGAGTTGCAGAATATTGTAAAAAGCAAGGTCGTTTTTGTTAGCTGGTAGTTGCACATTCGCGGGAATATTCCAGTTAATTACTTCTTGCTTTTTGGCAAACTTCATACCAGGTAACACAGGGCTTTGCCACAAACTCATGGGTACGTTATTGTTTAGCGATAGCTTGTGTTGTAGTTTATAATTTTCTAAATTTTCTTTTACACCCTCGTACAAAGTATCAACTTCTTTTTGGGTAAAATTGATGTCTATTAACTTTGCTGCGCTTTTTATATCTTGTTTAGTAATGGTATCCTGCGCAAAGGAATAACAGCCAAATAATAAAGCAATGGGTAGTAATATTTTTCTCATGATGTCTAAAATACGCATTAAACCAATTGGGCAGTAAGTATCTATTTTATTACCCTAACTATTATATAAATGGTTAAACGAAATAGCACTATTTGTTGATATACTTTGTTATTTTAAATAGCATAAGATTTCTAATAAAGCAACAAAGCAGGTAGTGGTCGTATGGATTTTAGCATTAAAAATTCTATTAACTTAGTATTCGTAACACGTTTTTGTTATCATCTTGTATAACTATTCTTTACTACATGCTTTTGCAACTGCATTACTAGACAAACCTGATACGATTTTCTCGCTTAATAATTACTATTTACTAACAATAACTTACTGGTTAGCAGTTTTCTTTTTTATAATAGCGCCACCGCTAGAACTTACGTCTGTAATATTACCATTGCCCTTGTAATAAAGCGTTGCACCGCCACTCGCTTCGGCTTTTAATTCTTTATTTACGGTAATGCGAATGTTGGCGGCACCACTTGCTTCGGCTTTACAAATATCAGTTTGTAGTTCGTATGCTTTTATATTTGAGGCGCCACTTGCTTCTATACTAGTTTTTTCTGCCATACCGTTTATGCGAATATTTGAGGCGCCACTTGCAGTAATTACTAAATCAGTTATGGTAACTTGACCTTTAAAATCGCTAGCGCCAGAGCAATTTATTTTAAGTTCGCTTAGAGTAATTGGTTCTACAACAATTACATTGCAAGCACCATTAGCTTCTATTCGTTTAAGGGTTTTAAAGGTTACGTAGGCTTTGCTTTTTGTGTTGCCCCAGTTTTTCCAATTCCAACTTTTCCCTTCAAAAAAAATATGTAGCATACCATTGGTAACCTCAGCTTTAATATGACTTTTTGCCTCATCATTTGCAGCACTAACTGCAACACCTTCTTCGGTGCCTTGCGATAAGTACAAATCAATTGCACCGCTCACTTCAACTGCTGAAAAGCTGCTAACTTTTCTTACTTCTGCATTAGCATCGTACACTAAATTTTTAGTAGTTTGGGCTTGGGTTGATAAGCTTACTGCGACAAACATCACACTGACAAATAACTGCTTCATACTGGTATGTTTTGATTTTAAACGATGTTTGCAAAGATAAGTTACAGAGATAAGAAATATTTTACCACATAGACACAGTAGGCACATAGAAAAAAATTATTTTTTATTTAGGGTTTCTTATTAAAATATAAAAATAATTTAATAAGACTTGAAATCTCTTTAATAAGAAATAATTTTCTATGTTGCTATGTACCTATTGGTAAGGTTATATCAACTTCACTAAAAACTAAAAAAAAATTTCTATTAAATTTCGCATTAGTTTCGCAGCACAATTCCTCGGGGTGCTGATGTTGTTGGTGAGAGCTCCACTATAAACTAGGCTGAGATAACACCCGTAGAACCTGAACAGGGTAATGCCTGCGAAGGGAAGGCGTACATTTTCTGCTGTCGTTCTATCCTCAAGCACTTATTATTTTTCCTGTTCCTCATTTTTTTCAAACTTTTAAAACAAAAAGCAATGAAACATTTGTTGGGAACAATGGCTGCTACAATTATCAGTCTTTCCGCACTGTCACAAACACAAAAAGTCAATTTTTTGGGTAAAATTATTGATGAAAAAACACAACAACCTATCGCATCTACCACAATTAAACTAGGCAATTCGGTAGCTATTGCAGATGAACAAGGTAATTTTAGCTTTGCTAAAATAATAGCTGGCACTTATGAATTGCAAGTAAGCAGCATAGGCTATACTGATAAAGTAGAGAACGTAAACATTGGCAAATCATCTGCAAGTATTACCATCAAATTAAAAAGCAACGCCCTTTTTTTACAACCCTTAGAGGTAAAGGCTTTACGGGCAAATGACAGAGCCCCATTTACCAAAACCAATATTAGTAAAGAGCAAATTGCTAAAACCAATCTTGGTCAAGATATTCCTTTTTTATTAAATCAAACACCATCAACGGTTATTAATTCCGATGCTGGCAATGGGGTTGGCTATACCAATATTTACATTCGTGGGGTTGATTTAACACGCATCAATGTTACACTAAACGGCATCCCTTACAACGATGCTGAAAGCCAAGGAACCTACTGGGTAGATATTCCTGATATGGCCTCATCATTAAACTCAATACAAATACAACGCGGTGTTGGTACCTCATCAAATGGTACAGGTGCTTTTGGGGCTTCCATTAACCTACAAACCAACGAATTTATTGAAAAGGCTTATGCCGAAAGCAATAACAGTTATGGCAGTTTTAATACTTGGAAGAATACGCTGAAAGCTAGTACAGGCTTAATTGATGGGCATTTTACAGTAGATGCACGATTAAGCAAAATTACTAGCGATGGCTATATTGATAGGGCTGCAACTAGCTTGCAATCGTTCAGTTTATCGGCTGCTTATATTAATAAAAAATCATCGGTGCGGTTCAATATTTTTTCGGGTAAAGAGAGGACCTACCAGGCTTGGAACGGTGTGCCAGATTATATATTACCCACCAATAGAACCTACAACAGTTTTACTTATGCCAACCAAACCGATAACTACCAGCAGAACCATTATCAGTTATTTTTTAACCATCAATTTAACGCCAACCTAAGCTTTAATACGGCTGTATTTTTTACACCTGGTAAAGGTTATTACGAAGAATATAAAACCGATGCTAATTATGCTGATTATGGTTTATCAAACTATAAAGTAGGTGCTACAACTTTTACCCAAACAGATTTGATACGTGACCTTTGGTTAGACAATAAATTTTATGGGCAAATTGCATCCCTGCAATACAAAAAAAATGCTGACCAAATAATACTTGGTGGTGGCTGGACGACATATGAAGGTGCACACTTTGGCAATATTATTTGGGCAAAAAATGGTGGTGTAAATAAAGATTATCAATGGTATAAAAACCAAGCATTAAAAACCGATGTGAATGTGTATGCTAAATGGCAGCACCAAATTACAAAGCACTTAGATTTATTTGCCGATTTGCAATACAAACACGTCATGCATCGCATGGATGGGTTTGATCATAATCCTACGTTATTCATCAACCGATCTTTCGATTTTTTGAATCCTAAACTGGGTGTAACTTATGCTAACAACGGCTGGCAGGTATATGCTAGTTATGCCCTTGCCAATAAAGAACCCAACCGTGGCGACTTTGAAGCTGGTACAATAACCCAACCAAAAGCAGAAAAATTACAAGATGTAGAAGTAGGTATTGAGAAGAAAAACAGCAGCTATAGTTATGGCGCTACTTTGTACTATATGAGCTATAAAGATCAGTTGGTACTAACAGGTAAAGTTAATGACGTGGGTGCTTATACTAGAACCAATGTACCCAACAGTTACCGCATGGGTGTTGAGTTTCAAGCTGGTTATGTATTTGCCAATTGGTTAAATGCAAGCGGCAATATTAACCTTAGTAAAAACAAGGTAAAAGACTTTACAGCATATATCGATAACTACGATAATGGACTTCAAAATGCGGTTACGCATAGCAATACTAATATCGGTTTTTCTCCTTCCATAACGTCGGCGGTAACGGTAAATATTTTGCCCGTAAAAAATATAGAGCTAACCTTATTAAGTAAGTATGTGGGCAAGCAATATTTAGACAATACAGAATCTGAAGATAGAATACTTGGCTCGTTTTTTACACAAGATGCAAGGGCGAGTTATACTTTAAAAAACAAGTTGTTTAAAGAGTGGACATTTATAGCCCAAGTAAATAATATTTTTAATAGGCAGTACGAGCCAAATGGCTACACGTACAGTTATATTTCTAGTGGTACATTAAGCACCGAAAATGCGTATTACCCTATGGCTGGGATCAATTATATGTTGGGGGTAAATATTAAATTCTAGTACACTAATTTTTAAAGCAACTACACGAATTGCACGAATGATAGCTTCTGAATTAAGTAAATAGTAGTCTAGGTTTTATAAAAAGCGTTAGCCAAATTATTAATGGCTAACGCTTTTTGTTTTTTGTTGAATAATGGCTGAATAAATAAGACATTCTTTATTGCCGTTTATACTGGCTATTTTATTGCATAAGTTTATGGATTCATTATAGTTACCAGTCAACTCTAAAATCCATGCCTTATAAAACATGTTTCCACAAAAAACATCATCTAGTTTTATGCTTTATCGAAATTTTTTAGAGCATTAGTATATCTTTTTAAATAAAAATTTAATAACCCCCTTTCACCATAAAGTGTGTTATCCCACTTAGATTCTGGAATTTTATCTTTATCAATTAATAACAACTTTATTGAGTCTAAATTTATGGTGTTTAATTCATCGTATCTTAGAGAATCAGTGAATTTAAAATACGCATCACAAGAAGAAACTAAATCAATTGTCATATTTTCATAAGTAGAAAAAGTAAATTTTATGAAATTACTATCCTTCCCCCAATTATCACCATAATTTTTTTTTGCTTTTCTAACTATTAAGGTAGCATTATTTTCAACTGAAGCTTTAAAGCAAGATGTAAAATTTTCTACACTAATTTTATTTAGTTTTCCTACACTATCAAAACAATTGCAAATGTCTTTAGCCAAGAAAGCTTTTAGTTCAGTTTGGCAAAAACATTTATCAGAAATAAGGAAAATAAAATAGTTAAAGATAATTTCATAAATATTTTTTTTATTAAAAATGATCATTTATTTTATCTTCTCCTGCCAATCCAACACCCCACCAACCACATTTACAGTATTGGTAAAACCCATTTGTTCAAGCATCATACAAGCCATCATACTACGTTTGCCGCTACGGCAATTGATGATCACTTCTTCGTTACGCAAGTCCTCAATATCTTCAATTTGCATACCCTGTATTTTGCCTAGCGGAAACAACAAACCACCAATATTAAACTCGACATATTCGCTTGGTTCACGTACATCTAGCAGGTTTAATTTTTCACCTGCATCCATTCTTGCTTTTAGTTGTTCAACAGAAATTTCAGTCATAATTTAAAATAATTTAGTAGTATCTTTTATAGGTGCAGTGTTACTAATATAAATATCCATGGTAGAGCCAGCTCGTATTTTATTTAACGTTTTTTCGCCTGGTACTGTTTCACTTGATGGTTCTGGTGTTTGCCTTACTACAAATGCATTTAAACTATCGCTAACAGTACCCATTATTACCAGCGAGCCTGTGCTTAATCCCATAGAACTTAACATACTTTTGGCTTGTGCTAAGGTTAAACCTACCAAATCTGGTACGTTTAAATCATTACTACCAACACCACTACCAATTACAAAATCTACCTTACTGCCAAGTGGTATTTTAGTGCCAGCTTTAATAATTTGTTTAAGATACAGTTGTTCTAAAACAGCATTACGAGCAAAATCTGCACGGTAACTTGTATCACCTAATTTTAATCCCAAGCTTTGCAAATACAATTCTGCACTTTTATAAGAATACCCTACCAAACTTGGCATATCAATTAATGGCGGTACTGAACGATTAATAGACAAATAAACAGTCCGTCCTTTTTTTACTAAGGCATCCGCAAGCGGAATTTGTTTGGTAATGGTAAGACCAGGTACTTCCGTTGTAAACACACTATCGCTAATTTCTACCTTAAAGCCTTTTGTTTCTAATGAAGTTTTGGCAGTAAAAAAATTTTGCCCAACAATATCTGGTACTTTCTCGTATTTATCATGCCCAGTAATCCAACCCAAAGAGGCAAAAAAACCAAGTATTATTACTATTAAAAGTAACACGCCTACAACAATATTTATCCAAAGTGGCTTACTGGTAACAAATTTAAACACAGTATATTTTTTTAAGTACACAAATTAAAACTAATTACACCAATTACTTGCGATTCTAGATTTCACAATTCCCGACCTACTCAACTAACAAATTTAATAATTAAAAGCTTCTTCTATTAGTGCTGTATAAAATTCCTTCAAGGTCCAGCCCATGGCTTTTACTTGTAGTGGAATAATGCTGGCCTCACTTTGCCCAGGCACTGTATTTACCTCTAACATAAATGGCTTATTGTTTGCCTCGTTTACAATAAAATCAATACGTACGATACCTCTACAGTTTAAAACTTCATACACTTTTTTTGCTGCTACACGAATATCGTTTGCAACTAATTCATCTAAAATAGCAGGGGTAATTTCCTCGCTAAGTCCTTTATATTTTGCTTCAAAATCAAAAAATTCTTTTTTTGTAATTACTTCTGTTATTGGTAGCGTTGTTATCTCGTCTTTGGTTTTAAAAACCCCAATGGTAAACTCTCTTCCTTTTATAAACTCCTCAATTAAAATCTGGTTATCCTCCTTAAAAGCTTTGTCTAGTGCTGGTTGCAGCTCCTCTACTCTATTTACTTTACTCATACCAATACTACTACCACCATTATTGGGTTTTACAAAAAATGGTAAATGTAAACTTTGTAAAATTGTAGCTATCTCAATTGGTGTATGTTTAAATATATGCAAACTTTTAGCAACATTTATGCCACTAAAAGCTGCAACAGCCACTGTGTAGCGTTTATTAAAAGTTAGTGCCGATGTGGCTGCATCGCAACTGGTATAGGGCAGGCCAATCATATCTAAGTAACCTTGCAATTTTCCATCCTCACCAGGTGTGCCATGTATGCACAAAAGAACAGCGTCAAAGGTTATTTTCTCGCCATTATCATTTATTGAAAAGTCTTCACGGTTGACGGTTGATGGTTGACGGTTGACGGGTAAATACCACCAACCAGCATGGTTAATATCAATTTTATACACCTCAAATTTATCAGTATCAATATTATTGCCTACGGTAATGACGCTTTTATAACTAATCTCAGCCTCACCACTTAAACCACCTGTAACCAATGCAATCTTCTTTTTCATGTTATTATGATTGATGCCAAATATATAACTATGATTAGAATGACTGAAATGTAAGCGATGATTGCATTATTTATATGACGCTATTTGTAAGAATAGTTTTTAGAATTCGAGGAAATATACATTTTACAACATGCAAAAGCGGTTAGGAAATAATAAAAAATAGAGGAATAAAAGTTACGCGTAAATGTTTGAAATTATAGTCTGAAACCTACACTAAATATGGCATAAAACATATTTCTGCCACGCTCTGATTGCGATGGGTTGTTAGCAATAGTAATAAGGTTTTGAGGTAGCACATAACTTGGCGTTATGGATGCATTAAACTTACCAGCAACAAACACTACTGGCACTGATACTTCGTAGGATAAAATATTAAAATTGGTAACATTTTGGGTAGTTTGTTGTGTGTAAGGAATGCCTAATAAATTTCTTTTTTGTTCTTGATACGTATTGCTAAAATTTTGTGTACCTGCATAAACATATACACTCGGATTAATAGCAAATGCCATGTTTGTTAACCCCTTATTAATGATAAATAGATGATCTAAACCAAAAGTTGCACCTACATCTGTTTTATCGCTAAACTTAAGGTCTCCGCCTATATTTATGTTAATGATTTTGTTAGTAAAAGCGGTATTAATACCTGTTTGAGATGTGAGAGCAGATTGTACCAAAATGGTCTTATCGTTATAAATAAATTGGGTGTAAAATATATTACCATTAAAATATTTTGAGGTAGTAAAGCGATAGCCTCCTTCTACACTTGTACCAACATATTTTGTTGGATTAGCCGCATTATTTACAAATATAAAATTGCCAGTTACATACAAGCCTGTTTTACTTTCAAACCCAATAGAAGGCAATATACCGCTGCTTTGTAAACTATCTATACGGCCAAAATAATGCAAGTTCGTTTGATAATTAATCGAAGCAGATAAAACATTTGTTTTGGCATTGCTGCTATCCTGAGCGATAGCGATTATTGGCCAAAGGCATAGTAGGTAAATAAAATATTTCATAGCAGTTTATTTAGGTAATTTAAAAATAGGGGGCTTAAAATTCCCCCTATTAGATGGCCTATTAATGTTTTGTAGCAGAAATATTGCTACTAGATTTTATAGTTGTTTCTGATGAAGCACTTACTTTAGTTTTTTTAGCTTTATTACTCATTTCATTACCATTAGTTTTTGCCTTTTCTGCTCTCGCTTCTGCTGCAATTTTTGCAGATGTACTAATGTTTGCAGCTCTTTCTTTCATTTCCTCACCATTAGTTTTTGCTTTTTCTACTCTCCCTTCTGCTGCAACTTTTGCAGATGTACTTATGTTTGCAGCCCTTTCTTTCATTTCCTGACCAGTAGTTTTTGCTTTTTCTGCTCTCGCTTCTGCTGCTACTCTTGCGCCTTTCATTTCGTTTTTAATTTCCTTAGTTGGCAAATTGGTAGATATCGTCACATCTCCATTAGCCTTTGTAGTATTATTTACCGTGGTACTATTATTTTTTTTGCTTGCATCTGCATTAACACTTGCATTTGTAGCAGCGGCGGCAGAAACATCGGTATTATTAACAACATTTTTTGTAGCATTTATAGTAGCTGTAGAGGCCGCTCTTGTAGCACTTGTAGTAGCTTTTACTGCTGCACTTGTAGCATTAGTAGTTCTTGCTACTGCATTACTTACTCTAGCCGCATTAACACTAGCTTTTGTAGCTGCACTTGCTGAGTTGGTTACACCTAAACCTAGTTGTGCATTAACGTTAGATATTGCAAATACCATAGCAACAATACCTAGTAATTTACTGATTGACTTTTTCATACTATTTTATTTTAATTAAAATTTAGAAAATTTATTCCAATCAATTATTTTCAAGTTTCGTGCCAAAATAATACATAAATACTTTTTTAAAACTATCTATTACTTTAGGTGTAAGGGTTGAAAAAAATGTTGAAGTAAGAGAGCTGTTTATATTTGAATTTGTTATTTGAAATACAGCGAGCATTTTGTTTATAATCAACCTTATTTTTAAGTTTTAGCCAATAAAAAAGGTAAAAAAATTTAAAGAAATACTTAAGTTTTTAGTTTTTGATAAAACCATTTTGAGTTTGGCTTCAATAAAAGTTTAAAAATAACAACCTGCACACGCATATCTATATTTAGGGAACGATTAAGTATAAGGTAAATACTATTTTTTAAAAACTATCGCTTTCAACATACATATACCCGTATTTGTACGAAAGTAAATACGCATTTTAAATAGACTTACTAATAAAATAAATTATACATCATTCGAAATTTATAACACATCACATTGTACGCCATTCTGTTATATAATTCACACTTATTACATTATTTATCAACAAATAATGGTTTGGTTACAAAGCAATCAATTATCAAGTGCTACATTTGTTATATTATTTAATTCACAAACAATAAAACGAAAATTATGTCATTTACACTTGCTCCTTTGCCTTACGCTTACGATGCTTTAGAGCCATACATTGATGCACAAACCATGACTATTCACCACGATAAGCACCACCAAGCTTATGTTGATAATTTAAATAAAGCCATTGCTGGTACACCAAACGAGGGTAAAACTATTGAAGAATTGGTAGCAGTTGCAGGTACTATTTCACCTGCTGTACGTAACAACGGTGGTGGCCATTGGAATCACACTTTTTTTTGGGAAAGTTTAGCAACAGCTTCTGGTGCGGCACCAACTGGTGATTTGGCAGCAGCTATAAATACAGCTTTTGGTACGTTCGGCGAGTTTAAAACAAAATTTGCAGCAGCAGGTGCTACACGTTTTGGTAGCGGATGGGCTTGGTTAATAGTTAAAGATGGTAAGCTAGAAGTAACTTCTACACCAAACCAAGATAACCCTTTAATGGATGTTGCAGAAGTAAAAGGCACACCAATTTTGGGTGTTGATGTTTGGGAACATGCTTATTATTTAAAGTATCAAAACAAGCGTCCCGATTACTTGGCTGCTATTTGGAACGTTATTAACTGGACAAAAGTTGCTGAACGTTTTGCAGCGGCAAAATAATTAAAGCATTAAATACCTTACTTTCAATCCCGATAAAGTTTATCGGGATTTTTGATTTAAAACACTAACTAACTATGAAAAAAGTATTTGCATTTGCCATCATAGTTTCCTCAGTCGCTTGTTCATCAACACAAAAAAAAATATTAGTTTATGCTAAGGGCACAGCAACCGTAAACGAAGCCACCAGAACCATTACAGCCAGTGATGGTGCTGGTAGCGATGAAAAAACACTATTACTTTCCGATAAAGAAAAAACAAGCATACATATTGAAACCACTAATGGAAAAACCGTTATAGATATACCAGAAAATGGGTATTATGTTGTAAATGTTAAGCAAGATACCATTGTTGGTAGCTATCAAAAATATGGCGAAGCAAAAGTAACAAAAGCTGTAATGACACAAGCTTTATTAAACCAATCAATCGACTCGTTAGAACAACTAATACAAGGCAAAAATATCAGCGTAGCTAACCGTAATTTTTTTATACTACCTATGAGTGCAGTAAAAGTTACTACTAATATGGATGCATTTATAGTTGGGCCATTTCATCAAATGACGTCAATAGAAAAAGTAGAAGGTAAAGAACCTGAAGTTTACCGTTTTTATAGTGTAAAAGAAATAAGAGAAACCATAAAAAATTTAACTGCATTAACTATTGCAGAAAAAAAATAATTATTATTGTCTGATCTAAGATTTAGGTAATAATTAGTATCACTTTTAATCAAATAAATCCTATTAATCTAGGTTCTCATGTTTTATGTACTTGGTAACAACACCAAAAATTTTAAGGGCTTATTATCCATCATCATTAATATGGGATATTGCTACAACTGAAAAAGTGTTGTATTTAACTTTTGATGATGGACCACATGCTACCATTACACCTTTTGTGCTACACACTTTGCAGCAATACAGTGCCAAAGCCACTTTTTTTTGTATTGGTAAAAATGTATTAGCTCATCCTAGTATTTATCAGCAAATATTGTTGCAAGGCCATGCCGTTGGCAACCATACTTTTAACCATTTTAATGGCTGGCAAACCAGTGCTTATCATTATTTAAAAGATGTTACTTTAGCAAGTACAGCAATACAGACTAGCTTATTTAGGCCACCGTATGGTCGTATTTCAAAAAGACAAATAAAAGAATTAACAGGCAATCAGCTATTAAGCATTAGCTCGCCACTACCTACTTTTAAAATCATCATGTGGTCTGTATTAAGTGGCGATTTTGATGCCAAAAATAGTCCTCAAAAATGTTTGAATAGTGTACTTAATAATACCAAGCCTGGTAGTATTATTGTGTTTCACGATAGTGAAAAAGCCTTAGAAAGAATGACATTTGTATTACCAAAAGTGTTAGAATTTTTTAGTAGTCTAGGGTATCGTTTTGAGGTTATCCCTCAGTAAACCATTTTTTAACACATAGTTGTATAAGCGCATATATCTGGAAATACCTCAGCATAAACTTCACGCCCATTATGCTTATTTGATATGTTTTTAAATAGTAGTTTAGAAGATGATAAAAAAAGGCCAAGGTAGAAACCTAAGCCCGTTTTAATCCGTACCCTATGAAAACAAACGTTTAGTCTTTTAATCCAATCCTTATGTCTTTAATATTGCTGTTGCTTTTCTGTGCCATTGCTCGGATTATTTAAACGGGTACTTACGATACTTTATTTTCTATACGTGATTTATTTTTTATTGTGTTGCACAGTAAAAAAATAATATTTGCACCATGATACTTGTAGATACGCACTGCCACTTATATTCAGAGGAATTTGCTGATGATATTGATGCCATTATTGACCGAGCAAAAAACATAGGGGTTACTAAATTTTATTTACCTGCAATTGATAGTACTAGCTTACACCCCATGTTGGCTTTAGAAGCCCGTTATCCTAACACTTGTTTTGCAATGATGGGTTTGCACCCTTGCTATGTAAAAGAAAATTATAAAACTGAGTTACAAATTGTAGCTGATCAGTTGGCAAAAAGGCATTTTGTTGCTGTTGGCGAAATTGGGTTAGATTTTTATTGGGACAAAACCTTCTCGGCACAACAACATGAAGCTTTTGAAATACAAATGCAATGGGCATTAGACAAAAAACTACCCATTGTTATTCATACACGCAATGCCATGCAAGAAACCATTAATATGGTAGCGCCCTTTGCAGCTAAAGGTTTAACAGGTATTTTTCATTGCTTTAGTGGTAGTAACGAAAGTGCCAAACAAATAACCAACATGAACTTTATGCTGGGCATTGGCGGTGTAATTACGTATAAAAATGCAGGTTTACCAGAGGCGTTAAAAGATATTCCCAATGAGTTTTTGGTACTAGAAACCGATGCACCTTACCTAACACCTGTACCATTTAGGGGTAAGCGCAACGAGAGTAGTTACTTACAATACATTATAGAAAAATTAGCCGATACTAAACAAATATCTATTGAACACATGGCAAGTATTACTACTGCAAATGCAGAAAGGGTTTTTTTTGCACAACCCTAATTTTTGATTGATGGTATTGCTTATTTTTATTGAAATCATTTAAATATTTTCTATGTGCCTATGCGGTACAATAAAATTTGTATTTACCGATTTGTATGCTCATTAACCTTTCAAACTGCGCATAAACTATTTACTTGTCTATTTTTGAAAATACCTAATTAATCAATTTTAACAAATGAAAAAACTATTTTTAGCAGTTGCAGTATTTATGGTAGTCATTGCTGCACATGCTCAACAAAAAGAAGGTACCATTAGCTACCAACGAAAAACAAATATGTGGAAGCTTATTACCAACGAGCAGTTTAGAGCTAACGTACCAGAGTTTCAAACAGCTAACTATGTGTTATATTTTACTGATACAGCCTCGTTGTACAAAATAATTGTGGATGATAATGCACCAGAACCATTTGCTGGTGGTGAAGGTGGTGGTGGAAGAGGATTTAGATTTGGTGGCTTTGGTGGCGGTTTTGGTGGTGATGGAGATTTGTACAAAGACTTAAATACCGGTTTATCTACACAAGCAACAGAGTTGGGGGGTAAAAACTTTTTAATTATTGATACAATCAAAAAAGCGTCCTGGAAAATTAGTGCTGAAACCAAACAAATATTTGGTATTAATTGCCGTAAGGCAACACAAAAAATTTTGCAACCTGTACGGCAACAACGTTCACTAAACTTTAACCGTAATGGTGCTACAACTACTACAGATACCACTATAAAACCACCTGCACCAAAAGAAATAGAGGTTGTAGCTTGGTTTGCTGAAACAATTATGGCACCAGTTGGCCCTGATAGTTATGGCAAGTTACCCGGTGTAATTTTGGAATTAAATGTTGATAATGATGCCATTGTGTATACGGCTACTAGTGTAAAACAAACAGTAGATGTTAAAGCGTTTAAAGAACCCAAAAAAGGAAAAAAAGTAACCAGAGCAGAATATGGTAAATTAATGAGGGATCTATTTCAAAACCAAGGTGGTGGCGGTAATAGTGGTGGACAAACCATCATACGTGGTGGTATGTAAGCATTTTAATTACTTATTTAAAGCCTGTTTCTTTACTGAAACGGGCTTTTTTATTGACTTTATTCTACAATTAGCGCAAACAATTCCTCAAAAATTAGCCAGCGGTTTAGCGGCATAACTTTTTGTAATTTATGGTATATAATCCATTGTTGTCCGACAAAAACAAGAATCTTCAACTTTTCTGCCTGTATTGCTTGATTTAGCTGCATAGCGTTTTTATTTTCTTTAGCAGGGGGTTAGGATGTATTAAACATATCGGTTTGGCCTGTTTTTTTGGC
>JBBQLL010000028.1:0-38249 GCA_038327865.1 Chitinophagales bacterium | reverse complement strand
GTGGCATTGTACAACCCAGAAGATGGCTTATTAAAACTAGCAGAACTAATAAAACTATATGTAAAGGGTATTTTTGGGGCTACATCGCCAAAAACCAAATTGGTTACTACCATAAAATTTAGAGATGTGCAGTAGCCAATAGCTACTTACTTGGTAAAACCATTGTGTACGGTCATAATGGCTTTTTTTACGGGTACATGCGGTACTATATTTTTCTTAGTAGCTACTGCAACAAGCATTTACTTAAGTGCTTTGGTATAAATGGCATAGATAATATTGTTTATAACAACTGTAATATTGCAAAACGCATTGTTATTAATACATATTGCTATGATATTTTTAAATATTACTATGTGTTTATTAATAATTACAATGTAATTATTAAAAATCAGTATGATGTTTTTGCATATAACTATGTAATTATTAATAATTGATTGGCAACTATTGTATATCACGATGATATTTTAGTACATTAACGAGTATTAATTTAAAATGGGTATGTATGTTGTAAAAATGACGTTTGCTTTGGTAGCAGTCATGTTTATGGTAGTAAATAGCACAATTACCTTCTATAAATTCAAATAATTGTTTTATCATTGCCATAGAATTATAACAAAGTATGATACTTCTTTCTAAAAATTTAGATTTACTACATCATCCCAGATGCTAATTGCATAGCCATAGGCTAATTGTGTCTTTTAATAACTTTTCAGTATTAGTTTTTCAATTTTCATTATTCATTATTCATTTCTCATTTTATGATTACTCATGCCTTATCTGAGCGTAGCTCGTACTATTTACATTTAGAAGACCAATTTGGCGCTCACAATTACCATCCATTGCCAGTGGTGTTAGACCGTGGCGAAGGCGTGTTTTTATATGATGTTGATGGCAAGCGTTATTATGATTTTTTAAGCGGTTATTCAGCCGTAAATCAAGGGCATTGCCACCCTACCATTATTGCCGCATTAACTACACAGGCACAAAAGCTAACCCTTACCAGTCGTGCATTTCACAATAATTTACTAGGTGAATATTCAAAATATATTACCAATTATTTTGGTTACGATAAAGTACTGCCAATGAACACTGGTGTAGAAGGTGGCGAAACTGCTATTAAACTAGCCAGACGCTGGGCGTACGATAAAAAAGGCGTAGCAGAAAACCAAGCTAAAATTATTTTTGCAGAAGGTAATTTTTGGGGTAGAACATTGGCAGCTATTTCATCATCAACCGACCCAAGTAGCTACAAGGGGTTTGGGCCATTTATGCCAGGTTTTGAGAATGTGCCTTACAATGATATACCTGCGCTAGAAGCCGCTTTTCAAGATAAAAATGTAGCTGCTTTTATGGTAGAACCTATACAAGGCGAGGCTGGTGTTGTACTACCAGATGATGGCTATTTACAAAAAGTACGTACGCTTTGTACCGAGTATAATGTACTATTTATTGCAGATGAAATTCAAACGGGGCTTTGTAGAACTGGCAAATTATTAGCCTGCGATCATGAAAATGTGCGACCAGATATTTTAATTCTTGGTAAAGCGTTAAGTGGCGGCACTTTGCCAATCTCAGCCGTATTGTGCGATGATTTTATTATGATGACTATTCATCCAGGTGAACATGGTAGTACGTATGGTGGCAACCCATTGGCTTGTGCTGTGGCAATGGCATCGCTACAAGTATTAAGAGATGAGGATATGGCTGCAAATGCAACCGCTATGGGCATTTTACTTAGAGAACAGTTAGCAAAATTACAATCGCCTTTTATAAAAATTATTAGAGGCCGCGGCTTGCTAAATGCGATAGTAATAGACCATAAAAACCCGGAGGCGGCTTGGGATATTTGTTTGTCGATGAAAGAAAATGGCTTATTGGCCAAACCTACTCATGGCGATAAAATCAGGTTTGCACCACCACTAATCATAACAAAAGAACAAGTATTAGAAAGTGTTGATATCATACACCAATCACTACGTATTTTATAATATTAGCATGGGGCTATTTTTATTAAAAAGGTAGCCCTATGCCTAATTGAAATGCATAGTTTTTTATCTTAATGCCATTTATTCTGGTATCTGTCCATTCAAAATTTTTAAAGTTAGCCCAACCACCATTTTGCAAACGTGCAGGATCTTTTAATTTATAGGCAAAATCTACCCGTATTAAAAAGAAAGAAAAATCTAGTCTGATACCTGTACCAACACCTATAGCTACATCTTTACCCAATCTTTTTAAATTAAATATTGCAGCATCATCGGCAGTAGCTTTTCTAATATTCCAAATATTACCCACATCTGCATATAAGGCACTAGCAACTTTTACACCCGCAATAGTGGTTAATAAAAAACGATATTCTGCATTATACTCTAAATTAAAATCGCCAAAACGATCGGTATAGCCAGACGTAGTCGTATCTGATGTTAAAGAAGAACCAAGGCCTAATTGGCGCAAACCCCAAGCTCTCATACTATTAGGACCACCTACAAAGTACTGCTTAAATACAGGTATGGTTTGGCCACTTTTGGGCAAGGCTGCGCCTACAAAAAAACGCATGGCAAACTCATTTTTTGTGTACTTTTTTAAGTATCTATATTCACCTTGTAGCTTTACGTAGGCAAATACTTGCTCACCCAATTTTGTAAATAGGTTGGTAATTGTTCCACTTTCCTCAACATTAAAACGAATGTTATGTGTTTTACTTAAATCAGCCCCATTAAACAACGTATTACTACCAAGGCTTAAGCCTATTACATTACCGTTTCTAAATGAGTTTCTTAAAAAAGGATTGTCGTTAAACAATTGTATTAACCCTTGTAAAGTATCTACTTTATACAATTCTATATTGGGAATTCTAAGCTGAAACGATGTTTTTCCTTTTGAATAATCGTACCCAAAATTTATATTTAATGACCGTAATTGATAAAAGTCAATTCTGTTTGTGTAATTACCAGCAGCAGACAAAACGGTTCTTTTATTATCTAGCGTGGCGATTTTTTGAGTTAGCCAAAACCATTTATTAAAGGGTTGAATAATGCGGGGAAAACTGTATGAGTGACTTAAACTTAATTGTTGTGTTTGTACAAAAGGTTTTTCTACAACATTGGGTAAAGATTTATCAATATTAAACTCAAACCCAAGCCTAAATTGCGTTACAGATTGTATGGCTTGCTTCCAAACGTTTCTATTTTTATAGGTTAAGTTGGTTGCCAAGCCAAGCAAATTTCCAGAACCAATATCGCCAGTATTACGACTACCTTCTATATCAATACCATAACTCTGTTTTGGGGCTGGCAGTAAAAAAATATGAAAATCTATACTGTCAGATTTTTCTCTAATAATTGGTCTCGCATCAACTTGTTTCCAAGCACCAATTAGGTTGAGTGTATTAATGGTTTTATAGTAAGCCGTTTCGTTATACAAACTGCCCCTTTCTAAATAGCTATGGTCTCGTAATGGTCTAAATTTAAACTTATATTCATCATAGCGCATAGTACCATTTTTGTACACTAACTCTTTAATATATTTTTTAGCTATTAGCGAATCTGCATTGTAATAGATATTTTTTACATCGGGGTAATAATACAAATTACCAACATAATATTGTTTTACTTTGGTGGTATCTGTTACCTTTTTTTGCATCATTGTAAAGCCCCAAGTTGGGTCTGCAATTCTTTCTTTAGCCGCATCTACAATTAACTTTGCTTGCTCAATAGGATCAATGGATAGCTTTAAAAGATTTGGGTTTAGCGTATCAACTAAAGCATAAATATCTTCTCTTGTAAATTTGTAGTAGCCATTTTTTCGGTAAATGGTCACCAATCTATCCAATTCGTCGCTAATTAGTTGCTTTGAGTAAGGCTTACCTTTTTTAATCAAGCTTTTATCTGCTTCAGCTAAGGTTATTTTTTGAAGTGTAGAATCAATAGGTTTTCGTAACGTATCAAACATGTAAAACCCAATAGAATTAATAGTAATACGTTTGCCAATATCTATATATATTTCTATATTGGTCCGCATTTGTACAACGGGTTGCTTTTTAGGAAATAGATCAAATACATTAAAAATACTCTTTGTTTTATGGGGTAATTTTATAGATGCTTTTACAGAATCTATTCGTACAGAATCTTTAAAAGTGGCATAGTAATATCCTTGCGAATTGAGATAGGCATTCATAAAACCTATCGATCGAGTGATATTGGCACTATCAAATACAGGTGGATTTTTAAGTTTGTAAATAAACCCAAACTGTTGCACTTTTCTAGCTCGTAAACTGTCGTCCCAATAGTTGTCTAATTCACTTATTAGCCTATTTTTTTCATCTTTACCAATATTACCTTTTATTGTTACTTTATTTGCAAAAACAAATGGCTTATTTAGTTGAAAATCTTTAACGCTACTACATGCAGCCAAAAAACAAACAATACAAAATAAGCTACTAATTTTTTGCAGTGGTGTCACGTTGCTAACCAAAATCATACAATATGTTAAGTAAGAATGAAGTCAAATATATTCAAAGTTTATACCACAAAAAGCAAAGGCAGCAAGAAGGCGTATTTATTGCCCAAGGACCAAAGCTTTTAAGTGAATTATTAGCCAGCGATTATGTCATACAAAAAATTTACGCAGTTGATAATTGGATTAAAAATAATGAATCGCTAACGCAGCCAATTGTTATAATTACTACCGATGAATTGCAACGCATTAGTAACCTACAAACGCCTAACCAAGTTATTGCTATTGTACAGCAAAAAATACCATTAACTGCACCAGTTTTTACTAATAAAATAAGCATTGTTTTAGATGGCATTCAAGACCCTGGTAATTTAGGTACTATTATACGCAATGCAGATTGGTTTGGCATTACACAACTAATTTGTAGCCACAATACGGTTGATTTATATAACCCAAAAGTGGTGCAAAGCACCATGGGTAGTTTTATAAGAACCAATATATGGTACACTGATTTGGCTGCTGTATTGGCAAACGTACAAGTACCCATTTTTGGAGCTTTACTACAAGGACAATCTATTTACCAAGTAAGCAAACCAAAAGCTTGCATTGTGGTAATTGGTAGTGAAGGCAATGGCATAAGTAACGCCATATTGCCCCTAATAACCCACCCAATAACCATCCCAAAAATTGGTGGTGCCGAAAGTTTAAATGCTGCTGCGGCAATGGGTATTTTGGTGTCACACTTGGTCTGAACTGTAATTTATTTGATTAGAGAGATTTTTGGGATATAAAATAAATATCAAAAATCTCTTTTATTAGATTAATTACTAGTTCTCTTTTCATTGGCATTATAAAAAATGCGTTAAGAAAAATAAAATGAATGTTGTTAAGAAATGAAATTATTGTTACTAAAGCCAAATGATATACATAGATGGTAAGTCTTGCTAAGATCGGATTTGTACAAAAGCCTGAGCCAATTTCATTTTAGACAAGCATTTTATTTTTTAGCATTTTTTATTAAGCCTTGAATTTTTTTGTTCCTTTTTTGTTTCAAGACAAAAAAGTAAATAATAGGCTTGAAAATATAAAACACTTTGCCAACTAAAACCTAATCCTGTCATTTTAACTAATCTAATCTTACAAAATCCCCGTTCAAACAAGTAAGGTTCAAACATTCTACCTAAATTGTATGGCTTTTACGGGCTGTATTTTTTTAACAATAATGGTTGGTATTAGCAATGCTAAAAAGCAAACAAAAGCAGTTGCCAAGCATACTAATACTACATGCCACCAAATAATATCAATAGGGGCATAAGGTACATAATACAAACTCTCATCTAAATGTATAAAATGTGTTTGTTGCTGCAATAAACACAAGCCCACACCAACTACAAAGCCAATACCAATACCTGATAGTGAAATTAAGGACGCATAGTATAAAAATATTTGTTGCACTTGCCAATTATTAGTGCCCAGTGCTTTTAAAATACCCACCATTCTTGTGCGTTCTAGCACCAATATTAGTAAGCAAGTAATTAAATTAATAACAGCTACAACACCCATTACCGCAAAAACAACATACTTATTGGTATCCTGCACGCCCAGCCAATCAAAAATATTACTATAGGTTTCTTTAATGGTTCTGCTTAGCCATTCGGTTGGTAAATTGTCAGACAAGCCACTACTAAACTTATCCATTTGGTGGTAGTTATTTATAAAAATTTCGTAACCGCCAATTTGGTTGGGTTGCCAATTATTTAAGCGTTGTATCAGCCGAATATCCCCAATAGCAAATACTTTATCGTACTCTTCAATACCTGTATTAAAAATGCCCACTACTACTAGTTTTCTAGAGGCATTAGCAATACCAGCATTAGATGATACAAAGTTGATACGAATGGTATCGTTCACGGCTATTTGTAGGGTTTTTGCAATTGGCTGCGATACAATAATTTCCTTACTATAGTTACTATCAGTAAATTGTAGCCACCTACCCTGCTTTAAAAAGGTTTTAAATTGGGTGCTATCATAGTTAGCTTCAACACCTTTAAACAATACGCCTTCTATCTCTTTATTTTTTTCTATTACAGCACTTTTAGTAGCAAAAGCCTGTACTTTTTTAAATCCATTTTGTTGTGTAATAATGCGTACCACCGTATCATTTTTGTTAATAGGTGTTTCTTCGCTAATAAGGCTGCGGGCATTTTGAAAGTGTTGCACTCGTACATGACCCCAAAAGCTAAATACTTTTTCGCTCACTGTTTTTTGAAAGCCATTTACAAATGCCAAAGTGATAATCATAGCAGCCACACTTAAAGCCGTTGCAGCTACTGATAAGCGAATAATAAACCTAGAAAACGATTGTTGCTTATTAAAGGCAATACGCTTGGCGATGGTGATGGCGATACTCAAAATGGTTATTTAGTTGATGAGTAAAACTACAATTGTTTTGGGCAGCAAGCGTACCAACATTTTAAAGATAACCAAGGCTAATAAACAGCAAATGGTAGTTAACAAAAGGCATACGCTTGTACAAAATAAAAATACCCTTATATAATTTTTGCAAAAAACTTTTTAATAACGGTGTACGATTGACTGACTGTTACAAACAACTTTTTGATAATGGCATACAATTGTCTGACTATCGCAAACAATTTTTTGATAATGGCGTACGATTGTCTGACTACCGCAAACAACTTTTTGATAATGGCGTACGCTTATGCTAAATGCACCTACAACAATAAAATATAAGCGTACACATACTGGTAGGTAGTGTACGCTTGTGTTTAAATAATATGTTGTGTTACTATAAAAACAAATCCTTTTTAGCTGGACTTTTAAATAGTAAAGCCGCCGCTTCCTGCTTATCACTAGCAGAAATTCCTTCTACACTTTTAATGTAGCTTTTTATTTTTTTGCTTAATTGCACCACACCTGTTTCTGGATGATATAATAGCGTATCTCTTAGTTTTAATGCGTTGGCATAGCCAATATAAGCAGTATCTACAGCTTTGTTGCTAGCCAATAGGTTATCGGCATAAGCTTCTAGGCTGGCAATTGTAATATTAGATTCTTCGGGTGTGTAAGCAGGCACTTGTTTTAAACTAGCAATTAAGCTTTTAAAGTTGGTAATACGCATATCAAAACTTTGTTGCGATGTTGAATGTGTTTTTGGTGTTTCGCCTGTTGCACCGTCTATACTTGTTGCTTTTTTACCTGTTGTGCCTTTAATTTTTTTTAAAGCAGCTATTACTGCTTTTTTTACAGCAACATCAATATTGTCTAAGCTATTTAAGCTATTGTAAGCAGCCGTAGCCGTATCGCCTAGTATGTCAAATAGTTGTTGCCTAGCACTTCTTGCACCTTTAAATATTTTTTCGGGTTCGTTTACACCGTCTACAGCGTTTTCGCAAGCCGTTACAAGTGCATCTACCGCCGTAATACTTAGTTTGGTATTAGCTGGCTTGTACTTGGCTATGTAGCGTTTGGCAATGGTGTTTAATTTAAAAAGGTTAGCAGCAATTTTTGCATGACCTGTTTCTGAAGTACTTGGCATGGGTGCGTGTTTGATTTGGTTAATAATAGTTGACTTTATAAAAATAACATAAAAAACATATCAAATAAAAAAGGCGGCAAAAATAATTTTTTGCCGCCTTTGGGTTAACGTTTGTTACAGTTTTAGTTTTTAATTATTTTTTTAGTTGTCCATGTTTTACCATCGTAAACTCTGATGAAATACACATCGGCAGGTAGGTCTGCAATATTTATCTTACATTTTTTGGTATCGTCATTAAACTTAATTTTCTTTTTTATATTACCAAACTTATCTGCAACTTCTATTTCTTTAATGGTTGTTGTTTTGTTTGTTCCAGTTGCTTCTATTTGTAAATCACCAGTAGTTGGGTTGGGTGAAATAGTCATTGCCATAAAGCCTGCACAATCTACCGCTACAAATCCAATATCATAACCAGTAGTACCACAACCATTTGTAGCGGCTACATGCAACAGTAAAGTCTGTTGTGTAGCTTTAAAAAACTCTACATACACACCATCGGTGCTTGTTTGGCTCCAAGAGGGTTGTGGATTACCTTGGTTAGAAACATAACTCCAAGTAACACTATTTGCGCCAGAATAATTTAAGTCAAATGTTGTTCCTTGATTTCTGCAAACCGGATTCTCATCGCCCGGGTTGTAGTAAATAGCAACTGTACCATTTGTAGTAATAGTAGGCGTACCTACAACAATATTTGCTTTTGTAACTACAATTGGGGTATTGCCACAAGCGTTGCTAACAGTGGCTGTAAGCGTTACGTTACCATTACCAATTTTGGTTAGTGTAGCAGTATTACCACTTGAAGATATGCTTACAATGCCAGACGGTGTAGCATCCCAAATAACGGTAGCCGAGCATGGCAATGTACCAATACTATAATTTTCAGTACTAGTACACAAACTATTTGCACCACTAATGCTAAAACTAGGTACCACGCTATTAACTGTAATTGTACCCGCAGTATAGTTGGTGCCATTAACCGTTGCAGTAACAGTAATATTATTTGGTTTTGTACCACAATCTGTTGCTGTAAGTGCCAAAGTATTGGTACTTGTGGTTATGGTAGCACTTGCAGCACTGCCATTGTACAGCCATCCATTACTTGACGAGCCTAAATTCCATAAATAAGAAACTGTTGCCCCCGATGGCACATTAGCACCAGTTACTGTAAATGTTTGGCTTAAAGCTGTGCCGCAAGTTTTGTTGATGGTGGTTGGTGACGTGGTGAATGAGGTTGGGGCTGTTTCTATAATTGTTACTTTACTTATTAAAGCAGTATTAACACTTGCTGAACCACCCTTTGCCAAAATCATAATGTAACCTGTGCCTGTTGTAGAGGATGTAAAGCCAGCAACGTTATAGGTTGCAGTACTTTGCGAAACATAAAAGCCACCAAGAAGATTTGTAACTAACACACTCCAACTATTTTCATTAACTGCACCACACGCTGTAGGATTGGTTTGATTCGGGTTGGGTAATGAACCAAAAAGAGATGTTTGGATATACGGGAAGTTGGTATTAAATCCACTTCCATCAGTACCTTTAGCATCAAATTTAAACGAATAGCTGTAACCCGTTTTAAATGGAAAAGCGATTGCTTAAGCAGTACCGTAGTTGGTAGAAGGTATAGTGGCATATTGTGTTTTTAATACCAAGTTTGTACCATCAAAAGTAACACCCCCGCAAACTGGATAATGGCTAAATGTACCAATTACAGCAGGAGAAGACAGATTATTAAAACTATTGCATGTTTCAGAAGTAGACAAACCACTTGATGAGTAAGTTACTATATACTGAACAGGTTGTGCAAACATAATTAAAGTAGTAAAAATGCTAACTAATAAAAGGACTGATTTTAATGATTTTTTGAACATAAGTATTGTTTTAATTTTAAGAAAATATTACTTTTTTAAATGTATTTGAAAGCCTAAGCCTAACTGAATACCCGTGTTAATAATGTTTGTATTGATATTATTTCTACTGTTATACCCAACTAAAAATTCTAAACCCACACTACTATTAAAATAAATAACTGGTCCAAACAAAAAAGAATATTGACTTATTTTACCGTTTGTAATCGGATACAACCCTGTTTTATTATAAAAGCCATAAGCGTAGTTTCCCTCTATTAATATATTTAAAGAATTCTCCTCCTTTAAAAAATAATATCTAAAAAAAGGACCTAATATGTAAGTATTAGTCTTTACTCCATTGCCATTAGAATAATAAGAATCATTTTGTAGTATGATATCTGACTTTAATCCTGCTACGAATTTGTTGGCTATAAAGTATCCAATATTTGGGGCTAACTCTATCCTTGTAGTTCTTAAATCATTAGAAGAATTTTTATTACTATTAAAGCTTCCATAACCACCAACAAGCCAATTACCTTTTGTAATTTGGCTATTGCCATAGTTATACATTATTACACATAAAAAAAATAAACTTATTTTTTTCATTTTTAATTGTATAGGTTTTTAAAAATTGTTAAAATGATAGTATAGCTTATTCCATTTTGGTGGGCTGTTATTGTGGTGTATTGGGCTTTTGTATAACATAGTTTTTAGGTTTTTGTAACTGTATTTTAGCTTCTGTTTTTTGGTAGTATGTATGACTACAAATTGCAAAATATAATTGCATGGCAATATTATAAATAAAGTTTAAAACCATCCATACGGTATTTTTACCCGTATAAAATCCCCGTTTTTAGGGGTATATACCCCCCTTTTTAGTACCGTATTTGAAGGTCGGTTACTCATTTAGTGTACTTTATATATTACGAATAAAATAATGAAATTTCTCTAGTGGCATATTTTGCTGTGGAAAGCTTTTACGTTTTTTGTTGCTTAGAATGTTATAGTAACTAGTTTAATGGTAATAACTTGGGCTACTACCAATTTTTTTTATACCCACAGATACCCTAACTGAGTACCCCAAAAAGCTGTTTGTGGTATTCTTCTTGACTATGTTGATTGAACAAGTAATTTTACACCATGAGGCATTTATTAACCCTAATGATATTATTGTTTACAACTACGCTATCAGCCCAAACAAATACCGATAATATTATAATGCCCTGCGTTAAAACCGTTAAATTTTTTCAGCAAAATAACCAAGAAAGTGTTCCTATCATTAACCTTAATTCTAGCGATATACTAGAGCTACATTTTGATGATATAGATGGCTATGTAAAAAATTATTACTACACATTTACCCTTTGCAATGCCAACTGGCAGCCCGCAGATTTAAGCAGTTTCGACTATATAAAAGGTTACCAACAGCAGCGGTTAAACCAATACAGACCATCGTCTATTGCGCAAACAAAATATGTTCACTACCAAGCCTTATTGCCCGATAGAAATTACGTACCCACAAAAAGTGGCAACTACTTACTAAAGGTTTTTTTAAATGGCGATACCACTCAACTGGCATTTATTAAGCGCTTTTATGTTGTAAATAGTTTGGCAAATGTTGGTGGCAGAATTATGCAGCCTTTTGATAACCAGCTTGCAAGAACACACCAAAAAGTACAGTTTAGTGTAGATGTAACGCAACTAAACGCACAAAATCCACAACAACAAATAACTGCTACGGTAATGCAAAACAACCGTACCGATAATATGCAATACAATGTACCCATTGCTTTTTTGCGTGGCAATTTATTAGAGTATGATGGTGAACGTGGGGGCATTTTTGCCGCAGGAAAAGAATACCGTTGGGTAGATTTACGCAGTTTTCGGTTTGAGAGTGATCGTATTGCCAATATTGATAAAAACGTGCAACCAAACGAGGTTTATGTAAAACAAGATGGTGCAAGGCTTTCGCCACAATATTTGTATTATAAAGATTATAATGGGTTTATGACCATCACTACTACCGATAATGTAAACAATTGGTGGCAAACAGATTATGCCAATGTTACATTTACTTACGTACCAGAAGGCAACCAACCGTACGCTAGTAAAAATATTTATTTACTAGGCGAATTAACCAACAACCTACTTAACGCCAATAGCCAACTTACTTACAATGCTACCAAAGGGGTTTACGAAAAAACGTTGTTTTTAAAGCAAGGCTATTATGATTATAATTATGTAACCAAAGACGCCACTCAGCAAAACGATAAAACACCTAGCGTAGCAACAGATGGCAGCAATTGGGAAACAGAGAATAATTACACTGTATTTATTTATTACCGCAGCTATAGCCAACGGCACGATGAACTAGTAGGTATTACCACCATTAACTCTAGAACGGGTAGAGTTGGTTATTAAATTTTCACACCACAAAGTCATATAGGCACAATAGTAAATTGAGGTATTTACCTAGATATTACAAAGCTTTACGCATTTAAAAACTATGTGCCTATCTGCCATGTAGTGAAAGATAAAATCAATTACTTTCGTTGTAAATAACAGGTATTATGAAGGTAAATACAATGGCAGACATGATGGCTTTAGGTCAAACACCAGATGTATTATTTTGGGTGGGTTGTGCGGGCAGTTTTGACCAACGAGCACAAAAAATAACCAAAGCATTTGCTACCATATTAAATAAAGTAGGTATTAATTACGCTATTTTAGGTAAAGAAGAAGCCTGCACAGGTGATCCTGCAAGACGTGCCGGCAACGAATTTTTGTTTCAAATGATGGCTTACCAAAACATACACGTATTAAATGGTTATGGCATTAAAAAAATTGTAACTACCTGCCCGCATTGTTTTAATACACTAAAAAACGAGTATCCAGAACTTGGTGGCAATTACGAGGTCATGCATCACACCACTTTTTTACAACAATTAATTAATGAAGGCAAAATAGTGCTACAAGGTGGTGGCACCTTTAAAGGCAAAAAAATATCGTATCATGATAGTTGCTATTTGGGCCGTGCCAATAATATTTATGAAGCCCCAAGACAAGTGTTAGAAGCACTTGATGCAGAATTAATAGAAATGAAACGCTGCCGTACCAATGGTTTATGCTGTGGTGCAGGTGGTGCGCAAATGTTTAAAGAAGATGAACCAGGCAATAAAAGAATTAATATAGAACGTGCCGACGAGGCCTTGGCAACAGGAGCCACAATTATTGCTGCAGCCTGCCCTTTTTGCAATACCATGATGAGTGATGGCATTAAAAACCGAGAGAAAGAAAATGACGTACAAGTATTAGATGTGGCAGAATTAATAGCACAAAGTATGGCTTAATTTCTTATAACCACATAGACTCGTAGGCACAATAGTTTTAAAGTCGCTTGTCGTATAAAAACTACATTTCATTAACTTTTATTGATAAAAACAGACTATGAAACAAGGCATTAACTGGCAAAAATTAATACTATGGTTTGCTATTATATTGCCATTATTGTTATTGTTAGATATTGTAACCGATGCTTTTAAAGGACCCGTAAAATGGGATGATATTTGGGCTATGAAAAATTTATTTTACAAAATAGCAGCAGCCTTGGTAGGTAGTTATTTTATCAGCACCTTTAACAATACACCTAAAGAAGACAAAGCATAATAATTCATAGTTAATACTTGTTACCGACTATTCACATCTCACCATTCACAAAATGACCTTAAATTACCAACAAATATTACCAGCAGATTTTCACGATACCTCTAAAGTATGGATATACCAAAGCAGTCGTTTATTTACCATCAGCGAAGCTTTTGAAATGGAAGAATTATTTGCAAATTTTGTAGCTGAATGGAAAACACATGGTATACCTGTAAAGGGTTATGCCAATTTATTTTTTGGTCAGTTTGTTGTTATTATGGCCGATGAAACTGCTGCGGGTGTAAGTGGTTGCAGTACGGATAGCAGTGTGCGGTTAATTAAAGATATAGAACAACGTTATAGAGTTGATATGTTTAACAGACAAAATTTGGCATTTATTTTAAAAAATAAAGTAGAGTTGTTACCGCTAGCACATCTTAACCATGCCGTTGATAATGGTTTTATTACAACCGCAACACCTTATTTTAATAATCTTGTAGCCAATAAAGCCGAGTTGATAACCAAATGGATTATACCTGCTGGCGAAAGTTGGCTAGCAAAAAAATTTGCGACAATTACGGGTTAAATGATACATAAATCCTACTAAATTTCGCATAAAAAAGCCACTAACAAAATCTGTTAATGGCTATAAACCTATCAAATATTATATAATTACCACTTGTCTACTTCTTCAACCGATTTGTCAGATGGTAAACCATTTTCTACAACTTCAGCAACAATTGCCGTTTCTGTTGTAACTTCTGTAATCTCACTAGTAGCTATAGTTGGGTAAGGAATATAAGGCGCTTCGCCATCTTCAGGGTATTCGTGGTTAAACGCATCAAAATCAAAGTCAGGCATTAAATCAGTTTTTACGTAATCAACTGCCTCGCCTAAAGCTTTTATAAATTTATTAAAATCTTCCTTGTATACAAATATTTTGTGCCTGTCGTAACCATCACTATCAAACCGTTTGCGGCTTTCTGTAATGGTAAGATAGTAGTCATTACCTCTTGTTTCTCTTACATCAAAAAAATAAGTTCTTCTTTTACCTGCTCTAATGCGTTTGCTATAAACGCTTTCTTTTTGCTTGTCGTTATTCTCGTACGCCACTGTTAAAATAAATTTTTTGTTGGTGTAATGTTGTGAGTTACAAATATAGTATTGTTTATGAATTACAAAAATTTTACCAACTATTCATATTGGTATATTATTAGTTAGCCAAATCCTCGGTTTCAGATATATCTTCAGCGTCACTTTCAGTCAGTTGTAAGCGGTACAATTCGGCATAATAACCTTCCTTTGCCATTAATGTGTCATGCGTTCCTTCTTCTACAATGCTGCCTTCATCTAAAACTACAATCTTATCAAACCTAAAAGTTGAGAAAATACGGTGCGTAATAATAATGGCTGTTTTATTTTGTAAAAAGCGGTATAAATTAGTGACAATTTCATTTTCTGTTTTAGCGTCAACAGCGCTTAAGCAATCATCAAATACTACAATTTCAGGGTTTTTTATTAATCCTCTAGCAATAGCTATGCGTTGCTTTTGCCCACCACTTAATGTAACGCCACGTTCGCCTATCATGGTAGCATATTGCTTATCAAAATTCAATATTTCTTTATGTACACTTGCAAATTTGGCAGCTTCCTCAATTGTTTCTTTCGAGGCTTTTTCATCTAACCCAAAACTAATATTATTGGCCACTGTATCGCTAAACAAAAACACATCTTGTGGTACATAACTAACTTGCTCTCGCAATTGGTGTAGGCTTAAGTTTTGTAGTGGTTGATTACCAATTTTTATCACGCCTTCATCGGGATTATAAAAGCGTAAAAGCAATTGCGCCAATGTACTTTTACCGCTGCCAGTTTTGCCAATTACCAATACTTTCTGACCTTCATGTATGGTAAGTTTACAATTTTTTATAGCGGTAATACCAGTGTGCGCATACGTAAAAGACACATTATCAAAAACAATATCACCACTAATTTTTGTGGCAGTTCTTGGTGCGGTATCAGTAATATTTGGTTCGGTATCTAAAAACTCATTTAGTCTTTTTTGCGATGCAGCAGCCCGTTGAATCATGCTGGCCGTCCACCCAATTGCACTTACAGGAAAGGTTAATAAATTTACATAAATTACAAACTCTGTAATAGTACCAGCGCTTACTTCTGGTTGATGCCCAGATGCATGATACCAGCCACCAATAGCAATAGTAAGTAAGGTACTTACACCAATTAATAGTGCCATAGTGGGAAAATAAATTGCTTCTAACTTGGCTAAACTAACCGCACTTTTTTTATATGCTTCGCTATTGGCATTAAAAAAACGCAACATGGCTTTTTCTTGCACAAAAGATTTAATAACCCTTATGCCCGAATAACTTTCTTGTGCGGTAGTAGTTAAGTCTGATAATAGGCCTTGTATAATGGTACTTTTTTTATGAATTAGCGTGTTTACAGAGTAAATAGCAATAGCCAAAATAGGTAGTGGTGCTAAGACATACATAGTTAATTGCCAGTTAGCTTTCAACATAAAAAATACACAAAAAACTATGGTAGAACTAAGATTGATTACATACATTAACGCTGGGCCTGTGTACATTCTTACCCGACTTACATCTTCTGCAATACGATTCATTAAGTCGCCAGTACTGTGTACTTTATAAAAACTTACATCTAGTTGCTGATAATGTTTGTACACATCATTTTTTTGATCAAACTCAATATGTCGGCTCATTACAATAATGGTTTGCCGCATTAAAAACATAAAAAAGCCACCTAATAATGCTAAAACTAACAACGTAACACCACTTAAAATAATCATGTTGCTAAATGATATTTGGCGGCTATCTACCACATCTATCAGTTGCTGCACCAATACATCATAACTTGCATTTCTAGTATTTTTAGCAGCAGCAATATTGCCATTTTGTACTTTAATGGCTTGTGTTACTTTATCAACCACATAACCCGATACCTGTGGTGCTAATATGCGAAAATAGTTGGATAAAATAATAAAAATAATACCCCAGAATAAGCGGGTTTTATATTTCCAGAGGTATTTATTTACTGCCGAAAGCTGCTTCAAATTAAAAGTTTTGGCAAATGTAATTGATGCCTAATAGCTTTTGTAACTTGTTGTTTTTAATTTGAGGAGAATAAAAAAAGACTAACACGCAACTTTTTTTAAATATGCTCGTATTTATTAGTATAAAATAAATGTTACTGAAAATATTAATTGCTACTTTTTTATTGGTGTAATTGAATTAGGTAGTGCTTAATCATTAGCATTGGAAAAAAATTCATTCGTAATTAGCTCTCATTTATATCAATATGTCTAAAGGCTAAAATGATTGCTTGAGGCACAAGGTTAGTTAAGTAATGCTTGTACAAAATTCAGCCCATTTACAAAATAAAAAATTGATATTTAATTATTAAAACAAAATATGAAAAGTCTAAAAATAGCATTACCGATTTTCTTTATTGGTCTATTAAATATGGCGGTTGCTCAAAATTATGCTGTTATAGATAATGGCTCTAGTATAACATTTACTATTAGAAATTTGGGATTTACAGTTGATGGAAGTTTTAAAAACCTGCAAGGTCATATTGTATTTGATGCCAATCATTTAAGTACATCATCTTTTAAAGTAACTGTAAGTTCAGCAACGATAGATACAAAAAACAATGCTAGAGACCATCATTTAAAAAAAGAGGCGTATTTTGATGTGGAAAAATACCCAACTATCGCCTTTGTATCTGATAAAATTGAAAAAGAAACGGCCACAAATAACTATAAAGTAACTGGTAAGTTTACCATTAAAAACAAAAGCAAGGAAGTAGCTTTTAATTTTACAACAACACCTACAGCTAATGGGTTGCAGTTTATGGGTAAAGTGGATTTAAATAGGCGAGACTTTGGTGTAGGTGGCAGTAGCATGATATTATCAGATAATTTAGTATTATCTCTAAATGTAATAGCGCAGGCAAAATAAGTATTTATCTCACATAAATTACCTACTATTAAGAAATGTAGTATTTTACACGATGCTTCAAAAGTCTACTATACAATTGTTGCGGTTGCCATTTTCTTATTTTTTAATGCCTATTTTTTGGTTTGCATTGTGTTTTGTGCCACATATTCATTGGTATAGGGCAGCTTTTATATTTTTTTTATTGCATATATTTCTATACCCTGCCAGTAACGGCTACAATAGCTATATGGATAGAGATGTGGCTAGTATTGGCGGTATTAAACACCCCATGCAGCCTACCAAACAACTATTTGCCGTTAGTGTGGGTATGGATATAGTTGGTAGCATATTATCGCTTTTGATATCGGTACAATTTTTTGCAGCGTATGTATGTTATATTATTTTTTCGCGTCTGTATAGTTACAGAGGTATAAGACTTAAAAAATATCCCATTATTGGATATATCACCGTTATTATCAATCAAGGAATGGTTACATTTTTTATGGTGTACAGTGGTTGCAGGCAGCAAATAGATGCAGCAATACCTTGGCAATCCTTGGTAGCATCAGCTTTTTTAATTGGTGGCTTCTACCCTATTTCGCAAATATATCAGCACAAACAAGATGCTGAAGATGGTGTAACAACCATAAGTATGCTATTGGGTATTAGAGGTACGTTTATATTCTGTGCCGCTATGTACAGTGTGGTTTTTGCGTTGTTGTTCAGCTATTATTACAGTAAAAGCAACCTATTACCATTCTACCTATTACAAATCTTTTTCTTACCTATTATCGTTTATTTTGTGCGCTGGGCTAGGCAAGTTTGGCGGAACGATTTTTTAGCTGATTTTAAACATACCATGCAATTAAATTGGTTGGCTAGCACTTGTACTAATTTAGCTTTTATCACTTTGTTAATTCTTAATCAATTTTGACGAATATTATTTCAATAGCAACGGCAGTACCTTCACACGAACATCAACAAGAAAGTATTTTGCATTTTATGCAGGATATGTACGAACTAGATGGTGATGACAAACGAAAACTGGCTTTTTTATACCATCAAAGTCATATACAAACAAGGTATTCTTGCGTAGCAGATTATAGCCTGCCAAGAGCAGAATGGCGCTTTATACCAAAGAATGTGGAGGAAGCATTTCCTACGATAGATGATAGAATGAAAGCGTATCAAAGTGCTGCATTACCACTATCGGTTGAGGCAGTAGAAAAATGTATTGCTGGCTTTATTTTACCAGATGACATTACCCATTTAATAACGGTTAGTTGCACAGGTATGAGTGCCCCAGGACTAGACTTACAAGTGGCCGAAGCCATGCATTTATCACCCAATATTTTTCGTACGTCGGTAAATTTTATGGGATGCTATGCAGCCATTCATGGCATGAAGTTGGCAAAAATGATTTGCGATAGCACCACTACAAAAGCCAATGTAGTAGTAGTTTGTACAGAATTATGTACCCTACATTTTCAAAAAGAGTTTACGCCAGATAATGCTGCTAGTAGCCTATTATTTGCAGATGGTAGTGCCGCAGTGTTACTATCTAATACTATTACAACAGCCAACAGTTTATCGTTACAAAATTTTCACTCACAAATAGCCTATCAAGGTAAAAAAGATATGGCTTGGGAGCTAAGTACCAAGGGTTTTTTAATGACGTTAAGTGGCTATATCCCTAAATTAATAGAACATGATATAGATGCGTTGGTAGAGGGTGCTTTGCAGCAAAATAATTTAACCAAAAATGATATTACCCATTGGTGCATTCATCCTGGCGGTAGAAAAATTGTAGATGTGATAGAAAAAAAACTACAATTAGATACGGATGCCCTACAAACATCTAGAAAAGTGTTGTACAAATATGGCAATATGAGCAGCCCCACTATTTTATTTGTATTAAAAGAAATGATGGATGCAACTATACCTGCTGGCTCTAATATATTTGGTGTGGCATTTGGGCCTGGTCTAACCATGGAAACCTTTACTGCCACCAAAGAATGACCTTTAAACAACGCTCATATCAACCAGAATTATTAGATGATAATAGCATTCCTTTTGCCGATATTAAACAAAATATGGAGGAGTTAAATACCATTAATACCCTATTAGGTGGTCATGCTATTACGGTAAAAGGTGTGGCCAAATTAATGGGCAATTTAAAGGAAATAACTATTTGTGAAATTGGTTGTGGTGGGGGAGATAATTTAATAGCCATTAACAACTATTGTACACAAAAACATATACGTGTAAATTTTATTGGTATTGATATAAAGCAAGCCTGTATTGACTTTGCCAAAACAAAAACAGCGTTACATCACAATACCAAATGGCTAGTTAGCGATTACCAACAAGTGGTTTTTAAAACCAAACCAACCATTATTTTTTCTAGTTTATTCTGCCATCATTTTACTAATGATCAGCTTATTAACCAACTACAATGGATGCAAAAAAATGCATCAGTTGGTTTTTTTATTAACGACTTACAACGGCATTTCCTAGCCTACTATTCTATTAAAATAATTACCCAAATTTTTTCCAAATCATACTTAGTAAAAAACGATGCGCCGTTAAGTGTAGCAAGGGGTTTTGTTAAAAATGATTGGGTTACAATATTTAAAAATGCACAGATCAATAATTATCAAATTACTTGGCAATGGGCTTTCCGTTTTCTAATTATTTATAAGCACTAATGGAGCAATTAACCAAATACGATGTTGCCATTATTGGTGGTGGCTTAGCAGGCTTATCCCTTGCCATACAATCTGCCAAAAGTGGCTTTAGTACTGCGTTATACGAGAAAGAAACGTATCCGTTTCATAAGGTATGTGGTGAATACATTAGCCTAGAAAGCGAAGATTTTTTAGCTAGTTTAGGTATATCTATTAGGAGTTTACAATTGCCTATCATTAAGAATTTAAACGTAACAGATGGCTACGGTAATTCGTATAATTTTAATTTACCGTTGGGCGGTTTTGGTGTTAGCAGGTTTATGCTAGATGAGATGCTTTATAACATTGCATTGCAAGCTGGTGTACATGTTTTTACCAATACCAAAGTGCAAAATATCATTTTTAACAACCAGCAATTTGCCATTAGCACTAATCAACACCAGCATAAAGCCACCATTGCGGTGGGCAGTTTTGGTAAGCGTAGCAATTTGGATGTAAAACTAAATCGTCCATTTATCCAGCATAAAAAAGGTGGGTTGCAAAATTTCATCGGGATAAAATACCATATTAAATATGCTTATCCCAATGACTTGATAACCCTACATAATTTTAAAAATGGCTATTGTGGTATTTCTAAAATTGAGGATGATAAATATTGCTTGTGCTACTTGACAAACGCAAATAATTTAAAAAATAATAACAGCAGTATTAAGCAAATGGAAACGAGCATTTTATATAAAAATCCAAGTCTAAAACATATATTTAATAAAGCTGAATTTTTGTACGAAGAACCATTGGCAATTTCTCAAGTTAGCTTTAGTAAAAAAGCACAGGTTGAAGACCATATTTTAATGATTGGCGATACGGCAGGTTTAATTACACCGCTTTGTGGCAATGGCATGAGTATGGCATTACACGCAAGTAAACTAGCTTTTACTGAAATAAAAGCCTATTTACAACAAGATATTTCTAGAAAAGATATGGAACTAAACTATACCAATAACTGGAAAGAACAGTTTGCAAAACGCCTATTTATTGGCAGGTTAGTGCAACGTTTGTTTGGCGGCAACTTGTCAACATATTTTTTTCTAAAATTGATGAACAGCAATAGGTGGTTGGCCAATAAATTAATTGTAGCAACACATGGCAAGCCGTTTTAAAAGGCTGATTAAGTACTTAGTATTATTATGTTAATACCCTTAAATAATATTAAAAATAATATCTATAATATAGGTATTGTGCAATAATCATTATATTGTTGGTCTAAATTAAAAACAATGAAAAAAATGCTTGCCCTAATGTTTTGTGTTGCTTTGTTTGCAACTACAACATTTGCACAACCAAAAAAAGCTGAAAAAGCTAAATCTGCAGCCCCTGCTAAAAAAGAAATGTCTGTTGCAAAACCTGTAACTGCCTCAAAAATGAAAGCAGATGGTACACCAGACAAACGTTTTAAAAATAACAAAATGGCTGCACCTGCAGCGGGCCCTACAAAAAAAGATGGAACGCCAGATATGCGATACAAAGCCAATAAAAAGGGCTAACTCTTAGTAAAATTTATAAAAATAACCTGCAAAATGCAGGTTATTTTTTTTGTGATACAGAGGGCTATTGACTTTGGATTTTACTAGTAAACTATACCATATTTACTACATTTTTAAGTTTTGCAACATTTGACCAATACGAAAATCTTGCTGTTGAGGTGTAGGCTCACCAAACCAATAACTAGAACCGCTATAAATTTTGAGATTATCAATTGGTTCATAAAATTGTATAATCGCAAATTGATCAAAAATAAGTGTAATTATAAATTTAGTTGTAGCTTGCCTTTTGAACATCCCCACTAATTTCTATAATACTAAATATATAAACTTTGAAAAACAAGAGGGAAAAATTTGTTTCAGCTAACTAATTATTTACCACATATACTTATAGTGAAATTTAATAATAATTTTTTTGATTTTTTTGCCGAAAAAAGGCTCGCAAAAAATTGCGAGCCTTTTAAATAATATTGTTTAAGTATTAAGGTGTTGTTGTCGTAGTGGTAGTTGTTTTTTTAATAACTCTACCAGATTCTACATCTTTTTTTCTACCAATAATATAACCTGCACCAGCACCAACCGCTGCGCCAATGATAGTACCTCTGCCTTTACCGTGGTCAATTATTGCACCTGCCAAGCCACCTGCACCAGCACCAATTGCTGCACTTGTTGCTGCTTTGCTCCATCCTTCTTTTTTGTTAGGCGTTTCTGTAACAGTTGTAGAACTAGAACTTGATGGAGTTTCGCTAGAACCTACATTGCTATTATGAGTAGTTCTATGTCTAACTACTCCATTTTTTGCACGTTCTTGTGCTATTGCATTTTTAGCAATAGCTATACTATCTTCTTTTACTTTTAGTTCAGCTTTTATACGTGCTTGTTCTGCAACCACTGCATTTCTTTGTATAGCAGCTGTATCTACAACAACAACTGGTATAGCAGTTGATTGGTTCTGTTTTCCACCACAAGCTGCAAATGCAGTTGCGATAATTAATGCTAATGTCAAATTTTTCATTTTTTTTAATTTTAATTGTTTGTCTAATAGAACCCATTAAGGAAATAACCGTGCCAGAAGCTTTAGTTATATCTTCTTTTATAAAATTCTCCTTCCTGCAAGTACACACTTTTGTTACCATTATTTATTCTAAATTTAGTAGCTAAACTTTCTCGCCCATCTTCCCTTGGCAAAAAACACATAAAGTGTAAATGTGGCCCAGCTGTGTAGCCAGTGTTGCCGCTGCTGGCAATTATATCGCCCTTGTTTACTGTTGTAGCTACCGTAACTTTAGCCCCATGGTATTGTATATGTGCATAATAGCCAAAAGTGCCATCGGGGTGTTGTATTAAAATATAGTTAGCTTTCTTTTTACAAGCTTCGCTTAAGCAAGCACCAAAATTTGTATCTACAATTGCAACTACAACTCCTTCTCTTGCTGCCAAAACATCTGTCCCAGTTGGCATATCAAAGTCTAAAGCATTTTCATTTTTATGGCTAAAATTGCCATTATAACCTTGACTTATTTTAAAGCCTAACCCTTTTTTAAAAGGTAAATCGTAGACGTATTCGTCGTCGTCAATATGTAGAAAAATATCCCCATAGAATTTTGTATACGTATAAGTGTAACTATTACTGCCACGTTTAAAAGCTCGTAATTCGGTTAATTTAAACTTTGTCGTATTTTTTGGAATAACGTAGGTAGCAGTATTTAACCCATTTAAGGATACCATATTGTTAAGTGCTAAAGTAACTACAACCGAAACGGCGCAAACCTCTAAATTTTCTGCATAAAGCACCGTTTTATTATTGCTTTTAATACTATACAACCTAACCTTGCTTTGCGAAAAACTTGTGTAACTAATAATCATCAATAAAAAAAGGAGTATATATAATTTCATTATTTGCCTTATAAACAGAAATCGTACCTAAAGTACTTATTTGTAATAAATTTTTGTAATTAATAGTTAATAAAATGTCCTTATACTATTTTATTAAAAACCAATTACCAATAGGTGTTTTAAATAGCAAACCTGTACTTTTACATTAAAACTATAACGTACCAGATATGACTATTGAACATTTTAAAACCCTCACTCACACAGAAAAATTATCAGAAATTAAATACAACGGTAATTTATTAGGCAGTTACGACCGCCCAAATGAAGAAGGTGGCAGCAAAGTACCTGGCGATATATTTGAATTGTATAATTTTTGGGTGTACTTAAGCGATGATGAACAAATTGTTATACCTACCCGTAAAAGCCCTTTGCCACCAGTTGAAGAAGATTGAATAATATAGATAAGTAATTGTTGCAGTAAAAGCATTTAAACTAAGGTTTAGATGCTTTTCTTTTATAGGCGAAAATAGCTATCATTGCTAGAAACATAATGATAGTAAACCAAGTAATAATATCATTAATAGTCATTTATACAAAAATTTTCATAATGGGATACTAAAATAATACCAATGTAGTTATGATTGTTGTTACTATAAACCATTTTTTGTTTTAATTAACGATTAGATTCACATGCATTTTAACGCTTACGCTACAGATGTAACGACCGTAAATACTTTGTAAATACTTACTTTATTGCTAGACGGATAAATGATATTGGAGGAGGAAGTAGTGGAGATGCTGGAACTGTGCCGCCAAAAGCGTGATGGAAATGATAGTTAAGTTGAAAAAGATTTAGTCATCTAAATTACTGCAAAGAATAAAGCAGTCTTAAGTGCAAAATATAGATGGCTTTGTGCCTCGCCAAGACGTGGAAATTAAAATTGTATTGACCCATTTTTTTGCAATAGTGTATTTTCTATTGTTAGAGTAAAAACATTCGTATATTTTTTAAGTTTGCAGCAAATATTATGAGTCAGAAACCGACTAAATTCTATAAATATCATAGTCGCTCTTCGGGATGTTCGCAAAGCGGCATCCCGAAGTTTAGATAAAGCAGTATTACATTGCCTTTTGTTCCCGCAGTATCTCACCGTGTGTGGGTAATGTGTTTAGATGTGGACTTTGAGGTATTTTGTTTGGCATTATCCCAATAGTCACATTGGCCTAGCTGATGATAATGCATGAGTAGTTTCCCTTATTCACTAATACTTACAATCGCTTCCACAGCGTCCACGCCCAACGCGGCAGCTTTGCTATCGTGAGACACTGCGTAAACTGTAAGTTCGTTACGCTTCGATAAAAGCTCAATAAACAACAATGCGCCGCAGTGTGCGACGCAACGATGTTAAATTATATTACCAAAGGTGGTTATATAAAAATCTACGCAGAGTTTCTACCCGCATTGATAATACCGAAACTGCAGCGCATGGCTAGTTTTTCGTAAGTGTTTTTAATGGGTGCGTTGGTTACTAGGCCTTCCTCTAATTGGCGCACTTTGGTAATGGCATATTGTTGTATGGTTACCAACGGCAACACAATACGTTCTCGCATTTGCACCGATAATTGATCTATCGGAAAGTCCTGCATCAAGCTACTATTACCTGATAATTTTAGTACATATTTTTTTGTTAGTTCATACTCATCATGTACCATATTCCAAATATCACCATATTGTTTGTGATCTTTTAAAAATGCAGTTAACGGGAAGAAACATTTTTGCATCGCCATCTCACAATTATCTAGCAAGGTTTTAAAAAACAGCGATTTTTTGTACAACGAAACCAGTTCATCCCACTTGCCTTCGGCTTCAATCTGTTGCATGGCCGTGCCAACGCCATAATAGCCAGTAACGTTTTGTTTCAACTGGCTCCAAGCACCTACAAAAGGAATGGCTCTAAGGTCTTTTAAACTCAATTTATTACCACCACCACGTTTTGCTGGACGACTACCGATATTGGTTTGGGCGTAAAATCGCAAGGCACTGGTATTGCTTAAATAGTCGGCAAAATATGGGTGATTTTTTAGTTGGATATAACTTTGATAACTTTTTTCGGCTAACGATTTTACCAACGCTTCTGACTTTTCAGAAATAGTAATTTCGTTAGCATGGTTAATATTGTTAGATAAACCCGCATGAAGTAATTGCTCCATATTATATTGTGCCGTATCAATAGTACCAAAATTGCTACTAACGGTTTGACCTTGCACGGTTAATTGAATTTCTTTGTTCGCAATATTTTTACCCATTGAGGCATAAAACTGGTGCGTTTTACCACCACCACGGGCAGGCGGACCACCACGACCATCAAAAAATACCACATCAATATTGTATTGTTTAGAAATAGCTGTCAACTCTTCTTTGGCTTTGTAAATACTCCAATTGGCCATTAAGTAACCACCATCTTTTGTGCCATCACTAAAGCCAACCATAATGGTTTGTTTATGGCCACGGCGTTGCAAATGTTGGCTATAAATAGGATGCTCGTACAAGGTTTTCATAATCTCAGCGGCAGCTTGTAAATCATCCACTGTTTCAAATAGTGGTACAATATCTACTGTCAGCTCTTCGGTTTTCCAACCGCTCATTAAAAACAAGCCAAATACTTCAACCACATTTAAAGCACTGTTGCATTGGCTAATGATGTATCGGTTACAACCGGCTTCACCATTGGTTTTCTGTATAGTTTTTATAGTAGAAATTACCTTTAAAGTATCCTTATGTACGCTATCAGTTAGCACTTCTACATCAGCCATTTCAGTAATTACAAATAAGGCATCTATCTTTTCGGTTGCTGCTAATTTTGCATAATCTTTAGGTAGTACCGTTGTTTTTTTTGCGATAATGTCAAGTACTTCCACATGAATTTTACTATCTTGACGAACATCTAGCGAAGCGAAATGCAACCCAAAAACTTCTACTTTATTAATAAAATTTTCTGCCCAGTCGATAAAAAGATTATTATACTCATAAATAAGCAGGTAACGGATTTTGTCCATCACATCCAATATCTCTTTTTTAGTTAGCGTTGATTGGTAGCCCGGAATAATCAAATGGTCGTACAAGGTTTTTTCAAGGTTGTTTAGCAATATATCTACACCTTTAAAAGTCAACCTACGTTTCAATCGTCGCACATCTAAATAGTAGCAACGGATAATACCAATACGCAAAGCATCGGCTACTTGTGCTGTAATTTCAGCCGTTACAAATGGGTTACCATCTCTATCGCCGCCGGGCCAAAAGCCCATTTTTATAACAGGATTACTCGTTGGAATAACACCAGGATACGTGCGTTTTAAATTGCTAATTATTCTGCCTGTGGCAGGATAAAAAATATTTTCTAAATACCATAATAAACTCAGTGCTTCATCGTAAGGCGTTGGTTTTTCTTGCTGAAAAAATGGGGTACGACCAAGCTGTTGTAAGTAGGTATAAATATTGGTTTCATCGTTTTGATTGACCGCTTTAGAAATATCGTGAATAATGCCCAAAACCGCACCCCGATAAAATTGTGTGGGATGAGCCGTTAATACCAACTCAATATTAAAGTCCTTTAACTTCTCAGCTAACTCTGCCTCAGTATGTTGTTGATCTACCAATAATTCCAAGTTCTTCAAAGTACCTTTACCACCCATATCATTTACTTGTGTAAATGCCGCATCTTCTAAGGCATCAAACAACACCACCTGTCGCTCGATATATTGTACAAACCGAAACAGCAAATCTGCCTTTTCCTCTTCTTTTACAAATGTTGTTTGTTTGGTAAAAAACTCATCAATGATTTCAATGGGACTCAATTTTTTATTGTAGCCTTCCTCGCAATTAACCAACAATAAGGATACTAGAATACCTGTTTTTTCTATACGATGAAAAGGTAAAGAGCCAAATAAACTATTGTATAGCTGAAACTTAATCCCTACTAAATTTTTAAATTGTTGCAGACCGGCAGTGCTGTACATTTGGAAACGGGTTTAATCTTTTTATTGAATGATGGCAGCAGTAATCGAGGTGATAAAAATAATAAAAAATAGCCACGCTTATTATGTATTCTCTTATCTTAGCTGCGAATACATGAAAAAACAGCAAAAAATATCACTTTTCTTTAGTGCAATTCCAACAATTGCTGCTACAACCATTATTACTATTACAATCCGCTAGTCGGATTGAAAATTGTCATATTACCCCATGGGCTTAATGCTGTTACATCTTACAAAAGATACTGTTTACACATTCTACATTTTCAACAACTATTCTATGCAATAAGCTAAAAGAATTATAGCAAATTACATTTGACAAAAGCAGAAATATATTATAATGAAAGTTTTAAAATTTGGAGGCTCATCAGTAGCCAACGCAGAGAATATAAAAAAAGTAGTTGGTATAGTTAAACAACCAGACTACCAAAAAGCAATTGTAGTTGTGTCTGCTTTGGGTGGCGTAACAGATTTATTAATTGCCATTGGTACAGAAGCTGCCAATGCAAATGAAGGTTATAAAGACACTTTAAAAAGTCTTGAAAACAGGCATATTGAAACTGCACAAGCCTTACTGCCTATTAATAACCAAAGCGGTTGTATTAGTGCTATTAAACAACTTTTTAACGAGTTAGAAGATATTTGCGAAGGCGTTTTTCGTTTGGGTGAATTATCTGGCAGAACTAAAGACCGTATCATCAGTTTTGGTGAAATTTTATCTTCAAAAATCATTTCTTTTTATATACAAGCTACTGGCAATAATATAGAATGGATTGATAGTAGAAAAGCTATTAAAACCAACAGCAACTTTGGTTTTGCCACTGTAGATTTTGCAGCAACTACAGAAAATATTACTGCAATTATTTCAGCTTCTGCACAAACATTATTTATTGCGCCGGGCTTTATAGCAAGTGATAGCAACGGTTTTACCACTACTTTAGGTCGTGGTGGTAGCGATTATACAGCAGCTATTTATGCAGCAGCAGTAAATGCTGAAGCCGTGGAAATTTGGACTGATGTTACAGGTATGATGACGGCAGACCCACGTTGGGTAGCCAATGCAAGAACAATTCCTCATACCTCGTACCGGGAAGCGATGGAATTATCGCACTTTGGTGCCAAGGTTATTTACCCGCCAACCATTCAACCAGCAATGGACAAGAATATTCAAATCTGGGTAAAAAATACATTTGCCCCTACTGAAGCTGGTACTTTAATTGAAAACAAAGCATCTGCCGAAGGCGAAATAATTACAGGTATTTCAAGCATTAACCAAGTGGCTTTATTAAGTCTTGAAGGTAGTGGTATGGTAGGTATTCCCGGCTTCTCAAAAAGACTGTTTGAAGCGTTGGCAAGTGAGCATGTAAATGTGATTTTAATTACCCAAAGTTCCTCAGAACATTCTATTTGCGTGGCAGTAAACACAGTTGATGTTGAGAAAGCGAAAGCGTCTGTTGACAAGATTTTCGAGATAGAATTACAGACTAAAAAAGTAGAACCGTTAAAAGTAGAGAACGACTTATCCATCATTGCTTTGGTGGGTGATAAAATGAAAAGCCACCCAGGTATTGCTGGTAAAATGTTTAGTGCCTTGGGTAGAAATGGTATTAATATCAGAGCTATTGCACAAGGTTCATCTGAAAGAAATATTTCAGCAGTTGTAGCTTTTAACGATATTAAAAAAGCAGTAAACGTTTTGCACGAAGCTTTCTTTGAAACATCATACAAGCAACTGAACGTTTTTATTTGTGGTGCAGGCAATGTTGGTGGCAAATTGATTGCTCAAATACAACAACAACAAGCATATTTATTAGAACATCTAAATCTTCAATTACGCATTACAGGCATTGCAACTAGTAAAAAAATGTTGTTTGTAGATAATGGTAACGAAGTTGATTTAGCTAATTGGAAAGCTACTTTAAGCAATGCAGAACCAATGACTTTAGATGGTTTTGTACAAGGTATTATCAATAAAAATTTACGTAATAGTGTATTTGTGGATATTACTGCCAATGCAGAAGTTGCCAATATTTATAATCGGTTATTATCAAAAAGCATTGCAGTAGTTGCTTGTAATAAAATTGCGGCTTCAAGTGTGTATACCAATTACCAACATTTAAAATCTTTAGCCAAAGAATACAACGTACCATATTTGTTTGAAACCAATGTTGGTGCAGGTTTGCCAGTAATTGGCACTTTAAATGATCTTATAAAAAGTGGCGATAGAATTAATAAAATTCAAGCGGTTTTATCAGGTACTTTAAACTTTGTTTTTAATAATTATGATGGCACAAAACTATTTGCAGAAGTGGTAAAACAAGCACAAGATGAAGGTTATACAGAACCAGATCCTCGTTTAGATTTAGGTGGCACTGATGTGATGCGTAAGATTATGATTTTGGCACGTGAAGCCGGCAACAAAATGGAAATGGAAGACATAACCAATAATGGCTTTTTACCGGCAGAATGTTTTGAAGGTAGTGTGGCTGATTTTTATAAATCAATGGAAAAACATGAAGCTCATTTTAAAGCTTTATATGATGCCGCAGCTGCTGAAAATTGCAAACTGAAATTTGTTGCGCAATTTGAGAATAGTAAAGCTGCCGTTGGTTTGCAACATATACCGGCTAACAGCGACTTCTATCATCTATATGGCAAGGATAATATTGTATTATTTTACACACAACGTTACCCCGAACAACCAATGGTAGTAAAAGGTGCTGGTGCTGGTGCAGATGTTACGGCCAGTGGCGTTTTTGCAGATATCATGCGGGTTACAGCTTAAGCAACCAATTATGAGAGAGATAAAAGTTTTAAGTCCTGCCACAGTTGCCAACGTAGTTTGTGGCTTTGATATATTGGGTTTTGCATTGAATAATCCGAACGATGAATTTACGGTTTCATTAAGTGATGAGGTGGGTGTTACCATTATTAACGATGATAACTTTAACTTACCTACTGACCCTGAAAAAAATGTTTCCGGCGCAGCATTATTGACCATGTTGGATGAATGTTCTGATGTTAAAGGCTTCAAATTAATCAGCAAAAAAATCATCAAACCCGGTAGTGGTATTGGTTCCAGCGCTGCAAGTGCCGCAGGGCCAGTAGTTGCTGCCAATATATTGTTAGACAATCGGTTTACCAAAGAGGACTTGGTTCGTTTTGCAATGTTCGGCGAAAAGGTAGCTAGTGGTGTAAAACATGCCGATAATATTGCACCTGCTATTTACGGTGGTGTTACGTTAATTCGTTCCATTTTTCCTTTAGATATTATCAATATCGATGCACCACCATTGCATGTTACGGTTGTGCATCCACAAATTGAAGTACGGACTGCCGATGCTCGTCAAATACTTAAACAAAACGTATTACTAAAAGATGCCATTAAACAATGGGGTAATATTGCTGGCTTGGTAGCAGGTCTAATTCAACACGATTATGCTTTAATTGGCCGCAGTTTAGAAGATGTCATTATTGAACCTGTTCGTAGCATTCTAATTCCTGGTTTTAACGAGGTAAAACAGATGTGTAAAGATGCAGGTGCGTTAGGTGGTGGCATTAGCGGTAGTGGCCCATCAATATTTATGTTAAGCCGAGATGCAGCAACAGCAAAGGCTGTAGAAGATGTGATGAAAGAAGTTTACAACCGCATAGGCCTAGACTATCAAACACATGTAACAACTATTAATCAGGAAGGGGTGAAACAAATTCAGAATTATGAGTGATGAATTACAAGTTAGTTATTCAGTATTGGATGTTAAATAAAACTTTGCAATTTATATTAAACTCATAATTCATAACTCATAACCCATAACTAAAAATGCTCTATTATAGTCTCAATCGCCAGTCACCAACAGTTAGTTTTGCAGAAGCAGCTTTGCGGGGTCAGGCACCCGATAAAGGATTGTATTTCCCAGAAAGTATCCCAACATTACCCGAAGGATTTATTAAAAATATTAAGCAATTAAGCAAAGAAGAAATTGGCTGTACGGTGATGAAGCCTTATGTTGGTAATAGCTTACCTGATGATGTGTTGCAAGACATTGTAAACCAAACCATCAACTTCGATTTTCCTTTGGTGCAAGTTTCTGACAATATTGCCTCGTTTGAATTATTTCACGGCCCAACTTTGGCTTTTAAAGATGTTGGTGCAAGATTTATGAGCCGTTGCTTAGGCTATTTTAACCGTAACGCATACCACCACACAACAATATTGGTAGCTACTTCAGGCGATACAGGTGGTGCAGTTGCCAATGGTTTTTTAGGCGTTGATGGCATTGATGTGGTGATTCTTTACCCATCGGGTAAAGTGAGTAAAATACAAGAATTACAGTTGACTACTTTGGGCAAAAACATTAAAGCCATTGAAGTAAACGGCACGTTTGATGATTGCCAAGCAATGGTAAAACAAGTATTTGCAGACGCACAATTGAATAACAAATTATCGTTAACTTCTGCCAACTCTATCAACGTAGCAAGATGGCTACCACAGCAGTTGTATTACTTTTTTGCTTACCAGCAATGGCAGCAAGAACAAGCTCCAGTTATTTGTGTACCAAGTGGTAATTTTGGCAATATTTGTGCAGGTCTATTGGCACATATTTCTGGCTTGCCAGTACAACATTTTATTGCAGCTTGTAACGCAAACGATGTGGTACCAAATTATATGGGTACGCAAATATACCAGCCCAAACCATCTGTAGCAACCATATCAAACGCAATGGATGTTGGTAATCCTAGTAATTTTATTCGCATTTTAGAAATGTTCCATCAGCAATATAGCGAGTTGAAAAATATATTTAGCAGCGTAAGTATTAACGATGCAACTACCGCACAAATAATTAAAAAGGTGTATCAAAAATTCAATTATACTTTAGATCCACACGGTGCTGTGGCTTATTATGCTTTGGAGCAATATTTACAAGCCCATCCTTTACAAAAGGGTATGATTTTAGAAACCGCACACCCTATTAAATTTCCTGATACGGTGGAAGCTGCAACAGGCATTGCACCTGAGTATCCTGAGCAAGTAAAACACTTATTAAACCAACAAAAACAAAGCATAGTAATGGATGCAAAGTTTGAAGATTTGAAAGCTTGGTTGATGAATAGGTAAGAAAGTCTCACTCAAAGAAAACAAAATAGGCAAAGAAGACAACTTAAGAAAAACGAAAATTTATGGTAGATTCAAAAAAAATAATACTTTAAAGCTATATTAATGTGCAAATAAGAGTTGATTATACTTAGGAATGGTTATTGCTTAAGTTGTCAAAGTAAAAAAATACTATATGGAAAAAAAATACCCTTTTTATTTAAAAACCACTATAATTTTATTTGGACTAACCCTGTTAATTTTTGCATTAGCAAACTTACAAGGCACATTAATACCACTTGCTTTTTCGGTGATGGTTGCTATTTTAATAAATCCGATGGTAACCCGTTTGGAGCGTTGGCATGTTGGGAGAAGAGTAAGCATATCTATTGCACTTGCCTTTGCTATTATTGTATTTGTTGGCCTTTGGTATTTTATTGCCATGCAGCTTACCAATTTTAGCGATGAATTACCATTACTTAAACTGCGTTTTTCACAATTATTTACCAGCTTTCAAAGCTGGGTAAAGGCCTCTTTTGGGATAGCTTTACAAAAACAGAATCAATACATAGCTGAGTTAAATGGCGAAATAAAACCATTTTTAGGGCAAACAATGGGTAGTTTGTTAAGTGTATTGGGTAATCTTACTTTATTACCAGTATATATTTTTTTAATACTTTACTATAAAACTTTACTACTAAACTTTTTTTATGAAGTATTTTCTGCTAATCCAAAAGAGGTTGGTGGTGTACTTAATGAAACAAAAAACGCTGTACAAAGTTATATGGTTGGTTTACTACTTGAGGGCTTGGCTGTTGCTACACTAAATAGTGCTGCACTGCTAATTTTAGGTGTACAATATGCGGTGTTACTGGGTGTTTTAGGCGCTATTTTAAACTTACTACCTTATTTGGGTGGGATTATTGCTATCGCATTACCAATAATCATATCATTAATTACAAAGGATAGCTTTAGTACCCCGTTATTAATAATAGGATCTTATTTAGTAATACAGTTTATTGATAATAATATTTTTGTCCCATTGCTGGTATCGTCTAAAGTACGTATTAATGCTTTATTTTCAATTATAGCGGTTTTATTAGGTGGATCATTATGGGGGTTTGCAGGTATGTTTTTGTCAATACCTTTTATTGGAATTTTAAAAATAATTTTTGATAGAATTGATAATTTGAAGCCTTGGGGTAAGCTTTTAGGAGATCAAATACCTACACAAAGCAAACACACTTTTATATTTAAAAGAAAAAGTAAAAAGACTGTTGTAGAAGAAAGTTTGATCTAAAATATAGAAAATAGTTAACGTATATTATCAAATACTAATCAACCGCTAATAACTTTAAACAAGTAGGATTACCAGTTTCAAATTGGTTAATATACGTTAGTAAGCCAGTAACTGCATTTCTTTTAAAAACAATAACATTATCAGAGTTTTGATTGGCAACTAATAAAAAATTACCTGTGGGGTCAATAATAAAATTACGTGGCGTTTTACCTTGCGTTGATTCTAAACCGATAAATTGTAAAGTGCCGTTAATAGCATCAACACTATAAATAACAATATTATTATAATTGCCACGGTTGGTTGCGTACAAAAATTTACCATCTGGTGACAAGTGAATATCGGCACTACCTTTATCTAATTTACCACTAGTATCGGTGCTGATAGTTTGTATAGATTGACTACCGATTTTATAATCAAACACATCAATTGTACCGCTTAGTTCGTTGACAACATATAATATTTTTTTGTTGTTATTGAAAGCAATATGCCTTGGTCCATTACCAGCAGTTGAAAAAATAACAGAATCCGCTGCTACTGTTAGTGGCATAACTTTAGATGCTGATTTGAAGTTGTATACATTAATTTTATCCGTACCTAAATCGGTGGTAAAAACTAATTTTTCATCGGGGGAAAAAACAGCCATGTGTGCATGTGGCTCTTTTTGACGTTGTTGATTTATGCTGCTACCACTATGTTGAAAAGATTGCATAACTGTATCAATAGAGCCATTTTTATTAATATTTAAAACACTAACACTACCAGTTGAATAATTAGCGGTTATCAACCATTTATTTGCTTTATCAACACTAACATAACATGGTCCATTACCCATTACAGATTGTAGATTTAGCTGACGTAATACGCCACTCTTTTTATTAAACCTAAAAGCAGTTGCAAAACCTGCACGCACTTTACTAGCCTCGTTGGCGCTGTACAAATATTTACCATTATTACTAATAGCAAGATAGGATGGATTGTCTGTTTTTACGTTACTTACAAACGTTGTACTACCATCCTCGGCATTAAAACGGTAAACACTTATACCTTCGTTTTTACCCGTTGTATAACCACCAACAAACAAATAGTAGTTTTTAGATTGGCTAAATAAAGTAGCTGTTACAAACAAAAAAATTGATAAAAAAAAAGTCTTCATAGCATTTGTTTTATTTCAACCAAAAAAATAAGTAGAAAAGTTTACTAAATAGCCACAGTAGGAACATAAAAGAATAGAATATCTGTTACTACTATTTCTTTATAAACCTATGTGGTGAAAAATATTACCCCATATTATGAAACACCTTGTTTACGTCTTCATCCTGTTCAAGGCGATCAATCAATTTACTAATATCCTCAGCTTGCTCATCGGTAACAGGCACAGTTGTAGTGGGTATCCATTCAAGTTCAGCACTTAATGGTGTGATACCTTTATCTTCTAAAGCTTTTTGAAGGTTACCAAAATCGGTAAAAGCACAACGCAATACCAATATTTCAGTACCGTCATCATTGGTACTTTCCCCCAATTCATCCATACCATGATCTATTAATTCAAGCTCTAAATCATCCATACTTAAGCCAGCAGGATTTAGTTTAAAACTACCCACTTTTTTAAACTGAAAACTTACGCTACCAGTATTGCCCATGGCACCGTGTCCTTTATTAAAATGGCTTTTTACATTTGCTACCGTTCGTACGTGATTATCGGTTGCAGTTTCTACCAACAAGGCAACCCCATGTGGTGCGTAACCCTCATATAAAATCTCTTCGTAATTGGCAGTATCTTTGCCCATGGCACGTTTAATGGCCGCTTCTACACGATCTTTTGGCATACCAACACTACGTGCATTTTGATAGCAACGACGCAAAGCTGGGTTCATGGATGGTTCTGGACCACTCGCCTTTACAGCAATTACAATTTCCTTACCAATACGTGTAAACTGTTTCGCCATTCTATCCCAACGGGCAAACATGGTAGCTTTTCTAACTTCAAAAATTCTTCCCATAAATTATTTATAATTTAGTATTTTAATGTTTGTGTAATCTGCAATCGATTTTCAATAAAGCTTCTATTGCCTTGCGCACTAGAATACTCGCAGGCATTGACTGCAAAGCGGCAGCAAAAATAACAGTTGTATGTGAAGAAAAAATTTTCTTTAAACCAACAGTGCCACACTTTAAAGTGTGGCACTGTTGCTATGAAATTGTTTAATTAAGCTTGTTGTTGTTTTCTAAGCTTACTATTATTTTTACTATACAAAAAGTAAATTAATACACCCAAAATTAACCATGCACCAGATAATTGAATAGCATGAGGATTTAATTGAGACATTAAAAATACATTGATACAAATACCTGAAATAGCAATTAAGGGTAGTGCAGGAACTTTAAAATTTCTTTCAAGCGTAGGTTCTTTAACTCTTAATATCCAAACAGCAGCACAAACCATTGTAAAGGCAAACAAAGTTCCGAAACTTGTCATATCGGCTAAAGTAGAAATCGGTGTAAACCCAGCAACTAGCGAAACAACAACGCCAATCAAAATATTACTCTTATACGGTGTTTTATTTTTAGGGTGTAAATCGCTAAACAGTTTTGGTATTAAACCATCTTTACTCATGCCTAAGAAAATTCTAGATTGTCCCAACATCATTACCATCATTACAGAAATTAAACCTGCAGTTGCTGCAATTGTAATAATGAAAACAGCCCAAGGCATCCCAGCTAATTCAAACGCTGCTGCAACGGGTGCTTTAATAGCATCAGGATATTTACCTAGTGGATTAAAATCTGTATATTTCATCATACCTGTTAATACTAAAGAAACCAGAATATACAAAACTGTACATACAAGCAAAGACATGATAATTGCAAATGGAACATCTTTTTTGGGATTAATAGCTTCGCCCGCTTGTGTAGAAACGGCATCAAAACCCACATAAGCGAAAAAGATAGCCGCTGCACCAGAAACAATGCCACTCCAGCCATAAGCATCATGCAGTTCGCCGTTGTTGACAACTTTTGCTACATCTGGAATAAAAGGAGTCCAGTTAGAGATATTTATATAAAAAGCACCAACAATAATAACAAAAATTACTGCTACAATTTTCAAAATTACAATCAGATTATTGGCTTTAGCTGCTTCTTTTGTGCCTTTTATTAGTAGCGCAGTTATAAGAAGTACAATAATACTTGCAGGTAAATTCATAGAAAATCCTGTACCCGTGTAACTACCTGGGTCTTGCGTTAAATAAATAGGTATATTTAGGTGAAGTAAGTGCAATAATTTATTGAAGTAACCCGACCAGCTAACAGCCACAGTCATAGATCCCATTGCATATTCTAAAATTAATCCCCAACCAATTATCCATGCGAAAATTTCACCAATTGTACCATATGCATAAGCATAAGCCGAGCCTTCAACAGGTATCATACTTGCGAATTCAGAGTAACAAAGTGCCGCAAATACACAAGCAATACCGGCAATAATAAAGGATAATGCTAAAGCTGGTCCAGCATGAAAATAAGCACCAGTTCCAGTAAGTACAAAAATACCACCACCAATTATTGCACCAATACCAATGGCTGTGAGACTCCATTTACCAAGAACCCTTTTCATTTCACTTTTTTTCATATCCTCTTCGAAAGCACTGAGAGGTTTTTTAAGGAATAAACTCATAAAAGAATAGTTAAGTTTTCGTAATTTTATTAATCGGCAAAATAGGCAATTCTAACTTTCCATTTGCATTTCTTTTATAGTGGGTAAATAAAATTTTTGCCAATGGTATCTTTTAAAGCTACGTGAGCTTCATTAAGTCAAGAGCTATTTATATTATCCCCAAACTACAATACAAAGCTTATATAAGCGTTATTTGGCAAGAAATAGTGGCAGTTGTAATTTAAAATTAAATATTTAGAGATGGCAGTTACGTCTACAATGCAGGAACTTTACTACACCTATTACGAAAGTCCTGTGGGTTTGCTTAAAATTGGCGGTACAGACAATTATATAAGCGAATTAAGTTTTGTTGATAATAGGCAACAAATTGCACATGGTGAGCCAGGCATTAGCGATGTTATTCATTATTGTACTGAACAGCTTATAGAATTTTTTCAGGGCAGAAGACGTACGTTTAATATTCCTGTGCACCAAGAAGGTACCATTTTTCAAACGCGTGTGTGGAATGAATTATTAGAAATAGACTTTGGCAAAACCATTAGCTATTTAGATCTTGCAAAGCGCCTTGGTGACCCAAAATGCATTCGTGCAGCAGCTACTAC
>JBBQLL010000027.1:0-39211 GCA_038327865.1 Chitinophagales bacterium | reverse complement strand
TGGTAGAAATCAATTAAGTCTGGTATCAGATGCAGAAGTACTTACGGCCGCAAATACTGAGTACAAACAATTTTTAAGTGCCAATAAAGTAATATTTCCAAATAGTGGTAATGCCGATGCAACTAGTGTAAACCGTGTAGGCAACAGAATTATTGCTGCGGTAAAAAAATACTATGCTTCTCAAGGAAAATCTAGCGAATTAGAAGGGTATAATTGGGAAATAAACACAGTTAGTAATAATCAAGCTAACGCATGGTGTATGCCTGGTGGTAAAATTGTTGTATATACTGGTATTTTGCCACTTACGCAAAATGATGCTGGCTTGGCTGTTGTTATTGGTCATGAAGTTACACATGCATTGGCTAAACATGGTAACGAACGTATGAGCCAAGGGTTGCTGCAACAAGTTGGTGGTTTAGCATTATCTGTTGCATTAGCAAATAAGCCACAACAAACTCAAGCCTTATACAATAGTGCGTATGGTTTAGGTACTCAATATGGTATTATGTTGCCTTTTTCTCGTAAAGATGAATATGAAGCAGATAAGTATGGTTTAATGTTCACTGCATTGGCTGGTTATGATCCTAGAGAAGCTATAAAATTTTGGCAACGTATGGAAAATGCAAGTGCTAATACACAAAAACCACCAGAATTTGCTAGTACTCACCCAAGCGATGCTAATAGAATTGCACAATTACAAAGCATAATGAACTCTACAGTTAAAAATTATTACCGCCCGTAAATGTTAAAATTGAATATTTTTATTCAAAAAGCAGCATTTTAATAAAATAGCTGCTTTTTTATTATCTTTTACCGTTACTATTTTTTAACTTCGCTTTCGTTTATAGATTCACCTAAAAATAAATTCTTTAGGATGTCCAATCAAAGTCTGTTTGAGAAGTTAGAGTTAAAAGATGAGAAAACCCTACTAATACAAGGTGTCCCATCTTCAATAGAAAAGCAGTTTGCAAAGTTAACCTACGCTAAAAATGTTACGCCGCTTTTAAAAAGTAAAAAAGTTGAGTTTGCTTTAGTGTTTGCCATTAATCAAAACCAGTTAAATAATGTACTAAAGGAAGTTTTTCCTGCATTAAACGGGGCAAGTAAGTTGTGGGTTGCTTATCCCAAGCAAACTAGCAAAATAGTAAGTGACCTTAATAGAGATTGCAGTTGGGCATATTTAACCCAAAATGCTTTTGAAGGTAGTGATGTAATTGAAGTAGATAATGTTTGGACTGCTATGCGATTTAAAAAATCGGAAGAGCTGGCAGCTAAATTAAAAGCTATTAACGATGCAAAGCCACCAGTAGTTCAAACCATAATACCACCAATTGATTTTGGTAAAAACTTAATTATACCACCCGCAGAGTTAGAAAAAGTATTTGCCAAGCACAAAAAAGCTAAGGATTTTTTTACATCTTTATCTGTAACAAACCAAAAAGAGTATGTAAATTGGTTGGAGAGTGCAAAACGAAAAGATGTTAAAGAAAGACGCTTAGATGCTGTGCTTGAGAAATTAAATGCTGGTAAAAAATCACCTCTAGACAAGTAGTTTCAATTGATATTCAAAATCCCTAATCAAATTTTTAGATTAGGGATTTTTTTTGCTTTTTTCTTAAACAAATAAAATACTCCCTTAATTTAATTTTAATATTTTTATATAAGTAAATAAATATTTTTTGATATGCAAGCTTTTAATGTTGCTTTACTTTCTTACGGTATGTCGGGCAGAGTTTTTCATGCGCCATTTATACAGCTACACAAAGGCTTTAATTTGGTTGGCGCTTGGGAAAGAAGTAAACAATTAATTAAAAACGATTACCCTGATGTAAAAAGTTACCCAAACTTAGAAGCCTTGCTGGTAGACGATTTGGTACAATTGGTAGTTGTAAATACACCAACTAGCACGCACTTTGATTATACTAAAAAAGCATTATTTGCTGGTAAAGATGTAATAGTAGAAAAAGCATTTACTACCACTGTTGCAGAAGCTATTGCACTAAAAGAATTGGCGGAAAAGCTTGGTAGAAAAATTGCAGTATTTCAAAATAGACGCTGGGATAGCGATTTTAAAACTGTAAAAAAAGTTATAGACGATAACTTATTAGGTGATATTACTGAAATGGAAATTCAATTTGCCCGTTACAACCCTTTATTAAGCCCTAAACTACACAAAGAAATTCCCAACTCTGGTGCAGGTATTGTAAAAGATTTAGGGCCACATTTAATAGATCAAGCCTTGTTTTTATTTGGAATACCACAAAGCGTTTTTGCAGATTTACGTGTTACAAGACTAAATTCGCAAATAGAAGATTATTTTGAAATATTATTATACTATCCAACCAAAAGGGTACGTTTAAAAGCGGGTTATTTAATGCGAGAAGCGGTACCATCTTACATTGTGCATGGTACAAAGGGCTCTTTTTTAAAATCGAGAGCTGATGTGCAAGAAGGCTTGCTATTAAAAGGTTTAAAACCAGATATTACAAATTGGGGTACTGAATTAGAAAGTGAGCAAGGATTATTGCACACAGAAATAAATGGTAGAATTATTAGAGAAAAAATACCCACATTACAAGGTAATTATTATCAGTTTTACGATTATGTTTATCAGGCATTAATAAATAATGAGAACATGCCAGTAACCGCACAAGATGGTATTAACGTCATGCAAATTATTGAAGCGGCTTTTAAAAGCCATGAATTAGGTAAAATGATTACAATAAATCACGAAAACATATAAATTAATTAGCGCTTACTTTTCTCAGCAATTGTTTTTGCTGCAATCCAGCCACTTGTCCAAGCATGTTGAAAATTAAAGCCTCCCGTAATACCATCAACATCTAAAATTTCACCGCCAAAAAATAAATTATTTACCTTTTTACTTTCCATGGTATTAGCATCTACCTCTACCAATTTTATACCACCGCTTGTTACAAATTCTTCTTTAAAAGTGGTTTTGCCGTTTACTTCAAAACATTGCATTACTAATATTTGAATCAAACGATTTTGCTGTGCAGAGGTCAAATCTGCCCAACGTGTATCGTTTATAATGCAGCTTAATTCTAGTAAATACAACCATAGTCTGTTAGGCAATCCAAATGGGTTTTTATTATTTATTTTCTGTGCTGCCAATGATAATCTGTAATCAGAAAATTGGTTTCTTAATTCAATTTCAGTAGTTTTATTTAACCAATTTACAATAATGGTAAATTGATAATTTGCCGCTGCTAAATGCCTAGCAGCCCACGATGATAACTTTAATACTGCCGGGCCACTTAAACCCCAATGTGTTATTAGTAGTGGCCCATTATTTTTAAAGTTTGACCCTGCAATTTTTACAGTTGCATTTTCAACACTTACGCCCATTAAATCTGTTATCGTATTATTAGGAATATTAAACGTAAACAACGATGGCACAGGCTGTTCTATAGAATGTCCTAAACTGGTTAACCAGTTAAATTGCTCAATTTTAGAAAAGCCACCACAAGCCACACACACATAATTAGCTGGTATAAAAATGCCATCGGTTGTTAGTAATTTAAATTCATTATTAATAGATACAATAGATGCAATTGCGCAACTCATTGTTATTTTAACTCTATACTTTTTTGCCTCCGTTAGTAAGCAATCTATAATGGTTTGCGAGTTGTTACTGATAGGAAAAAGTCTGTTATCCGCCTCTGTTTTTAACGTTACGCCACGTTCGTTAAACCAAGTAATTGTATCTGTAGTACTAAATAAATTGAATGCTTTTTTTAAAAAATACTTGCCTCTTGGATATTTTAAAATTAGTTCATCTGTATCAAAACATGCATGGGTTACGTTGCATCTGCCACCACCACTAACTTTTACTTTACTTAATACTTTATTATTTTTCTCAATAATTACTACTTCCAATTCAGGGTTTTGCCTTGCAGCATTTACCGCACAAAAAAAGCCTGCAGCACCACCACCTATAACTACTAATTTTTTTTGCATAAGCCAACAAAGTTTACAAATAACTTTTATAGTTTACTACTGATTTTTTTAATTATTACAATAAAGAAATTATAGCAAAATATATTCAAAATTTGCCACTTAAAACTAAGTTTGGTATTATAATTGAATTAAAGGCTCGAACCTTTATTTTTACTGCAATAAAGTAAACACCTTTTGAAGAGATTTTTTAAAATATTTGGGCGTACTATTCTTATTATTATTGCCATTATATTGGTAATATTCATTGCCATACAAACTAGTATTGTACAAAATTGGGCTGTAGGCATTGCCACACATAAGTTATCTAAAGCTTTAAATACTGAGGTTAAAATAAATAAAGTAAGTTTTTCGCTGTTTGATAAGGTAAATTTTGAAGGCATTTTAATTAGAGACAGGCAAAAAGATACTTTATTATATGCTAATCAAATGCGTCTTAGAGTAACAGATTGGTTTTTTTTGAAAGATAAAATTGACCTAAAATTTATTGGGTTAGAAGATGCAGTTATTAAATTACAGCGAAAAGATAGTGTTTGGAATTATAAATTTATAGCAGCTTATTTTGCTAACTCAAATAGTAAAAAAGATACAACCAAAGGTGTTGAAATTAACTTAAAAAAAATAGATCTAAAAAAGGTTGCTTTTATCCAAAACGATTTGTGGAATGGCGAACGAATGGGAATTAATATTGGCAGTTTATTACTAGACGCCGAGGATTTTAATTTTAGCAATAACACGTATAAAATTAATAGCATTTTAGCTGAAAGGCCATATGTGAGCTTGCAACATTTTAAGGCTTTAAAACCAGAATTACTTAATGCTAAGGTGATGGTTTCTAAAAAAGACACATCCCTTCGTTTTAATCTTGGCATTAATTTTACCATTAATAATTTTACGATTAATAATGGTACATTTATTAGCGAAAGCTTAGATACCAAAGCATTACAAGGTTTTGATGGCGCTCACTTACAACTTACCCAACTTAAAGGCTCATTTAAAGATTTTTCTTTTTTAAAAGATACCCTAAAAGCTAATATGGATATTAGTTGTAAAGAAAGATGTGGGTTTGAGTTAAAAAAATTTAAGACAATATTAAAGGTTACACCACAAATTATTGAGCTTGCCAAGCTTGATTTACAAACCAATCGTAGCCATTTAGGTGATTATTATGCTATGCGTTTTGCGCATTTTAATGATGACTTTGCCAACTTTACTAGTAAGGTATTTTTAGATGCTAAGTTTAAAAATACCAGTCTTTTTAGCGATGATATTGCTTACTTTGTTACTGACTTGAAAACCTGGAAAAAACAAGCGGTAGTTAGTGGCAATTTTTTAGGTACTATTTCTGATTTTACATTTAAAAATTTCTTTATTCGCTCTGGAGTTACTACCAATATTGCTGGTAATTTGGTCATGAAAGGCTTGCCTGATATTAGCAAAACAGTTATTAATTTTAATAATGGCTCTATTAAAACTAATAGTGTTGATTTAGCAATTGTAATTCCTGCTTTACAAAAAATGAGTAATCCTAATGTTGCTTCATTAGGTAATATTTTATTTAGAGGTAATTTTAATGGTACTATAAATAACTTTAAAACAGTTGGGGTTATTAGTACCAATATTGGATCGGTTGAGGCAAATTTAGCAATGAAATTTCCTAAACGTGGTGAGCCATCTTACGTAGGTAGTTTAGTTACTAATCGGTTTAATCTTGGCAAATTCATTAATAGTTCAGCGGTAGGGATTGTAAATTTTGCAGGCAAAATTGATGGTAGTAGTTTTAGTTTAAGCCAAATGAAATCTTCGTTAGATGGTAAGTTCAGTTTGTTCGAGTTTAATGGTTATCCGTACACAAATATTGTAACCAACGGTACATTTTTAAAAAAGTATTTTAATGGTGAGTTGAAAATTGATGATCCAAATGTTGATTTTACAAGTACTATAGAAATTGATTTTAGCCTAGGAAAACCAAGTATCAACATTTTAGGCGATTTGGTAAAAAGTAATCTTCAAAATATAAAACTTACCAAGGATAAATACGAGTTAACAGGCTTGTTTGACTTGAATTTTAACGGGATAAATATTGATGAATTTGAAGGTACTGCCAAGATATTAAATGCTAATCTTACACATGGTGATGACAAACTAAGTTTCGACTCGTTGGTGGTTACTGCAAGTGATAGTGCTGGTGTGCGTACCCTTACTGCAAATAGTAACGAATTTGCTGCCTCCGTTACTGGAAAACAGTACAAATTACTTGATTTACCAACTGCTTTCCAAACCTATTTACACCATTATTATCCAGCTTATTTTAACGAACCTATAACCGTTTTAAAAAATCAAGAATTTTCTGTAACCTTTGATACCAAAGACTTTGATAAATATGCAAAAATTATTGATAGTCGCTTATCTGGGTTAAATTATGCAAGCCTAAAAGGTACCATTAATACCTCTAAAAATCAGTTTACATTATTAGCCAATATACCTGCTATATCTTACGATAAATACCATATTTACGATGCCGTACTAAAAGGCGTAGGTACATTAGATACCCTTATTTTAAATAGTAACATAACTACAATTGCAGTTGGCGATAGCCTTACTTTTCCAAATACAACTATTGCCATTACATCCAGCAATAATCACTCTATTTTAAGCCTTAAAACCAAAGCATCCAGTACTATTAATGAAGCAAGTTTAAATGCCGATTTGTATACCCTAGAAGATGGTGTGCGTATCAATTTTAGACCGTCATCTTTTGTATTAAACAATAAAAAATGGGATTTAGAAAGGCAGGGTGAAATTGTTGTACGAAAGAATTTTGTAAGTGCAGAAAATGTGAAGTTCTCACAAGGTTTTCAAGAAATAAAAGTTGAGACAGAATTAAGTACATACAATAATAGTAACAACCTTGTTGTAAAATTAAAAAATGTTGTGTTGGGCGATTTGACTGCACTTTTTATTAAAAGCCCAAGATTAGAAGGAATTGGCAATGGCGAAATACGTTTAAACGACTTTTTTGGCGATTTTACGGCAGACGCTAATTTACAAGCTGACCAGTTTAGACTTGATAATGATAGTATTGGCGTTGTAATTATAAAAAGTAGTTATGATAATAAAACTGGCAAAATTCCATTTAAAATACAATCTACCAACCAAGATTATACGTTTAATTCCGAAGGTTTTTACAACACAAAAGATAGTACTGGCAATAGTTTATACGTAAATACTAATTTAAATGATACAAAAATTGGAGTGATTGAACGTTTTTTAGGCGATATTTTTACTAATTTATCTGGCAAAGCAACAGGTAATTTAATTATAAGTGGCACGCCGGCAAATCTTAATTTATTAGGTAAAGTAATTTTACGTAAGGGTGGGTTAAAAGTAAATTTTACGCAAGTATATTACGAAATAGATAGTGCGGCTGTTAATTTTCAGCCCGATGGGATAGACTTTGGCGAAATAACTATTCGTGATAAATATAAAAATACTGCTAGGATAAGAGGTAAATTGTATGAGAAGAATTTTAGAGACATGGCTTTTGATTTTAACATGCAAACCGAAAAGCTATTATTAATTGATACAAAGCAAAAAGACAATAAACAGTTTTATGGTAATGCCATTGGTAAAGCAAGTTTAAGTTTAAAAGGTCCAGAATATGCCGCTAAAATGAATATTGTGGCTGAGGCAAATAGTAGCTCTCATATTTACATTCCTATTAATGTAAGCAAACAAAGTGGTGAAGCAGATTTTATTGTGTTTAAGCAATATGGTACAGAACTTTCAAGTGATGTTAAAAATAGTAACTTCGATTTAACAGTTGACCTAGATGTTACTGCAAATGAAAAAGTTGATATTGATGTAATTTTAGACGAGTTAACGGGTGATGTTGTAAAAGCAAGAGGTAATGGCAGGTTGCGCATCATAGCAGGTACTACCGAGCCATTAACCATAAAGGGTAGGTACAATATTAATATGGGTAGATACGATTTTAACTTCCAATCTTTTATTCGTAAGCCATTTGATATGGTAAATGCAGATAACTACATTGAATGGAATGGCGACCCTTTTAATGCAGATGTACGTATTGATGCTGTGTATAAGGCAGAGAGAGTAAGTGTATCAGAATTATTATCAAATCAGCAAGTAACAAATGTAAGTAGTGCAACAAAATCTTATAGAGGTGATGTATATGTAGTGGCACATTTAAGAGATAAATTAACCAAACCAACTATTACTTTTAGTTTAGATTTTCCACCAAATAGTCCTATTAAAAACGATACTTATTTTAGTGAGTTTATTAGCAGGGTAGAAAGTAACCAAAGCGAAATGTTATCCCAAGTTACGTCGTTAATTGTTTTTGGCACGTTTGCACCTTATGGGCAAGGATTACTAGCGGGTGGTAGTGGTACTATTAACAGTTTTGGAATTAATACCTTATCGCAAGCCATTAGCAAACAGTTAAATAAAGTAGTATCTAATTTGGTATATAAAATTACAAAAGATAAAAGTATTAAGGTAGATGTAAGTACTTCTTTATACAGTAGCTCTAGCTTGTTAGCATCTTCTACAGGTGGTGCATCTCAAGGCAATGGGGGGTTAGATAGAAGCAATTTTAATTTTAAAATTGGCAAAAGTTTTTTTAATGATCGGTTAATATTTACAGCTGGTGCCGACTTAGACTTTAATGTAGGCGCCTCATCTGCTATAAAAAATGGCAACCTGCAATTTTTGCCGGATATTAATGTAGAATGGATACTTACCAACGATAAACAATTACGCTTAATATTTTTCTCTAAAAATAATTTGGATGCCACCGGTGGCATTTTAGGTCGTAGAAATAGGCAAGGAGTAAGTCTCTCTTATAAACACGACTTTGAAAGATTGTTTGGTAAAAAAGAAGATATCATTTACGTATCACCACCAACTGATACAACTACTATAAAGCCAAGTGGTGACTAATTTATAGTTCTCAAAAAGTAAAAAATGTGAGGTCAATATATTTGATGTATTTCCAGATAATGCCGAGGAATCTGGTAATACAGGCAGTAATAGCTTAAAAGTATCCTTTAATCGGGTTATTAAAATCAAAATACCGACTCTTTTACATCATAAAAATATGATAAACTAAACTCAAATGGCGATGGCTTTATATCTAATTATTAGAATACTTTATATTTATATATATTATATAATAATATAAAATATATTGTTCAAGTGGTAGAAGATATAACAGAAAATGAAACACTAACCATTGAACTTGTACAAAAAAAAGAACTACAACTAATTGAAGAAAGCGAGGCTTTTAGTTGTATGGTATTAATACTAGCCCAGATTGTATTAAAATTTTAGATACTGACAGTCCACTTCAATTTATTAACCAAAATGTATTTATTTACTAGAAATTGATGATTTTAGCACATTTCGAAATAGGAATTCATGAGATTTATAGGGAACTAAATAATCAACAACTAATAAAAGATGTGGTTACAAAAAGCCAATATTGTCGAATGAGTTCAATTTCAAGCATTAGGTGCAACTGCTAAAAGAAGGGCTAGATGGTAGGATGTTTAGTAATGCAATTAAAGCTAGTTACGCAAATTGATAGCAAAAAAAAATTTATTTGTGTTTCAGGAGACATAACATTTTACAAACAAGCCACTTTAAAAATAAATGAAGTAGAACACCTTTACCAACAAATGATTAATTCTTCACCTTCTTTAATATTAATTTAAAATGGAGATGATTTAAAAATTACTGTTGCCATCGATACCATAACAGCCGTATTATGCAGCAGCTAAAAAATCTTATATTATTTGTGGTTACGAAATTTTTTAAATAAGTTTTTAGTATTATATGTACATTTCTACTAATTAGTACGACCATTGATTACACTATTTTTAAACTATTAATGCCGAAAAGTTTGCTAGAAGAGGAGATATTTTAATAGTAAAAATTATCATATAGGTTATTCGGATACATTAACCACCACTTTTTCAGCCAACCCTACTAGTTTTCTGGTATTGAATAGTCTAAATGGTTTTCAAAATGTTTTTATTATTGTACAAATAGATTTATTGGTGTCAGATTATTAAATGTAAAACCACTACAACAGGGCTACGCTTAAGTTTTTAAATACACAATGCCAATAGTTGAAACATTTACCTTCGCAAAAATTATAATAAAGCACTATGACATTTGAAGAATTAGTAAAGAACCATTCAGCCGAAATGATTGAAAAATTAGTAACAGCTGTGTTAAGTGAGAGCCATGTGGATGTTCGGTTTGATTTTTTAGAGCAAGACCAATGGGCTGTTATCTCAATGCATCAATACGAAGAAGATAAAGAAATATCATTGCGTTTACACCTAAATAATTATTTTGATCTTGTTTTTGGTTACTACGATGATGAAGATGAGTTTTTTGAAATCATTCATGCACTAACTGAAGATGAAAAGCAAAGTATTCCTGAAGGGCTTAAAAAAGTAATGCAAAAAGTAGTAGGTGATGAGGAAGGTATGCGAATAAGATCTGAATTGCTTACGAGAAAGTAGCGTTTTTCGCATCATCATTCAACTTGTATAAAAAGTTGCGACGTATAAAATTTATTAAAAAGAACGCCTGTAAACAATTTTCACAGGCGTTCTTTTTAATAGGGTTTATGTTTCAGTTATTTGCTTTTTTCTCTTATAGCTTTAAATTCAGAACCAGTTTTCCAAAGTGGCCAAGCACTATCATTTGCTATTTTAATACCTACTTCAAAAAGTGCTTGCATATCTTGTAAGCCCCCATCAAAAGTCCATTTTGGGTCAAACTCATCTGCTGGTCTATGGTAGCGATTAGCGGTATAATCATCGTCTAATTTTTTGCCGTATTCTTTGCCTTTGCCCACCACATCTATCCCGCCACCACAATCTAAAGCTGGCACACCTGCCTTGGCAAAATTAAAATGATCTGAACGGTAATAATAACCAGCTTCTGGATGCGTATTTAAAGAAATATAGCGGTTTTGCTTTTTTAGAATATCTGCCAAATAATCTTCTAAATTATTTTGCCCTTCACCAATTATAACCATATCGTTTGTTTTATCTAGTGCATTAATGCCATCCATATTAATATTGGCAGCTGTTTTTGCTAAGGAATAAATAGGATGCTGGGCATAATAAGCAGAACCGAGCAAACCTTGTTCTTCTGCGGTAACTGATAAAAAGATAACGGTACGTTCTGGCTTTTCTTTTAAGTTCTTAAATGCACGTGCAATCTCTAATAAAGCAGCACAACCAGAGGCATTGTCAATAGCTCCATTATAAATACTATCACCTTTCTCATCTACTTTTCCTATACCTAAATGATCCCAATGTGCTGTATAAATTACATATTCGTCGGGTCTTTTACTACCAGTAATTTTTGCAATAACATTATGAGACGTATTGTAATTTGCTTTAACAGTCACGTTTAGCGATAATTTTTCGCCAAGCGAAATGGCTTTAAACCCTCTGTTATTGGCACTAGTAATTAAGGCACTGTCTTTACCTGCAGCAGCTAATAATTTTTTGGTAGCAGCCGCGGATACCCAACCTTGTAAATCTAAATAGGGCAGTTTGCTACCTCTGGTATCAAGGTATAAATTAGAGCCACCCCAAGAGTTTTGCACCACATTAAAAGGGTAAGATGCTGCTTTTGTATCGTGAATAATAAAACAAGCTTTCGCACCTTGTCTAGCTGCTTCTTCGTATTTATAAGTCCACCTGCCATAGTAAGTCATGGTATTGCCTTTAAACATGGTTGTATCTGCTGTACCAAAGCCAGGATCGTTTACCAACACCAATACTACTTTGCCTTTAACATCAATACCAGCATAATCGTTCCAATTATATTCTGGTGCAACCACGCCATAGCCTACAAAAATAACTTCATCATTTTTTAGTGATATTATTGGATCTGTTTTTTCGGTAGATACTACAAAATCTTCTGTATTCTTCAATTCAAAATTGCCTTTGGTAGATTGTACAAGAATCACCGCATCTGCCTTTGGTGTAATTTCTACCATTGGCACGTCTTGCAAATAGCTATTGCCGTTGCCAGGCTCAAGACCCATATTAGTAAAACTTGTTTTAATAAAATCTACTGCTTTTGTTTCACCGGCAGAAAAAGGCTTTCGGCCTTGAAAAGAATCTGATGCCAACACTTTTACATCGTGTAGCATACTGTCTTTATTAAATAAATTGTTTGTTTCGGTGTGCTTGCTAGTTTGCTGGCAAGCAACAACTGCAAGCATGGTACCTAAAGCAGCAATGGCAGACTGTATTTTATTCATGTTGGTATTTTTTGGTAAGATAAGAAAGTACTAGAGTTGATTAAAAATAAAAACAGGGTTGTGCTAAAAGGATGTAGGGAATGAGTTTTTTTAATTACACCATTTAACAAGAATATCAATAGGCGCAATACTTCATCAATCCTGCTTCCATCACATCATAAGTTTGTTGTTTTAGAAGAGAAACATCTTTTATTGTTAAGGCCTCCACTTTAATTTCATCTAAATAAACAACCCTATTTAGGCCAGGCGTTAAGCTAAATAAATTGTATTGGTTAAGTCGCTTCGCCGTATCAATAAATAACAAAGGTTTTATAGAGGTTTGTGTTTGTATGGCCAATTTAAAAGCTCCATCAAAAAATTCTTTTAATGGCTGGTCGGTTTCGTTGAAAGTGCCTTCTGGAAAAATAAAAATAGAAATACCCTTGTTTAAAGCTGCTTTTAATGCTCTAAAACTTTTAGCTCGTAATTCTGGACTTCGTCTATCTACTAATACTACTGCTGCTCTGTAAATCCATCCAAAAATGGGGTATTTTACCATCTCGTATTTACCCAAAACACGATAAGGTTGGTTAATAGTTATCACCGCAGGTGGTATATCCATATAAGAAATATGGTTGGCAACAAAAATATATTGGCGTGATGCATCGTGTGGAAATTCGTAAATGTTTTGGTGTGTAATACCAATAACGGCGTACCATGTTTGTGCCCAAATTGTACATACTTTATAAATTAAATTACCACCTTTTATTTTACCAAAGCACAAACACAATAGCACAAAGGGCAAGGCAATAAGCATAATAATAATAAAGGTTATTAGCGCATAAATAGAATAAGCAATTTGGAATATTTTTTTCATGGGAAACGATGACACGAATTAAAGCTAATTGTACGAATTACACGAATGAAACACATTTTACCACATAGACAGATGGGCACATAGCCGATAGAGTATATTGCTCATCTCATTTTTAAAATATTCTCTAATCTTATACTGAAAAACCCTGTGCCTATCTGCCTAAGTGATGGAGAAAATCTATGCATTAGAGAAAATAAAATAATGTTCAGGGAATGAAAATTGTATTTTTTGTTGCTTATTAAATAATCCAAAAACGGTACTACCACTGCCTGTCATAGCGCTATAAACAGCCCCTTGTTGGTACAATGTTTCTTTTATTATACCAATTTCTGGGTATTGATTAATGGCAGGTTTTTCAAAGTCGTTCACCAGCTCTTCTTTCCAAGTTTCAATTGGTTGTTGAATGATTATTTGTACAGATTTTTTTGGCACTTGCGGTATAATATTGCTAAAAGCCCAACCTGTGCCAATATGTATTTTTGGATTGATGATTACTAGTTGATAAGCTGATAAATCTACGTTAATTGGCTGAATTATTTCACCACGGCCTCTGGCAAAACACGGTTTGTTGATGATGAAAAAAGGGCAATCGCTACCAAGTTGTAATGCATAATGAATCAGTTGTTTTGGGGTAAGTTTAAGTTGAAACTTATCGTTTAGCAATTGCAATGCAAAAGTCCCGTCAGCACTGCCGCCACCTAAACCTGCACCCATAGGAATAACCTTATGCAAGTGCATTTTTATAGCAGGTAAATCAGGGAAATCGTGTTGCAATAATTGGTACGCTTTTACGCAAAGGTTATCATTTGTAGAACCTGTAATTACTAAACCAGTCGAAATAAAGTTGACGGTTGGTTGTTGTTTGGTTACTATCAATTGACTACCAACCATTGACGATTTAGGGATTATTTCCAACGCATCCCTTAAAGCCACTGGATAAAATATCGTTTCTAAATCGTGGTAGCCATCGCTTCTTTTACGAATAATATTTAAGCCAAGATTTATTTTACAGTTAGGAAAAATTAGCATTTACTTCCTTTTATTCATCTCATCTCTAATAGCAATAGCACGGATATAGTCTTCATTTTCAAGTACTTCGGTTAGTAAATTTTGCAGGTCATCTATGCTCAAAGATTTTAAATCTTCTCTACCAATACCAGTTTCTTCTACACCAACGGCTTCGCCTTTTTTCTTTTTTGGGTTACTATCTTCCATTAAAATGCCAGCACTTTCTAAAATATGTTCGTAAGTATACACTGGGCAAGCAAAACGCACAGCTAACGCCAATGCATCACTGGTTCTACTATCAATTTCTACGGTATCATGTTCACTAAAACAAACCAATTTTGAGTAAAAAATACCTTCTTGTAAATCGCTAATTATTATTTCTTGTAATTCTACATTAAAAGCATTCATAAAATTTTTCATCAAATCGTGGGTTAATGGCCGGCTTGGTTGCATATGCTCTAATGCCACAGCAATTGCTTGCGCTTCAAAACCACCAATTACAATTGGTAACCGGCGCAAACCATTTAGTTCACCCAAAACAACTGCGTACGAGTGTGTTTGTGTAATACTATGCGATAAAGCCACAATTTCTAATTCAATCTTCTTCATAATCAATAACCAAATAATTTTCAAAAAAGCATAATCCTTATAACAAAAATAAGGGCTAAACGCATTGATAAAACATGTGGGTTACATTTGCTGTTTAGTAATGATAAATGTGTGTTTGTATGAAGTATCAAATTGGAGATGACATTATAGTTTTGTTGAGTTTTGAGGAGGGTAAAGTGGTAGAATTGATGAACGATAAAATGGTGATGATTGAAATAAGGGGAGTTAAATTTCCTGCTTATATGGATCAGATAGATTTTCCCTACTTCTATCGCTTTAGCAAAAAAAAGTTAGTGGAAGAAAAAATGCCAAAATTATTTATTGATAATATACCCAAAGAAAAGCCACAACCCAACGTAATTAAGGTGTCTGAAGGTGTTTGGGTAACTTTAATACCTAAGTTTACTTTGGATGATTTTAACGATGAAATAGTGGAAACATTAAAAGTACATTTAATAAATAAAACAGATAAAAGCTACAAGTTTACCTACGACCAACAATTTTTAGGGCAATCTAATTTTAGCTTACAAAACGAGGTAATGGCATTTCACGATTTTTATTTACACGATATAAAATTTGAAGATGTAAACGATAGTCCAAGCTTTAGTTTTGACTTCTCTCTGGTAAATATTGAAAAAAAGAAAGCTGAACATTTTGAAACTACTTTAAAACTAAAGCCCAAGCAATTGTTTCAACGGATTGAGGAAATGAAGGATAAAAACGAGCCAACTGTATCGTACAAATTGTTTGACAATTATCCTGATAAAGCATTTGAGGAAGATAAATTTGAACTAAGCAGCCTTGCAGCAAAAGGGTATAAAGTATATCAGGCCAATCAAATTCGGCAAAACCTAGAACCAGCAAGAAGCATTGTTGATTTACATATAGAAAAACTTAGTAACGATTGGGAACATTTAAGCAACTTTGAAATATTGTCTATTCAATTAAAAGAATTTGAAAAGTGGTTTGATTTGGCTGTGGCACACAGGCAGCCTAATTTAATAGTTATACATGGTGTTGGAAAGGGTAAATTAAAAGATGAGATACACGATATTTTAAAAACAAAAAGAGACGTAAAAAGCTTTATCAATCAATACGACCCTAGGTTTGGTTATGGGGCCACAGAAATATTTTTAAGTTAATAATCACCAACTTATAATTGATAATTTATAGCTCATAATTCATAAGTAACTTTACAGCCGCTACAAACCCGAACTATCGCCGCAAATTTATTTGAGGAGGAAAGTCTGGACAGTATAGGGCAACCCACCGGTGAAGAGCCGGCTTTTGTGCAAACAAAAAGAGAGAGTGCCACAGAAAATAACTGTCTTAAAGCAATTTAAGATGAGGGTGAAAATGTAGGGTAAGAGCCTACAACGCAGTGCAGTAATGTGTTGTGTGGGTAAACCTTGGGTACTGTAATGCCACGTATAGATGCGCTTGAGAGCAGCTCGTTCGATGCATCAGGGTAGGCAGCAACAGGTAAACAGTAATGTTTATCGTAGATAAATGATAGTGTTGAAACAGAATCCGGCTTATGAGGTTTGTAGCGTTTTTTCTTTTGAATTATTATTTATTCAAACAAATTTATTAGTAGTCATCTACCATTCTGCTCTTGCTGTTGGGCTAACATCTAAGCCTATAAAATCGTTTGCTAAATATTTGTAGTAGGCTGTAATGGCAATCATAGCTGCATTATCGGTACAATATTCAAATGCGGGAATACATGTTTGCCAGCCATTTTTTTCGCCCATTTCTAATAAAGCTTTTCGTAACCCACTATTAGCACTAACACCACCTGCGATAGTAATGTTTTTTACGCCAGTTAGTTGCACGGCTTTAGCTAATTTTTTTAATAAAATAGTAATAATAGTGTATTGAATAGAGGCACACAAATCATTTAAGTTGGTACTAATAAACTCAGGTGTTTGCTTTTGTAGAAAATATAATACTGATGTTTTTAAGCCACTAAAACTAAAATTTAAGTCAGGTATTTGTGGTTGCGCAAATTTAAAAGCTAATGGGTTGCCAAGTTTTGCATATTTATCAATCAGTGGGCCACCAGGGTAGGGTAGGCCTAATAATTTAGCACTTTTATCAAAAGCTTCTCCGGCTGCATCATCTATTGTTTGACCAATAACTTGCAAATCTAGTGGGGCTTTTGCCAATACAATTTGTGTATGCCCACCACTAACTGTTAAGCATAAAAATGGGAAAATAATAGGCTTGCTAGAGCTGCCATCTGCTAATTTTTGGGGTATAAGATTAGCCAATACATGCGCCTGCATATGGTGTACTGCAATTAAAGGCTTGTCTAACGCTAATGCCATACTTTTTGCAAACTGTGTTCCTACCAACAAACTACCAATTAAACCCGGTGCTTGTGTAAATGCAATAGCAGTTATTGATGATAGCTGACAGTTGGCAATTGAAAGAGCTTCATCTACAACGGGTACAATATTTTGCATGTGTGCCCTGCTAGCCAATTCTGGCACTACACCACCATAAGTTTCGTGTACTGTTTGGTTAGCAATAATATTAGATAAAACTTTGCCATTTACGCAAATAGAAGCAGAGGTTTCATCGCAAGAAGATTCGATGGCGAGAATAGTGATATTCAATTAGTTGATATTTATAGTGATGAATGATGAGGTATGAATTATTACTCATAATTCATACCTCATCACTTTTTTATTTCGTTCTTATTGCCACCACAGGATCCATTTTAGCAGCAATAGAGGCAGGTATAATGCCAGATAAAATACCAAGTACAATACATAAACTCAACGCAAGTATAATAATATTTGGGGCAATAAAAATAGGGAACGGTAAAAATGTACCTAATACTAATGTTAATAGCCATACAAATAATAAGCCTATCAAGCCACCAATAATGCATAAAAAAGCACTCTCTAGTAAAAATTCAGTGAGTATTGTTCTACGTTTGGCACCAATGGCTTTTTTCAAACCTATTTGGCTAGTTCTTTCTCTAACAGTTACAAACATTATATTGGCAACACCAAAACCACCAACTAGTAAGCTAAAACCTGCAATAACCCAACCCCCTAAATTAATTGACCCAAATAACGATTCTGTACTTTCGGCAAAAGAGCTAATATCATTTAAACTAAAATTATCTTCCTCCGAAGGGCTAAGTCTTCTTATTTGTCTTACCACACCTGTCAATTCATCTTGCAACGCCTTTGTAGTAACCCCTTCTTTACCCTGAATTAAAATAGAAGGGTTGGCTTTATCAGCTTCATAAATACTTGTAAAATATGCATACGAGGTAATGGCTGAATTATCAAAATCAAAAATATTTACTAGCGACTGACCTTGCTTTTTTAATACCCCAACAATCTCTAACTTTCTAGCATTATAAGTTAGCGTTTTGCCTACTGCAAATTCTGGTTTGCCATATAATTGGGTTGCCACAGCATCCCCAATAACTACACTTGGTGTACCTCTATCAAACTCACCACTAGAAATATACCTACCAGTTTGTGTTTCTAATGATTGTATTTTACTAAAGTCTTCTGATGTGCCAAAAAAGCCCATACCAGATAATACATTGTCTCTGTAACTAGCATTGCCATTGGCTCTGCACAAAAAAGCCATATTGCCAGTTAGGTAAGATTTTGCTTTTATAAACTTCATTTCATCGTACTTAGGCACAGGTCTTTTAATATATTTCCACCAAGGATAATCGTTACCACCACCATATTGATATTTATCTAAATACAAACTGTTAGAGCCAATAGATTTTAAATCGCCTTGAACCTTACGTTTCAAGCTATCTACAGTTGCTAGTACGCTTATAATACAAAAAATGCCAAACGTAATGCCAAGTAACGACAAGCCTGTACGTAATTTATTAGCTTTCAATTCTTGAAAAGCCATCTTAAAACTGTTCCAAAGTATCGTAAGAAGTTTTAGCATAGTGTAAAAGTAATTAATGACAGTCATTTGTTAGGTCAATTTATTCCCTAGTTATTGTATTTGTGAACAAGCAGCAGTAATTCTATGTTACTTCGTTGTGTCACTCACTGCAACGCTTTGATACTTTTCTCAACATTTACCCACCATTTTTAGCCCATGATCTGTACATTAACAATTGCTCGATACCCTAAATATTTTGGTTGGGTTGGCATATTATCTATGGCCGTTTTTCATTTTCCATTATTCCTAAAAAAGCAAATTAGTTTTTACAAGTTAATGGGCTGTGGCAAAAATGGCACGTTTGATAAAACCCCCGATTGGCGACAATGGGCAGTTTTGGTAGTTAATAGTGAAAAGTTAATAGTGAATAATCTAATACTAAATCACAAATCACAAATCCCAAATTTACTCAACGGGTGGTTTAAATTTTTTCATGCAGAAGTGTTCACCATCGTTCTACAACCAATAGAAGGCCATGGCACTTGGGACGGCAAACAAGTATTTGGCAACCTGCCAAAACAAACAGATTACGAAGGCTTAATTGCGGTGCTTACAAGGGCAACAATTCGGTTTAGCAAGTTAAAAAATTTCTGGCAAAATGTAGATGCGGTAGCCAGCCAAATGCTAGGTGCCAAAGGATTTGTAACATCTTTTGGTATTGGCGAAGTACCATTTATTAAGCAGGCAACTTTTAGTATTTGGGATAGTAAAACAGATATGAAAAATTTTGCTTACAACCTACACCAACACAAAGATGTGATACGCAAAACCCATAAAGAAAATTGGTACAGCGAAGATATGTTTACACGGTTTGTACCCATTGCCTGTTATGGTACTATTAATGGGATTAATCCTTTGGATGGAAAGCTGTAATTTGTCATTCAATCAATGCTGCACAGTTAATAGGTTGGAGTTTAAAGTTTATTCACCATTGACTATTCACATTTCGTAACTCATAATTTATAACTCATAACGGATTGTTTCTTAAATGCTTGTTTATTTAAAAATACCTTTTACAGCTATTTTATTCTCTATTTAAGAAACAAAGCTATTCCTAACAATTATGCCATTTCTTTTGCCCATTTGTCTCTTTCGTCTGGGCTAAATTTCCAAGGGGCAAAATTATTTTCTATATTGCTAAAGGTTCCGTTCCATTCTTGTGGGGCATTGCTTTCTTCCATTATTAGGCTGCGGCGCAATTCAACTATTATATCAAGTGGCGAAATACTTACTGGACAAGCTTCTACACAAGCATTGCAAGTGGTGCAAGCGCGTAATTCTTCTACCGAAATATAATCGTGTAATAAAGATTTACCATCGGCTACAAACACTTTATTGGCGTTTATATTCTTACCCACTACTTCTAATCGATCTCTGGTTTTCATCATTATAGACCGTGGGCTTAACAACTTGCCTGTTATGGTTGCAGGGCATTCTGCCGAGCATCTACCACATTCGGTGCAACTGTAAGCATCCATTAAATTCTTCCAACTTAATTCGAAAATATCTTTTGCACCAAAATGTGCAGGTGGCGCAACATCGATTGGGGCCAATTCTGGTTGCATGGCATACAATACTTCGTTTTGTACACTTGGCATGTTTAACATTTTGCCTTGTGGTATTAATTTGGCATAATAGGCATTGGGAAAAGCCAATACAATATGTAAATGTTTTGAGTAAGGTAGGTAGTTTAAAAATGCAAAAATACCCGCAATATGCAACCACCAACAAGTACGCTCTATACCAACCAACGCACTATTGCTAACATTTTGAAAAATAGGTTGCAATAATGATGAGATAAAGAAATTACCTGTTTGGTGCTCCGCATAATGACCAATGCCTCTTGTTTGTAACAAGGTATCACAAGTATTCATAGTTAAAAACAAACTCATTAACACTATTTCTACTATTAAAATAGCATTCGCATCGGTGCGTGGCCAACCATTTAAATCGCTACTTACAAATCTTTTTAGCTTAATAATATTTCGGCGAGATAAAAAAACAACACATACCACTATTACGCCTGCTGCCAGCCATTCAAAAAAGTTAATTAAAAAACTATACAAGCCACCAAGCATTGGTGCAAACAAACGATGTGTACCCAAAATGCCATCTAACACAATTTCTAGTACCTCTATATTAATAATAATAAAGCCACCATAAATTACCAAATGCATCACAGCTACCAAAGGGTTTTTAAACATTTTTTTTTGCCCCAAGGCTAGTAATACCACGTTTTGCCAACGGAAATTTTTATGGTCGCTAATGTCTTCAGCCTTACCTAAAAAGATATTTCTGTATAGTTGACCAGCTTTTTTACTAAATAAAAAAACAGACATACCCGCTAAAATTATAAACGCAATTTGTTGAATGATTTGCATAGCAAAGTGTTATGCAGCTAAGTTAGTTGTTTGAGTAATAAAATTATAAAGATGATTAAAGCCAACCGCAAAAGGCGTGTTGAAAGTTCTACGACCAGTGCGGCAATGGTATGATTTAAAAAACAATAATGCCCATAGGTTTAAGTATGGGCATTATTAAAATGATTATTTTATATAAATTATTTGTTATTCTACTTTTGTAATTTTAATCATATTGGTTGGTAAATGCAAATGCACTGGTGTACTGCCTGTGTTTACAACAATATCGCCCGATACCAAATAATTTTTTTCTTTTAAAATATTAATTTGGTCATCAATAATATCGTCCACACTGCTTTCTTTATCGTAATAAAAAGCTTGCACCCCCCAACTTAAACTTAACTGATTTACCAAACTTTTTTCTTTAGTAAAAATAAATAATGGGGCAGAAGGGCGGTAGCTACTTAAGAAGAAAGCGGTATAACCACTTTGCGTCATACCTATTAAAGCTTTGGCACTAACATCTGCAGCTAATTTGCAAGCATTGTAGCAAACAGCGTCGCTATAAAAAGAGGGTGAGTGAGGTTGTGGTTTTAAATCATCTTCTCTATTGTAGCGGTACTCTTTTTTCTCTACCTCAGCAATAATTTTACGCATGGTTTGTACCACCAATGCGGGATGCTGACCAGCAGCGGTTTCGCCACTTAACATCACCGCATCGGCGCCTTCTAACACAGCATTTGCCACGTCGGTAATTTCGCTACGGTTAGGTTTTACACGGTCAATCATGCTTTCCATCATTTGCGTAGCCACAATTACAGGCTTGCCACGGTGTATACATTTGCGAATTAACTCCTTTTGAATTAATGGAATTCTTTCAACAGCCAATTCAACTCCCAAATCGCCTCGAGCCACCATTATGCCATCACTCTCTAAAATAATATCGCGAATATTTACTAGGGCTTCTGGCTTTTCAATTTTAGCAATAATTTTTGTCTTACTTTTTTTCTCATCAAGCTTACTACGCAAAATTACTAAGTCTTTTACGCTGCGTACAAAACTTAAAGCCACCCAATCGCACTTTTGCTCAATAATAAATTCTAAATCTATTAAATCTTTATCAGTTAATGCTGGTAAAGAAATTTTTGTATCTGGTAGGTTTAGGCCTTTTTTAGATGATAATATACCGCCTAAGGTTACTTCAACTTTTACGTTTTTATCTTTAGTGATGTTTATCACTTTTACTTCAATCTTACCGTCATCAATCATTATAATATTACCAACGCGTACATCATCTGCAAGGTTAGGGTACGATACATAAATTTTTTCTAATGTACCAACGCATTTTTCGTTGGTAAAAGTTAGAATGTCGCCAGCCGTTAACAACAACGAATTATTTTCAATGTCGCCAACACGCAATTTAGGGCCTTGTAAATCGCCTAAAATAGAAATATTGTAATCTAAGCTTTCGTTAATGTTACGAATATGTGTAATTATTTGTGCTTTATCTTCATGAGAACCATGAGAGAAATTTAAGCGAAATACGTTTACACCAGCTCTTACCAATTCTAATAGTTTATCGTAGCTATCGCAAGCTGGGCCTACTGTTGCTACAATTTTAGTTTTGTGCATAGTGTGATGTTCTGTAGATGCGGCAATTGTGGGTTGTGTACTCATTTTATCAATCTTTTTACTCATAAACTTGTTTTGAAAAATTTGTTAGTTTGACAATTATAAGACAAAAGCCAGCTAGAATGTTAGCTGGCTAATATTTTTACAATTTTCATCCATTCTTGTCCAATGGTTTGTTTTTGTTTTACGGCTTTATCTAGTGGTGTATAATGTATTTTATTATTTACAACGCCAACCATTACATTATTTCTCCCAATTAATAAACTTTCTACTGCGTAATACCCCATGTGGCTTGCTATTAAACGATCCTCACAAGTTGGTGAACCACCTCGTTGAATATGACCTAAAATACAAACTCTTACATCTGCTTTAGGTATTCTTTCTTTAATTATTTTAGCTAATTCATTGCCATCACCAAATTGACCACCCTCTGCAACAACTATTAAATTTACTAACTTTTTACGTTTTTCTTTTTCTGTTAAGTTGGCAATTAATTCTTCTATATCAGTTTTAGTTTCTGGTATTACAATATTTTCTGCACCTGTTGCAATACCGCTATGTAAAGCAATATAGCCAGCATCTCTACCCATTACCTCAACAATAAATAACCGGTCATGCGCATCCATTGTATCGCGTATTTTATCAATAGCTTCAACAGCCGTATTCACAGCTGTATCAAAGCCAATGGTTACATCGCTACCTGCAATATCTTTATCAATGGTGCCTGGTAAACCTATACATGGAATATCGTATTCGTTACTAAAAATTTGTGCACCTTTAAAGCTACCATCACCACCAATAATTACTAACCCATCTATACCTACTTTTTTAAGATTATTGTAAGCAATGGCTCTGCCTTCTGGGGTTCTAAATTCTGCACTACGGGCGGTTTTTAAAATAGTGCCACCTCGTTGTATAATATTAGCAACGCTTCTACTATTCATAGGGATAATATCATTATCAATCATGCCACTATAGCCACGCATTATGCCAAACACTTCTAATCCATGATAAATACCTGTACGCACCACCGCTCTTATTGCTGCATTCATGCCTGGTGAATCGCCACCTGATGTTAAAACGCCAATTTTTGTTACTTTGTGCTTACTCATTTAAAATTAATAGGTAAAAAAATGGATGCTTGAAAAACCAAGTAACAAATGTAGGGATTTGTTGTAAAACCGCAAACGTGTACGATTTTAATAACCATTAAGTAATTATTTAAGATGAAGATTATAATAACAGGTGCCAATGGTTTTTTGGGTCAACACTTATGTATAAGCCTTGCTAGTAAAGGCTTTGAAGTAGTTGCAATCAGTAGAGGTATTTGTAGGATTTTTGATAAGCATGGCATAAAATATCAATCGGTTGATGTGACTAACAAAGATGCTGTAGCAACAATATTGGCACTAGAAAACCCAGATATTGTACTACACAACGCGGCTATGAGTAAGCCAGATATATGTAATACTGATAAGGCTGAGTGCTTGCTGCAAAATGTAACAGCTACTAGCTATTTATTAGATGCTTGTAAGCTATTAAACCCATATTTTATTTATATTTCAACCGATTTTGTGTTTGGCGAAGGTGGGCCATACGATGAAACCGTAGTACCTGCACCGCTAAATTTTTATGGAAAAAGTAAATTAATGGCTGAGCAAATTGTTCAATCAAGTGGGTTGATATTTGCCATTGTGCGCCCTGTGTTTATTTATGGCCAATTATTGTCAGGCATGAAGCCAACATTTATACATTGGGTGCAGCAAAATTTAGAAAATGGAAAACGAATAAACGTTGTAGAAGACCAGCAAAGAACACCCACATTTGTAACCGACATTTGCGATGGCATCCTAGCATTAATTAATAAAAAAGCACAAGGGATTTTTCATTTGGCAGGGAAAGATATTATATCGCCATATGCAATGGCAGTAACTGTTGCGGAGGTATTAGATTTGGATGCATCACTAATAGAGCCAGTTACATCTGCAACTTTTATTGAGCCAGTTCAAAGAGCCAAAAAATCTGGATTAAAAATTGATAAAGCGATAGACTTATTAGGCTATAATCCTGTGAACTTTGAAGAAGGTGTGAGGCTGAGTTTTGGTATTTTTTTACCACAATAGGCACAATACGTTTTAAACATAGTAAACATTTTAACAAAGAGTTACAGTGAGTTTTTCTTTTGTGATAAAATCAAATGTCACGTTTCTTTAAAATAGCCACAGTTAATCTACTTATACAAACTAACCTTTCTTTATCGTCATAAATTTTTATATCCCAAACGTGCGTCGATCCGCCTAAATGAATAGGTGTTCCAATAGCAGTTACAAATCCATCCTTTACACCACGAACATGGTTGGCATTTATTTCTAGCCCAACACAAATCATTTTTTCTTGGTTAATGATTAATGCAGACCCAACACTGCCAACCGTTTCAGCCAAAGCTACACTAGCACCACCGTGCAGTAAACCATAGGGTTGATGGGTGCGTTTATCAACAGGCATGGTGGCTTTTAAAAAATTATCACCAATTTCTGTAAACTTCATGCCTAAATGTTCGCCTAATGTGTTTTTACCTAAATCTGCAAAGTCGGATAATTGTAAACTTTTATTATGCCAAATACTCATAATTATACAGTTTTTTGCATCAAACTTTTTATTACTGCTTCAGGTAAGAAAGGAGAGGCATTACCACCATTTTTTAAAATATCTCGTACAATTGTTGAGGCTACAGATGTATATTTTGGCTCACCTGTTAAAAAAACAGTTTCTATATTGCTATCCATTGTTCTATTGGCGTCTGCAATAGATTTTTCATATTCAAAATCACTTACAAAACGTATGCCTCTTAAAATAAATTTAGCCCCAATTAGCTTGCAATAATCAATTGTTAAGCCTTCATAAATAACGCTTTCAACACGTTTTTCATCTTTATAAATAGCATTAAACCAAGCCATCCGTTGCTCTGCACTAAACATGGGTGTTTTGGCAGAGTTAATACCAATGCCTACCACAATTTTATCAAATAATGGCAAAGCTCTATTAATAATATCTGTATGGCCCAATGTTACAGGATCAAAAGTGCCAGGAAATAAACAAATTCTCATATGTGCGTTATTTGAAGTACGATGTTGGATTTGCCATGTTATAAGTATGAGGTTTGAAGTACGATGTATAATGTTAACGATGCATAAATTTTACATCGTACTTCAACTTAATTATCATTATTTGATAATAAGTACAAAACTGCCATCCTAACCGCAACGCCATTTTCTACTTGATTTAATATAATAGAATTGCTGCCATCTGCAACATCACTATCTAATTCAACCCCACGATTTATTGGGCCAGGGTGCATAATGGTAATGTTTTTACCAAGGCTATCTAATAATTTTTTATTGATGCCATAGGCCAAACTGTATTCTCGTAACGATGAAAATAATGGCTGATTTTGGCGCTCTAATTGAATACGTAACACATTAGCAACATCGCACCATTGCAAAGCATTTTTTACGTTGTATTCTACGCGTACATGTAATGCCTCTGTAATATATTTTGGTATTAGTGTTGGCGGGCCTGCCACTACTATTTCTGCACCCATTTTTTGAAGTAAGTAAATATTGCTCAATGCGACACGGCTATGCATAATATCGCCAATAATGGCCACTTTTAAACCTTGTAAACTGCCAAATTTTTCTTGCATTGAAAACGCATCTAATAGCGCTTGTGTTGGATGCTCGTTAATGCCATCACCTGCATTAATGATGGCTGCGGAAATATGTTTAGCTAAAAAATGTGGTGCGCCGCTAGCACTATGTCTCATTACCACCATGTCAACCTTCATGCTTAAAATATTGTTCACAGTATCTAACAATGTTTCGCCTTTTGCGGCTGAAGAGCTGCTAGCAGCAAAGTTTAATGTATCTGCACTTAAGCGTTTTTCGGCCAACTCAAAACTCATTCTAGTACGGGTTGAGTTTTCGTAAAATAAATTTACAATGGTTACATCACGCAATGATGGTACTTTTTTAACTGGTCGTTGTAAAACGTCTTTAAAATTAGAGGCTGTAGCAAGAATTAATTCAATATCGGCTTTGGTAAGATTTTTAATGCCAAGAAGGTGTTTGGTAGAAAGTTTCATTAAAAAGCGAAATTAAAGGAAAAGAAACGTGTTACAAGTTGCTAGTTTCAAGTTAATGGTAAGTGGTAACCAGCAAGTAGAAATTTAGCCTACCAATTGTACTCCCTCATCAAAATTTACAAATACTTTTTGGTTGGCAAACGTATCAATTGCCTTACCAATATAATCTGCTTGAATAGGATATTCTCTGCTAAAACGTCTGTCAATTAACACGCATAATTCAACCTTGCTTGGGCGGCCAAAATCTAACAGCGCATCCATTGCTGCACGAATGGTTCTACCAGTCCATAATACATCATCAATTAGTACTACATTTTTATTTTCTATGCTAAAGGGAATATCGGTTTTATTGGCAGTATGTAATTGTTTACGCACATCATCTCTATAAAAAGTAATATCTAATTTGCCATAGTTAATAAGCGATGGTGCTACTAACTGTTTCATTTCTTCTACCATTTTATTACTAACAAAAACACCACGTGGTTGTAACCCAATTAATACAGTATTCTCTAAATGCATATGATTTTCTAATACTTGCTGGGTAAGCCTTTTTATGGTTAGTGCTATTTGTGGTTGCGATAAGATTGTTTTCATTAGAGCAAAAACTTTTGGTAAAAATATGGCTTTGCAACTTTGTAATTTTTTATAAATACCAATAAGATTTTAACTTAAAATTTTGCCATAATTATCCAATTATGGCAAAACATTGCGATGATAACAAAGTAGTGTTTTATTTAACCCAATTTAATTTGAAAATAGTATAATTATAATAAATAAGAAAGTAGGTGTTGATTGCAAGAGGCTTTTAGCGAAAGGCATTAATAATTATTAAGCTTAGAAATATGGTAAAAAGGCAACTTTTCTCTCTAGCTTCTGAACTTCTACCAATCTAAATAAAAGCACCTTAAATTAAAGTGTTACTAATTTTTAAACAGATTGAAAGTATAAAAATGCTAAGAATTATCCCGTATAACCTATATCTTCTATTAAATTTCCACCATCTGCTGCCGTTGTAGCTAATTCATCGCAACGGTTGTTGTGTGGGTTATCTGCATGACCCTTTACCCACACAAATGTTATTTTTAAACTTCTTGAAAGTTTATAGTAATGCACCCATAAATCTTTGTTTTTTTTACCTCCTTTAAAATCAGTCTTTATCCAGTTATCAAGCCACCGTTTTTGTACACTATCAACTATGTATTTGCTATCAGTATAAATATTGATTGGGATATCATTTTTTTTCAAACTTTCTAAGGCCACAATTACACCTAATAATTCCATACGGTTGTTAGTTGTTCTGCGAAAACCTTGCGACAATTCTTTACGATTATTTCCCCACATCATTACCACACCATAACCACCCGGACCAGGATTGCCACGAGAAGAACCATCGGTATAAATAATAAGAGATTGGGACATTGAATAGTGAATAGTGAAAAATTTAAAGTGGAAAACGCAGTGTAATTTTTAATTTTCAATTTACTTAAGATAAAAAATACTCACCTTTTAAATACAAAATGCTTTCACCAGCAATGGTTACACGATCTGTTTTATCCTCGCAATACAAAATACCACCACGTTTAGAAATTTGCTTTGCTATCATTGTGGTTTTGCCTAATGCATTTGCCCAATAAGGTATTAAGCTTGCGTGAGCAGAACCGGTTACAGGATCTTCGCCAATTACAGAATTAGGCACAAAAAAACGACTTACAAAATCAAATTCATCACCATCAGCAGGTGCAGTAGCAATAATGCCCATGGTGTCAACCCTGTTTAGCCAAGTAAAATCTGGTTTAAAATCTTCTACTTCTTTTTGGGTTTTGTACACTAGTACATAATCTCTACTTTTTAAAATGTGTTGTGGTTGATGACCAATACCCTCAATTAAAGCCAATGGGGGATTGCATTTTTCGGGCATTCTACTAGGAAAATTCATCACTAATAAATTACTTTCTTTTTTTGTTACGTATAACAAGCCACTGTTGCATTTAAAAGTGATCATTTCTTTTGTGTAGCCTAAATAATTAAAAATTACAAAAGCGGTTGCAAGGGTAGGGTGGCCCGCTAAATCTATTTCTATTTCAGGTGTAAACCAGCGAATATGAAAAATATCCATATCAGGTATAAAAAAGGCAGTTTCTGATAAATTATTTTGTTTTGCCAATGACTGCATGGTTTCAGTTGGTAACCATTCTTTTAAAGGGCAAACTGCAGCAGGATTGCCACCAAAAATGCTATTAGTAAAGGCATTTACTTGATAAATTGGATATGATATCATAAGTTACAAATGATGAATATTACGTTATAAATTAAAATGAAACAAACATACAACTCACGTTTCAATATTTCACCATTCAATTTTCAATTTTCTCATTTTATACCTGAAAAACACCCATCTTAAAATCTGCAATATCAGCGTTATGATTAGCGGCCTCAATACCAATACTTATTAGATGACGTGTTTGTGCAGGATCAATAATATCATCAACCCATAAACGTGCCGCTGCATAGTAAGGCGATGTTTGCTTATCATAACTATTTTTAATAGTGTTGTATAATGTTTTTTCTTCTTCGGCAGACACCACTTTACCTTTTGCCTTCATACTTGCTACTTGAATTTGTAATAGGGTTTTAGCACTTTGTTCGCCACCCATAACTGCAATTTTAGCACTTGGCCAAGCGTAAATAAAACGTGGGTCGTAAGCTTTGCCACACATGGCATAATTGCCTGCACCATACGAGTTACCAATAATAATGGTAAACTTTGGTACCACAGAATTGGCAACAGCATTTACCAATTTTGCACCGTCTTTTATAATGCCACTATGCTCACTACGGCTACCTACCATAAAACCAGTAACATCTTGTAAAAAAACGAGTGGTATTTTTTTCTGGTTGCAATTCATAATAAATCTTGCAGCTTTATCAGCACTATCATTATAAATTACACCACCCAATTGTAACTCACCTTTGGCAGTTTTGCTAATTAACCGTTGATTAGCCACTATACCAACTGCCCATCCATTTAATCTTGCATAGCCACAAACAATTGTTTTACCATAATCTTTTTTAAATTCATCAAAGGATGAGCGTAAAGCATCCTCTTCGGTAGCATCAACTATTCGCTCAATAATATCTAATATATTGTAGGGTTTGGTATTGCCCTCTGACATAATACCATAAATTTCATCTGGATTTTTTGCTGGTGGTAACGATTTAATTTTATCAAAACCAGCTGTAATTTGCTTGCCAATTTTACTAATAATTTTTTTGATATGGCTAAGGCAATCTTGCTCAGTATTAAATTTATAATCTGCAATGCCGCTAATGGCTGTATGTGTTGTTGCACCGCCTAGTTTCTCGTTGTCAACCTCTTCGCCAATGGCTGCTTTTACAAGGTAAGAACCAGCTAAGAAAATACTGCCATTGCCTTCTACCATTAGGGTTTCATCACTCATTATTGGTAAGTAGGCGCCGCCAGCTACACATGGCCCCATTACAGCAGCAATTTGTGTAATACCCATGGCACTCATTTTAGCATTGTTTCTAAAAATTCTACCAAAATGTTCTTTATCAGGAAAAATTTCGTCTTGCATTGGTAAATACACACCAGCACTATCAACTAGGTATACAACTGGTAATTTATTTTCCATAGCAATTTCTTGCAATCGTAAATTTTTTTTGCCAGTTATAGGAAACCAGGCACCAGCTTTTACAGTTTGATCATTGGCAATAATCATACATAATTTACCACTTATATACCCTAAACCACCAACAGTACCACCACTAGGACAACCGCCTTGATCTTCATACATTTCAAAGCCAGCGAAAGTGCCTATTTCTGTAAATTGCGTATTAGCATCTATTAAAAAATCAATGCGTTCACGCGGGGTAAGCTTGTTGCGTTCGTGTTGTTTCTCAATGGCTTTTTTGCCACCACCAAGTTTAATAATATCAATATATTGCTTGGTTTTGCTGATGGATAGCTTCATCCAATCTTCATTGCGGTTAAACTCTAAATTCATAAAACGAACAATTGTTAGTTTTGTAAAGATAGGTTGGTAATATTAAAATATTTAAGACAAAATAGGTGAGGGTGATTGTAAAAGTGTTACTATTTATTGAGCATTTTTTAAGGCAATCTCTATTTTTTCTTTAGCTTCACTTGATAAAGAAGCTGTTATATGCTCGTGGCTTTGTTTGGCATTCAATTTTATAAACCAACTTTGGTTTTCAAAAAGTTTACAGGCACTACAAATACCTAAATGCATTTGTAGTTTTAAACGATCTATTAATCTAATTTTTCTATCCTCTTTTTTAGAGATGAGATATGTGGTATGTTTGCATGTTATATTAAATAATTTTTTCATTAAATTTTGTTAAATATTCACCCAATTTTTTTCTAAACAAGTCCGCAAACCCAATTTGGCTCTATGTATTAGCACCCAATAGTTTGACGAGGTGATGCCAAGCACCTTACAAATTTCTTCTGTTTCCAAATCTTCTAAATATTTCATTACAAAAACAGATTGTTGCATTTGCTGCAACTTGCCTTTGCATTTTTCTAAAATAGTATAAAATTCCTTTTTCTCAACTTGTTGTTGGTAATTAATACCCCATTCTTTTGGAGAGTCATTTTTTGTCCAGTGTTCTGCATCATCAAAAAAATTATCGCTTGCATCTTCATTTGCATAACTAATAATACTACTACCTTTTTTACGATAATAATCGATAATTTTATTTTTACAAATAGTGTATAACCAGTTTTTCTCTGATGCTTCTCCTTTGAAATTATCTTTATTTCGCCAAGCACTTAAAAAGGTCTCTTGTACAATGTCTTCTGCGATGCCAGTGTCACTTACCCTTACCACTGTATATTTATACAAAGCATCTGAATAATTATTTACCCAATCGGTTGCTTGTAACTTATTTTTAGTTTCCATTATTAGTTATTGATACAAAATACCAATAAAATATTCAAACAAAAAAATTAGCCACTAGATAACTCTAGTAGCTAATAATTAAGTAACACCAATTTAACATTAACAAAAAATAGCTTATTTTTTTACAAATTTTAACGCTGCTGAATTTAAACAATATCTTAAGCCTGTGGGCTTTGGACCGTCATTAAAAACATGCCCCAAATGTAACCCTGTACTTTTTTCTATTACTTCATCACGTTCCATACCGTAAGAATTATCTTTAACTACTGTTACTTTACTTTCATCTACAGGTGCCCAAAAACTTGGCCAACCAGTACCAGACTCAAACTTTGTATCAGAGCTAAATAGGGGCTCACCAGTAGCAGCACTTACATATACACCCTTTTCGTGATTATTGAAATATGGATTTTTAAAAGGTGGTTCGGTGCCACGTTTTACCATAATTTCAAATTGGGTAGGGGTTAAAACTTTTTGCCATTCAGCATCTGTTTTGCCTTTTGAAAAATTAAGTTTTTTAGGTTGTTGTGCATTGCAGGCACTTATTGCTACAATTAATACCATAAAAGCGGTAACATACTTTTTCATAATTATTATTTTTCTGTTTTATAAATACTATATACGTAGATATTTAGTTTTGCTTACACAATATTATGTTATAGATTGCTTAATAAAATACAACCAAAAGCAAAGGATATTGTTACAATACTATAAACAATTAATTGTATGGGCATAATAAAACAGTTTGCAGAGTACCTTTATATTAAGAAGCGTGACCCTAATGATAAGCCTACACAATGGATGAAGTATATGCATGGGATGAACAGACTATCTATTATGATGTTTTTGGTAGCCTTATTAGTTATTCTGTTTAAATTGGTAATACTACCTATGATTAAAAAATAGTATTTATCGCCTAACTCTAGGGCATTTGTAGTTATTTCTAGCTAAATTTAAACTTACCCCAATAGATATACCATAGTATTTATCTGTTGTATTTGGGTTTGCTGCATAACTAAAGCCATCAATATAATCTGAAAATGCTAATCTGTAAGTAGCTTCTGCATTAATGCCAATTTTATCAGTAATAGCATATTTTAGGCCAATACCTAATGGAATAACGGGTAAAATTCTTGGTGTTGCTTGTAAGGTATCTTTACCTAAGCCTATAATGGCGGCTGACTTTGAGTTAAAAACTGTTGTATCTATTTTGCTCCAATCTCTATTAACATTTAAAAATGAAATGCCTGCACCTGCAAAAATATAAGGTGATAGTTTTCTGTAATCTCTATCAGCACTTTGCCCTAAAATGTTCCAAACTAATACTGTAGAAAATTCTGTAATGGGAGTTGTAAACATGAAATTTCTAAATTTCTTATATGCAGGATATGAAAACTGAGACTCATCTGCACCAATTTTACCAATAGTTAGGTTTGCCCTAAGAGAAAAATAAGCATTTAAATCTTTACCAACATAAATGCCTACAGCAGGTTTCAAATCTTTAGTAGAACCAAACGCACTTTGGCTTAAATCGCCTTGGTAAATAAGCGTTCCAACATTAATACCTATTTCATAACTTGATTTGCTTTGTGCCAAAACTTTAGTAGCAGTTGTGGGAATAGTAATAAGCATTACTAAACTAATTTTTACTTTAAAATTCATAACTGATTGGTTGTGGTTTATTAAAATTGATCAGGTAGAATTATTTTTAAGGGGCAAAAATTTTTAGTGATAAAAGAACAAAAGAAAATATCGTGCCTATATTTAAACTAGATACTCAATTAAAAAAGAATGTTGTGAAAGAAATGGTAATATTTTTTATAAGTTTATGATATATACATTTGCAATTATGCTTTTACTTCAAATCTCTCTAACTTTTAATTAGTGCATTCGCATTTATCTTTGTTCTAAATATTTAATTATGCCATCATTTGATATTGCTAGTAAAGTTGATTTGCAAACTTTAGATAACGCCATTAATACAGTAAAAAAAGAAATAGAAAATCGCTTTGATTTTAAGAATAGCCATGTCGTAATTAACCTAAATAAAAAAGACTATATCGTGAGTTTAGAAGCAGAAAGCGACATGAAATTAAAGCAAGTAATTGATGTAATTATTAGTAGAAGTGTAAAACAAGGTATTGATGCCAATGCATTTGACTTTGAAAAAGACGCTTACCCAAGTGGTAAAGTGGTTAAACAAGACGTGTCAGTATGTAATGGGTTAAAACAAGATGATGCTAAAAAAATAGTAAAACTTATAAAAGATAGTGGTCTAAAAGTACAAGCCGCTATAATGGATAATATTGTGCGTATAACAGCAAAAAAAATTGACGATTTGCAAGATGTAATTGCCCTTTGTAAAAGTGGTAACTTGGGCTTTCCACTACAATTTGATAATATGAAAAGCTAAAGTGAAATTTGATTTGGCTAAAACGCTCATCAACTATACATTTGTAGTCTATTAGAACATTTTATACGGCAAAATCCGTATAAGCCTTAAATAAAAATTTATATGAAACAAGGTATCCACCCTTCAAATTACCGTCTAGTTGTTTTTAAAGACATGAGTAACGGAACATCATTTATAAGTAAATCAACTACAAACAGCAAAGAGACAATTGTTTGGGAAGATGGTAAAGAATATCCAGTAGTTAAATTGGAGATTTCAAATACATCTCACCCGTTTTATACTGGTAAAAATATGTTGGTAGATACGGCAGGTCGTATTGATAAGTTCAAAAAGCGTTATGCTAAAAAAGATTAATTTGTTTTAAATATTTTAAAAGCCCGTTTGTTTCAAGCGGGTTTTTTATTGCACAAACTTTTGTGCAATAAAAATTCCCACTTCATGTTTTTGAAGTGGGAATTTTTATTATTAGTATAATTGGTATTTTAAAACCTACGTTTCTTTGTTCTAAATTGTTGAGATGCTGCTTTTACGAAAGTTGTAACAATTGGCGTTACTTCTGGCAGTGCATATGGGTGTTCTTTATCAACAGGTATTGTTTTACCAATAACTTTATGAATATCTCTTAAAAACATTTTTTCTTCCATATCACAAAAAGAAAAAGCTTTGCCACTAAAACCTGCACGGCCAGTTCTGCCAATACGGTGCACATACGTTTCAGGAATATTTGGTAATTCGTAATTTATTACGTGCGATAATTCATCAATATCAATACCTCTTGCAGCAATATCGGTAGCAACTAATACACGGTTTTTACCATTTTTAAAGTTTTGTAATGCTTGCTGCCTTGCATTTTGAGATTTATTGCCATGTATGGCTTGTGTATCAAAACCAGATTTGCACAAATGCTCAGCTATTTTATTAGCGCCATGTTTGGTACGGGTAAATACCAAAGCACTTACTATAGCTTTATCTTGTAGTAAATGCACCAATAGTTTTTTCTTATCGTCTTTATCTACATAAAACAAAGTTTGTTCTATGGTATCGGCGGTTGACGATAAAGGAGAAACCCTTACCATTGCTGGATTACTTAAAATACTATTAGCCAATTGCTGAATAATTGGTGGCATAGTTGCAGAGAAAAACAAGGTTTGTCGTTTGGTAGGTATTTTGGTAATAATGCGTTTTACATCCATCACAAAACCCATATCTAACATACGATCTGCTTCGTCCAATACAAACGTACTTAATGTGTTTAAATGCACAAAACGTTGGTTCATTAAATCTAATAAACGACCTGGTGTAGCAATCACAATATCAATACCTTTTTTCAAAGCTTCCACTTGGTGAAACTGAGAAACACCACCAAATATCACGACGTGTTTTATGTTTAGATGCCTACCATAGGCCACAAAGCTTTCGCCAATCTGAATGGCTAATTCTCTAGTTGGTGTTAATATTAACACCTTGATGCCTGTATTGGTATTACCAGCATTTTTTTGTGCTTGTAATAATTGTAAAATAGGAATGGCAAAGGCCGCAGTTTTACCAGTACCAGTTTGTGCACAGCCTAAAATATCCCTTTGTTCTAAAATTATAGGAATTGCTTGTTCTTGTATAGGTGTGGGTTGTGTGTAGCCTTCATCTTGTAAGGCTTGTAAAATTGGGCTAATAATACCCATGTCGTTAAATGTCATAAAATGTATTTAAGCTAACAATACATATAGTGTTGCTGCTAATGAATATTGTGCTGAAGATCATTGCTGAAATACCACTAATGTATTTAGGAAATATATTGTCTGGAGAAGATTAACAATACGTACATGCGGTTAAAACTAATGCGCCAAAGCGTTTTGTGTAATAAGAAAAATAGGGTACGGAATTACAATTATTTTCTTTTACATTGCGAAGATGCAGTATTTACGGCATAATAGGTGTTATTTTTTATAATTACCTTATTGGCGTTCCCTTTAGGACGGGCTATTCGCTGCTATCCCTACTTCAATAGTGCGGGCGGGCTCTGAACAAAAAAACTGTTGGTTGCAACACTAATATTAGAATATTATGTATACTTAATTGTAAGCCACCTACATTCCATCGAAGTTGTTTAAAATTATTTTTTGTGTTTAAAATAAAATAGAACCCCAAGAAGTTACAGGTTTTAGCAAAAAATCAAATGACTGTGGCGGTTCAAAACGAAATTAAGACTAAAATCTTGGTATTATATTTTTTAAGTATGGGTAAACGAGGTAAAAAAAGTGGTTTATGTTTAGTGAAAGTATTTCTTTTGATCTTAAAAAGATTAAAAACGGGTACACAATGGCAAGAGTTAAGCACAAGGGATTTTTTTGAAGAATCGGTTCCATGGCAAAAGATTTATTACTACTTCAATAAGTGGAGTAAGGATGGTAGTTTTTTGAAAGTCTGGCAACAATTATTGCAAAACAATATGCATTTATTAGATCTGTCCACTGCTCAATTTGATGGCACACATACACCTTGCAAACGGGGCGGTGAAAGTGTCGGATACCAAGGTAGAAAATCTTGCAAAACCAGCAATAGCTTGATATTGTGCGATAATAACGGGTTACCATTAGCAATAGGAAGGCCGCAAGGCGGCAACCATAATGACCTATATCAGCTAAACAAGATATTTGACGAAATGATGGCATTTTTACAAACGGCCACCATATCAATGGAAGGCGTTTTTACGAATGTCGATGCTGGGTTTAATAGTAAAAGCTTTAAGAGGAATTGTGATGAAAAAGACATTGAACTTAATGTAAAAGACAACCCAAGAGGTAGTAAAATAAAGAACTGACAACGCCATTTTTTGATGATAAACTGTATGATGAAAATAGATATAAGGTTGAACGGACAAATGCTTGGATGGATGCCTACAAAGGAATTTTGGTGCGATTTGAAAAACTAACAATAACTTGGTGGAATATGCTATGGCTAAGCGTTATAGCTATTTTTCTTAAAAAATAAAATGCTAAACAACTTCTTTATAAATATTTAACAAAAAATACCTCCATTCGTAGGTATTTTTAAAATTAGTCAGCAAAATAGTTGGTAGTTAGTATTGATTTACAGATGGTTAGCTTTTGGGCTAAAAAATACCTCCATTTGGGGGTATTTTTATATGCGTTTGTTACTTTAGTTTTAGCTTGTTGATAGTATGGAAGGTACAACCAAGCTAGCAATACTGTTAATGGCCATTAACAACCCGTGCATTCCTAAGCACATAAAACCTAGGACGCTGAACAACCAACCCATGGCGATAAACAGGTGAGGGAAAAATTAAAATTAACAAACAATGAAAAAAATAATTATTTTAATGACAGTTAGTATGATATTTTCATTTGGCAGTTTTGCTGCGAAAAAAACTGAGATTATTAAGGTTAAACCAGAAGTTAACTTTTTATTCAACTTGTCATGTGGTCCAGTTGTTTTGACTTATTTTGGTAATAGCTGGCCAACTTTTGATCAAGCCGAAGAAATAAAAAGATTTGCAGAGGATTATTATTGTGGAAATTCAATATTCTATTATGTGTAATTAGAGTAATCATATAAGAGCTGCCACTTTAAAGTTGGCAGCTCTTATATTGAGTTTGATGACTCAATAATTTTAAACATTTCAAGATTCACATTAAATATTAAAATATTTAAAAAACTATGAAAAGGTTATTACTAAATATACTATTACTTATACCATTTTTTATAAAAGCTCAGCCAAATAATTTAGCTGTTGCAAAAGTGTTTTACACTCTAAAATATATGCAAGACACTTCTTTTAAGGACAATTTTAGAGAAGAACCATTTCTATTATGTTTTAGTAATTCTTACAGTCACTATTTCAGTTATGAAAAATACATTCAAGATTCTATAGCAAAAAAAAATATGGAAAAACAGCTAAAAGATGGCTTTGATAATGTAGTGCTTGGAAATTCTAAGAAATATACACCTATTGAACTTTATTATGACATCAGTGATAAAATATTATATGTTCAAAATAGAATATTGAAAAAATATCTGTACAACGATTCATGCAATAGAATTATTTGGCATATAACCGATGAAAGAAAAAAATTTGACAAGTATATTTGTACAAAAGCATTTGGCAATTTTCGAGGACGCAACTATACTGCATGGTTTACTAACGAGATTCCAATATCAGCAGGACCTTGGAAATTAAATGGTTTACCAGGATTAATTCTCGAAGCTTATGACAAACAAAAACAGGTTCAGTTTTTGTTTAATGGTATCGAAAGTGTTAATAATCAAATAATTAGTGTTAGTCCGAAATTTTCTGATGTTCTTAGTGTTTCTAAAAAAGAATTTGTTCAACTCCAAAAGGTTGTAATATCTGACCCTATAGGCTATTTAAATGCAAACTCTAACTTCAAAATGGATCCCAATCTAAAACCAATCAAAGGTTTACGTAAAGCACCAAACCCTATAGAGCTTACAGAAAATTAAATAAATGACTATGCCTAAAGCAGTTTCGTTTATCTTTTTGTTAAGCATTTTTATTTGTAGATTACAGGCTCAAATAAGCATTGCTGGTACTGTAACTGATAGCCTTAACAAACCCATACCATCAGTAAGCATTACGTTGCAAAAAGCCAATAGCAGCCTTATTGTGGCTTTTGCCATTACCAATACAAAAGGTGAATATCGTATTGATTATAACCAACCATTTTTAAAAGATAGCTTTACCATAAAGGCTAACACCATTGGCTTTGTGCCACAAACAAAACTGCTTAACCAAGCAGTTGGAGTCATCGATTTTAAGCTGAAATTTGGTGTAACGTACTTACCAAACGTAACAGTTAAAAACCCCAAGCCGTTTTTAAAATACAAGGCAGATACCCTAAGCTACAATGTAGATAGTTTTGCCGCAAAACAAGACCGTACCATTGGCGATGTGCTGCGGCGGATGCCTGGTATAGATGTAGATGGCAATGGTAAAATAAGTTACAACGGTAAAGCCATCAGCAACTTTTATATTGATG
>JBBQLL010000026.1:0-39849 GCA_038327865.1 Chitinophagales bacterium | reverse complement strand
CTGATAAAGACGAAAAACTGAGTTGTTTGCTATGCTTTTCCATGCCTCTAAGATACGTATTTTAACCTAATATATTGACTATCAAGTTATTATGACATAGTTTATTTTTAAATTGATTCAAGTAGTCTTGCAACGGTCTCATTCTGTATAAACTTGTATTTGATAAACTAACGCTAAAAGGTGCTGTAAAAAAGTTTAAACTATCTTTAATTCCAATTCCAAAGTATTCTTTATTGTTACTATTTATTATTTTATATGCTGAAATTCCGAATACCCCTTTGTAAAATCCTGCATCATAGTCAATACTCAAATTAGCTGTGCCATTGTTTCCCTGGGGTGTCCAAGATTGCCCGTTTAGTGTAAAGCCAAGTGTGTTAGCACCTGTTTGGGTGGTTGGTGGCAAGTCGTTTGGGTTGAGGGTTTCTTTTTTGCAACTGCTGCAACTAAGGCTACACATGGTAATTAGGATGGCAAGTATGAGTAGTGTTTGTTTCATAGTGTGGTATTTTATTGCATTGTGAAAATATAGAATATTTCATATTTTCATCATTAAATTTAAGCCTTTGTAAATTATTAGACTATTGTTAACGTTGTTGCTATAAAAATAAAAATCACCCATACACTATATAAGTTTTACTTTCAGTTTTTAAACCAATAACGATATGCAGCATTTAAAAATTTATACTAAGCAAGATGTACTTGACCATACAAAAATCAGACGCTTTGAAACAAAATTAGGCGAGCGGTTACAGGTGATTAGTAATCCTAAAAATATAGAGAAATCGTTACAAAATACTGCTGCCCGCTATGTAATTATTGGCGTGCCAGAAGATATTGGTGTAAAAGCAAATTTGGGCGTGGGTGGTTCCGATACAGCTTGGAAACCGTTTTTAGCATCGTTTTTAAATATACAGAGTAACGACTTTTTACAAGGTGAAGAAATATTGTTATTGGGGCATTTTGATTTTAGTGAAATATCTGAAGTTATTGAACAATCGGCACAAAGTTTTGATGAGAAAGTAGATGCGTATCGCCACGCGGTAAATATGATAGATGACGAGGTGGAGCAACTTGTGCACATCATTACCCAAAACAGAAAACTACCCATTGTAATAGGTGGTGGGCATAACAACGCTTACCCTTGTATTAAGGGTGCAGCTAAGGGTTGGCACAAAGCAGAAGTGATTCCAATTGCACAAATAAATGTCATAAATTTAGATGCACATGCAGATTACAGACCTATGGAAGGAAGGCATAGTGGCAATGCATTTAGATATGCAGAAGAGGATGGTTACTTAGAAAAATATTGCGTGGTGGGGTTGCACGAAAACTATTTGCAACAAAACGTTTGGATGGATATGGTTAATAACCCATTTGTAGATTGTATTACGTTTGAAGATATTTTTATTCACGAAAAGAGAAATTTTACCCAAGCTTTAAAAGATGCGACTGAGTTTACAGATGATACTTTATGTGGTATAGAATTAGACCTTGATTGTATAGAACATACGTTAAGTAGTGCGGCTACACCTGTTGGCATTACGGCTGTACATGCTAGGCAATATGTAAATTATGTAGTGCTAGATACGCAACCTGCGTACTTACATATTTGTGAAGGTGCTACCAATTTAAGCGATGGTAGAATGGATGCAGCAACTGGTAAATTAATAAGCTATTTAGTAAGCGATTTTGTAAAAGGGATGCAACAGGTGTATTAAAAATTGAGGTTTAATTGTTTAATTCGTTTTCTGTTGGCATTATAAAAAATGCGTGAAGAAAATTAAAATGATTGTCGTTAAAAATGAAATAAATATTACTTAAGCTGAAAATTATTATTTGCTTGTAAGTTGTACCTAGCTAGGATTTATACAAAAAGCCTGGGCTAATTTCATTTTAAACAATCGGTTTAATTTTTAGCATTTTTTATTAAACCTTGAATTTTTTTGTTACCTTTTTGTTTTAAGACAAAAAAGTAAATAGTAGGCTTAAAAAATTAAAACTTAATCCAATAAATTTTCATATTAAATAAAAGATAGAGTATGTATTTGTTGATACTTTTTTAATGAGAAAATTACTTACCATATTTTTTTTTTCAACCTGCTACTACCAAATTTTTGCCCAAGGGTTTAGCATAGCTGTACCGCCGAACCCTAGTGCTTTTACTAGTAAATTTTTAACCATTATTAACGATGCTAGTAATGATTTTAGCCATCTAAAAGGTAAGCAGATACACATAAAAGATACTATTCACTTAGCTTCTACTATTTATAATGTAACCATACAATTACCCAATAGCACTGCGGGCAGATTGGTTACTGATAGCACTATTTATACAGAATATTATTTTGGAGATTTTGAAACAATATCTGCTGCTTTTGAAGCCTACGATACGTTGCAAGAACATGTAGCAATAGCTATTGATAATAGAACATTTATAAAAGACTATCATGTAGATACAAATGGCACTGTTGTTAGGTTAGAGAAGATTGCGTATGCCATTAATAGAGGTTTTTATCACTATAATATTGCGTTGCAAATTATACGTTTACTGCATAATAATAAGTTTAGGGTATTATTACAAATTTATAATGGTAAGCCACAGTTTTACTACCGCATTATGAAGAATGAACCGATTAGTAGTTTTAATATGATTACTGTTATTAGAACTAATTTGGCCGCTCTTCAAAACCAAAACATTATAGGCTGCCCAATAACGATACCCCCATTTAGATGCTTAGGCAAACGAATAATTCAGGATACCCTTTTTATAACTTACCAAAAACCTGATTTTGACGATTATCCAACGGCTAGAACCGAGTTTGATGTTTATATGTCTAATATACGGGTTAGTTTAGGTAGTCAATATGTGTTTTACAGTGTGCCTTGCCCAAGTGAAGGCCCTGTTTTTAAGCGTTGGGCTTTTATACATATTAACGATTTAGAGACTTATAAACGTAAAACTGTACTCTTAAGTTTAGTAGCCATGCCCGATTTGGTAATGACTGAAAAAGGTATGAAAACCGCCTTTGCTATTCAGTTAGATTTTGCATATTGAGTGTTTGTGTAACAAGTAGTGTGGGACAACTATTTAGTATAAATAATTAGCTCCTAAAAATGATAAGTGTTATTTATTACCGCTATTATCTACAGCCATAACTGGTGTTGCACCTAATTTTTTTATTACTTGCATTACTTTAATAGCTGTGCCTAAATGAGAGGTACTATCGCCATTAATAACAACAGATGGCTTGTCGGTTTCTTTAGCTAATACCGCTTTTAACAGTGTTTCTAGCTCACTAAAAGAAATTAATTTTTGACCAATATATAATCGTTGATCTTTATCTACTGTAATAACTACTGTTTGTTTGGCTTTAGTATCTGCTTTTGCTTTTGGGTTTGATACCTTAATAACATTAGGATTTGCCAATGTAGATACGATTAGAAAGAATAATAATAGTATAAACAAAATATCGTTTAACGCACCAGTATGTACTTCTGGGTGTGCTTTTAATCTTTTACGGATATTCATATTTTGTACATGAATTTTTAAATAATTTTATGACACAAATGATAACGAATTACACAATTTAATATGCTTAGATAAAAGCTGCCTAACAATGAGAACGTACAAGGGTGTGACACAACAGCAGCTTAATTAGTAATCTAAAGCTGGTTAAATAAATTATACTTTCCTTATTACCCCCACTCACTATTCACTACTCAACTATCTTGTTGGTTCTTGTAAAACATCAATAAAGTCAGCACTAGCAGCTTCCATTTTATTAGCCGTTTTATCTATTTGTGTACTTAAAAAACTATGCGCCACATAAGCCATTAGACCTATAATTAAACCGGTGGCTGAAGTAACCATTTTGGTGTAAATACCCCCTGCAATAGTACCTAAAGTATACTCACCTGTTGATGCAATACCATAAAATAATTGCACCATACCAAAAATGGTTCCTAGAAACCCAAACATGGGCGCAATGCCTGCTATGAGCGATAAAATGGAGAGGTTTTTCTCCATTTTATACATCTCTAATTTGCCTACATTTTCCATGCTTTTCTCAATAGCATCAATGGATTTACCAATCCGCTGTATCCCTTTGTCTATCATCCGTGCCACTGGGTTATTGGTATTTTTTGCCAAATTACGAGCCGCCGAAATATTGCCAGTAATGATATTATCTCGGATGATATTCATGAAACTTGCATCTATTTTTGAAGCCTTATTAATAGCTATTAAACGCTCAAAAAATACAAAGATGGCACCAGCCAATAATACGTACAAAGGATACATAATAAAGCCACCTTTTTGCAACAAATCCCAAAGCGAAATTTTTTCTTCTACAACAGGGGTTGCAGCTATCAATTTTTTGGTTGTATCTGCAATGGCATTTGCTATTTGCAATAAATAAAACATTGGCAATAAATTTAGATATTGGCTAAAATAAAGCCTTTACCAAACCTAGCACGTAACTGTGCATAAAATTGTAGTCGTTTTAACGTTTAAGCTGATTTGGGGATAATAAAAAACGGGTTTCCTAAATGGAAAACCCGTTTGAAAAAGAAGCAATAAATAGTGTTTAGTAGTTTAATACAAATCCCACGGTTCTTGCAACAGCACCAGAATTATTTTGGTACCTACCTCTCATTACCAATGTATAGGATCTGGTTGAAGTAAACCCAGGATAAAAATATTTGAATAACTCAGTTGAAGTTCCTGCTGCCCTAAAATACAAAGTATCGCTTCTAAAGGGATAATTATTAAACGCAGTAACATCATTAGTAAGCACATTAGTAGCAATGTTTGCATTTGATTTAAAAGAAAATACATCTACACCATTAACTGGTGTTGATGAATAAAAAAAGTTGGCAAACCTAAACCTAATAGAACTATCAGTAGGTACAACAATTTGATCTGTTACAATTTTATACTTGGTAGCGGTTAAAGTATCGTAAGTAAAAATTGAATAAAATTTACCTGCTTCAAAATTGTTTGAGAAGTTTAAAGGTAGTTGCGTGGAAGTAGGTAATGTATCTTTTATCACCAAATTGATAGTGCCAGCAGGAAGCGACGAGTAGGCATTGCTTGCAGGAAAAACCCCACCATAAGCAATTGCTGCACCATTTAGCGGTGTTGTACCAACATACACATAATTACGTGCGGCATTAAGCGTAGCATTAAATACTTTGATATTAGTTTGACCACTCAAATCGGTATTGTAGGTAGCTTTATAATCGTATTTTTTTTCGCATGCGATAAATATTATAGCCATTATAGCCAAACCTATTAAATATTTTGATATGTTTTGCATAAAATATTATTTGTTTTTAAAAAAATTATTTCAGTGAGAACCAGCACTCTTTAGTATGATAATCGTTCGCATCTGCACCTATTCTTCTCAACTCTTCTAAATTCCATACATACTCAGAATTAAACCTTGGTCTAACCCTGTAAATAGGTTTACCTCCATTATCAATATATAAAGAAGTACCTGTTGGAATTGCAAAATCTCTAAAAACTTGAAATCCAGCACCATCTATATCAATGTAGTGGTAACGTCTTAAATCAACCCAAGTTTCGTAATTACCATAACCATAAAGAGAAATATATTTTTGCAACATAATATGACTTAACGTAAGGTTTACAGCAGTAGGAACAACTTCAGGCTTATTTAAAAAAGCATCTCTTATAGCTGTTGTAATTACTTTATCGGCAGGAACATTTACATTATAGTCTGTAGTAAGCATATCAAAATTGAGTTGAATACCTAACTTATATGCGGCCAAAGCAGTTGTTTTATCGCCTTTAATAAATGCAGCCTCAGCTTTCATAAATTGTATTTCGCTTGCTGTGATAACAGGTATTGGTGATGCATTTCTAAAAATGTATCTACAGTTCGCATCGGTAACTGGTGCAGAATTTACAACTGTTGTTGCATTTTGGCTGATGCCAAAAAAACTCTCTGGCCTATCAGCCTGAATTACACCTGCAACTTGACCTAAGTTTTGTGGTACTCCCTTTATAGTGCCGTTAGCATTTCCCCTTAAAATATACCATGCTCTAGGATCGACAACAGTTGCAAAAGCACTGTTTGTTCCGTTCATAAGGTTAGCAATAAATTGCGACTGGCGTATAAACCTGCCAGAACTACCAATATTATTTCTTAATGGTCCAAAAAAGTTATTAGTAGCTGTTACACCAGTTGCAGCATATTTTACAACTGCATTATCAGTATTACTTTGCATTGATAAATTGGCATAATAAATAACAGAATCTGGTTTATAAATTGCTTTGTTGGTAAGGTGATTATAAGACCTTGCCAATACAGCATACACAAATTTTTTCCATTTATTTACGTCCCCACCATAAAAATACTGATCGCCTTTTGCCAAATTTGCAGCACTTACATTATCCCCAGTTTTGTTTAAATTATCTAATGCTATGTAGCATTGGTTTCTCACAAAATCATAAACTTCGGGTTGTGTATCGTACTTAAAAGTTAATTGACTTGGGTTAAAGGCTTCTTTTAAGGTGACTTCACCATGTATATCTGTTAACGTTAACCAGCTAAATGCAAATATGGCATTGGCCACACCCACATAATCCCATTTCTTCTCTTCGGTACCCCACTTGATTATTTTATTCAAATTTTCACCAAAATCGTAGTAATGTATCCGATACCAAGACGCATTATTATCTGTTAGGCCTGCATACATTTGGTCGTAACTATCTGCGGCTGTAGCGTATGCAAAATTTTGCGTATAACAGCCAGTATACCTAGCATCGTTTAATGCCCCGTGACCACCATAATTACCTGCAAAAGCCGAGACTATTTGTGGTAATAATTGCTCTATTGGCACTCTAATATTTGCGTTAGGATTTGCATAAGCTTCATCAATTGCTTTGTTACAAGAAGCAGTAAGCAAAAAACCTATTGCAATGAAAAATATATAAATAATGGACTTTTTCATATTTAATGAATTAATTTATTTTTAAAAATTTGCTCTTAACCCAAAATTTACACTTTTTGGTGTAGCAATATTGCCATAGTCAAAACCAGCAGCACCTACACCGCGTGTAGACGCATTAGTGCCACTTCCTGATGGATCTGCACCTGTATAGTTTGTAATAAGTACCAAATCATTACAAGTTACAAATGCACCTAAAGATTTAACAAAACCAAGCTTTTTTACAGCCTTTGATGGCAATGTATAATTAAGGGTTAAATCTCTTAATCTAAACCAACTAATGTCCTTTTCTATAAACTCTTCCTCTGGCATTCTACCAGTATAATACAATTGGGTAAAGTATGGCGTAATTCTAATGGTATTTTTAGTGGGGTTTACACTGTTTTGCAATCCATCGTTTAACACACCATCCACTACCCTTGCTGTAAGCCTATCTGCAGTTCGGGCACTTTTACCTTGTATGGTTAAATACATATCTGTGGCGTTAAAAATATCTCCACCATTTTTCCAATCCCATAAAAAATTTAACGACCAGTTTTTGTATTTTAAACTATTTATAATACCCATGGTAAAGTTTGGATTTCTGTCGCCCCTCACTCTAAAATTTTGGTCTAAAACTGGCAAACCATTCGCTGGATCAATGAGTATAGACCCTGTAGTATTTCTGGCGTAACCATAAGCAGTAATACTTGTTGTTGGCCCACCGGTTACCAAACCAGCCCTTGCATTTGCGTACAACCAAGTATCTGCAATATAAAACTCTGGTACATTGCCTGGTAGAGATTCTACTTGGTTGGTCATTTTATTAAAATTCAGTCTTAAATTCCACGAAAAATTTTTGGTTTCTATAGGCGTTATATCAAATGCTATCTCTAACCCCTTATTTCTTGTAGTACCAACATTAAGCGTGTTTAGTACATACCCAGTTGAATAACTTGCCCTAAAATTTTCAGCAATCTGTTTTTCGTTTAGCGTATTGTAATAAGTAATATCAAAATTTACTTTGTTATTAAACAATTTAAACTCTGCACCAAACTCTTGTGTTTTTTGTGTTTCTGGTTCTAGAAAAAAATTGTTGTTGTTAAATGCGTAAGCATACCCACCACCACTACTTACAACTGGGTTAAATACCGATTGATTGGCATAAGGTGCACTTGAACGTGCAGTTTGTGCTAAAGATGTACGCAATTTAAAATAGTTGATAATACCACCTTTTTTAATAGCCGGTAATAAATCTGAAACAATTAAACTTAGACTAGCGGCTGGGTAATTATATTTTCTGTAATCAGCAGGAAAAATTGAGGAGTTTTCGAACCTATGAGAATAAGTTAAAAATATAAAGTTGCCATAACTAACAGCTACCTCACCAAAAAAAGCTGCTTGCCTATTAATACTATAGTTTGCATCGCCATACAACGCTGCACGGCTCAATCTAACTCTACTTGCAGGATCCGTATTACTACTATCTGTACTTGTAGAATCTTTTAACCTAATACCATTTACAGCATACATGGTTGTTTTATAATCTTGGTACATATTACCTACCAATAACCTGGTTGTAAACTTGCCAAAGTTTTTGCGTGCTGTAGCAGTAATAGTATGATTATAGCCAAAATAGTTTCTATAGTAGTTATCTAACATGCCACCTGATGCCGATGAAAGCAAAGATGACAATGGGTGATAGAAAGTATAACCAATAGAACGGTAGGTATCATAACCAAATCTACCAGCTAATGTTAACCACGATGTTGGACGGATATTAATAGCCATACTGCCTATAAAACGAGTTGTTTTATCATTACTTCTGTTGTAATTAACATTAAAATATGGATTATCAAATTCAGAATTTGGTGCCGAGCCATATAATAACAATTTTTTACCATCAGCCGTTTGATAATTAGTAACATCATTATTATCAGGCCAAATAAGTAAATTTAGCAGATAGCCTCCTGCACCACGTATCGGCTTGTCGTTATTACTACTTATTAAAGTTACAGATGGTGTAAAATCAAGCCAAGAACCTACTTTGGTTGTATTTGTAAGTCTCACATTATATCTACTAAAATTATTTTTTGGCACTACACCCGTTTGGTCAAAAAATGAACCCGACATTCTATAACTACTATTTTTTTTACCATATTCTAAACTAATATTATGCGTTTGGGCAAATCCAGTTTGAAAAAAATTGGTAACATTATCATACAACTTGGTGTCTGGTGTATATGCTGGCCCAAAATAAGAAAACAAATTATCTGACTGTCCATTTGTGCCAGGGCTAAAAGTTTTAATAGAATTTGGAAAGCGTTTTATAGAAGAGAACCTAAAACTATTATCATAAGCTACAGCAATTTTACCATCTGCTTTTGGCTTTTTTGTGGTAATGATAATAGCACCAGAACTAGCTTGGCTACCATACAAGGCCGTTGCTTCTGGGCCTTTTAAAACTGTAACCGAAGCAATATCATTTGGATTGATATCTGCAATACGATTGGTATAATCATTATTTCTATTAGGCCTATCGGAGGCCAAACCTAACTGAGATCCGCCATTACTTGTTTCATTAATAGTTTGGTTATCTAAAATAATACCATCTACAACAAATAACGGCTGATTACTTAATGCAATAGAATTAAAACCTCTTAATACAATACTTGACGATGCACCCGCTTGTCCATTTGTAGATGTAACCGTTAACCCTGCAACACGACCTTGTAGGCTATTTACAAAGTTTTCACGTTGTGTTTCTTGAATTTCATCGCCTTTAATAGTTTGTGTTGAAAATCCAAGTTCCCGTGGTTTCTTTTTTATATCCATCGCAACAGTTACTTCCTCTAAGTCTACAGCTTCACTTTTTAAATTTACTACCACAAGTTTTTCAGTTTGTATTACTACTTTTTGCGTTTCGTATCCAACCGAGCTTATTAAAAGTGTTTGCCCAGCATTTGCTTTTACGGTAAAAGCGCCTTTTTCATCGGTTTGGGCAACGGTGTTAGTGCCTACTACCTTAATAGTAACACCTCCAATTGGCGTTTTTTTGTCAGCATCTTTTACAGAACCAGTAACTGTCTGGCTTTGCCCTAATACTGTGAGGCAAGCAAAAAAGAGAAGCAATACCAATCCTTTAATCTGTAAGTGAATTTTTCTCATACTAGTTGATGGTTTTATTATAAAAAATAAGTTCAATTTTAAAATCCTGCAAAAACTTGCATTTATCTGTTTCCGTTAACTAAAAAATAAAAAATAATACATTATTTTTTAACAACGCACATAATTACGAATTAAAATTGACAATAAAAAAGGGATTGTTAACAAATTTTAACAAATTCTAGAAAAAATAAAAAAACTGCAAAAAGATGCAGCATTCTAAAAAAGTAATTGTCTTATTGCGGTTTATAAAATATTTAACCCCGATGCACTGTAGGCAGAAAGCATTGGATTGTCTGGATGTAGTTCTGTAACCAATGTATTAATTTCTGTTATCGTACAAACTTTTAAGCGTTGTACTGAGTTTAGTTTCTCTGATATGGCTAGCGATACTGTTTTATTGGCACATTTTATCATGGCTCTTTTTATTTCAATTACCTCCCATTCTAAATCGGTAATGCCTTCTTTAGCATCAATACTATTAGTACCTAAAAAACAATAATCAGCATTTATATCGGCTAGTCGCATTACCGCTTCTGCACCAACACTCATTTGTGCCGATTTTAGTAGTTTATTCCCAATAAAAATAACCTCAATGTTGGGGTGATTTAAAAGCTCTAACGCAGTAGGTATACTTGGTGTAATAAAAGTAGCATTCAAATCTTCTGGCAAAGCTTTCACCAATTCTCTTATGGTTGTACCGCCACTTAGCACAATAAACATCCCATCTTTAATCAGTTTCACTGCCTTTAAAGCAATTATTTTTTTTTCTGGCAATGCATAAATATCGTTATTATGTATGGTAAAGTGAAACGACTTTGATAAGGCACCGCCATGCACTTTTGTCAATTTATCTTCCTCATCCAACTCTTGCAAATCACGCCTAATCGTGTCTTCACTTACATTCATTTGAATGCTTAAGTCACTAGATAAAACCTTGTTATGAATGTTAATTTGCTGTAAAATATACGCTTGCCTTTCTTTCTTTAGCATGGTAGTTTTGCATTGTTCAATATAGCTAAACTACACTAAAAATTAAAAGTGATACCAACTTTCTTAATTGCTTACAACCAAATTGTGTTTGTTCCTCAGCTTTAGCCCTTTGTTTAGCTGTTGTTGCGTCGCACCCTGCATCAGTTATCAACTTATTGTACTTTTATCGTAACGTAAAATTTTCCTTATGCATTAGCATCTTTCCACAACTTGTGTATATCAAAAAGCCACAATCAAAAAGATTGAAATTAAATTTGAAATAGATTAGAAAGCATTTGTAAATCATTTTCACTATAAAAATAAGCACTTTGACAGAAACAATTATTAGTCTTAATTCAGTAAATCCGATTGAGTTTTTTGGTGTAAATAATGGCAAATTAGATAAGCTAAAAAAGAAGTTTCCACTATTAAAAATTTTATCACGTGGCACACAAATAAAAATAAGTGGTGCACCAGAACAAATTGATACCGCAAAAGAAAAAATTGATCTCATAATACAATACCTAGAAAGAAACGGACACTTAAGTGAAAACTATTTTGAGCAAATTTTAGGTGGTGATGATGTAGAAACGATTGACAATTTTGTTGAACGTAACCCTAACGACATTCTGGTATTTGGCCCTAATGGCAAAACTGTAAGAGCTAGAACTGCCAACCAGAAAAGAATGGTGCAAGCGTGCGATACCAACGATATTGTATTTGCAGTAGGCCCTGCAGGTACTGGTAAAACCTATACTGCTGTTGCATTAGCGGTAAGAGCTTTGAAAAATAAAGTGGTTAAAAAAATTATTCTTACAAGACCTGCAGTAGAAGCTGGTGAAAGTTTGGGCTTTTTGCCAGGCGATTTAAAAGAAAAAATTGACCCCTATTTAAGACCATTATACGATGCTTTGGATGATATGATTCCTGCGGATAAACTAGGTTATTACATGACCACAAGAACCATTGAAATTGCACCGTTGGCTTACATGCGTGGTAGAACTTTGGATAATGCGTTTATCATTTTAGATGAGTCGCAAAACACCAACGACCTGCAAATAAAAATGTTTTTAACCCGTATTGGGCCAAATGCAAAAGCAATAATTACAGGCGACCCTACACAAATAGATTTACCCCGTAACCAAAGAAGTGGGCTAGAAAAAGCATCGCGTATTTTAAAAAATATTGATGGCATCGCACATATTGAACTTGATGGTGAAGATGTGGTAAGACACCGATTGGTAAAAGCTATTATTAAGGCTTACGACCAAAACCAAGAATCAGATGATAGAAGCTATCATCGATAAGATAATAAAAAACAAAAAAAGGTGGCTATAGAATCGTCTTTTTTATTAACTTAAAGCAGGCATTTGTTAATAATAATAATTAATAATTGAATTTTAATTGTTTGTACAATAATTTTAAGCATTTTAATTCGTTATTGGTTTATCACCAACCAGTGGTTTCTTTTAACCATAAAACTAAATTTACCCATGAAAAAAATGGTCTGTTTCTTCTTATTTGTTGTTGCATCAGTAGTTGTTGTAGCGCAAACTAAGCCAAAACCAAAAAGCACGTACAAGTATTATCCTAAAAAACCTGTAACAACTTATAAGGCACGAACTTACAAAGCACCTGGCAAAAGTTATACTACAAAATCGCCTGCTGTGTACCCAACTGTAAATCCTGCAACTAAAAATGTTGTGTATCAATACATTGACACTACGTATCCTTCTAGCGACAATCAATTTCCTTTAAATGGCAATGTAGGTATTGGTACTAAAGCACCACAAGCTGCTTTAGAAATAAAGCGTAATGCTGGTGATACAAGACGTAAAAATGTGCTGTTACAATTAAGCAATAGTTGGTCGCCGAATGGCCAAAACGAGCCAAGCATTATGTTTTCTAACGGCGACTTAAGCGACCCGAAAAATGTAAGCTACTGGACAGTTGGTGCAAGAGTATCTGGTGATAACACCATTAAAACACCACAAACATTTAAAATTTCTTACAAAGCACCAGGTGTAGATGTAGATGAGGAATATTTCTCTATTGACACTTACCATGGTAAAGTTAAAATTGGTAATGTAAGTACCAATTACGACGGCTATAAACTATTTGTAGAAGAAGGTATATTAACAGAAAAGGTAAAAGTGGCTATTAAAAATTCGGAAGATTGGTTTGACAATGTCTTTCTACCCGACTATAAACTAATGACAATTTATGACCTTGATGGCTTTATAAAAAGATATAAACACTTACCAGATATGCCAACTACCGAACAGGTAATGGCTAATGGATTAGATTTGGGTAAAATGAACGCCTTACTGTTAAAAAAGGTAGAAGAGTTAACCCGCTACGTGATAGAGATTAAAACAGAACTAGACGATACAAAAAAAAAGGTACAGCAATTAAGCGACAAACAAAAATAATTAATTAAGCCCTGCAAAATTTGTAGTGCTTTTTTCATGATATCTTTCTAATCAATAAGTGGCAATTTTATCCAAACTATCTGTTTGATAAAAAAATAAAACAACTTTTGTGTGATTCTATACTTGTATAAACCTGAATTATAATTACATAAAAAACTACTACAAATCAAATTATTAGCAAATAATAGTAGCTTAATAAAACCTACAAAGCAAAGGATAGTTTATATTGCATCTTTATTAAATAGCCAAAATGCTTTAACATATGATCTTGGTTGACAGGCTAAAACATATACGATTGGTAAGATCCTTAATTTATGGTGTGGTTGGGGTTATTACCTATCCTGGGTTGACGATGGTAAATAAGATAGAAATAACAGGTACAGAACATTTAAGAAACTTACCCAAAAGCAACGTATTATTTGTTAGTAATCATCAAACGTATTTTGCCGATGTTATTACCTTTATTCATATTTTCTGTGCGGTTCATTGGCGGCGAGAAAACCGCTTAGGTCTTCCCTTCTATCTACTAAACCCATTTACTAATTTATATTTTGTTGCAGCCGAAGAAACCATGAAAGGTAGCTGGATAAGCCGTTTATTTATTTTAGCCGGTGCACTAACTGTAAAGCGTACGTGGCGTGCCGAAGGCAAAGAAATTCGCAGAGGCTTAGATCCATCTGACACACGAAAAATTAATCAGGCTTTAGATACAAGTTGGGTAATTACTTTTCCACAAGGCACTACCAAGCCATTTGCACCAGGTAGAAAAGGTACGGCATACATTATTAAAAATAATCATCCCATAGTTATACCAGTAGTTATTAATGGCTTTTGGCGTGCATTTACCAAAAAAGGCTTATCGTTTAAAAAAAAAGGCTCCCTATTAAGTGTGCGTTTTAAAGAACCTATGGTAATTGATTATAGCAACACTACCGATCAGATTTTAGAACAGGTAATGGATGCAATAGAACAAAGTAAAAAATTTATGATGAAGGGTAAACACCATTTAATGAATGCACTTGACAAATAAACATTTATAGGTCTTCGCTATGGTTAGGCACAAGAATGGGATAATTAGCAGGTGCCAAATAATACCTTTTACACTTGCATTTTATCTGTTAAATAGTAATGTTATTTTTCAGCAATTGTCCCTTTCTGCTAAAAAACAAATTCCGTTTTTGTATATCATCATTTTTTACAACTATTTCGTACATAACAACTTTGTTGGGTTGTTCAATAATAGAAACGGTTTTTATTTCCCAATTAGCATATTTACTTTTTTCGAATCCATCTTTTATTTCGGCAGATAATCCCTCAAAAGCAATAATTGATGTGGTTTCTATCCATGTACCTTCTTTAGTATATTTAGCAGATTTACTAACCCCACCTTGAGAAAATTGCGCCTCAAAATTGGTTATATTATCTTGCCATTCAAGTTGCTCAGTAGTTATAAATTGGGCTTTAAATGCTTCAGTAACTTTAGCAGGTATTTTTCGTAATTGCGCGGTAGTAACTGTGGTTATTGTTATCGAAACTAATAATGCAAGTGCTATCTTTTTCATAATATTTTTTAAAATTAATGAAATAATTGTACCAAAGTTACTTTCCTGCTAATACAATCACTATTTCTCCTTTTACGGTTTTGGCTTTAAAATGTGCCGCTACTTCTTCCAATGTACCCCTTTTATTTTCTTCAAATAGTTTGGTTAATTCTCTTGTAACGCAACATTGGCGGTCTAACCCAAAATATATTGCAAACTCTTCTAACGACTTTACTAATCGCATCGGACTTTCATAAATAATAATTGTTCTTTGTTCTACAGCCAACTGTTTCAACTTGGTTTGACGACCTTTTTTTAGTGGCAAAAATCCTTCAAAAACAAAACTATTCGTTGGCAAGCCACTGTTTACCAACGCTGGAACAAAAGCGGTAGCACCAGGCAAACATTCAACTTTTACATCATGCTTAATACACTCCCTTATCAGCAAAAAAGCTGGATCGCTAATAGCAGGTGTACCAGCATCAGTAATTAACGCAAACACTTTACCAGCTTGCATTTGCGTAATCAAATGTGCAGCCACTTTATGCTCGTTATGTTGGTGATAAGGCGATAGCGGTTTTTTAATATTGTAGTGGTTCAATAACCGGGAAGATGTTCTTGTATCCTCACACAAAATCACATCTACGTTCAGCAAAATTTCAATGGCTCGAAACGTGATGTCTTTTAAATTTCCGAGTGGTGTGGGAACAAGGTATAAGCCCCTTAAATTTCCCAAAGGGGAGCTTTTTAGTGCATCATCTATAGCAACCTTACTATTTCCTTCGGCTTTTCTCATTAATAATTTATACTAAATTTCCCTTTAGAGATTAAGGGTTTCAATTTCAAAATATTCCATTACAGCATTAGCCAATAATTTTTTGCTGGCTTCTTCAGCAATAGCTTTTGCGGCTTCTTCACTATCAGCTTCAATTTGGAGTGTAATATGCTTACCAACACGTACATCTTGAATACTTGTTAAGCCCAAATTTGACAAGCCACTTAACACAGCTTTACCTTGTGGATCTAACAAATTTTTTAAGGGCATTACCTTGATCTGAATATTATAAATCATGTTGTTGTTGTTTTGTAAAATAGTGATATGATAACGTAAACCACAAATGTAATTGGTACCGCTAACCAATTAAAAAATAATGCTGATAACAAGGCAATAACTGCCATAATAATAAATGGGGCAAAACTTTTTATGGTGACGTTTTTAAATTTTAAGGCCAACATTGGTAAAGTTGAAACCATTAAATAGCTGATAGCAAAAATTACTACATACCAAAACCATTGATTGGTTAATAAATTAATGATCCATGCAGCTTGGTTATTGTACCAAAAAATTAATGGGAAAGCAGCAAATAAAAGCCCCACAGCTGGTATTGGTACACCTTTAAAACCATAAGATTGTTCCGTATCAATATTAAACCTTGCCAAACGATAGGCACCAGCGCATGGCACTAAAAAAGCTGGCATTAACCACAACGTATTTACATCTAACCCATTGGGTTGCTGCGCAAAACTTAGGCGTAAAAACTGGTAAATAATCATACCTGGTGCCACCCCAAAACTTACAACATCGGCCAAGCTGTCTAGTTGCTTACCAATTTCAGATGGCACTTTTAGTAATCGTGCTACAAACCCATCAAAAAAATCTACCACTGCAGCGATAGCAATAAATACAGACGCCATATAAATTTTTTCAGGGATAATTACCAAGTTATTGTCATTAGTAATGGTAAGCCCAGTTTGCACGGTTGCCACTATTGCCAAGCAGCCAAAAAATAGATTCAGCAACGTAAATATATTAGGGATTTGTTTGATCATAATTTGCAAATTGGTAAATGTGCAAATAATGGTTGAGTTTTCATTTGCATACTTTTAAATTGACACTTTATTTCATTAAAGTCTCAATTTCTTCTACAGTAATTGGTATATTTTTCATCAAATCAATATTACCTGATTTGGTAATCCAAAAATTATTTTCAATACGAATACCCATTTGCTCTTGCTCAATATAAATACCCGGCTCAACGGTAAATACCATGCCTGCTTTTATTGGTTCGGTTCTAGTACCTAAATCATGTACATCAATACCTAAATGGTGCGAAATACCATGGTACAAATATTTTCTATACGCCATGTTGTCTTTGTCTTCGTTCTTCACATCAGTTTTTGTTAGCAACCCAATTTTTATAAACTGTTTGGTAGCTTCATCACCTACTTTATCGGTATAGTTTACTATGGTAATGCCTGGTTTTAAAATACTTTTAGCATAATTGTGCAAATGCAAACAAGCATTATACACTTCTTTTTGGCGTTTGGTAAATTTTCCATTTACAGGTATTGTTCTGGATAAATCTGCACAATAACCTCCATATTCCGCACCAAAATCCATCAACAACAATTCGCCATCCATACAAGCTTGATTATTGCTCACATAATGCAACGTTCTTGCTCTATCGCCGCTGGCAATTATACTGCCGTAAGCCTCCCCAGTAGCACGGTTGCGTAAAAATTCATGATAAATTTCTGCTTCAATTTCGTACTCCATTACGCCTGGTTTTACGAAGCGACAAACACGTTCAAATGTTTTATGGGTAATGTCAATGGCTGTTTCAATAACTGCAATTTCTTCTTTAATTTTAATGCCTCTCAAAGCTTTCATTAGCTTGGCTGCACGCAAATAATTGTGTAGCGGATAACGGCTTTTCATCTCATCTATAAAACGGTAATCTCTGCTGCGAACCAAACTTGCCTTTCTATCATTTTCGTTGCTATCAAGGTAAATAGTATCTGCTAAATGAATCCAAGTTTGTAGCAATGCATCTAAACTATCCACCCAAACAATCGTATTTATGCCCGAAATTTCAGTGGCTTCATTAGCCCTTAAACGTTTACCATCCCATTTTTCTTTTAACGCATTTGGGCGTACCAACACCAGCACTTCACGGTATTTTTCATCGTAGTAATCGGGATATAAAATCACCATACTATCTTCCTGCTCAACACCGCTTAACCAATACAAATCGCTATTTTGCTTAAACCGATGAATCGCATCGCCATTACTCGGGAACTCATCATTGCTTACAAAAATGGCAATACTGTTTGGTTGCATTTCTTTAGCAAAACGCTTTCGATTGTTGATGAAAATATTGGGATTGAGCGGTAAATACTTCATGATGATTGTTTGAGGTTGCAATATAAGGCAATGTGCCAATTGAGTGCTGCGTAGATATGCCAATACCATTCTAACATTAAAAAATACTATACATAAACACAGCAAATGATTAGGAAAGAACCGTAACCAATTAATTTTTGTAGACTACACCTAAATGTACCCAAAGTATTAAGTATTTTTTGGGGTTTATTACCTAAAATAGCAAATTCCATGTGGTGAACCAATTCTAAGCTGTCGGCATCCATTTCTGGACGGTACGTAGCTATTTCTGAGTGGTATGCAGCTATTTCCGAGTGGTACGTAGCTATTTCCGAGTGGTCGGCAACCATTTCTGGACGGTACGCAGCTATTTCTGAGTGGTACGCAGCTATTTCTGGATGGTACGTAGCTATTTCCGAGTGGTCGGCAACAATTTCTGGATGGTGCGTAGCTATTTCTGAGTGGTACGTAGCTATTTCTTGTTGATGATAATATGTGTTTAAATTACAATGAAATCTCATAGTTTAGTAGTTAAAAAATGAGACCATTGCAAAAGTAGATTTCAAATAAAGAATACCAGTGATACCAAGCAATAAAGGTGATGAGAAAGCCTATTATAAAATTATTAGGCCCAAATTATTTACATCAATGCAACTTTATCCATTACATCACCTGCTTTTAGTTGATCAATAATATCAACACCGTCAATTATTTTTCCAAAACAAGTATGCACGCCATCTAAATGGGCAGTATTTGTACGGCTGTGGCAAATGAAAAATTGAGAACCCCCAGTGTCTTTGCCACGGTGTGCCATAGACAATACACCACGATCGTGATATTGTTTGTCACCGTTTGTTTCGCATGTAATAGAGTAGCCGGGGCCACCAGCACCAGTACCATCTGGGCAGCCACCTTGCACCATAAAATTTGGTATTACTCTGTGAAATTTAAGGCCATTGTAATAGCCCTGATTAATTAATTTTTTAAAATTCGCAACAGCAATTGGTGCTGCATCGTCGTACAATTCAAATGTCATTACACCCTTTGCGGTAGTAATGGTGCCTTTTGTTAATGTTGTTTCGCTCATGTAAATATTAAATTTGAAAAACGAAAGTAATGGTTTATTGGTATGATGCTTATTTCAACTAAAGTTAGGTTAGACAAGTACCTAAAATATAAACGCTAAAAATAAAAAGAGCAACAAACCTTTCAGCCATTGCCCTTTTATCATCACCACATTCAAAAACAACTCTTTCTTACCCCTCATTTCTAAACACCACCACATTATCAAAAATATCTACCAAAACTGGTTTGGTTTTATCTATCGTTCCGCCGAGTATTTTTTTACTTAACTGGTTAACAATTTCTTTTTGTATTAAGCGCTTTAATGGTCTTGCACCAAATTGAGGGTCGTAACCATTTTCTGCTAGATAGTCTAACAAGTAGTCGGTAAATGTTAGTTCAATACCATTCTTTGCAACCAATTGTTTTAAGCCTTCTAACTGAATGGTGATAATGCCTTTTATCTCTTTCTTCATCAACGGTTGAAACATAATTACTTCATCAATCCTATTTAAAAATTCTGGTCTAATGGTTTGCTTTAATAGATTCACCACTTCAATTTTTGTTTTAGCTACCACTTCTTCTCGATTGTCTTCTGTTACATCTTCAAACGCATCTTGAATAATACTACTACCCATATTGCTGGTCATGATAATGATGGTGTTTTTAAAATTTACCACACGACCTTTATTATCTGTTAATCGACCATCATCTAATACTTGCAATAGCACATTGTACACATCTGGGTGAGCTTTTTCAATTTCATCTAACAGCACCACACTGTAAGGTTTTCTACGGACTGCTTCTGTTAATTGACCACCTTCATCATAGCCTACATAGCCTGGAGGTGCACCCAACAAACGACTTACCGAATGTTTCTCTTGGTACTCGCTCATGTCTATACGTGTCATCATATTTTCGTCGTCAAACAAGTAATCGGCTAAAGCTTTTGCCAACTCTGTTTTACCCACACCTGTTGTACCCAAAAATATAAACGAACCAATTGGTTTTTTAGGATCTTGCAAGCCAGCACGGCTTCTACGAATTGCATCTGCAATGGCTGTAATCGCTTCATCTTGACCAACTACTTTTTTATGCAATTCATCTTCTAAGTTCAAGAGTTTTTCTCTCTCGCTTTGCAGCATTTTACTTAAAGGAATACCAGTAATTTTTGAAACAGCCGCTGCAATATCTTCTGCATCAACTTCTTCTTTTAACAAACGCTTTTCAGAGAAATTGTCTAGTTGATTGGTCAATTCTGCAATAGACGTTTCTTCATCTTTTATTTTACCGTACCTAATTTCAGCTACTCTACCAAAGTCGCCATCACGTTCAGCACGTTCAGCTTCCCCCTTTAAATTATCAATATTGGATTTGGCATTTTGTATTTTTTCAACAATATCTTTCTCTTGTTTCCACTTGGCTTTCAAAGTATCACGTTCAACACTTAACAACGAAATTTCCAATGATAATTCCTTTAACTGAGCCTCATCTTTTTCACGTTTAATGGCTTCTCTTTCAATTTCCAATTGGCGAATTTGCCTTTCTAATTTATCCAACTCTTCTGGCATTGAATTCATCTCAAGCCGAAGCTTAGCGGCACTTTCATCAATTAAATCGATGGCTTTATCTGGTAAAAAACGGTCGCTAATGTAACGGCTAGATAGTTCTACCGCTGCAATAATAGCTTCGTCTTTTATACGCACGTGATGGTGTGTTTCGTAGCGGTCTTTAATACCACGTAAAATGCTTACCGCGTCTTCTACGCTTGGTTCATCAACCATTACTTTTTGAAAACGACGCTCTAACGCTTTGTCTTTTTCAAAATATTTTTGATACTCATTTAAAGTCGTTGCACCAACGGCTCTCAACTCACCACGAGCCAATGCTGGTTTTAAAATATTGGCTGCATCCATGGCACCTTCACCACCACCAGCACCTACCAAAGTATGTATTTCATCAATAAATAATATGATTTCGCCATCACTTTCGCCCACTTCTTTCACCACTGCTTTTAAGCGTTCTTCAAACTCGCCTTTGTATTTAGCACCAGCAATTAGCAAGCCCATATCTAAAGCAAAAATGATTTTACTTTTTAAATTTTCAGGCACATCACCATTTATAATCCTAATGGCAATACCTTCGGCAATGGCGGTTTTGCCCACACCTGGTTCTCCCACTAAAATGGGGTTATTCTTATTTCTTCTTGATAAAATATGCAAGGTTCTGCGTATCTCTTCATCACGACCAATTACTGGATCTAACTTGCCTTTTCTTGCCAAATCATTTAAGTTTTTAGCGTATTTCTGTAAGGCATTGTATTGGTTAGATTGTGTTTGCGAATTAACCGTACCGCCTTTACGCAACTCAGTGATAGCAGCTATTAGGCCTTTTTCTGTTAAGCCAGCGTCCTTCAACAATTTACTGGTGTCATCGTTTACTTGCAACAAGCCTAGCAGCAAATGTTCTACACTTACAAACTCATCTTTAAACTTAGCAATTGAGGCTGTTGCCTTCAACATTACCGAATTTAAATCTCTACTTAAATTTTGTGCAGGTTCTGTACCATTTGCTTTTGGCAAACGTTTTAAACCTTCATCTAATTTTAAGTCTATTAAACTGGTGTTTACAGAATTTTTCTTTAACAGATAATCTATTGAACTATCATCATCATTTAATAAGGCTTTTAATAAATGATTGGTTTCTATGTTTGGATTACCATTATTAAACGCCACTTGTTGGGCCGCTGCAATGGTTTCTTGAGCTTTGATAGTGTAATTATTTAAATTCATGGTATTTTTTTTATTTCGTAAAAAGAAAAGGTAGAATATAACTTACGCTAACTTGATTGTATCCTGTAATAAAGAAGGTTTCACTTAATATTTATGAAATGGATTTGCCAAAAGCATTGTGTTGATAGTATACTTTGTTTCTTTGTATGAAACAAAATACTCAAACTCTAATCCAACAAAACAAATCGGAAATAATGTCTGCAAATCAACAATCAACCTGCCGCAAAATCTTATCTACATTGGGTTTCATGCTATTATTTCAGTTCGCACATGCACAATACGATTTTAGTGGTATTGAAAAAAAGTTAGATGCTGCAAAAGATGATATTGGCAAAAACTATGTATGTCTAATTTACAAGGATGGTAAAATTATTTACAAAAAAGAAACCGAAGGCTTTGATGCCAAAGCACAAGCACATATTGGCTTGGCAAGTAGATGGTTTGTTGTGGCCTTAGTGATGACTTACGTAGACCAAGGTAAAATTAATTTGGATGAAAAAATAAGTACTTACCTACCAATATTTGCCACTTATGGAAAAAAATTTATTACTGTTCGTAACTGTTTAACCGAAATGACAGGCATTAAATCTTGCAACCCAGCTGGTAAAACCTTAGAGGAAAAAGTAAATGCCTATGCAAATAAGTGCGACATAAATACAAACCCAGGAACTGCATTTGATTATGATAATATAGGCATTACCATTGCAGCTAGACTATGCGAAGTAGTTGCCAAACGTGGGTTTGAACAAATTGTAAATGAACGCATTTTTAGACCATTAGGCATGCGCAATAGTAGTTTTTTTAGTGAATCGGGCAGCGTAAACCCTGCTAATGGAGCCATGAGTGCTGCTGATGACTATGTAACTTTTTTAAGTTTATTTTTAAATAATGGTGTATTTAAAACTAAGCAAGTAATTAGCGAAAAATCTTTGGCAGAATTAGCAACCATTCAAGTTGCCAGTAAACTTGTAAAACAAGCACCAAAAACAGTTGTAGGTTATGCCTATGGACTAGGTACTTGGGTGGCAGAAAGTAACGATACAAAAGCTACCACCATTACTTGCCCTAGCATGCATGGTATTTTCCCTTGGGTAGATGTTTGCAGAGGATATGCCGCTATTATATTTACTAAAACCGTTAACGGCGAAAGCAAAGAAGCAACATTTACCAATATTAAACAGTTTATTGATGGTGTAATTGGCGATTGTAAGTAGGTAAGGGATAAGTTTTATGTAGTAAGTACTAAGACACTTCTACCACGTCTGTTTTACTAATATAATCGTGTAGTGTTTTACCTAAGAATGGTTGAAAAAATAAATCAATTAATGTAAGCCTCACAAGGCTACGCAGCAATATCCATAATATATTGGGCTTTTTACCTGTTAACGTAACCACTTTTGAGTAGGTAAGTAATTTGCCAGGTGTACGGGCAAAAATACCTTCGAAAATGGTGTAATAAACAAACAATGTTGGCCAGAAAAACCAAGCATAGTTTCTGCCTTTAAAGCCATAATAAAAAACATACCAATTGTACCATCTTGACACCAACAAGGCCAATAAGAATATTAACAACGTATCTACCAAAAAATTAATTACCCTAGACCCAATACCTACTTGTCTCATAATCTATATTTACGCAAAGAAACGATGCCTGCTGCTTTAAATAGTTTTTGTGGAAGAAATGATTAGCGCATTAAATACATTTTACCATAACCTGCTTTAAAATATTTATCGGTATCTATTTTGCCGCCGCTACCATCTGGCAGATTAAACTTATCTAAACTATTGCCATTTAGGTTGGTAACCACACGGTACAAATACACACCATTACCCAATTTTGCCCCATACATATCTGTACCATCCCATTTAAACTGTGTAATATTATTACCTACATGAATTTGCCCCAGCTCATCTTTGGTTATTTCTCGTACAATTTTACCCGTAACAGTTAGTATTTGTATTTTAATGTTTTGTGGCACAACACTACCTGTTAATGTAAATGCAAATGCGGTGGCTGTTGTAAATGGATTAGGATAATTAAACACATTACTAATCATGGCTTTATTATACACACTAAAACCTACACGGTACTCTTGCGTACCAGATGCATTATTGCTTTTGTCTTTACCAGTTACAATTAATTCATATGTACCATCAACTAATAAATAAGGCGAGAAATCAATGGTAGCAACGTTTTCGCCAGTAGTAATGTTAGCAGGTGTAAATCGTAATGTGTCGGTATTAAATTTGTATTTACGTAGCGAATTATCTGGAAAACGTAACTGAACCGTAACTAGCGATGTATCATCTAAAGCTAAGAATTTAGACTCATCTTTTAGCTTTATGCGAACCGCAGGTTTAGCAGCAACAATATCATTGTTTAAAATATGTACCCCATCAAACGTAACATCCAAAATAGGTTTTAAGCCATCTCCTTTAACAAAGAAATTTTTGTAAACAAAGTTGTTAAATCTAAATTGTTCAGGTTGACTACTATTAGGATTTACATCTACCAACAAAGTATTATTACCAGTAAAGTTTTGTGTATTAATAGTAGCTAAAACCAATGTTGTATCGCCAGAGGCAATTTTCTTTAGCTTACTAGCTGTAAGGGTTGTAGTAGTATTAGTTTTATCAACTACTTGTAATTTAACCACAATGCTATCAGGAAAAGCTACATCGCTTATGTTTTTAAATGCAATCGCTAAATTGATGTTTTCACCTGCTTCTAGAGTGTCTTTAAAGGTATATTTTATATTTGGTGCAATGGCGCCTTCAGGTACAGCATCATATAACAAACGCCAATAACGTAACTGATAAGGGGTAAGCCTTACCGTATCTGATACGGTAAGCAATAATTGTAAATAAGGGTAAGTAGTTGCGTTAATACTGCTAATGTCAACGGTTGTTTGGGTTTCGTTTACTGTAACCAATGTATCTGCTATTGTTGTATTGATTTTTGTACCAATTACTTGCACTTTTACAACATCAAACGCATCGGTTCTATTACCTGCAAATACTAATTGTTTCCATTGCTTGGCTTGACCAAATTTTGGCGATAAAATAGTACCAGAGCTTTGGGTGGGTACAAATACTGCGTCTAACACCACTTTATCAAATTTATCGTTAGAGAACTTAGAGACGGGTGTAAAACCAGTAGCACTTTTACGGTAAATAAATATAAAACTACGTGGTCTATTAAAAGAATCAATATCGGCAAAGCCAGCATTTTTTAACCGATCGTACAAAGAATTACCAGCACCGTACAAGCTTTCATCTTGCTTTAAATCGGCAGCAAAATAATAGCCAAAGGCTTCAACAATCATAGAACGAACAACTACATAACCACCAATTGGTATGATATTATCCATAAAATCCATGGCTTTTTTTCTATCAGTTGCATTGCCAGATGCAAATGCAAAATCATACTCTCTTCCTGTTTCACTACCTACGTATTGCAAACTACCATACTGTCCATTTTGACCAGGTGCTGTATTAAATAAAGGTTTTAACGATAATGAATCGAACACATTAAACGTAATATTAGTTGGTCTGTAAGATGCACCTCTGATATATGGGTTAATATTATCATTAATAGCAATTGAATAGTTAATTTCTGCATCACTTCCATAAGGATATACCGCATCACGAACGGTAATTTTGGTAGGGTTTGGGGTAAAGTTAAACTGGCGGCTTAAGGTATCAATTCGTAACTGTCGTAAAGTACTATGCGTTTGTTGATAAATGTGCGATTGATTGAAACCTGCACTACCATTTGCTAAATATACGAAACTGCTACTGCTGTAAATTGTTGGGCCACTTATTGGCACTTGGGCTACTCGCCAATAATATACCACACTATCTCTAAAAGTAATCGCAGGATCAAACTCTAAAACACCACCAACTGAGGTAATATTTTTAGTAATTTTAAAAAATGAGTTAAACAATTCAGTGGTATCTATATCCATTACATAGTTACGTAAAGGACTTAATGGATTGGCTGTAGAAGCTATTAGTTTGATACTTGGCTTGGTTACAATGGCATGATTTAGCGGGTACACTGCCGTTACTGCATCATCAAAAATCACAAATGCTTTGGAAATGGTATTGTTTAGCTCACTTTGCTCATCATATTTATTATCACTATCAATACTTACAATAATGTTGTTATTACCTTTATCTCTTGATGCAATGATGGGTAAGTTTAAACTAATAGAATCTATATAGCGTATGCTTTTAACTCTTTGATTGTACACATTTTGTATGCTACCATCAGGGTATTGGCGTTTTATAAGTACAGACACTGAATCGCCTGTCGCTTTGCCTATATTGTATAAATATGCTTTTACAATAAACTGTGTATCGGTTACTGATAATACCGTTGGTGTAATACTCACTTGCGGATCTTCAACTACAAAATCGGGCTTAGCTGCTGCATAAATTGCTATAAAGGGATCGCCATTTAGCACAGTTTGTTCTGCGTGTATTCTTGAAAAGTAATCAGCAAAATTTGCTGATGTATTTTTTAGTGCTGTAATACCATCTAACATATTTTTAGTTACGGGCTTACCATAACCAATACCACTTAATGATTTGTAAAAAGCATTTGAATAAATATCTAAATAACTGGTTAACCCAAAATGTGTACTACCAATAAAACCAATACCACCACGGTTTTGAGCCGATACAAATTTTTCAGCTAATGACGTTATTAAAAATGTTCTGGTAGTATCAAAATCAAAAAAATTGCCTGCACTGCAACCATTTACCAAAAATATAGGGTACTTGCCTGTGTTGTTATAATCCTGTGGATCGTTTAAATTATAACTTAAAGCCGTAGCTGCTGAATGGCCGAAATAACTCAATAAACTAATACCACTAATAAACAGATTATTTATTTGTGTACTAGTGGTAGATACAGCACTAGTACTTGTTTTATTAAAATTAGTAACCGTAGCACCAAATAATGTATCGCGTGCTATGTTTTCGTAGGTTTTTAAATAAAAAGTTAGCAATGCATCTAAAGATTCATCGTTGGCACCCACTACATGTACCATTTGTTTCATCCAAGCTTTGCCAGCAATGGTCTGATTGGTTGATAATGATTGACTTTCGTAGTCTTTAACTTTTTGCAAGTAATCAGTTACCTCTTGTGTACCTACTACTGATAATCTGGCAACACTAATAGAAGGTATGGGACTTAAATCTGCCGATACCAATAAATTATCACTTGCTGGCCAGCCCCAAGTTGGCACTAAATTTAGCCTGTCTGCAAATGGTGACGCTTCGTTGGCTCTGTAAGCATCGTAAGTAACACCTTTACCTAACAAAAATAGATAACTCGGCTGTTTTGCAAAAGTAGCTTTGGCAAAACGCACAAAATTTTTAATACTTAATGGGTGCTTTTTTATGCCATAAGCAAACTGGTCTACCAACTCGTCAATATCGTAAACTTTAGCCGTAAAACCACCACCATTTATACTGCTTCTGTATTGCCTATATTGTTCAACAGGGTTAGAGCCTGCCAACAATACTTTATTAGAAACAATTAAATAATCACCTTGGTTGGTAGCTGTAGAAAAATTAATGAAGTTACGTTGTTGAAAACCAGTTACATTATTAATGTTTGATGCATCCTCATTTACCAAAATAAAATTTGTTTCAGTTGCTGAGGCTGGTAACGCAAACTTTAAAATTCCTGCAGTAGACGTATTGGCAATATAACGTACATTATTAGTGATATTATATAAAACTGGTATAGAGACACTTACATTAAAATTAGTAATATTTAAAAAATTACCATTTGCAGAAGCAGCTAATGTGAAGCTAAAATTGCTTGAACCACCAAAATTAAATTGCCTTGGGTATTTCAATTCTATAAATGGACACACTATCCTATCAAAGCTATCGGTGGTAACAATTTTAATGGTGAAATTATCAGAAGTATTGGTTAATCCACTGAGCGATACATTATTATTACTGGCGGTTGCAGTAGTAAAACCATTAACAGATTGTGTTACTAAGGTTGTATTGTTTACTAATAGCTGAATACTTCTATTTTTATTGGCATTGGCTGCAAAAGCCGTATTTAAAACAGCAGGCACCCCCACATTTGCTGCAAATAAATTGGGTAAAGCAACGGTAAAAGGCGATGCTAATTGTACTTCTCTGCTACTCCAAAACTCACCATTATCGTAAGAAGATGAATACACATTTTCGCCTGCATTTACTGCAAACCCTCGATTAATAATATCAGTAAAATTAAAGCGTTGGTTGTAAATAAAATAGGCATCAGCAGGTAGAGTATTGTTGGCAACATCATTTGCCCCAATGGTATATCGTAAATTATTGGCAACAATAGTATTGGTAGTTAAAAAAAAAGCGGCTGTATCGGTTTGTAGACTTACTTTATCGCTTACTTGAAAATTAGGATCACGGTACAAAAATTTATCGACTACACCATCATTTTTTTCGCCCCAAAATTCTAAATAATCGTTACTAGAAAGTGGATTTGATGCAATGCTGGTAAACAACACCACTTGCTTACCATTGCGCCACAGTTGAAATTGATTGGCAGCAGCCCCTTGCAAAGCAGTAGGCAAATCGGTTTGCCTAATACGGTACAAACCAGTTTTACCAACCTTAAATTTGTAGTAGGTTTTAGTATAGTCAATCCACTCATTATTTAATGGCTGTGCAACAACTTTGCAAGCTAAAAAAAGTAGACAACTAATAAATATTTTTCGCATAACGCTATAATTCTGCTTGTGTAAATATTTTATAAATGAATGATAATAAATGGTTTCATAACCACTTATTTTTCCTTCTTAACTAAATCTATTTTTAAAGAAAATATATGTGTGTACAATGGGTTTGATTGATTGGCAAGATTAGTAAATGCATAATCAATACCTACATTACCAAACCTAAAACCTGCACCAACACTCGGTTGATAAATCCATACTTTTTTCTGGTTAAGCGTATCGCCATCGCTTAAAGCCTGTTGAAAATTTGAAATACCGCCACGTAAAAACAAATTGTTATTAAAGTTGGCTTCAACACCTAAACTTGGGTCAATACTTACAGCACTAGAACTGATAACTGTATTGCGTTTACCATCAAACGTACAGCTTAAATTAGCTTCAGCCAGTAAGTGAAACTTTTGATTAAACGCAAAATTATAACCCGTACCTATTACCAATCTTGGTGCAGTCATTTCGGTACTTTTTACAGGAATATCATTATTGGTTAAATACAATACTTCTTTTTCTCTCTCGGTAAATGAAAAACTCCAAGCATTAAAAGTGGTGGTTGCATCTCGCAAAACAGCCGCTAGGCGCCAATTTTTCTTCTGCATTTGAATGCCAACATCAAAACCAAAACCCCATGCTTGTGCAAAACTGCCCACTTTGCGATAAATGATTTTAGCATTGCCACCAATACTTAATTTCATATCATCATCATCTCGTAATTTTTGCGAATAGCTTAGTAAAAAGGCATAATCGGCGGAAGAAAAAGTAGTGATATTATTGTAATTAATAGAACCATCTGGCTCTACCAAATATAAAGTATTAGGTATATCATCAACTGCAAAACGAAGGATAGAAATACCCAGCGTTCTATTACCATTTTTGGTTGGTAAGGCCAAACCAGCAAAGTCGTATTTAGCAATACCAGAAAAATATTCTGCATGCATAATACTTAGTTGAGGATGCTCGTTTACGTATGCCAAAGCAGCAGGATTCCAATAACCTGCCGTTGCATCGTTTACACTGGCAATTTGTGCCCCACCCATGCCTAAACCTCTTGCACCAGCACCAATATTTAAAAATTCGTTAGAGTATTTTCTAAATTGAGCATTACCAAATTTGCTTAGAAACAACAGTGGTAAGAGCACTAAAAACAGTTTCAATCGTTGCATCATTTTCATAATAAATACACTGTAAATTAAGTGGTTTTTAGGCATTAGCTACTATGATGTTTTCTACTAACAATATGCAGGTAACAATATTGCTTTATCATAGTATTAAAAGAACATTAAATAGCAGTATTTGCTGCATGAGACGATTTGTTAATGATGGTTAAGTATCGCCCTCTTTTAATTTAATTTTAAATAGGCTCTAATTATTCTTTCTTAAAATCGAATAGCGTGGCAGTAAAAATGCCTCGTTCACGTTTTTTAAAAATAACGTTCCAATTGCCTTTGTAGCGAAGAATTTTTGGCACTAACATGTCTTGAAACTTAGTCATTTCTACTTCCATAGTCACATCAAAATCGTACACACCTGCTTTGTAACTTAAAGAGTAATTACGGGCCAATACATCTAAGGTTTTTAAATCAAACCAAGTGGTCATATCATCTACCACAATATCATCCTTTCTAAAAAGCCCTAAGTTGTCTTTTGGTATAATTGAAAATACGTAACAAGGCTGGCCGTGAAAGTCTTGTACATCTAATTTATAATCGTATAATTTATTAGCATGGTCGTCATACAAGTCTAACTTGTCGCCAATAAAAGGAATACCTTTTATTTTTTTACCAGGATTAAAAAACAACATCTTCAACTGCTCCTTATGCTTGCTAATACCTGATTGACCAGCAGCAGAAATCACCCGCCCAGTTACAATATTATCCTCACCACATATTTTGCCTTTGGTAAAAAACAAAGCCGCATACAACTCTGCGGTTAGGTAATTATACCCATGTTGATTATTATAAAAATCGCCAGTGGTTTGTTCTTCCAATATAGCCATAGTTCTACAACCAGCGCTGCGTTGCTGTTGGGTTTTACCAAATAAGGATGCTTTTACATTGCCTGCTTTATCCATCATTTTAATATCATTAAACGATGAATAGTTTAGTAATCTTAGATTACGAAAAGCTTTGTAAAAAGTGGTATCGTCTTTTATTTGTTGTAGTAGTTTTTTATAATCAAAATGATTACGAACTACCACTTCTGGTAAGGTAATTTTTTTATTGTCAACTATGATAGTGGTGTCTTGAGCGGCTGCTTCAAAACTAATACATAGTAGCGCTATTAATAGCTTTGTTATCATTTATAAAAGCTCATTTTATAATCAACTTTTATTTTGCCTTTGGTAATATCATTTAGTTTACCCCCCAATAATTTTTTACGTAGTGGTTTTAAATAATCAATAAACAACTTGCCTTCTATATGATCGTACTCGTGTAGTACTACCCTAGCCGTAATACCAGAAAAAGTGCTTGTTTGTAGTTTAAAATTAGCATCCAAATACTCCAATACCACGGTTTCGTGACGGCTTACATCTTCACGTATTTTTGGTATGGATAAGCAACCTTCATTGTAAATCCACTCCTCGCCTTGCAATGCTACAATACGTGCATTAATAAAGGTTTCTTTGATACCAGGTTCATCGCTGTATTTACCTTTATCCTCATCATCTTGGTTCTCAAAAATTTGTTTGCTATCTATTACAAACAGTCTGATATTTTTATTTATTTGCGGTGCGGCCAAGCCAACACCACTGCTGCTGTACATTGTCTCCCACATATCATCTAACAACTTTTTAAGGTCGGGATATTCGGGGGTAATATCACTAGCTACTTTACGTAAAACTGGGTTGCCATAGGCTACAATGGATAATATCATAACTCAAGAATGCTACTAAAACGTAGGATTTAAAATGTAATTTAAGAGGGTAAATATAAGCGAAGCAAACTTGCCATTAACGATTAGCTAAATACTCTTGCAATAGCATAGTAGCAGCCACTTGATCGATATTGCCTTTTATTTGTCTGTCTTTTTTCTTCATCCCCATTTCTACCATCGCACGAGATGCATTTTTAGAAGAATAGCGTTCATCAACCGTTTTTACAGGTATTGAAGGAAAATTTTTTGCTAATTGTTTAATAGCTGCTAAAACCAAAGGCGTTCCATGCGTGGGTGTATCATCTAAATTTAGTGGTAGTCCAATGAGTATTAATTCAACAGATTCTTTCAAAAAGTAATCTTTTAAAAATACCATTACGACTTTTGTTTCAATAGTAGTTAATGCAGTAGCAATCATTTGCATAGGATCTGTAACCGCTATACCAGTTCGTTTTGCGCCGTAATCAATACAGAGTATTCTAGCCATAAACCCCTAACCCCAAAAGGGGAATTTAAATTGAATAATTCGTGTCATTCGCCACCATTCGTGGCATCAAAAAAAAACTAAATCTGCAATTACAAACACTGCAAAAACCACGCTGGCAATGCCGTTGGCTGTCATAAAAGCAAGATTTACTTTGCTTAAATCGTTGGGTTTTACAATAGCGTGTTGGTAAACTAACAAAGCTATAAAAACAGTAACTCCCAACCAGTACAACCAATGAAAATGCCCATAGAACCCAGCAGTTATAACACATGCAGCACTTACAATATGCAATACTTCAGATATTCGTAAGCCTTTAGCTTTACCCAAAACAGCAGGTATAGAATAGAGTTGTTGTGACTGGTCGAAAGCAACATCTTGCAATGCAAAAATAACGTCGAAGCCACTTACCCAAAAAATGACAGACAACGAAAATAAAATGGGTAGAACATCAAACTTGCCTGTTACAGCCAAATATGCTCCAATTGGTGCTAATGACAAACCTAAACCTAAAACCAAATGGCACAAGGCTGTAAAACGCTTGGTATAACTGTAAAATAAAATGACAAATAAAGCCACAGGACTCAAGGCAAAACAAATGGTATTGATGAAAAAAGTTGATACTACAAAGATGACAGATGATAGCATCACAAACCTCAGCGCACTATTGGCAGAAATAATACCAGCAGGTATTTCCCTAATCGCTGTACGAGGGTTTTTGGCATCAAAACTTCTATCTAAATAACGGTTAAACCCCATGGCAGCAGAACGGGCAGTAACCATGCAAATAAGAACGAGGAAAAATTTAAACCCATAATGCAAATACCAAGATACAGCATTAGTAATACTTTTAGATTGAACCACACCTAATGAAAACCCAATTAATGCAAAAGGCATGGCGAAAATGGTATGAGAAAATTTTACTAAGGAGAGGTAATTTTTTACTGTTTTACTCATAATATTATTTAAAAACACTGCTTAATAAATTCTGCTAATCAATCATTTTTTTATTCAAATCACGTTAATTACAATGCTAAAAATCTTGGTTCGCTTAACTTCCAGAGTACAATACCCGCAGCCACACTAATATTCAATGAATGTTTGGTACCAAATTGCGGTATCTCGATACAGCCATTGCAGAAAGGCAAAATTTCAGCAGTCACTCCTTCAACTTCATTACCAAAAACAACAGCTATTTTATCTGTTTGGTTGGTTGTAAATTTTTCTAAGGAAATACTTCCCTCAACCTGTTCTACTGCGTAAATTTTATAGCCACGTTGTTGTAAATCAATTATTGCAGCCAAAATGGTATCATAATACAACCAATCAACTGTTTCGGTTGCGCCTAATGCTGTTTTATTAATATCTCTATGTGGTGGTTGAGGTGTATAGCCACATAAACAAATAGCTTGTAACAAAAACGCATCGGCAGTTCTAAAAACACTACCCACATTGTGCATGCTTCTAATATTATCAAGTACTACTACTATTCTATTTTTTTCTGCCTCTTTAAACTCGGCTTTTGTCATTCTACCTAAATCATCCATGCTAAGCTTTCTCATAATCGCAAAGATAACCTAGCACAAAAAATTACGCCTTCAAAAAATTGAAGGCGTAATAAATTAACAGTATATATTCTACAATAAAATATCTAGAAACTACCTTTAAATGTACCTGAAAATGATATTGCAGTACCTAAATAGTTGGTAACTTTTGTAATATAAGTACCTTCGATAGATGTGGCTGAAATAGCTGAAATAGTTATAGTACCAGGCCCAGCAGTAGTTAGAGAGCTAATATAAGTATCTGAATTTGCAGTACCTGCATAGTAACCAGCAATAGCATTTTGTGATGAAGAACTTCCTGCTAATGAATATGTGCCCGGTGTATTTATATTCTTAAGCACAAAACCGGCACCAGTAACACTAGATGTTGTAAGACTAGTTGCAGCACCAATATAAATACTATCAGAAGTAGCGGTTGTTTTTCTAGTAAACGTGGTACTAACACCAGTTACATCAAACGTAATACCGCCAGTAGCAGTTACTCTGCCTTGTGTAGACGCATAAGTAGTTGTGCCACCATCACTTTTTTTACAACTAGAAAAACTAGTTACAATTAATGCAATTACTATAAAAAAAGATGTTATATTTTTCATTGTATACTTTTTATTATTGTACAAATTTGCATCAATTATATATATAAATTACAATTAGGTAGCTGTACACTTAATTATTTAATATCCCGAATGTTGTAAAAATAAGAACGGCTTTGCTAGTAAAACCGTTTTTTAAATACTATTTAAACTACTTATTTATAAAACAAGAATTAATATTAAAATAATAAGAAGAATAGCACCTACCGATAAGTAAACACCACCAGAAGCTAATCTCGCTTCTTTAGTCATATTACGTAATTCTGCTTTAAGATCTTTGCGTTGCGCTTTTGTTAAGGTAGATTTATCCATATCCTTAATTTCCAACAAACGCATTTTTATGGTTTCTAATCTAGCTTTCTTTTGCTCATCAGTCATGGTTATAACCTTGGCTTTCAATTCGTTGGTAGTAGGATAAGTAGCTGTTGTAGCTTTACTTACAAACGTGCTAAATAATAACACTACAATTAATAACGGGGCAAACATTTTTTGTTTCATAACGTGATAGTTTTTTTAATGTTAAAGTTTATATAAATAAACCGTGCCAAGGTCTTTGGGAAATTATATCAGCAAATATATCGCGCCAATTATATTTACATACCTAAATAATTTAAAGCCATTGTTAAATCCAACCAACAATATCTTAAAAACAAAACATAGGCATTATTGGTGTTGCGTTTATATTTGTCGTTATGGCAAAAGCTATTATAGAAACCCCATTAATGCAGCAACACATGGCAATTAAACAAAGGTATCCTGATGCCATTTTGTTGTTTCGAGTGGGCGATTTTTACGAAACTTTTGGTGATGATGCCGTAAAAGCGTCTACGGTTTTAGGTATTACACTAACCAAGCGCAACAATGGCGATGCCAATAGTAGCCAACTAGCTGGTTTTCCTTACCATGCTTTAGATACTTACTTACACAAGCTGGTAAAAGCAGGCTACAGAGTGGCTATTTGCGACCAACTTGAAAATCCTAAAGAAGCCAAAGGCATTGTAAAGCGTGGTGTAACAGAATTGGTAACGCCTGGCATTGCCACCAACGATAAATTACTCGAACATAATAGTAACAACTTCTTAGCAGCTATTCATTTTACAGAAAATGATTTGGGCGTAGCTTTTTTAGATATTAGCACGGGCGAATTTTTTGTAGCAGAAGGCAATGCAGAATACATAGATAAACTATTACAGAGTTTAAAGCCGGCCGAGGTAATTTTTCAACGTAGTTTTCAAAAGCAGTTTAAGGAAGTTTTTGGTAGCAAATTTTACACTTACACCATGGAAAGTTGGCTATTTGAAGAAGCTTTTGCCACAGAAAGTTTGCTCAAACATTTTCAAACACATTCACTTAAAGGCTATGGGGTTGATAATATGCACAGTGGTATTGTGGCTGCTGGTGCGGTGCTATATTATTTAAAAGAAACTGAACACCCAAATCTGCAACACATCACGGCTATTCAGCGGCTAGAAAAGGAAGATTATTTGTGGATGGATAAGTTTACCATTCGCAATTTAGAGTTATTATCTACTGGGCAAAATGATGGCAATAGTTTGTTAAAAGTGCTTGATAATACCGTAAGCCCAATGGGTGCAAGGCTATTGAAACGCTGGACAGTATTACCTTTAAAGGATATTACTAAGATAAATGAACGACTAAATGCTGTGGAATTTTTTATTCTACAAACAGATTTACGAAAGCAATTAGCAATAGCAATTAAGGCCTGCGGCGATATTGAACGCTTGGTAAGTAAACTACCTTTAAAGAAAATTAACCCGAGAGAAGTATTGCAATTGGCCAAAGGTTTGCAGCAAGTTGAGCTGATAAAATTACACCTTAGCCTAGGTACTAACGAATACTTAAAACGACTGGCAGATGCATTAAACCCCTGCCATTTTATTGTAGAAAAAATTATTAACGAAATTAATGATGCACCACCAATTGCTGTAAATAAGGGCAGCGTTATAAAAACTGGCGTAAATCCTGATTTAGACGAGTTGCGCAATATTGCGTCTGGCGGTAAAGAATACTTAATTGGCATTCAACAACGTGAGGCAGAAGCAACAGGCATTTCATCGTTAAAAATTGGCTTTAATAATGTGTTTGGTTACTTTTTAGAAGTTACCAATTTACATAAAAGCAAAGTGCCAACTGAGTGGTTTCGTAAGCAAACTTTGGCCAATGCTGAGCGTTACATTACACCAGAATTAAAAGAATATGAAGAAAAAATAACTGGTGCTGAAGATAAAATTCTCACCATAGAAATATCGCTGTATGATAAGCTGATATTGGCTTTGCAAGATTATATTGCCCCAATACAAGTTAATGGCAATGTGTTAGCAATACTAGATTGCTTGCTATGCTTTGCAGATAATGCACTGCATTTTAACTACAAAAAACCGCAGTTGCATGAAGGGTTAGATTTGACATTGCAAGAAAGCCGCCACCCTGTTATAGAACGCAACTTACAAGCTGGCGAAACGTATATTGCCAACGATATTTTTCTTAATCCAGAAGAGCAACAAATCATCATTTTGACTGGGCCAAATATGAGTGGTAAAAGTGCCATTTTACGCCAAACAGCTCTAATAACATTAATGGCGCACATGGGTAGTTTTGTCCCTGCAGATGTTGCTAAAATACCCATTACTGATAAGATTTTTACCCGTGTTGGGGCTAGCGATAATCTAAGTGGTGGTGAAAGTACTTTTATGGTGGAGATGAACGAAACCGCTAGCATCATAAACAATATTTCTGAACGCAGCTTAATTTTATTGGACGAAATTGGCCGTGGCACGTCTACTTACGATGGCATTTCTATCGCTTGGAGTATTGTTGAGTTTTTACATCGTTCAACAGCAGCACCAAAAACCTTATTTGCCACACACTATCACGAGTTGAATGAACTGGAAGATAAATTATCAAGCGTAAAAAACTACCACGTTACCAATAAAGAAGTGGGCAATAAAATCATCTTTTTGCGTAAGCTGGCACCTGGTGGTAGTACGCATAGTTTTGGTATTCATGTGGCAAAAATGGCTGGCATGCCGCCTGCTTTAATTAATCGTGCCAATGATATTTTAAAGCAGTTAGAGGCAAGAGCAGATGACAGAGAACAGATGACAGATGACAGCAAAAACGGCAATCCAACAACTGTCAACAAACATCTGTCAACTTCTATAAAAAACATAACGGCGCCACAAATGCAGTTATCTATTTTTGATGCCCATTCTGAAACGTTTAATGATATTCGTAAGGTATTAAATGCCATTGATATTAACCGCCTCACTCCTGTTGAAGCATTGTTGAAATTGCAGGAAATAAAAGAGAAAGTGAAAGGGTAATTTTTTTGTTATACTTTATCAAAATACGCTCTTTGAGACACCGACCTTTAGAGAAAAAGCACAATAACGTATCCAACCGCTGAATGATTATATAAATATAATATTTAATAAAAATTACTGAAATAGTTTATATAAAAATAAAAAAGCGGCCGGTAAAGTACCTACCGCTAGAGAATCCTTTTCTATGTGACTATTGTGTCTTTGTGTTGAGAGAATTACTGCCCTACAACAAACACGGCATTGCAAAACAATAGTTTTCCATTTTCCCAAAACAAACGAAAAATTGGATCATCACTTAAGTACACTACACTACCTGCTCCTATATTTTGTACACCGAATAGTGTACCGTCCTTCAACTTAGCTTTTACTTTTACACCACTAAAACCTGTTACATATGCCTCTTTTCTAATTGTACCAACATTCCAACCATCTTTTAAAAACTGGTACAAATTGGTATCTTGTTTTAAAATATAATAGTAATTAGGATAACCATAAGCCAAAGGATGGGTATTATCTAAATCAATTTTATAAATAGCCCCAGGAATTTGGTCCGAGATACGGGCTCTATCATTGTCAGCATATTTTTTTATAGCTGAGTAGTCATCTTTTTTATCCTTATCCTTTTCGTCGTTTTTATCTTCCTTTAGTTTCAAGCCCCAATCGCCTGCGGCAAATTGAGCAACAGCATTATCTAACACGACTAATTTACCACCGCTTCGTACAAATTCTTTCAACTTGTCAGCAACTATTTTGTCATTTAAATTACGGTAGAAGCCATCGGGTACAATTAATACAGTGTAGTCTTTTAAACTAATTCTTGCAAGGTCGTTGGCATTAAATAATGAGATTGGATAATCCAAAGTTTGCTCAAAAAAGTTCCACACTTCACCAGCCCCAGTAGATGAGGTTTGTTCTCCAGTTAACATCGCCACTTTTGGTGCGGCTATAAAGCTAATATCAGGGCTACCAAAGTCGGCACCTTTATCCATAAAGCCAGTTTCAACAATACTTACAGCAACACTACTACCTTTAATAGCTTCGGTAATTTTAGTATTTACATCAACCATATTACCCTTACTTAATACTATCAAAGTACCTCTGTCGTAGGTTTCTTTATTATAGGTAAATGGCAAATTGGCCATACGTAGTTTTACACCCTGTTTTAATAAACTAGCCATTACTTTAGCACTGCTTAAAGAGGTATATTTAATTAAATACCCATATTTATTAGCAGGTATAATCATTGATGCCATTGCCTCGCTAGGTTTAGCAGCAATGGTTAAGTTTTCTTTAACCGCATAGGCATCTAAACCATAAGCATAAGGCAAAGCCCAAGCCGTAATATCGTAAGTATTAGAATCTACCAAATTACCTTTTGGCTCTAATAAAACCGTTGCTAATACAGACTTTGGCTGCATCATACTTACAGCAATATGGTACTTTTTTAGGCTGCCATTTTCTTCTTTTAAGCTGCCATAATTAAAGCCTTTAAAAGTAATATTGCCTAATACACCATACTCAATACCATTTACTTTAAATAGCTTTTCAACACTAGCTAGTTTATCTTCATTATCACTGGTAAGCACATAGGTTTTATAAGTAAAATTTTTAGCACTTCGAGCATCATCAAAAAAATGCTTGTATTCGTCAATGAGTTTTTGGGCGTTTTTAGAAGCTGTTTCTACTGTAGATAAACCTGTGGTATAATGGTGCGTTGCTCTGTCCAATAATGTTAGCGTATCGCCATCGGCTTTAACAACACCAAGACCACCACGACCGCCACCACCTTGCTCAAACGTCATACCGATAGAGCCATTGTAAATAGGATATGTATCGCCATAAGAAGGATAAAACAAATCGAAACGTTCTTTTGTGAAATACAACCAACCATTGGCATCAAAATACTTAGCATGGTTTCTACCAATCATGTCTTGAAACTCACGCTGCCAAGGAGTAATTTGTTCGTGAAAAGGTTCTGCCGCTGGCGCAAAATAATAAGGTTCGTTAATGCCTTGCTCATGATAATCTACATGAATTTGTGGCAACCATTGGTTGTACTTTACCAAACGTTGTTGCGTTTCTACTTGTGTTTGCCAAGCCCAATCTCTATTTAAATCAAAATTATAATGGTTGCTTCTACCACCTGGCCAAGG
>JBBQLL010000025.1:0-40609 GCA_038327865.1 Chitinophagales bacterium | reverse complement strand
TGGTGCTTGCAGAAACGGTGTAATGTCGCCATGAATGTATACAATCTCCATTTGCTCATTAACAACCACACTTGCTGGCGATTTGGCAATCATTATTGCCTCAGCATTTTTTCTAAAATCGGTTTGCGTGCCTTCTTGTTTAGTGGCTATCTTATCTTTTATTACAAAAAATTCTTCTTTACGCTCGGTAGCTACATGCATAAACCTCCCTGGCACAGGTTTACGTGAATATATTTTTTCGTGCTTATCTACTTGTGTAAACAAATCGGATGAGGCGCCAGGTGTTTCGGATTTACCTAAAAGCAAAAAACCGTTTTCTTTAAGTGCGTAATGAAAAGTAGTGAATGCTTTCTTCTGCAAAAAAGTATCCATATAGATAAGCACGTTACGACAAGTAATTAAATCCATTTTTGCAAATGGCGGATCTTTCAAAAAATTGTGTGGTGCAAACACACACATATCACGAATAAGTTTACCCACTTCGTAACCGCCATTATTTTTTACAAAATAATTTTTGAGCTGCGTTTCAGACAGCTTTTCTACATCTGCTTTGGTGTAAATGGCTGATCGTGCTTTTTTAATTGCGTTCTCTGAAATATCGGTAGCGAAAATTTGAATTTTTGTGTTAGATAATTTGTCGCCTAAAAATTCGAGCAGGCTTATGGCGATTGAATAGGCTTCTTCGCCTGTTGAGCAGGCTGCTATCCACACACGCATAGGTTCATCAGCAGCTTTGTTTTTAAAGAGTGCAGGAAAAACAGTATCAATTAATGCCTTATAAGTTTTAGGGTCGCGAAAGAAAGAAGTAACAGGAATAAGTACATCTTGAAATAATGCATCTTGCTCTGCTTTATCGGTGCGTAATAATTTTAGGTAGTCGGCAAGATTATTCTTTTTTACAATAGCAATACGGCGTGCAATACGCCTGTGAAAAGTAGGTTGCTTATAGTAAGTAAAATCAACACCGCTGCGCTGACGAAGCAACAAAAGAATTTGTTTAAATATACTTTCATCATCTTTTGGAAGTTCTTCTTCGTCTTTGTAAAAATGATTGGTTTTGTAGGTTCTATTGATAAGTAAGAGCTGTGCAGGAATCTCTTCGGGTGCTAAAATAAAATCAACTACTCCTGCATTCACCGCACTTTGCGGCATATTACCGTAAGCAGCAGATTCCGAATCCTGTGCAAAGCTGATGCCGCCATGATCTTTAATCGCTTTTAGCCCAAGTGTGCCATCGCTACCTGTGCCAGATAGCACAACACCCACCGCAAAGTCTTTATGCACATCAGCTAGCGATGTAAAAAAAACATCAATAGTGAGATTGAATTTTTTCTCACGAGGTGCAAGCTGCAACACACCATCCGTTGATGTAAGCATTTTATTAGAAGGTATAATGTAAATATGGTTTGGTGCAAGATGAATATCATCTGTAATTTCATGCACCGGAATTTTTGTTACCCTTTGTAATATTTCTGGCAAAATACTTTCGTGGTTAGGATCAAGGTGTTGCACTAACACATACGCCATACCTGAATTTTCGGGTATGGCAGTTAGCAATCGTTTAAAGGCATCTAGCCCACCTGCACTTGCGCCAATGCCTACAATGGGAAAGTTTTGAACGGTTTTAGGCGGTTGGGTCTTATTCTTATTTGCTGCTGCCATAGATGCTAAATATAGTCATTGACAATGAATGTTTTGCATAGCTTTTGCATAGCTAATATTAGTAGCTGGTTAGGTGGCTTAAATGGTATAGAATGTTCGCTATTTTTCTACTGCTTTTTCCATCGCTTTTATTAATTCTTCGGGCAACGAATAAATATCAAATAATTTGGTAAGAAAATAGTCAGCCCCAAGTTGTTTAGTTATTGTAATATCTACTTTATATTCAGAAGTACTGTAAATAATGACTGGAATTTTTTTAAAGGTTTCATCTTTTTTCAATTCTTTTAAACATTCCTGTCCATCCATCTTCGGCATATTCAAATCCAGAAAAATAAAATCTGGCAACAGTTTTGTCTCTCGCAATTGTTTCAATGCATCCGCACCATTTTCTGCTTCTATACATTCGTAAGATGGATTGTTTTTACGAATAGCACTCCGAAAAAAAAAACGGTCGTCTTTATCATCATCCACAATCATTAAAAGTATATGAGGCCTCATTTTATTCTGTAGTTTAATCACATGAAGTTAAGTGAATGGGAATGAAAAATAATTATGTATTATCATTTAGGTTTTCACAAAGTTTCAAGTAGCAAAGCTATTTACTATGTGGCTATGGATTCTTCTAAAAAAATATACGAATATACTTATTGTATTTTTTTGTTGTTTTAATGGCTACAATGAAATATGCGATTACCAAACTTGTTGCAATGGCAGTAACCATAAATGTAGCACCAGCCGCAAACTTAAACCAAACTAGCCCTGATAATGAACTTGCCAACATAGTGCAGATACTTTGAAATCCTGAATAGGTGCCAATGGCGGTTGTTATATCATTTTTTTGAGTGATGTTACTAATCCAAGCCTTTGATATTCTCTCCGTGGCGGCTACATTTGTTTTTTGATATCTCAGTTGCTAAGGTAACTGGGTTTTTAAAATGCAATTGATTGGGATAATTGAGTTTTAAAACTCAAAATCAGTTACTGTAGGGTCTTTAAGTATAAATGCTATAAGATTATCATGATCAACTTGCTTGCCTTGCACTACCCATACCCCAATTAAATCGTTATTAATTCTATACTTTTTGGTATTCTTAAATTTTAAGTGATTTTCTATAAATAATTCCTCAAACTTTTTCAGTTGGTTTGTAGATAAGGCAGAGACTATTTTATACGTACGTATCTGATTAAAACTATCAATTTTGGTTTCTAGCAAAGAAAATACTATCAGTACTACCAAGGTAATGACGGTAGTTAATAACGATATTATATAAAAACCTGCCCCTGCCCCCATACCCAATGCTGCTGTAAGCCAAATAGTAGCAGCGGTAGTTATTCCCCGTACTTTATCATCTGATTTAAAAATGACCCCTGCACCAATAAAACCAATACCGGTAATGATATTGGATGCAATCCTGTCTGGATTATTAGGTAACCCAATTGTTAAAGACAAGATGGTAATTAAACAAGACCCAACTGATATCAATATCATGGTTCTAGAGCCTGCAGATTTATTTCGATACTCACGTTCTGCACCAATAATACCACCTATCACAATAGCAAGTAATAATCTAGTAATAATAGTATTTGTAGTAATCATTGGTATTTTATTAGTATATATTAAACTATATTCCCTTTACTTAGTGCTTTACAGAATAATGTATAATCTATTTGTACTTGCTTTGCATAACTAAATGCATAATCAATTAATGATTGATGCCAGCTTTTGTCTTTCCCAAAATTTATTAATTCATCAGCAATGTCACTGCCTTGTCTGCCACTACTTCTCAACTGCATAGCTGCTGTAAGTTTACCCAAAGTATACATTGTAGCTGCTCTTTTTTGCATACTATTGCCTTTAGTCATAAAATCAATAGCATCGGCTAATGGCTGAATTTCTTTCACAATAAAGTGGTTGGTATCAATAGTTAATGTGCTAAGCCAATCTGGACAAATGTGTTGCATGCGATGCTGAATCTGTAATATTCTTTCTGCTTCATTCTGCCAAACAGGCTGCTTAATATCATTAAAACCTACCAAACTTGAAGGTAATGCTTGCTTTACATCCAATATTATCTTCTTCTGGGTAGTTGTATTTTCAATTAATACCGCATAGCGTTGAATACCAATACTTCCAGTTCCAGCTAATCTATAGATGGCATCATGCACAACATAAGTATAACCATCATCCTTTTTAGTAAGCCAAGCTTTTATGCCCTTTATCACTTTTTGCTTAATCCCAGCTTTTAATGTAAATGCTTTTTTATTATCAATTTTAAACCTTGTTGCATTACTTTTATTAGTGGTATGCTGCTTTATTAATTTTGCTTCAGTACGTAGTTCTACACTATACAAAAGGGTTTTAATGATACCTGTGGCCGTATCTTTTTCAACTGTCATAGCTTTACCTTCTTGCAATTGTTGCATATAACCATTGAGTACAGCTTTAACCAAAACAGTAATATTTTTTTTAATACTTAGCTCAGTGTTGTAAGCCACTACAACACTACATAATAGCCTTACAAGCTCCCATGTTGCAGGCGTAAGCATAGCTTCATCAAAATCATTTCCATCAAAATATACCAGTCTATCTTTCCCTTTGAAACTACCAAAATTTTCTAAATGCAAATCACCGCAAGCCCAAACAAGTGGACTAATAGGTAAAATATTATTAGTATATAAATGCTTATAAAACAAATGGCATGTACCTCTATAAAACCTAAAAGCATTCTGCTGCATGACAGTGTATTTTAAGGCACGTTTACCTGGATCTCTATTCGTGTTAAATGCTTGTATCTCTTTTACTATCGTTTTCATTGAAACTATTATTTTTTAAATGGTTAAGCTAGTACATGGAACTGGTCTTTGATATACAATATTCTAAAGTAGTATTTACAACTGGTAACTTAAAAGATATATTAGCTCAAAATCCTCTTACCATTTTAGAGTTTTTAAATTTTTTATCTTAATAATTTCTCTTATTTATCCTGTTTATGCATTAGTTGATAAAATTAGATGCACCAACAGGTTATCATTTATTTTTATTGTGTAGGCGATATCCAACGATACATTTGAGAATAGATTTATCTGTCGCATCAGTAAAACCTAAACCATAACCAATATTAAATTCCCAATCTTTAATAATATCAAGATCAATAGTAAAAAAAAGTTGTTGTTGTTGTTCTTGATAAGGACTAAATTTATTTATCGGACCAACACTACCATAATATTCAAAACCTGCTGCAATAACTTTAGTAAACGCATAACTTATTTTAGCATTGGGTGAAAAAACAAAACCTTTATTTGTATTTAATCCGTGTAGTGCTTTGCCAAAAACGGGATTGAAAGATAAGTATAAATGCTGAATGGTTTTATCAAGAATGGGTCTAAGTTCAAGTGTCCAGTCGTCTTCACTATATTCTTTTTTCTGGTATCCTATTTCTGCAGAAAAACTAAGGCCTAAAGGAAAGTGATATTTTTCTGGAAGCATAACCCTTGGTCTTATATGACTGCCCACATAAGCCGTTCGGCCGTTATTGCCAATAGTATTAAATAAATAAAATCCAGTTTCAAACCATTCGGTAAAGCCATGAGTAATTTCAATGGTTTCATGAAACACATGATTGGTGGGTAATAGATCGTTTACTTTATCCTTACTCCCATTGAAGGTAAAATTACTATGCAACTCTAGCATAGTGGAATTTTTGGGAACAGTTTCGGATCCATAAACCTGTATCTCGTAATTATCTTGTGCAACACTTGCTTTTCCAAAACAAATACATAAGCAGAATAAAGAGCAAACTCTTTTTATATTAATTATAACCATTCATTGAATTTTTTAATAAACCATGTTTTCACTAACTGTGTAAGCACACAATAACTCACTAGTATTCCCAATATCCAAGGGAAAAAACTTATTGGCAATGCGACCATTTTAAAGGATGCTGCCAATGGCGAAAACGGAATAGCAATGGCTATTAACATAATGACGGATGTAAGTGCTACCACTGGTGCAGTAGCCCAGCTTTGTATAAAAGGAATTTTTCGAGTACGTATCATGTGAACAATTAAAGTTTGCGACAATAGACTTTCAACAAACCATGCAGATTGAAACAAGCTTTGATGCTCTGTAGAATTAGCTTTAAAAACAAACCACATTAAAGCAAAAGTTGCATAGTCAAAAATGGAACTGATGGGCCCTACATAAACCATGAACTTAGCTATGCCACCAGCATTCCACTTTTTTGGCTGTTCTAAATACTCTGCATCCATACTATCCCACGGGATGGATACCTGCGAAATATCATACAAAAGATTGTTGACTAAAATTTGAATTGGTAGCATAGGTAAGAAAGGCAGAAATGCACTAGCACCCAACATGCTGAACATATTGCCAAAGTTGCTGCTGGCAGTCATTTTTATGTACTTGATAATATTGCCAAATGTGCGTCTGCCATAAATTACGCCTTTGCGAAGCACCATTAAATCTTTTTCAAGCAAAATAATATCTGCACTTTCTTTTGCAATATCTGTAGCAGTATCAACACTAATACCCACATCTGCATCACGCAATGCACCCGCATCGTTAATGCCATCACCCATAAAACCAACCGTATGCCCTTTTGCCTGCAACACTTTTACCACCCGGCTTTTTTGTACAGGACTTAGCTTGGCAAATATGCTTATATCATCTATCCGTGCTGTAAGTTCCTCGTCTGTTATTTTTTCCATTTCATTTCCTATCATAATATTTGTGATAGGAATGCCAACATCTTTGCATATTTTTTTTGTTATAATTTCGTTATCGCCAGTTAATACTTTTAAGGAAACACCTAATTTGTGTAATGCTTCGATAGAAGGTTTTGCGGAGGGTTTAGCAGGATCTAAAAAGCCGATAAATCCTGTTAATACCATATCACTTTCATCGGCAACAGAATAGGTTAGCGCACGGTTATCAAACTCTTTAATAGATACTAATAAAACCCGTAAACCTTCCGCATTTAATTTCTTGGATGTTTCTAAAATGCGGTTACGCATTTTTTCATCCATATTAATAATTTTATCGTTTTCTATGTGCAGCTGCTTGTCTTCTCCTGGGTCAAAAGCATAACTACATAAGTCTAGCATTTCTTCTACGGCACCTTTACAGATTAATAAATGTTTACCGTTTCGTTGTTTTAAAATAACCGACATCCTACGGCGTTGAAAATCAAAAGGGATCTCATCCACCTTTAAAAAATATTCTTCTGCCCTTAAATGTTCGTGTACTTCTATATGCTCTAAAACAGCAACATCCAATAAGCTTTTTAATCCAGTTTGGTGATAGCTGTTTAGATAAGCCCATTTCAGCACTTCTTCATCTTGGTCGCCAAAAATGTTGAGGTGCCTTTCTAAAACAATTTTATCCATTGTTAATGTGCCGGTTTTATCGGTACATAAAATATCCATTGCACCAATATTTTGAATGGCATTCAAGCGTTTTACAATCACCTTTCTCTTGCTCATATTTAATGCACCTTTAGCAAGGTTGGCAGTAACAATCATTGGTAGCATCTCGGGCGTTAAGCCAACAGCAACAGCTATTGCAAAAAGTAATGCCTCTAACCAATCGTGTTTTACAAAGCCATTTATTAAAAAAATAAGTGGTACCATTATCAACATAAACCGAATCAATAACCAACTCACACTATTTACGCCTTTGTCAAAACTTGTTTCTGCCCGCTTGCCTGTAAGCGATTTACTAATTGAACCAAAGTATGTTTGGTTGCCAGTAGTAACTGCAATTGCCATAGCTGAACCACTAACAACATTTGTTCCCATAAAACAAATATTCTCTAATTCCAAGGGTGATTTTGACTCTGCGTTTTCAATCTTGAATTCTCTTTTTTCTACTGGCAAAGCTTCGCCTGTAAGCATTGATTGGCTCACAAATAAATCTTTTGATTGTATAATACGGCAGTCGGCAGGGATCATATCTCCGGCAGATAAAAAAACAATATCGCCTGGAACAATTTCTTTAATATCAATTTCTTTTTTGCCAACGGCTTCACGCAAAATCAAAGCAGTGGTTTTTACCATACCTTTTAATTGCTCGGCAGCTTTATTGCTCCTAAACTCTTGCCAAAACCGCAAAAATGAACTAAGAAAAACCATAATACCAACCACTGTAATCGTTTTATAATCCCTATCTTTTGGTGAGATTATGAGCACATCGGTTATTAAAGAGATAATGGCAATAACAATTAATACACCAATGAATGGGTTTAAGAAGGCTTGTAGGAACTGTATATACCAAGCAGGTGCTTTTTCGTGAGCAATTTCATTCAGTCCAAATTGCCTCTGTTTGTTTTGCACTTCAATAAAAGAAAGACCAGTTTCTTTACTATCCAATATGCTTAGGTAACCATCTTTATCAGCTTTTGCCGCATTTTTTAATTTTATTTCCGCATTGGTATGGAAACCATTTAAAGCAGTATCTGTGGCAAAACTCTTTTTTATTTTTTGCGCTGTTTCTTTTATCATTTCAATTATTTTATTTTCTTTTTCTAAAAAAAATGTTTGCAACCATTATAGAAAGAACAAAGAGCAGTGCAATAATGCTATACCTCAATACAGGGATGGTGTTATTATTAGTGTGAAGTCTACTAACATTGAAGTCTATTAAATAAACCCCTATTGCTACAATAAATATGGCACTAACCCAACTGATGTTTTTCTTCATAAATCAACATGTATTGTAAAAGTAAAATAGCCCCATCAAAGGGGCTATTAGAGATGCTTTAGAATCTTATTAGAAAATCATTAGACGTATTAAACGTGTAAAAAATCAATAGTAAAGGTTGTACCAATATTCTCTTTTGAATGAACAGTAATATTGCCCTTGTGTAGTTTTATTATTTTTTGTGTGAGGGATAAACCAATACCATTACCATCAGCATATTGTTTGTTGGAGCCACGATAAAAAGGCGTGAAAATATTGGGCAAATCTTCTTTGCCAATACCAATGCCATTGTCTACAAATTGTAATACTGCCAATGGATGTTTATGTGATATGGTAACTGTAGAAGTATTATTCGATGAAAATTTACAACCATTTTCCATTAGGTTTATAAAAGCAACTTTTAGTAAATACTCATTACCATTTATCGAAATATAATCATCATCTTCGGCTTCTTCATCAATAAAATTGATTACTATTTTATAGTTGGCGTTCGATTTAATTATCTGTTGTCTTGCATCAAGCAGTATTTCATCTAAGCGTATTTCTTTAAAAGTAATTTCGGTTTGGTCATAATTGGCTTTTGCAAAATCAAGCAGTCCATTTGATAGTTTTGCCAATCGTTTTGCATCCTGTAAAGCAAAAGAAATAACTTCTTTATATTCCAGCATATTCCTTTCCTTACTTGTTGCCAGTTCCAATTCGGAAATAATGATGGCTAATGGCGTCCTCAATTCGTGAGAAATATTAGACACAAACATTTTTTGTGCATCAAATGAGTTTTCAAGCCGATTAAGCATTTCATTAAATGTAATAGCCAAGGCTGCAATTTCGTCTTTTCTGTTTCCTTCATCTATTCTTAAATCTAAATTGGTAGCTGTAATTTTTTTTACTCTTTCAACTAAAACCAAAACTGGTTTTAGTGATTGCTTTGCTAGAAACCTTCCAACAAAAAAAATAATAATAATGCTAATAAGGAACGATGTAATTAATGTGTTGCGAAGGTTGGTAAGTTTTGTTAAGCCATAAATATCATTAGCTGCTGCGGTTATAACGTATTTCTGTTTATTGTGTTCATATAAAAAACCAACCACTTGAAGTTTATTAGTATAAAAATGTATTTCCTTTAATGCCACAATACTGTCAACCATACCCTTTGTTTCTTTTACTTTATCAATCTCTACTGCATCGTGATAAAGCAAGTGAAATACAGTATCATAAATTGCCACTTCTTCCTGAAATAAAGTGTTTGGGGCATTTTTATATATCAACTGTAAAACATCGGGGGCAACTTTTATATCAAATAATAAATTGGCTTTTGTAGAAGCTTGCTGCTGCAATCTTTTAAAGTATTCCTCTTCCCGTGTATTGGATGATGTGAAATAAATAGTTAATGCAAAAACTAATAATAATGCTGCTGTTAGGGTTGTAAATAAAATAGTTAGCCTTGTTCTAATCTGCATACCCGCCTTGTTTAAAAATGAAACCGAGACCTGGCTTGGTATGTATTAATTTAGTTTCAAAGCCTTTGTCTATCTTTTTTCGCAAATAATTAATGTAAACATCAATAAAATTTGTACCTGTATCAAATGTTGTTTCCCAAACTTTTTCGGCAATTTCTACCCGGCTTAAAACCCGCTCCGTATTCTGCATCATATATTCCAGAAGCTTCAATTCCTTTGGTGTAAGCTGAATTTCTTTACCGTTGCGTTTTACAATTTTAGTTTCTAGGTTAAATTCAATATCAGCATATTTTAAAATAAAACCTTGTGCATTTGGTTTATTATTTGACCTTTTTAATAAAACACGAATCCGAACATATAATTCCCTCAATTCAAAAGGCTTCACCAAATAATCGTCTGCACCAGCATCAAAACCCTCTACTTTATCGTCGGTAGTTCCCAAAGCTGTAAGCATTATAATGGGCATATCTGGCTTTATGCTTTTTATTAGTTTACAAAGTTCAATGCCATTTATATTAGGTAAAATAATATCTGTAATTAAAAGGTCGTAATTATTTGCAATAGCTAACTTTTTTCCCATTAGTCCATCGTAAGCAACAGTTATAACAAGGCCCTGTTCCTCCAAGCCCCGTTTAATGAGTTCGGCAATTCTTTGTTCATCTTCAATTAAAAGAATTTGTTGCATGTAGGATTTTTATTTACCAAATCTAAGAAAGGTTGAGCGCCTATTTATTTTAAGTGGGTTACTAGTTATTTCTGAAACTTACCTAACAATATCCGCGGTTATTTAGGTTACGAAAAGAAAGTAAATTAACGCAACAGCAGCAACTGTCATTATAGCCAAAGTTATAAACCCAAGCACATTTGAAATTTTAGTATTTGTGTTTGTGTTCATTATTTTTTTATTGTTAGCAATATGAAGAATGATAGCAATTAAAACTGGTGCTGTAAGTCCGTAAGCAATGGCTGTAAAAATTAAAGCCTTTATTGGGCTTATTCCTAAAAAATCGAGTGATAAACCTACAAGCAACGATACAATAATTGACATATAAAATGCTTTTGCTTTGGGAAATTTTTTGTCAAGCCCTGCCTGCCAACCAAAAGTTTCGGCCAGCATATAAGACTGTGAACCTGCTAATACGGGTATAGCTAAAAGTCCTGTACCCAAAACGCCAATTGCAAAAATTAAGTACGTCAATTTTCCTGTTAATGGCTCTAATGCTTTTGCTGCTTGATCAACCGTATCAATTTGTCTAATACCTGCATTGTACAAAACACTGCCTGTTGTAAGAATTATAAAAAACATCACCAAGTTTGATAAGAACATCCCAATATTTACATCCGTTTTCATATCGCCAAGAACACGTTTATTAACAACCATCCTCTTCTTGTTGTGGGCTCTATCTTCTGCTTCCATAGTTGCTTGCCAAAAAAATAAATAAGGCGAAATAGTAGTGCCTAATACGGCAACTATTATAGAAAAAAATTGCTTATCAAATTTTATAGTTGGGATAAACGTATTTTTTGCAACTGCTGCCCAATCTTGCTTTACCATAAATGGCACAACTACGTACAGCATTAAAGAAAGGCATAGCCATTTTAAAATATTCGCAATTTTCTGATAAGGATATTTGATAATCACAAACATTAAAATAGCTGTGAATCCAACACAAAACACTGCAACTGGTATAGAAGGAAAAATCATATTTGCCACTGCACCCATACCTTGTATATCTGCACCAATGTTTAGCGTAATAGCAGGAAAACTAAAAAGCAACATAGTATACAGTAATGGCTTAGAATAATGATTTTTTAAAGTAACTGTTAGCCCTTGGGATGTTACAAGACCTATTCTTGCACACATACCCTGTATGGCAGCCATTAATGGAAATGTAAATAAGGATAACCATAAAGTGGTAAGTCCAAACTGCGCCCCTGCTTGAGAGTACGTTGCAATGCCCGATGGGTCATCATCGCTGGCACCTGTTACCAGCCCAGGACCTAAAACACCCAACGTCTTTTTAATTTTTACTAAAAATATTGTAGACTGCTTCATTGAGTTTTTTTATGAGTTCTTTTTTCTTTTCATAATGCTAATAAATATAAAAGTATTACAATTTTTAAAATTGTATAAGCTATTGAAGGATGCTGATGAGAAGCCAATTGGTAGATATTGTAAAAAAAGCAACTAAATATCAAAATGATCATAATGACATAAAAAAATTTCGTTCTTGGCTTATTTCCAAATTAAAATTAGATTGAAATTATTGGAAATATTTCCCTTTGTAAAATATTTTATAATAGAAGTTGTTGAAAATTTAGTTTGTTGAAAATCAAGCTCAAAAAGAATATTCTTTAGACCATTGAATTTAAGGAACGCCAATAAATATAACACTTTGCTAGTTTTAAGGTATACGACCATTATGACAAATACAATAGAAATAATGTTAAACAACTTAATAATGTACTCTCTGGAAAGATATTGGAAATGTTGCAATTTATTATCTAATCTTTTACGCCCATAAGTGTTACAATAAAGGAAAATATCATTTAACTACGTTGGTTTTTTAAGCAAAAAACCCCTTGAAACCAAGGGGCAAAATCAATAATCAATAATTAATTTTAAGGATGTTTTTCAGCATGCTTTTTTGATGCATTTTCAGCATGTTCAGTAGCATGGACGTTGTGACCCATTGCAGCCTGTGCTTCGTGTGCAGCTTTTTCGTCGTTACCAGCTGTGTGATGTGCATGTGCTGCTTTGTGATGCTTCGCAGCTTCTTCATGGTGCTTTGCTGCATCTTCGTGGTGTGTGTGATTCATAATTATAATTTTAATAAAAGTTTCATAAATCATACCATTAGTCTACACTACTAAGTGTTACAGAATAAGAAGAAATTAATAAGTATTTGTCGGGTATATAATTCTACAATAATGTGCCTTTTAAAAAGATTGCTGCATTACTGAAATAAATAATTAAGCCAGTAACATCTACAAAAGTAGCAACAAAGGGTGCAGAAGATGTTGCTGGGTCAACACCACATTTTTTTAAATTATTGGTACTATTGAACTGCTTAATGTACCCCACATAATGATTCCTATTAAATAAAGGAAAATGGTAATAGCCAGTAATAACAGATGTAGACCATAGTTGTACCAATGTAACACTTGTTATATTGAAATTCTGATGAAGCCAAGAGTACCTAATATGATACCTAGTGATTGCCCTGTTAATATTTCTCTACTTATAACATCTCACCAATACCTTGACGTTAATTCTGGAGTTATTTGAAAATTAGTTTGTTGAAAATCAATGCTCTACAAAAATACTTTTTCATCTTTCCTTATTCTGTTTCTGCCATATCCATTACAATATTCCATTCATCTTCTGTTACAGGCTGTACAGATAAGCGACCTAAACGTACCAACGCCATTTGGCTTAAACTTGCTGTGGCTTTAACTTGCGCTAAACTTACTGGTTTTTTAAGTTTTTTAAGTGGCTTTACATCTACTACAACCCAGTTTAAATCTTCGGTTGTAGGATCTTGATAATATTCTTTAACAAGCTTGGCAATACCAACTATTTCCATGCCTTCATTACTATGGTACCAAAACAACAAATCGCCTTTTTGCATGGCTTTTAAATTGTTTCTAGCTTGATAGTTGCGAACGCCATCCCAAAAAGTTTGACCATCTTTTACAAATTGATCCCAGCTATATTTAAATGGTTCTGATTTTATAAGCCAATAGTTCACGTTAGTAATAAATTATAAGTTTTTAAATTATGAGTCATGAAATAATTACCGCTTCTGATTACCATCATCTGCTAACCATCAACTAGAATTGTTACCATCCACTTGCCAACACATCTGCTAAATGCAAAACTTGTATATCAGTTTGTTTATTTTTTAAACGACCATCAATATGCATTAAACAACTCATATCAGTGCTAATGATATAATCGGCTTTAGTTTCGGTAGCATGGGTTATTTTTTGATCTGCCATAGCAATACTTATTGGCTCGAATTTTACTGCAAAAGTACCTCCAAAACCGCAACAGGTTTCTACGTCATCCATCTCAACCAATTCTAATCCTTTAACCTTACTTAACAATAAACGTGGCTCTTGTTTAATATTACATTCTCGCAAACCTGCACAACTATCATGATAAGTGACTTTGCCATTAAATGTGGCTCCAATATCATCAATTTTTAAAATATTAACTAAAAAATCACTTAATTCAAACGTACGTTGCCCAAGATGAACGATCTCTTTAAGGTTAGCTGATGTATCGAATAATTTTGGGTAATAATTTCTAACAAACCCAACACAACTAGCACTTGGTGTTACAATATAATCGGTCCCATTAAAGTCTTTCATAAACTTGTTACACACTTCTTTGCTTTCGCCCCAAAAACCAGCGTTAAATGCAGGTTGGCCACAGCAAGTTTGATTTGTATTATATATAACTTGGCAACCCACTTTTTCTAACACTTTAACCATATTAAAAGCTACTTGTGGGTATAGTTGATCTACAAAACAAGGTATAAAAATTTGTACAGTCATGTTCAAAAAATTTCACCTAAAGAAACAAGAGTTACAAAGGCACAAAGAAAGTATTGTTAATGGAACGATTGATTTAACGCTATCATTTTTAAAGCAGTAACGGCCGCTTCCTCGCCTTTATGGCCATGAATACCACCAATGCGTTCCATCGCTTGTTGTTCAGTATCTACCGTTAAAATACCAAAAATTGTGGGCACGTCTAATAGCATGTTTAAGGCTACAATACCATCTGTAACTGCTTTGCACACATAATCGAAATGAGGGGTATCACCACGAATAACCGCACCTAAGGCAATAAAAGCATCTGCTTTTTTTGCACTTTTCTCTTGGTAGGTTTTTATTGCAAATGGAATTTCGAAAGCACCTGGCACTGTTATTACCTTAAAACTTGTTTTTTGTAGCTTTAAACTTTTCTTAGCACCTGCTTCTAATTTATTTACAATAGGTGCATTCCATTCAGTTTTAACGATAACAACAAAGGCATCCTTTATGTTTGGGATGCCTTTGTGTAAAAATATATTGCCTTTTGTTGCCATGACAGTAATTACAAGTCTGCTTTTTCTACAACAAGTGTATTAATATATTTATCTGCTTGAGAAGCTTTCTCAGTTTTTGGAAATTTCTCTTTTAACTCTTTAAACAAACTAACCGCTTCTTTGCTTTTACCAATTGTAGAACTAAGTAAAGCAGCACGAAATAAATATTCTGATGACAATGCTTCATCAAACTCAAAGGTTTTACTAGCTTTTGTATAATTACTTATTGCATCATCTTTTTTACCAGCTTCTGCATACGCATCACCTAAAACGCCATAGGCAGCAGCTTGTATTTGTTTTGCATTGGTTGAAAAGTCTTTTAAATACTCAATTGCCTTATTAAAATCACCAAGCTTTAAATAACTTACACCAGCGTAGTAATTCGCCAAATTAGCAGCTTTTGTGCCGCCATAATTTTTTATAATATACAAAACTCCTTTGTTGCTACCATCACCCTCTAAAACCAACCTAGAACTATCTATTTGAAAATATTGTTGTGCTTTGTAAATTGCATCTGCAGCTTTTTCTTCTTTTGGTTTTATTATTAGTTGTTGGTATGAAATGTAACCACCAATTATTATTACAAGACCAGCAATAGCTAATAGTATATTTTTACCATACTTACTCCAAATTACTTGAATATCTTTAGCTGCTCTGTTAGCAGTAATTACTGGGGCGTTAATTATGTTCTCACTCATTATGTACAAATTATAATTTTGGAATTATGGCAATTTTTTTAGTCAACATCAAATGGATATTCGGTATCTAAATACACATCTTTATAAACTTCGCTGTCATCGGGCCAAGGACTTTCTTCGGCAAATTTTACACTATCTTCTACAAGATTATTAATTTTAGCATCAATAGCATCAATTTCTTCTTGCGTAGCAAACTCGTTTTCTAAAATGGTTTTTAACACACGTTGAATTGGGTCCTGATTTTTGTATTCATCAACCTCATCTTTACTACGATATTTTTGTGGATCGCTGATAGAATGGCCTTTATAACGGTAAGTTTTCATTTCTAGCAATGTTGGTCCGCCACCTTCTCTTGCACGTTTTACTGCACGTGCTACACCTTCATGAACCGCCTCTGCTGTCATACCATCAATTTTATCGGCTGGCATTTCAAAACCATCTGCAAGTTTATAAATATCTACAACATTACTTGTACGCTCTATAGAGGTACCCATTGCATATTGGTTATTCTCGCAAATAAACACAACAGGCAATTTCCACAACATAGCCATATTAAAGGTTTCATGTAGCATACCTTGTCTTGCAGCACCATCACCAAAAAAGCAAAGGCACACATTGTCTGTTCCTTTATATTTCTCGGCAAAAGCTAAACCTGCACCAGTACCTATTTGCGCACCTACAAGACCATGACCACCAAAAAAGAATTTTTCTTTACTAAAAAAATGCATACTACCACCTTTACCTTTAGAACAACCTGTAGCTTTGCCATATAATTCGGCCATACATTCGTTTGGTGTCATCCCTTTGGCTAAACCCAAACCATGGTCACGATAAGCTGTAATAAATGGGTCTTCTTGCGAGGTAGCCGTCATACAACCAGCTGCCAAAGCCTCTTGACCAATGTAGGCATGAAAGAAACCACGAATTTTGCCAGCCATTTTATACATTTCTTCAGCCTTCAATTCAAACTGACGTATTAACTGCATCAACTCGTACCAATACAAGTAAGTTTCCTTAGAAAATTTAGTTTGTGCCATACAAAAATTTGAGGTGCAAATATAGGAGTTAGGCTTATTAAATTCTAACTATGTTTTGAGATGTGTTATTTAAACTCAGCTACATTATTAATACCCTACTTATTACGCTTTGCGAAAGATATGGTTTGTGGTTTTACTAATTTTACATGAACTTTATGGTTTGTTAGTGTGTTTTAGTTTTGAAATGTAATAATCTAAAAATTGGCGAATTAGCTTCACAATTACATTTGCAATTATTCATTAATGTGATAAGTAAAAAACTATAAAAATATGATTGGTAATAGATTTATAAAATTTAACCCAGATGAAAATGCTAAAAGCAAGTTTGAACAAATACTAGATTTGTTTACACAATTGCTTACTTATACAAACGGTGATGCTACTGAAGCCTTAAGTTGGATGAATGAATTGGATAAAAAATACAATTTTACTACCAACGAATATGGTATGGGAGATTTTATTGATGATTTAAAAGAGCAAGGTTATTTGCAAGAAAACCCAGCCGATGGCAGTATGAAAATTACAGCCAAAAGCGAGCAAACCATTAGAAAACGCAGCCTTGAGGAAATTTTTGGCAAACTGAAAAAAAGTAAATCAGGCAACCACCAAACCTTTAAACCAGGGCAAGGCGATGAGATAAATCCTGAAACAAGACCCTTTCAATTTGGTGATACCCTAGAGCAAATTGATTTTACAGAAAGTATTCGCAATGCACAAATAAACCACGGTATTGAAAACTTTACCATGCGAGAAGATGACTTACAAATAAGAGAAACTGACTTTAAAACACAAACAAGTACTGTGTTAATGATCGACATTTCTCACTCCATGATTTTGTATGGTGAAGACAGAATTACCCCGGCCAAAAAAGTAGCGATGGCTTTGAGCGAATTGATACAGACAAAATACCCAAAAGACACTATTGATATTGTGGTATTTGGTAATGATGCTTGGACTATTGAGGTGAAAGACCTACCCTACTTACAAGTTGGTCCTTATCACACAAATACCGTTGCTGGGCTTGAGTTAGCAATGGATTTGTTACGAAGAAGAAAAAACCCCAACAAGCAAATATTTATGATTACAGATGGCAAACCAACGTGCCTTAAAATTGGGGGTAAATACTATAAAAATAGTTTTGGCTTAGATAGAAAAGTAGTTAACCGATGCATCAATCTTGCGGCGCAATGCAAAAAACTAAAAATACCTATCACTACGTTTATGATTGCTAGTGATCCTTACTTACAAAGCTTTGTACAAGAATTTACAGAGATGAATAATGGTAAAGCTTTTTTTGCCAGCCTAGATAAATTAGGTGCTTTTATATTTAAAGATTTTGAAAGCGGAAAGAGGAAAACAGTGTATTAATTGGAATGAATAGCGAGTAGTGATACACAATATATGTTACTGCCTATTTACAAATAATAATGGAACACGGATTGGATTGATTAGACAGATTAAAAGGATTTTTCAATATAAATTTATGCGTAATATCTATTAAATCTATCCAATCTGTATTCCATTTTTTCGTTTTTATCAATAACATACATTCTAAATCAGTACCTAGATAGTGTTTCTCAAATTTATCATTTGTCGTTTATACTTATAATTTTTTACCCATAACACAAGCCATGATGGCAAAAGATATAAAAGAAGGGGCCTTACTGATAAAATAGCGTACAAAAAATGTTTATTTTTTATATTATATAAAAAAGAAAACTTAACACCATAATAAATGTATTTTTTATTCTTAAAGTAAGTCATTTGAGATAAATGTTTCCTTTTTTTTATCAAAGGTTCTTGTAAATTCTCAAACATTGTAACATCCTTTAATCTTATCCATAATTCATAATCTTCAGGAACTAAATTACATTCATCATAAGAATTATTGTCAAAAAGCGACTTATGCATCATAACAGATGGATGAAGAATTGGACAATCGTAACTGAATGCTTTTTTAATATTAAAATCTCCTTCTGGCTTTTTTAAAATAGAAAAAATTTCACCATTTTCATTTATTTCGTAAGCATTGGTACCTAATATTCCTATGTGTGGGTGCTGTTTTAAAAATATAACTTGCTTTTCTAATCTCGTGGGTAGCATTATATCGTCTGCATCCATTCTAGCAATATACTTTCCTTTTGCTAGGCTAATTGCAAAGTTTAAACAGTTGGTAAAGCCACGATGCGGGATTTTAACAAAATTTATATTATTTATTTTTTTTATAATATACCAATCTATAACTATTGCTGATCTGTCTGTAGACCCATCATCAACAATAATTAGCTCCCAGTTTTTATAGGTTTGGGTTACAATACTTTCTAGGCATTCAGTAATATATTTTTCACAATTATAAACTGGTAATACAATACTAACAAGCAATGACGGCATAAGCAAATTATTTTAGTAAGGACACATTATCACAACCATTTATCCAAATTATTGTAAAAATTATTGCTTTTTTATGATAGGATTAAATAAATTAGTTTTTATATTTATTATAATGAACTGTTACTCCCAAAAGAGCTTGCCTAACAAATTGCGTAAGCAATATTCTATTAAAAAAATAAAATAACAAAATGCTTGCAATCATAAAAAAAAATTCACTATATATATTATAAAAATATAATGATAAGGACGCCATAATAAAACCAAAAAGTAAACCACTATAATGTTCTAATTGCAACTTAAAAATTTGGTACTTCTTTAATAGGTAAACCCTAGTACAAAAAATAAATAAAAAACCAATAGCGGTACCTAAAGCTGGCGCATATAAACCAATATGCCTAATAGTAAAATGTGTAAAAATGATGTTTAAAATACCGCCCAAAATGGTACTTATTAAAATAACAAATGTTCTTTTTTGTGCTAAAAAAAATACAGCAAAAAAAGCACACAAGTTGGTAAGTAATATTCCTACAATTAGTATGGGTACTAGTTTATATGTATCAGTATAAATATTTGCGAACAATAACTTAACCAATAGCTTACTAAAAGTAACCAACACAATAGCCAGTGTAAGTTGTAATTGAAAAAATTTTTTAAAAATAGTGTTATAATTAATCTCATTTTTTTGTGTAGCTACGTTTTTAAATACTACATCTTGAACAAATAATAAAAAAATTGAATTAAGTACTACTAATAAAGATGGCAACCTTGCCGCAACTGCATAGCTACCATTAAACCCAACACCTAGATGTAAGGTTATAATAAATCTGTTTGAAAAACTTACCAACCACCAGCTTATTGTTGTTGGAATAAGTGGCACCGAAAATTTAAGTAACTGCGTTAATAATTGATAATTAAAACTTCCAGTAAGTAGCGTTTTATATAATTTCAATTTAAATATTAAATAAAATAACGCTATTAAATTTGATGAGATATAAGCGATTGCTATACTATTTATATTTATTTTCTGAAAAAGGTATAGTAAATAAGTAAATACTAAAACTCCAAGGCTATTTATAAACGCTGCGGTAGAATATACAGCCATCCGGTTTAAACTTCTAGCAATAAACTGAAATAACAACAAAAAAGAAGATGAGAATAATGCCAATATTAACGTGATATTAAATTGTACAAGCTGATAGTAAAACAATATTATAGATACTATAAAAAGCAATATATGTGATACGCAACTAAAATAAATAACTGTTTTTACTAAATTGTTAGGTGCTTCAAAATGCCACCGATAATAGGCTTCTTCTATTTGTAGCGTTATAATAGGTATTAATAAGCTAAGGCCAGTTAGTAATAAATCGTATGTACCTAGTTCATTTTTTGACAAAAAGAAAGAAAGTATGGGTAAAAAAGTAAAAGAAATTAGCCTAGGTATTAATGTACCAAAAAAATAGTATGCCAATTTTATTTTATCAGTACCAATCATGCATTTATAATTAAAACTAAAGGTTCTTAATAGATAGTTAACCTCCTTTAAAATTAAACTTTTACCCTTTGACTTATAAATAATTTACAACCATATTTTATTACTACATTACGCTTCAAAAAAATACGCTATGTCAAATTTAATTGGTTATTGGTGGATATTTATTTTATTAATTATTGTGTTTAGTGGGATGGTAACTGTAAATCAAGGTACCATTTCTGTACTTACAATGTTTGGTAAATATCAACGTATTTTATTACCTGGTTTGCGTTTTAAAATTCCGTTAGTTGAGCAAATTTACAAACGTATTAGTATTCAAAATCGCTCGGTAGAACTTGAATTTCAGGCTGTAACAATTGACCAAGCCAATGTGTATTTTAAAAGCATGTTGTTGTATTCTGTTCAAAATTCAGAAGAAGAAACCATTAAAAAAGTAGCTTTTAAATTTATTAGTGATAAAGATTTAATGCAAGCCTTAATAAGAACGGTGGAAGGAAGCATTCGTGCATTTGTAGCTACTAAAAAGCAAGCAGAAATTTTGACTGCCAGAAAAGAAATTGTTGATTATGTAAAAGAACAAATTGACCATTCGCTAGAAGAATGGGGCTATCATTTGCAAGATTTACAAATAAACGATATTACGTTTGATAAAGCTGTAATGGAAAGTATGAGTAGAGTTGTAGCTAGTAACAACTTAAAAGCGGCTGCAGAAAATGAAGGTCAGGCATTGTTAATTACCAAAACAAAAGCTGCCGAAGCAGAAGGCAATTTTATAAAAATTTCTGCAGAGGCCGAAAAAGAAGCAGCACGCCTGCGTGGCCAAGGCGTGGCTTTATTTAGAGAAGAAGTAGCACGTGGTATGAGCCAAGCTGCTGAGCAAATGAAACAAGCAAATCTTGATACTAATGTTATTTTATTTAGCATGTGGACAGAATCCATTAAAAACTTTGCAGAATACGGCAAAGGCAATATTATTTTCTTGGATGGTAGTGTTGATGGTATGGACAAAACCATGAAGCAAATTATGGGCATGCTAAAAGCTAAAGAGCTTAATAACAATTAAACTGGTAGACTAATTATAATAAGCGGTTATAAATTAATTAATTTGTAACCGCTTTTATTTGTGCCAATAACTACAACTAAATTTTAAAAAGTGCTGCTACGTTTTTAATTTTTATTATGCTATGCCTTTTGCACTTAAATAACGTTCTGCATCTAATGCAGCCATGCAGCCACTACCAGCAGCAGTAACAGCTTGGCGATAATTTTTATCTTGCACATCGCCAGCAGCAAAAACACCTTCTACATTGGTTTTAGAGGTACCAGGTATAGTTTGTATATAACCAGTTTCATCTGTTGTTAAAAAATCTTTAAAAATACCGCTGTTGGGTTCGTGACCAATTGCTACAAAAAAACCACTTATTGCTATATCTTGGGTTGTACTGTTTAGCCTATTTTTTATGCGCACACCTTGTACTTTATGCTCACCTAAAATTTCATCGGTTTCGCTGTTCCAATATACTTTTATATTAGGCGTTGCTACTACCCTATCCTGCATTACTTTACTAGCACGCATTTGTCCGCTACGAACAATCATATGTACAGTTGTGCACAGTTTTGACAAGTAAAGTGCTTCTTCAGCAGCCGTATCGCCAGCACCAACTATGGCAACTTCTTTTCCTTTAAAGAAAAATCCATCGCAAACCGCACAAGCACTTACGCCAAAGCCGTTTAAACGTTGCTCACTTTCTAGCCCTAACCATTTTGCTGAAGCACCAGTAGAAATAATTACCGAATCTGCTTCTATCCATTTTTCTTCATCTATCTCTACTCGGTATGGCTGTTTACTAAAATCTGCTTTTGTTGCCATACCATATCTAATATCAGCGCCCATTCTAGTAGCTTGTTTTTCAAAGTGAATCATCATTTCTGGTCCTTGAACACCATCAGCATAACCAGGATAATTCTCTACTTCTGTTGTGATGGTTAATTGTCCACCAGGCTGAATTCCTTGGTATAAAACTGGTTTCATATTGGCTCTAGCTGCATAAATAGCCGCTGTATAACCTGCAGGACCACTACCAATAATTAATACGTGTACTTTTTCTAATTCGTTTGTATCTGTCATAAAATCATATATTATCTAACTACAAAAATATTACTTGGTCCTTGGTTAAGACAAATTAAAATTAACAATTGTGAGTTTCGCATTTCGAGTGTAGGAAAAAAGCGATACCCAGATTAGGCAATGCTATTTACTGGGCAAAAAAATCATCAAATCAAGGTCTACATTACAAAAAAGATTATGGTAAAATATTTGTAATGTAGTAATAACAAACCCATACAGTTATTAGCTTTGTTCATTGCTTATATTTACCAATAAAGGTTTTAAAAATTAGTCGCCATAATAATTCAAAGCGTTTTGGTACATAGCTTTTATAAAATTTCACTTGCCCTACTATTAACCACTTTGGTTACTAATTGTTTTGGACAAGATAAAAAGCCTGTTAAAGCCGACACCTTTTTTCTCGCGAAAAAGAAAGGTTTGCTAGGTGCATTAGGCCGTAGTATTTCTATAGATTCCCCTGCCGATACTATTGGAGTAACAGTTAACAACATTGATCCATTTATAGCATATAAAAACAAAAAAATAAATAGCATAAAAGTCACCAATACCTCTTTTGGGGGTTCTATAAACGATACCAATAAAATTCGCAAAACATTCTTTTTAAGGCTTGCCGATAACCTACATGCTGTAACCAAAAAGCGTATTATTCTAAACAATCTCTTCTTTAAAAAAGGAGATACATTCTTCCCCAATCTTGTTGCAGATAATGAACGCTTTTTGCGAGCCCAAAGCTATATACAAGATGCTAGGATTTTTGTAAACCCTACCGATGCCGACACATCGGCTGTAGATGTAGTAATTGTTTATAAAGATGTATTTTCTATAAGTGGCACGGGTAGTGTTGATGCTACCAATAGCTATTTAGAATTGAAGGAAGATAATTTTATGGGGCTGGGTCAACGCATCATTATACAACAATTTTACGATATTAAACGCAGCCAACGTTATGGTGCAGGCGTTGAATATACAAAGCGAAACATTAAAGGCAGCTTTTTCGATTTTACAGTTGGATATAGCAACATTGCACCAGCATTTAATAGTGGCAGAAAGGAAGAAACAGCCACTTATGCAAGAATAGAACTACCATTGGTTAGCCCCTATTATTTATGGACCGGTTCTTTAGAAGCCTCAGTACATTTTACTAGTAACCGCTACACTAATGACTCCCTATTTGCATCAGATTTTAGTTACCATTATACCTTGTACGATGCTTGGGCTGGCTATAATATTACCTATAAAACTGCCGTAAACGAAGCCACTGTTAGAAAAGTAAAACAATTTGTTGCCTTGCGTGCCCTGCAACGAAATTTTAGTAATAAACCAAGTTTATACAAGGATAGATATACCAACCAATATGCCGATGTAAGCGGTATTTTAGCAGCCTACACTGTTTTTAAACAAGAGTATTACAGGACCAATTTTTTGTACGGATTTGGACGTAATGAAGATATTCCAGAAGGGTTCAACTATTCGCTAATAACAGGTTGGGTAAATCGTGCCAAAGCGCAACGGCCCTACGTTGGCATTGATTTTCAGCGTAATTATTTTACTGGTAGAAAAAGCTATTTTAACCACACCCTTAAAGTTGGAGGTTATTTTTACAATAAACAATTGCAAGATGTGGGCATTGTTTTGGGCACCGAAAGCTTCACTAAATTAAGAAAGCTAGGCAATAGCCAATGGTTCATAAGGCATTTTTTAAATGCTAGTATTTCGCAACAGTTTAACCGTAGTTTAGACGATCCAATACGCCTTAATAGCACCTATGGTATTGAGCAGTATAACAGCGACTCTGCCACCCTTGCCGATACTAGATTAAGTCTCGGCTGCACATCGGTTTTTTACAATACTTGGAAGTTGGCAGGCTTTAGTTTTGCCCCTTTTGTATTTACCAACATTACATTTATAAAAACCAACAACGCCCCAATTGCTAAAAGTGACGGCTATGCAGCATTAGGTGCAGGTATACGCAGCCGTAACGAGAATTTAATATTTGGAACAATGGAACTAAAGGCTTTTTACTTTCCCCGAACTAGCCAAAATATGAACCCATTTAACATCACTTTTATTACCGATTTGCGGTTTAAGTACAATAGCCAATATGTAAAACGCCCCGACTTTGTAAATATGAATTAAGATTTTTTAAATAGTAGGAATTTAAAAAACAAGCATTACTTCTAGAAACTACCTATTACTTGTTTTTATCAACTTTTAAAAATGACAAAAATGATACAACCTTTTTTAAGCCTTACCATCAATTAATTGTTAAATATCTGCCACACATAATAATTCTTAGCCAGCCTAAATAAAACAGCCCTTACATTCGTTTCCAAATAAAAAAAAGTATGAAAAAAGTAATGGCCGCTTTATTATTTGCAACCTTGTTTGTAAGTACTGCCACAATAGCACAAGATAAAAGCAAACGCCCAAGCCCACCAATGATGACAGAAGCCATTTTAAAAAGTGGTGCAACTATTAAAATTTATTACAGTGCACCATCGGTTAAAGGCAGAACAATTGGTAAAGATTTAGAACCAATGGCTGGCAAAGTTTGGCGTACAGGTGCTAATGAAGCCACAGTGTTTGATGTTAGTAAAAATGTAACAATTGAAGGCAAAGCCTTACCAGCAGGCAAATACAGCTTGTTTACCATTATGAATGGTGATGAATGGACTATCATTTTTAACAAAACAGCTGAACAATGGGGTGCCTTTAAGTATGTAGAAGCTGATGATATTTTACGTGTTAATGTAAAGGGTAAAAAGAACAGCAGCTTTACCGAGCAATTTAAAATTGATGCTGAAAAAGATGGTGTTGTAACTATGTTTTGGGGAAATAATAAAGTAAGCTTTAAAGCAAAATAAGGTTTATGAAATTTTAGGGTTTAGATTTTTAAAAAAAGTCCAAAAATTTTAAAACAAAAAAGCGATAGTCAATTAGACTATCGCTTTTTTGTTTTAAATCAATCCCATCATTAAAATCATTGAATCACAATTATCATTAAATCACCGGTGAATCTTCTACCACAGTTTTAAATGTAAAATGCTTTTGAGAAATATAACTAAAGCCTACTACCAAAAAAGTAGTTAATAATTTGGCCCCCAAAGGATGCCATTTAAACACTTCTATAAAAATTTTAAGAAAGCCATAATTAAGCATTACACAAATAAATACGACAAAAAAATACTTGCTTAGCTGCGTTACTTTACTACCTGATGTTTCTTGAAAAACAACATATCTACTTAAATAAAACCCTACAGGAAAAGTAACCAAAAAACTTACTAAAAAAGCGGCAATATGTGCGCTAATCATTAAGTTAGGCAATACATCAGGCAGTGGTTTTATTGGCAAACCATGAAATAAAAATGTGTATGCGCTAAAAAATAAGCTAATATCTAATAGCGTATTAAACCCACCACAAGCTGCGTAGCGAAAGGTTTGTAAAGGCATAGCCCTTTTAAATAATGGGTAAACCAAATCAATTATCCATAATATTAACTGCCTAATTTGTTGATGTAGTTGCCTCATAAATGGCACTAAAGTTATAGTAATTAAATAATGGACATAACTGTTAGTTTTGCAGCCCACAAATAGTATAAACCAATGAGTGTTGTTGCACAAATAAAACAAGTTACTGCCCAAGCTATTGCTGATTTGTATAACATTCAGGTAGACGATAGTAACATTTTAGTAAACGCTACGAAGCCTGAGTTTGAAGGTGACTATACCGTTGTGTTATTTGCTTTTGTAAAACAATTAAAACAATCACCCGATGCTTTGGGGCAAGCGCTTGGCACATATTTGATTGCCACCAACTCTACCCTATTTACAGGGTTCAATGTTATAAAAGGCTTTTTAAATTTAAGTATTGCCGATAGTTATTGGCTGTCATTTACCAACCAACAATTTAGCAACACCAACTACGGTAAAGCATTACCTAATAGTAAAAAGGTAATGGTAGAGTATGCATCGCCAAATACCAACAAACCACTACACCTTGGTCATTTACGCAATATATTTTTAGGATGGAGCATTGCAGAAATTTTAGTAGCCAATGGCTACGATGTTGTAAAAACTTGTATTGTAAACGATCGGGGTATTCATATTTGCAAAAGTATGATAGCTTGGCAATTATTTGCAAACGGCGCTACACCCGCAAGTACCCATACCAAAGGCGATCATTTTGTGGGTGATTATTATGTAAAATTTAACGATGTATACAAGCAAGAAATTGCGAGACTACTAGCAGCAGGCCACACGAAAGAACAAGCTGAAAAAGAAGCACCAATTTTTAAAGCAGCGCAACAAATGTTAATTGATTGGGAAGCTGGAAAGCCCAATGTGATGGCGCTTTGGCAAACCATGAACACTTGGGTATACGATGGCTTTAACACCACTTACAATAAAATTGGCTGCGACTTTGATAAAACATATTACGAAAGCAATACCTATTTATTAGGTAAAAATTTGGTAGAACAAGGCCTTAACAAGGAAGTATTTTTTCAAAAAGAAGATAGCAGTGTTTGGATAGATTTAACCAACGATGGCCTTGATGAAAAAATTGTGAGGCGTAAAGATGGCACCTCTGTTTATATAACGCAAGACATTGGCCTAGCTGAACAAAAACAAAAAGAGTTTAATGCCGAACAAAGCATTTATGTGGTGGGTGACGAACAGAATTACCACTTTAAAGTATTAAAACTCATTTGCCAAAAATTGGGTTTGCCTTCGGCAGATGGTATTTACCATTTAAGTTATGGTATGGTTGAATTGCCTACCGGCAAAATGAAAAGCCGTGAAGGCACTGTAGTAGATGCAGATGATGTGGTAGCAGAAATGATTGCCATTTCGCAACAAAAAACCGAAGAACTTGGTAAGGTAAAAGACTTCTCAACCGAGGAACTTACAAATCTTTACAATACCATTGGCTTGGGTGCATTAAAATTTTTTTTACTACGTATAGACCCTAAAAAGAAAATGGTTTTTAACCCCGAAGAAAGCATTGATTTTCATGGTTTTACAGGGCCGTTTATACAGTATACTTATGCGAGAATTAAGAGTATTTTGAGGAAGATGTCCACGGTCGACAGTCGACAGTCGACGGTTCACAGCACCCCACTTTTACCGCTAGAAAAATCTCTAACCATTGCCTTAGAGCAGTTTCCTACAATCATTACAGAAGCCGCTACCGAACACGATCCAAGCAAAGTGGCTATCTATATTTTTACTATCGCCAAAATATTCAATTCGTTTTATACCGAGCATTCTATTGCCAATGCAGAAACCGAAGAGAAGAAAAGACTACGCCTACAACTAAGTCAGTTAACAGCGCAAGTGCTTAAAACAGGTATGCAATTATTGGGTATTGGTGTGCCTGAGAGGATGTAATTTTTGAGTATGTTTCACGCAAAGGAACAAAGAAGACTAAGGACGTAAAGAATAAGCAGCCATTGTTTTGTCTTTGACCAACAATGAATAATGATGTTGGTGAAAGCAACACCAAAATCGGCAGAAAAAAATAGTCCCAGAGACGTATGAAGAGAAAAAAAAATTATAAACAAAACCTGAAGTAAGTAACAAATAAAAAAAATGCTCAAAGAAAAACAGATTAAACTAACAGAAGAAATTATTGAGACAGCATATAAATTACTTACCCATAAACTTGCATTTGGTGGACTGACAGCAAGAAATGAAAGTGCTTTTCAACTTGAGTTTGGATACATTTTAAAAACATTGGGTCAATTATATGAGTTTCGTATTGTTGATAAGTTTCATCTTGAATTTGAAACATATATTTCACTAAACGGAACAAGTATTAAAAGTAAAACCGATAGAGCAAGAGTTGACCTACTTTTAAAATATCAAGACAACGACAGTTTGACAAAAGCAGCGATTGAATTAAAATTTTTTAGAAAAGAGAATCATAGAGAACCAAATAATCGCTATGACGTTTTCAAAGACATTTCAAATCTTGAATTGTATAAAAGTCACGACATTGATCTTTGTTATTTTATTTTAGCTACAGACCATTCCCATTATTACAACCAAGACAATTATTCAACAGACACTGCAGACTTTGATTTTCGACATAACAAAGAATATAAAGCAGGGGAAGTACTGCAATACAAAACAGCAAAGCCTTACGATGAAGACATAGTTCTTAAACAGGATTACATTTTTAAATGGGACAAAATAAACGATCTTAACTTTTTGAAAGTAAAAGTTTAAGTAATAAAAAAACATAATATATCATAATTGTATAAATTTTACGAAACTATTGAATACATAATTTTAAAAAGCAATTGATATTGACTAAATAATTTGCTAATGGTAAAATATAACTGCCCAGTTTGTTCAAGTGAACTGAATTTTAATGAACGTTATCCGAAAAGTATTTGTAACAATTGTTGTGAATTAGCAATGGATAAAAATGGAAGAAAGTTGCAATTCCATAATTTATCTTTTGCGGGAGGTTATGAAGCAATCTTTGACGACACAAAAGAAGTTTATAATGGTCATATCTGTTTTATAAGTGGTATTGAATGTTGGGCAGACGAAGCAAGGTTTGGAGGAATTGTAATTGAGGTAAAGTAAAAATCCGCTCTCCAGCTCTTTTATTTGTTCTATTAGGGCAAGATAATAGGCATCTTTAGCGCCCTAATTTGTTCCAGTAATATCAAAAAATGATGTTGGTGAAAGCAACACTAACATCGGCGGAAAGTTTTCCAACCCTTATTAATTACCATATGGTTAGTTGCATCCTTTTGTTTCTCACAAATATTACCAAGGGCAATTTAATAAAGCTATTAAACCCCAAGTTAAGCAGAGCGAGGTTTATTCATTTTAGCTTTCTAAAACAGTTACATCTTTACCAAGAGTTTTAAACCTAAAACCATTGGGTTGTACAAATGTAATTGTAATATGTCCTATTTTGCTAGTGTTAATGTCTCTAACAATACCAAATTTACCAATATGAGTGCCGCCAATTAGATTGCATTTGTCACCATCTTTTAAAAATTTCAATCGTGTTTGAAATCATGTTTTAGAAGTTTAAATGTTTATTCAGTTTAAAAATTTCAAGCGAAAAAAGTGTTGTCAAAAAATACCATTACAACTAAACTATCAAGCCATATACAATGATAGTTTATTATTTACTGTTGTTTAATCATAAACACAGCAGGTACAGGTCGCTGCCCTTCTTTGTCGCTTACTTTTATGGTGGGCTTGCCATTTACCAATAGGCAACTGCTACCGCCACCATCTAAATTCAGGGCTTCTACACAGCCAATAGCTTGTAGTAATTGAGCTTCTTGTGTAAGGTTTACACCTTCGGCAACGCCTACAAAACGCCCTTGAATAGCCATAATAATTAACTTACCATCGGCAGTATAACCCATACAAGTTCGGGGGTGTTTTTCTGTTAAGCCAGCTTTACCATTAAACTTTAGTTCCTCATTATTAGTTATAGTAATAGTACCGTTTTGCAACAAAACAGGCCCACCACCAACAGCAGTTTTCATACGCCATTTTCTTAAATAAGTAGGTGCATTGGTCCAATTAGCACTACTATCTTTTACTGGGGCCAATGCCACTTGAGACGCATAAGGTTTTATTTTTGAAGAATCTGTATATAGCCATGCCACGTCTGCACGGCGATGTTTACTAATGCCAATAGCGCTGGCAAATACATGGCGGTAGGTAAACGTGTCTTTGCCCCTACCAATTATTGCTGGGTTATTATAGGTTACCAATTTGCCGTTTTGCATCACTAAATTAAGGCTACTATTATGTACAAACTCAAAAAAAGTACTGTTTACTACTACCAAAGGTTTGCCTTCAGTTTCAAAATATTGGGTGGGTGTAAAGCGTTTGCCTTTACCAGTTTGTGCGGTAAAATCAAGGGTCTTATCTTTTAATTCAGCCGATACATAATAGGCAATATTGGGTTTGCCATCAATGCTATCGTTCGTGTAAAATACATGCACGGTTGGTGGTAATGGTGCAAATAAGCTATCTACATTTAGCCAGCGTACTTGTGCCTGAATAAAAATCGGGCTAATTACCAAAACAAAAGCAATGATTTCTTTCATAGTATTGTCTATTAAAATAGGCAATCTAATAACTATTGGCTAAAGTATGATTGATAGTATGAATAAATCATTAATTATCGCACCAAAAGCTTAGAAGTGAAACCTTACATTTGTACACACAACAACCAGATATGAGCGAGGAAAAAAGTTTGAATTTTATTGAAGAAATTGTTGAAGCAGATATAGCAAGCGGCAAATACAACAGCATTTTAACTAGGTTTCCGCCAGAACCAAACGGCTACTTGCATATCGGCCATGCTAAAAGCATTTATTTAAATTTTGGTTTGGCAAATAAATATGGTGGCAAAACTAACCTACGATTTGATGATACCAACCCTGTTACAGAAGATACTGAATATGTAGATGGTATTAAGGAAGATGTACAATGGTTAGGCTTTAATTGGGCCAACGAATTATATGCATCTGACTACTTTGAACAACTATACCAATTTGCCGTAACCCTTATAGGTAAAGGCTTAGCGTATGTAGATGATACCACCAGTGAAGACATTGCTACGCAAAAAGGTACGCCTACACAGCCTGGTGTAGCTAACTTATTTAGAAGCAGAAGCGCAGAAGATAACCTACAATTATTTGCAGATATGCATGCTGGCAAGTACAAAGATGGTGAGAAGGTATTGCGTGCAAAAATTGATATGGCAAGTACCAATATGTTGCTGCGTGACCCGATTATTTACCGCATTAAACACGCTAATCATCATAGAACTGGTAATGCTTGGTGCATTTACCCGATGTATGATTTTGCACACGGGCAAAGCGATAGCATTGAAAATATTACCCACTCCATTTGTACGCTAGAGTTTATACCGCACAGACCTATGTACGATTGGTGCATAGAAAACTTGGGCATTTTTCCATCTAAACAATACGAGTTTGCACGGTTAAATATGACGTACACCATTATGAGCAAACGCAAATTGCTAGAATTGGTAAATGAGGGGCATGTTACTAGTTGGGACGACCCACGTATGCCTACTATTAGTGCCATGCGTAGACGTGGCTTTACTCCAGAAAGTATTCGTGAATTTTGCGATAAAATTGGGGTGGCTAAACGTGAAAATTTAATAGAATTTGGCTTACTAGAGTTTTGTGTGCGTGAGCATTTAAACAAAATAGCCCACCGTAGAATGGTGGTGTTTGACCCGCTAAAAGTAACCATTACTAATTATTTAAACGAATCTGAAACGCTTAGTAGCGAGAGCAACCCAGAAGATGAAAACGGAGGCAACAGAGCTGTATCATTTTCCAGAGAAATTTATATAGAGCGTGAAGATTTTATGGAAGTAGCACCCAAAAAATATTTCCGTCTAGCACCAGGGCAAATGGTGCGTTTAAAAAGTGCCTACATTATTAAATGCGAAAGTGTTATTAAAGATGCAGATGGTAACATTACAGAAGTTTTATGCACGTATATCCCTGAAAGCAAAAGCGGTAGCGATGCCAGTGGCATAAGTGTAAAAGGCACGTTGCATTGGGTAAGTATAGCAGATGCTGTGCCAGTAGAAGTGCGCTTATATGATCGCTTATTTACAGAAGAAAATGTTGGTAATGCAGCCGGCGATTTTAAAGATTATATTAACCCAAATTCTTTACAAATAGTACCAACTGCTTATGCAGAGAGAGCTTTAGCTGAGGCTACCTTAACAGATAGGTTTCAGTTTTTACGTAAAGGGTATTTTTGTTTAGATAAAGATAGCACAACAGAAAAATTGGTATTTAATAGAACTGTTACGCTAAAAGATACGTGGGCAAAAGTGAACCGCTAATAAAATAATTGAATATATTAACAAGATTTTTACTAAAGTGCTGTGGTTTTATAGCAACATTTTATCTATAAATACCTACTAATGCTCTTACAAAATTTTAAAAAATACATAGCAACCAACTATCAACTATCAACTACCAACTGTCAATTATTATTAGCTGTAAGTGGCGGTGTAGATAGTGTGGTAATGGTTGATTTATTTGCCAAAGCTGGCTATAATTTTAGTATAGCACATTGCAATTTTCAATTACGTGGGGATGAAAGTGTACGAGATGAAGCATTTGTAACATCACTTGGTGAAAAATATCAAAAACAAGTGTTTATAAAGCGATTTGATACAGCAACTTATGCAACTGAAAATAAAATATCTATTCAAGTGGCTGCAAGACAATTACGTTATACTTGGTTTAATGAAGTAATTGAAAATTACAAGGATCAAGTTTCAAGTTCAGAACCGATAACTAGCACCTATCATCTAGCTACCAGCAACCTAATAGCTACCGCCCATCATGCCGATGACAATATAGAAACCTTGTTACTTAATTTTTTTAGAGGCTGTGGTATTAGTGGCTTGCATGGCATTTTACCAAAGCACGGCAACCTAATAAGGCCCTTATTATTTGCCAAAAGAGAAGACATTATAGCCTATGCAAATGAACACCAATTAACTTGGGTAGAGGATAGTAGCAACGCCTCTGAGAAGTATTCTCGCAACTTTATTAGGCATCAAATCATCCCATTAATGCAAACCATTTATCCACAAGTAGCCGATAATTTGTTAGATAACATTGAGCGATTTAAAGAAGTAGAAACTATCTATCAGCAATCTATCAACCAACTAAAAACTAAACTGCTTGAAATAAAAGGCAAGGAAGTACATATTGCTATTTTAAAGCTACAAAAGCAGCAGCCTTTAAAGAGTATTGTACACGAAATAATAAAAGACTATGGCTTTGAAGCAACGCAAGTGGGTGAGGTAATAAAACTATTAGCTGCTACCAATGGCAGTTATATGGCATCGACAACGCATCGGTTAATTATTAATAGAAACTGGCTGATTATTGCCCCTGTTCAATCGCTTGAAGCCACCAATATTTTAATTGAAGAAGGTACTACTACAGTTGATTTTATTGGTGGAAAAATCTCCATCGAACTATCAGCTGTCAACCAGCAACTGTCAACGGATTTTGCCTACCAGCTAACAGCAACTAGCAACCAAGTTGCCACTTTAAATGCAGATGTGATTAGTTTTCCATTGTTGCTTCGCCCATACAAAGCGGGTGACTACTTCTACCCATTTGGCATGACTAAGAAAAAGAAACTAAGCAAGTTTTTTATCGACTTAAAATTATCTAAACTCGATAAGGAAAAAGTATGGGTAATTGAAAGCGATAAACGCATTATATGGGTGGTTGGTTACAGAATTGATAACCGCTGTAAAGTAACGCCTAATACAAAAGAGGTAGTAACTATCAGTTTGATAACTAAGTGACATTTGCCTTATTCTTCTTAAACATATCTTATTTAGAAAGTCCGCAAATAATCACTCACCTGCTTAATAAACCATGCAACTGCTTTAAAATTTGGGCTAAACAAATAACTGGTAATTATTAAAAAGGCAATACCATAAACCGCCCCCCAAAAGTGTGCAGAATGGTTAATATTACTACCGCCTCGTTTTGATAAATACGCTGATACAGCCAAATAAATAACACCAAAAATAATAGCAGGAAAAGGAATTGGAATAAACATTAAACCAATACCTGCTGTTGGGGCAATAAAAATATACACAAACACAATGGCAGAAACCGCACCCGAAGCACCAAGGCTTTTGTAGTAATAATTATCTTGATGTTTAAAGTAAGTTGGCAGCAAGCAAACCACTAAAGAGCTAATATAAAGTAGTATAAAAAAGGCTTTACCAGTGCTACCAAAAATCTCATCAAATGCAGTTTCTACCGACCCCCCAAACATATAAAACGAATACATGTTAAACCCTAAATGTGCAAAATCTGCATGAATAAAACCACAGGTAATAAAGCGATACCACTGGTTTTGGTTATTAATAGCTGGAGGATAAAAAATTAAATCATCAATAATTTTTTCTTTAGAAAATGCAGATACAGAAATAATACAGGTAATAATGATGATGATGAGTGTAACATTTAACATGGGCTAAAATTAAGTGTGATTGGTGTGATTAACATGAATTAAATGATTCAAAAGCCATAAACATTCCATATCAAAATAGCACGATAAAATAAATCATTTTCATCAGCTGTTAGTTACACATGATGGTATTTCTCGTTTCGCAAAATACTGCAAGCACGGTAAATTTGCTCAGCTAAAATTAAACGCACCAACATATGCGGAAAAACCATTTTTGACAAGCTTATTGTATAGTTAGCCCTTTTAAAAATTTGCGCATCAACACCAAAGGCACCACCTATTAAAAAAATAATGTTTCGAGTACTTTCGTTGGCAAGCTGTTGTAGGAAAGTAGCTAATTCTGGTGAAGATATTTGTTTGCCTCGCTCATCTAACAACACTAAAAAATCATCTTTTTGTAATTGGTTTTGTATAATGATTCCTTCGGCTTTTTTCAAATCAATTTCAGATAAAACAGCCGCATTTTTTGGGGGTGAAATGATAGTCCAATCAACAGGAAAATATTTAGAAATTCTATTTGTAAAATCTTGAATACCATGTTGTACATAGGTTTCATTCGGTTTACCAATACTCCAAAGTTGAATTTTCATAGTTGTTTGGTAGAAAGACAGATGACACAGCTTTGGATAGATTTGCGCAGATTTCTATATGCCTTTGTGTCTATGTGGTGAAAAAATTACTTGTAATCTACCAAACTCAGCCTTATACCATAGCTACCAGTTTCGTAGTATTTTGATGGTGTAACCTGATAGGTATAATGTAGAAAATCTTTATAAATTAAACCTATACCCTTTGCATAAACTTCTATCGAATAGGTTTTATTGTAAAAAAAGTTCGGGTCAAAATTGGCAGCACTACTTTCATTTTGTTGTAAAATGGTAATTGTATTGTTAATAATGCCTTTTTTTACGGTAAATGCTTCATCAATATTTTGGTATTGATATTGCCAATTGTTTAGAAAAAAATTATCAGGATTGGTGGTTGTGTTAATATAGCTATTGCCTTTCCAAGAGGTGTTTATAGAAACAGGATTTACCAAAGTTATAAACCGCAAATTATTATCAATATACTCAATTTTATTGCTATCAATTGTGGCAAAATAAGTAGCAGTATATTGGTAAGGTTTACTGGCTAAAGTATCTGTAAGGTATCTAAAAATACGGTAAGATTTTCGGCCTTGATTATCTAAAAAACTACTCTCAATACTATCCTTTGCTAGGTACGATTTTTTTTGTAGGGAAGCCCCAAAAGTAGCTACCACCGTACTATCTAGCCTATAAGTAAAGGTTTTACCAACTTGTAATGGGTACAATTCTTTTGCAGCAATAATGTTAAGTGTTTCTGATTGTTTTGAGCAAGCAAGCAACTGTATCGTAAAAATTGTTAAAAAAAATAATCGCATCAGCTTCATTAGTTAATTTAAAGTTGAAAGATAATATGATAATGAATATAGCTGCTTGGATTTGTCAAAATAATATATAAAAAATATATAAATTTATAAAAATAAATGTACTCGACTTACCCTTATCAATCTTCTACAAAATCAACTCACCTCTTTGTATTACACCACCGCCTATCACATCATCACCTTCATAAAAAACAGCACTTTGGCCTGGGGCAATACTTTTTACGTTTTCGTAAAAGCGAATGCGTAACCCATTGTCAGAGGTATATAAATTACTCAATGCGCCTTTATCCTTATACCTTATTTTGGTAATGGCTTCCATGCCATCGGTAATGCCATCGTATTTTATCCAATTTATTTTACCAACCAACATATCGTTTTGGTCTAAGTCTTCTTCTTCGCCCAAAACAACCGTATTATTTTCTGGGTTAATTGATGTAACGTAAGCGGGCCTACCCAATGCAATTTCTAAGCCTTTGCGCTGCCCAACGGTGTAAAAAGGATAGCCTTTGTGTTGGCCTAATTTTTTACCAGTTTTATCAATAAACCAACCACCATTTACTTGCTCTTCTAGTCCATCAACACGACGTTTTAAAAAACCGCGATAATCATTATCAGGTACAAAACATATTTCGTAGCTCTCGCTTTTTTTGGCTAATTCAGGATAACCTAAATCAACCGCCATTTGCCTAATTGCTGTTTTTCTATAGCCACCCAATGGCATCATAGTACGACTGAGAAGTTCTTGATCCAAGCCCCACAAAACATAACTCTGATCTTTGGTTTCGTCTAAACCTTTACTTGTTACAAACCTACCATTGGTATGTTGGCGGATTTGTGCATAATGCCCTGTGGCTATAAACTCACAACCAAGTGCATCGGCACGTTTTAACAAAGCTCGCCATTTAATATGCGTATTGCACATCACACAAGGGTTTGGTGTTCTTCCCGCTAAATATTCTTCTACAAAATTTTCTATTACAAAATCACCAAACTCATCTCTAATATCTAAAATATAATGTGGAAACCCGTGATCTACAGCCGCTTTGCGTGCATCGTTAAAACTATCAATATTGCAACAGCCCGTTTCTTTTTTGCTAGTACCGCCACCACTAGTTGCGTAATCCCAAGTTTTCATAGTTATACCAATGACCTCGTAACCTTCATGATGCAACATTAAAGCCACTACCGTACTATCAATACCGCCACTCATTGCCACTAAAACTTTTCCTTTACGGCTCATACAATAATTTTGACAAAAATAAAGGATGTAAAGCAGTTGTAGTAACCGAGGGTATTTTGTACGTTACTAAAGGTGGAATATTTATAGTTGGTGGTATATTGCTAGTCGTAATAAGTACAAATTTGGAAGTATATTTGAGGATATTTATTAATTATTGTCCATTATTATTTTATTTAGACTTTTCATTTAAATTATTTCTTTATGAAAAATTATCTGCTTCTCTTATTCGTTTTAATTAACCAAAATGCTATTTTTAGTCAGCAAATAAATATAATTCCTAAACCAAATAGCATAAAAATAATAGGTGGCAATTTTATTATTACACCCACAACCACCATTGCAATTAGTGATGCAGGTGAACAAAATACCGCTAACTTTTTAAATAGCTATTTACAACAGTTTTATGGTTTTCAATTACAAATTAGTAAAAAAGCTACTGCTAATGTCATTCTTTTATCTACTAAAAAATTTATTACTGCACCAGACAATACATCAGCCTACTCTGTTAGCATAACTCCAAAAAATGTTACTATTTCTGGTGATGGTTACGAAGGTACATTTTATGGTATGCAAAGTTTGTTGCAATTGTTACCAATTACTAAATCTCAAATCATCAATCAACAACTTAGTGTGCCTTGCCTTACTATAGCTGATGCACCACGATTTGCATATAGAGGTATGCATTTAGATGTAAGTAGACATTTTTTTGAAGTAGATTATGTAAAAAAATACATTGATTTTATTGCACTACATAAAATGAATTATTTTCATTGGCATTTAACAGATGACCAAGGTTGGCGCATTGAAATTAAAAAATTTCCCAAGCTTACTAGTATTGGTGGTTATAGAAAAGGTACTATTATTGGTCGCTACCCTGGCACAGGCAACGATAGTATTTTTTATGGTGGTTATTATACACAAGAACAGATAAAAGATGTTGTAAAATATGCCGCAGAAAGGTTTATAACGATTATACCAGAAATTGATGTACCCGGCCATAGTTTAGCTGCTATTTCAGCGTATCCTGAATATTCTACAACGCCTAATATTCAGCAAGAAGTTGGGCAAACTTGGGGCACTTTTGATAAGGTGAACAATGTGTTATCGCCAACAGAAGGAACATTTAATTTTTTGGAAGCTGTTTTTAGTGAAGTAATTGACCTTTTCCCGAGTAAATACATACATATTGGGGGTGATGAATGCAGTAAAAAATGGTGGAAAGAATCAGCTTTTTGTCAAGATGTAATGAAGAAGGAAGGTTTAAAAAATGAAGACCAATTACAAAGCTATTTTGTAACCAGAATAGAAAAAATAATTAACGCCAAGGGCAGATTAATGATGGGCTGGGATGAAATTTTACAAGGTGGTTTAGCACCTAATGCATTGGTAATGAGTTGGCGTGGCGAAAAAGGTGGTATAGAAGCTGCCAAGCAAAAACACCAAGTAGTAATGACGCCCGGTACTTATTGCTACTTTGACCATAGCCAAACAAAAAATGAAGATTCTGTAACTATTGGCAATTACTTACCTGTCGAAAAAGTATATGACTACAACCCTTTACCAGCAGAGCTTACAACCGAGGAAGCCAAATATGTTTTAGGTGCACAAGCTAATGTATGGACAGAATATATTGGCAACACTGCCAAGTTAGAATACATGATTTTTCCGAGAATGAGTGCTCTAAGCGAAGCCTTGTGGACGCAACCAAAACATAAAAGCTTTGCCGATTTTGAACAACGATTACTACACCAGTTTAACCGTTACAACTTTTGGAAAGTAAGTAGCAGCAAGGCCTATTTTGATATTAAAAGCGCCCCTACTGTACCCACAAAAAAAGATAAATAGTCTAGGTTTAGTAATATAAATACTACCCATTTTTTAAGTTTACTAGAAAATACTAATTACTCTAAAACAGATTTTTAGGGCACCAATCACCATATTTATTACCCAATAAAAAGCCCACTAAAAACTCATGTGTGCCACGGCTTACTGTATTTAGGTTAGATGTTGTGACATCGTACGAATAGCCTATATTTATACTATTACTCAAATTAACACCTAACATACCTGAAAAACTATCTTGATAACGATAGCTAGCCCCTACCCAAAACAAATCTTGGTATTGTACTTTTAAATTTATATCTACCCCAAGTGGTAATGGATTAATATAACGAACCATTACGCTTGGCAATAATGTAATATCATCATTTACATATAAACGCACACCGGCTTGTAAAAAAATATGAGGCACTAATCTACTATTATCTAGCTGCACACCTGTACCTGAAAAAATGATATTTTGAGAAATAATTTGCTGAAGTGCAATACCTGCAAAATAATTTTTGCTATACAACCATAAGCCAGCACTTAAATCTGGTCGTATATTGTTTAAAGTGCTACTAATATTAACTGCAGGGTCTACCGAGTTATTACCAAAATCTACTTTTGAATTATCAATACTTAACTGGGTAATACCTGCGCTTACACCAAAGGATAAATTTGTGTTGGCACTAATTGCCATATGATACGCATAAGTACCATAAGCTGCAAAACGATTTAATGGCCCTGTTTTATCATTTAAAATTGTAAATCCAACACCATGATGCGGATCGGGCTTTTGATAATTTTGCCAATAAGGTGTTCCTCTAGGGTTCTCGCCTTGTGCATGAAAACTGGTAGGATTTTCTCGTTCGCCATAATTACTTTTTTTTAATGGGGCATGTATGGTAAAATAAGTGGTTACTGGTGCACCTTGCAAACCAACCCATTGTGCTCTATGGCTTAACTTTATATCGGTATAGTTTTCTATACCTGCTACTGCAGGATTAATGATATAATTATTAAGAACGTATTGGGTATAATATGGTCGCTGCTGTGCGGTAAGTGTAGTACCAAACAACACAAATATTAGTAAAAAAATAGTACCCCTTTTATATCGACATTGTTTCATGAACTATAAATTAATTGTTTTACCTAATAATGGTAATACTACCACTTAGTATTGCCCTACCATTTTTTGGGTTAATGATGTAATAGTACGTACCTATTGGTAATGGTGTGCCATTAAAAGTACCATCCCAACCATTGTTTGGGTCGTAACCTGTGGCTTTGTACACGATCTGTCCATTGCGGTTGTATATCTCTACCGTAGCACCAGGGTAACTTTCTAAACTCTTTATCACCCATCTATCATGTACCCCATCACCATTGGGGCTAAAGGTATTGGGG